>JBLFWP010000008.1:0-88701 GCA_047611225.1 Halioglobus sp.
TTGCTGGAGGGGTTGCTGGAGGGGTTGCTGGAGGGGTTAGGGTCACCGCTCAATGTCTTTAACCACTAGGCTACAGTAGGATAACTCACGCGGAAAAGGGTGTCCGACCTCCTGCAATGTATGAGCGCTTATTGGATAGACACCGCTTTTCCTTTAAGCAAATGTCTCCACAAGGTCGCCAGCTGCTCCCGAGTTATCTTCGGCGGCGCCAAGTCCCTCAAGTATTTCCACAAACTTCGCGTAGGCAGCGCCGTTGCCATTGGGTTGGGAGAGTTCTGGCAGAGCGTCTACAGCTGTGGCCAGAGCGCCATCGAGGGAACCTAAACGAGCTGCGAAAGCAGAGATAAAGGATTCTATGTCGGGGTCGGCTGCGTCCAGTCCTAGCAGATCCTGTAGCTGGAGAATGAAGTCGTCTGCAGCGGACTGGAATCCCGCGGTTAATTCCTGGAAGTCTGCGCCGTCTTTATCAGCAAATTCGACGGCCAGAGCATCAATCATCGCAGTGAAATTATCAAATACATCAGTGGCGGGGGCAGCCTGCTCCTCACTCACATCGATGCTCACTGCCAGAGCGGCAACATCTTCGGTGACGCCCACCGAGAAACCCGAGGTGGCTTCACTGGTCTGCTGAGCCGTGAGTGAAGCGCCTATCTGGGATATTTCGTCGTGAAAGTTAATGCGTAAACGTGCATCAGCAACGCCTTGAAAGTGCCCCGCTTGCAGGAGACTGACAACACCTTTTACTTTTTCAGCCTCACCAGCGGAATCATCGGCGATCTTTGGCGCTGTTTCTTGAGGTGTAGCGGCCTCTTTTACAGAGGCGGCATTTGGGCCTCGAGATACATTAATATTGGGTCGAACGCCAGCATCAACTGCGTGTATGTTCATTGCCTTTCACCCCGATTTGGACGATACAAAAAAAGCTCTTTCGATAGTATCAGTAATTACTACAATATCTTTAGAAAATATATCAGTACAAAGACCATATTCCACAGCGGCATGAAGCAGAGCGAATCAAAGGGTCAGACTCCATGCGTACCGAAAAGCTCCTATCCACTTCCAAAGGGCCTGACCCCTTGGTACCCATTTGCTTTATACTTTCATCGCAAAGGAGACGGATAATTAAAGCACTGCAGACAATCTCTCGTACGGTAGTGCTGTTGCTAGCAATTTTACTTGCTGCTTGTAATGCCAAGCCGCAGCTGGATTACTCACTGTCATTGTCAGATGCTGCCGATGGTGAGACGGGAGAATCGGTAGTTGCGGTCGCGTTGTCCGCAGACGGTGCTTTTGCTGCTGTTGCCACGATTGATGGTGCAGTGAGCGTCTGGGATATAGCGCAGCGCAAGCAAATTCAAAGCTGGCCGCAAGAAGAGTTTGGCGGTGGAGCCCAATTCCTTAAGTTTACAGCCAGCGGAAAAATGCTATTACTGGCGGGAGTCGATCACTCTGTAGAGGAATATGCCGAACGCCAGGCCGATCTCAACTATTTTATGATCCTCGATATAGCGGATAGTTCGGCCAAACGCATCTGGACCATGGAAGGAGCGCGCCTGACCGCGGTATCGCCCTCGGAAGATGGATCAAGGATCCTCGCGGGCTTTTCCAACGGCCTCATGGTGCTGTTTGATAAGGCCACTTCGAGCAGACGCGATTACTCCCTGCACACCGATAAAATCACCGATCTCAAATTGTCTCCCGACGGCAAATTTGCCCTCAGTGGTTCCGTCGATACCGCGGCGGTGTATTGGGATACGGCCACAGGCGATATCCTGCAGACATTTACCCACAATAATCGAGCGGCCAAAGTAGCCTTTGACAGCACTTTCAGTGTGGGCTTTACCTCCGACACCCTGAACAATCAACGGCTGTGGAACTTGGACAGCGGCGAGTTGACGGCGCCCTTGAATCACCATCAACGCTGGATGTACATCTCCACGGCTCGCTTTTCCGCCAATGGGAAGCGTCTGCTAATTGCTTCACCCTCTAAGGCCATAGGAATCTGGAACCCAATCAATGGCGAGAATATCGCTAGGTGGCATATTGATTTCCCTGTTGTTGATGTTGCGGAAAACAATCGTGGAGACCTGGTGAGTGTGGGATCAACAGGGCTTGTAGAGGTATGGAAACGGCAATGGTAAATGGAAGCGCTTAGCGGGCAGGCTCTCCACCGATTCTAACAATGCTGGCCAGTTAAATTCTCAGCACGCTGGCGACACACACTTGTCAGCCACTCATCGCCTCTGTCATAGAACGTATCTCTTCTTCAGATTCCTGCAGAATAGTCCGCAGTTGATCGACATCGATATTCATACGTGACAAAGAGGCCAAGCCGGCCAACTTATCTGGCTCATTCCCCTCTGCGGCAGTCGCCCTGTTCTCCAGGGCGATTAAGTTGGCCACCAGCACCAGGTCGGTAATGTCGGCCGAAAGATATTCTTCCCGTTCCTGCAGTTCGTGTTCATCGACTGCGTCCACGATGTTCTCCGGGAACCCCCAGGATTCAACAATTGCGCGACCAACGCCGGTATGCCACTCACTCAGCACGGTTTCCAGTGCCTCTTCATTGTTAGACAAATCGGGGAAAGCATCTGCACCCATCAATATATAGAGCTTACCAACCGCGTGTAGTAATCCGGCGAGCATGGCCTCGTCCGGTTTTCCCACGAATCTCACTTTTTGAGCAAGGCTGTAGGCCAGTACAGAAACAAGAATACTGTGCTTCCTGACTTCGTCTAGCCGTTTCAACAATGGACTGCCACTGGGCGCCTGAAAGGCTTCTCGGGCCGCAAACGACACGGCGGCGTTCTGCACCATATCGAGACCTATGCGAGAAATTGCTGTTTTGACGTCAGTAATTTCCATTCTGCCGCGCAGTCCTACTGAATTGGACATTCGCAACAACCGCGCCGCCAACATAGGTTCCGAAAGCACCAGCATACTCAGCTGTTCGATCGTTACATCCGGGTCGCTCAAAGCGCTCTGAATACGAAGCGCTGATTCGGGGAAGGGAGGCAAATCAAAATCGGCGCTATCCAAATCCTCACCCAGCTTCTTGATAAACTCAAACCCGAGGTTAAATGTTGTGCTCATATAATCACCTTTCGAGGAATGACGGGGGCTGTCATTCTGATGAGACTATAGGACGCCGACTGAGAAAATAATAGTCCCAGCCGCCTGTTTAGACTCGCCGTTACGCCACTTTTTCGGTTTACTAAAAAACAAACTTTTTTGGGTGAGCCGCGAAGCTCACCAGGGGTTCGATATCGGTTACTACAGTATTCATCACTAGGAAAAACCAAACCTTTTCTGCGACAGACTAAACCGGATCATCTCTCTCCCACCCACTCATAATCGGCAGCTAGGAGGCCTCACACGGCATATCCTATTTTAACTTATAAATCATATAGTTAAGGGTATTTTTGCCGTCGGCTTTAGGGCCTGTGTCATAGGTCAGGGAGGCGGTGCGCTTATTGAAGAAATCGAACAGTGTGTGCGCCTGCGTATAGAGCACCGTGCATGGGGGAACACCAAGGAGGGTACTAGTCCAAAAATAAATCTGTTTCTACTTACTTACGAACGGCCGTATCAATTCGCTGCATCAGAGACGCATCCAGGTCGGGCGCTGCTTCTGCTGCCAAGCACTCTGCCAGTTCCTGCCGATTTTTCACGCCTAAAACAACCGTATCAACCCCGGGCATCGACAAGGCGTAATGGTGCGCGAGTTGTGCCGGGGATATTTCCATCTCAGCAGCGATTGATCGAAACGTTGCGGCTCGGTCAAAATCAATCTGTTCTCTTGAATTCGCTGCGACAGACCTGTCAATGGCACTGGTTAGGGCGCCTGCCGCAACCGCTCTAATACCCATGACGCCAATCGATCGGTCCTTTGCTTGTTGAATAACTGCGCGAGGGTTTGGCTTTTCTCCGGCAATTGCCATGCTGCCTGGCGAATCGAGTAAATTGGTCACACACTGGACAACATCCGGGCGTCTCTGGGCATTGATGATAGCCAGATTGGTTACCTGCGTACTGGCAGCCGTAACACCCCAGGCTCTAATTCGCCCTCTCTGTTTCAGCTTTTCAAAGGCCGGAATTACATAGTCATTAAAGGTAGACGAAGTAACTGCAATTGTTGATAACAATTTTTCCGGTAAGTTTGTCTGCCAATTATCGGGAACTACATAACCATGCAATATAAAAATATCCACATAATCTCGTTTTAGCAAAACCAAACTTTGCTGTAGAGAATTGGACAGTATGTCTTCAATATCTGCACTTTTTGCAGCACCCAACATGCATTTGGTCGTT
The DNA here is from genome assembly GCA_047611225.1 of Halioglobus sp. GTDB lineage: Bacteria > Pseudomonadota > Gammaproteobacteria > Pseudomonadales > Halieaceae > Marimicrobium. The sequence goes on from JBLFWP010000008.1 coordinate 4,312, forward strand.
AGGAGAACGGTATCCGGATAACCATCGGGGAAAGCCAGCCCCATCACTTTTTCCGCTTCCCCGCTGCCATACAGAGGTGCCATATCAAACAGATTGATACCCGCCTCATGCGCGGCCTTAACTGTCTTTATCGCCTCACCTTGAGATGTGGAGCCCCAGACCTGTCCAATACCCCCGCCGCCTAATGCATAACGGCTTACATCAAACAATCGCCCCAGTCTTTGTTGCTGCATGTGTTCCTCACCTCTTGGACTCTGTGTGTTGCCTGCTTCCAAAGTACACGCTAGTGGTTGCTTACAGAATCTGACACATCCGGCATAACAGCTCTCTGGTCTGGACATGCTCTCCGGAGGATGTTGCAAAGACCGACGCGGCGTAATCCGTAACTCCGGACTCCATCAGTTTTGCCAGGCTATCCTCTACTTCACTGGCGCTACCGACCAGCGCCAGATCGCCAGGTTCGCTCACCCCTTCTCTTTCAAACATCGCCTTATAGGAAGGCAATTGGCCGTACATGGAAAGAGTTTTTGAAATTTGACTTCTAATCGCACCGGGGTCTTTAGTCACACAGATGGGTAATGTCGCAATAATACGCGGCGCAACCCTGCCCGCTTTCTCAGCGGCAGCTCCGATTGTCGGGACAATATGTTCAGCAATTGTCTTGGGGCCCACCCATGCAAGCGTAGTGCCATCGGTCCTTGCGCCGGCGACTCTCAATGCTTGAGGGCCAAGCGCCGCGACAACAACGCCGGGCCTGGAGCCGGCTGTTTTGAAAACCTCAGCCTCGCACGAAAGTGTTTCTCCCTTGAATGCCACTTTCCCGTCTTCAAGCAAAGGCATCAGTATGGAAAGGTATTCTTTGAGGTGCCTTATTGGTTTATCGAATCCAATGCCCAACTGCGCCATCATCACCTCGTGAGAGAGACCAATGCCAAGGGTTAGGCGGCCATCTGTAGCTGTTTGAGTCGTCAGCGCCTGACCCGCCATAACCATGGGATGCCGGGGCAAGGTCGGAACAATCGCCGTTCCCAACTCGATATCTGGCACTGCCTGAGCAACCACCGACAATACCGTCAGGGCGTCAAACCCTCCCGTTGGATGTTCGGCTAGCCAGTAGCTTGAGAAGCCGTCTTTGAGTGCTGATCTAGCATCTTCTGTGATTGCTTCAATGGAGGCTTTTACGACCAGCCCCGTTCCATTAATACCAATTTTCATGGCGTCATCCTTTTTGCATTATTGGGAACTTGCGGCAGTAAAGCTCCTCCCAGTTTAACGAATACTTTAAATTAGCAGCAATGTCCCTAACGGGTTTTGACAGGTTCAAAATCCAGGCTCTGTTGCACCCATCTCCCAGTTTCAGGCCCCGCCGTGCTCCATTCATCTAAAAATATACCCTCAGACTCCGATAATGATGAACCCTAACCGTGTGCCCGCCAAGATTGAGTAGCGTCTGGACGGTAGCATGAACTGTAATGAATCGTTGAGCGTGACCCACGCGGTATCGACAGGCTAAAGCCTCCAGATCAAGGAAATCCAGCCCCTGCAATCAAGTAACTGCCCTAACGCCAAGAAAGCTCTCCGGCTTACAATAGGTAGGTCGAAGTGAGCCGCATCCGGACGCAGTCCCGCGGCGCTATAAACCAGGATCTAATGTTATAGTCGCCTAGTACCAAAAGGTATTGGCCAGTAACTTGAAAGTAAGAAGGTAGTCTATGGACAGAATCGAGAAGTTAAAGAATGACGTATACAGTTTTGAGGAGCTAGATACATTGGAGAAAAATGCGACCCAGCTGGACGACAGGGAGACGCTGGACTTAATAGTAGTAAGCCGCGCATCAAAAATTGCAAAAGGAGAGACGCCAAAGAAGGTAAGCGGTGAAGATGAGACTGCTCGAACCAAACGCGACCGCAGCCGAAAAGGTTCGAGCAATTAGACTTTCGTGAGCCGGAAAATTCAGCACCTTTGACTATGAGCGGTTAAGAGGGCCGCTTGCTCAATGCAAAAGTAATCCACCAAGTGCTGAGCTCGGCGCCTCGGGCTATTGGCCGCTTACAGACCGAACTTGATGCCGGGTTAAGCCAGTAGATCCTCGGTTTCCCGAAGACTGAAATTGAATCGATATCAGTAATACCGCCACTAACCCGTCACTAGCCCTTCACGAATTCGTGGTTCAGCAGTAGTCCTTTTTCCATCCAGCCAATCAAGTATTGCACGGCCACCTGACCAGCCTCATCATCTCGGTAATTCTCCAGTAGTGCTTCGCACAACTGCGCGAACGGCGCGCCCTCTAACGCCATCAGCAACACAGAATGCTCTTGGGTGGTAACAGAGGCAAACTCCGTCAATCGTTCTCGATTGCGCCACAACAGCCATATACCTTGACTACTCTGGGCTGCCGTCGGTGCTTGTCCCGCCTTTAGTGCCTGCCAGCTTTCCACTGAATTCCACTGCGCTTTGAAAAGTTGCATGCTGGGGTGAAACTTCAACTGCATGGCGGGCCATTGTTCGGCGGGCAGAGCTGCGAGCTGCGCTTGATCGAGACGCTGACCTTCTTCAGCATCAAAGGCGGTGAGCAATAAGCGCTCAAAAGAGGCCAATTCGCTGAGGATAGGGTGCTGGGAAAAAGGTTCGGATTCTGCGAGAAATACTGGCAGCCGATCCGCGTATTGGCGCAAGGAGCGATATTCCGAGGGACAGGTATCGATATAGTCAGCGGCCATCTGATCGAACAACTGATCGCCCAGATAGAGGCCGAGCATTTCGTGATCGGTCTCCAGCGTCTCTGTAAAGCGCATGCGATAGGCGTTGCGATAGATTGCCAGTCGGGCGTCTACGCTCACATTTCCCTGATCCACGACATGGTCGGCAATCTCGCTGCCATGACCAGTGAGGTACTGCATCAGCTCATGCTGACGGGTAGCTAGATTGGAGTCGGCCATCAAACAGTCCCCAAAGAATTGGGCAGCGTGGCGCTGGCAATCTGGCGAGCGCTTTCAAGCTCCTCCAGCAAGGCCGCCAGAGACGGAATATTTCCATCTCGCTCTATCATGGTGCTCACCGGACCAAATCGCTGCAGTGCCTTGTGATAAAGCTCCCATACCGACTCGGGCACGTCGTAGTCATGTGTGTCTATGACATAGTCCCCATAGTCCGTGTGGCCCGCAAGGTGAAATTGGCGCACTCTTTTGGGGTTGATACTGTCCAAATAAGTTTCACTATCAAAGCCATGATTGCGCGCGCTGACATAGATGTTATTAATGTCGAGCAGCATAAGGCAGTCAGCGCGTTCAACGACCTCACTGTAAAATTCCCACTCCGTCATCGCTGACTCTTTGAAGGTGAGGTAGCTAGAGACATTTTCCAGCAACATGGGTCTGCCCATAAAATCCTGCACTTCGCGAATACGCCCGGCGACATGCTCGATAGCTTCTTCACTGTAAGGTAGCGGCAATAAATCGTGACTGTTGACGTTGCCGACGCTAGTCCAGCATAAATGGTCTGAGAACCACGGTGGATCAACTTCGTTGGCCAGTACTTTCAATTTGCGCAGGTAGTCGTAATCTAGAGGGTCTGTCGACCCAATAGAGAGAGACACACCGTGCATGACAATTGGGTATCGTTCGCGAACCTGATGCAGGTAGTAACGGGGCTTGCCTCCAGCGACCATGAAATTTTCGGAGATAATTTCAAACCAGTCCACGCTGGGAGAGGTATCCAGAATATCCTGGAAATGGTTGGTCCTCATGCCGAGGCCGAAACCTAGATAATGCGGTTCCATGGTGGATCTTCTTTTGGGGTAGGTATAAGGGATACCTGTTGAGGGAACCTTCCCCCAACAGGATCTTCAAGCTTAACTGCGAAGCGTGAATGCTTCCAAAGGAAATTAGTGTAGCGAACCCTTGGAACTAGGCGCCCACTTTACCGCCGATATCGCCACAAGATTTCGCGGTTGTTGCAACGAAACCGTGGCCTTTACATTCTGCATGTCCAGAGCAGGCGTTCTCGGCGGTTTTACAATCATTGTGGCCCTTGCAGACGTTAACGTCATAGCAATGAACCAAATCTGCTTGGCTGACTGCACCACGCCACTCGTCTCTCACCTCACCACCTACATCGCCACAGGCTTTAGTCGGCATCGCAACGAAACCATGGCCCTTACATTCGGCTTGGCCTGCACAAGCATTCTCGGCGGTTTTACAATCATTATGACCATTGCAGGCATTCACGTTATAGCAATGCGCCAAATCAGTTGAATTGAGTGCCGCTGCTGCAGATGTTGCCGGCTGAACCTGGCCTGTGGCGCAGCCGATTAGGCCCGCCGCGGACATCGCTACTGCAATACCTGATAGCTTCAGTTTTGTTTGAATCATGTCTATCCCCTAAACTATTTTATTGATGTGCTTATTGTTTGGCATACTCACATTAACGCGACTACCGCTCGATGAACGTCGAGCAGAATACTACAGCCGTAACAGAAATAATGCGTTTGCAGGCCCTCGTTGATGTGAGTGAATTTATGTGCAGCTCATATACATCGCAGCTTAGAGCACCCCATGTCAGAAACGTTCACCAATAAATGGCTTTTTTATCGAAAAGCCAGAGCGATGACCATTCAATATAGCAAGCGTTTGAGGTCAAACAAGATTGTAGAGAAACAATAGGCCTACCAAATTATCGCTGACGGCTGCGGACGTACTTTACGTCACCATGAAGCATCGCGCTCCAACTGCTGCAGCCAAAGGGGCAACGACATGACAAAGGCGCTGCCTGTAAGGAAACTATGATAGGCTCCCAGCTCCAAAATTCAGGATGGACCTGACCATGCTAATCGTACATCACCTCAACAACTCCCGCTCACAACGCATACTTTGGCTTCTCGAAGAGCTGCAGGTGGACTACAGCATAGAGCATTACAAACGCAACGCAGAAACCAATTTGGCACCGCCAGAGCTGGAAGCGATTCATCCGCTTGGTAAGTCCCCAATGATCACCGATGGTGACAACACCATCATCGAATCGGGTGCAATTATCGACTATATCTTGAGGATCTATGGCGATGGTCGCCTTCGACCTGCTGAGGGTACGGCGCAGCATGAAAGCTATTTGCAGTGGTTACATTACTCGGAAGGTAGCGTCATGCTTCCGTTAATGATGCGTATGTATACCGGCAGGCTACCCGATGGCGGTGAAGCCCTTCAGCCGAGAATCACCGACGAGTTGAATCGTCATCTGGGTTATCTGAATGCAACACTTGAGGGCCAGGAGTGGCTTGTGGACAACACTTTTTCCGGCGCAGACATTCAGCTTTCTTTCGTCGCTGAAATCGCACCGCTAATGACGCCCATGGAATCCTTTGGGAATCTGGTGCAGTTCCGCGATAGGCTACAAGCCAGGCCGGCCTATCAAACAGCAATGAGCAAGGGCGGCCAATACGACTTCGGGCCCAGCTGAACCGCCATCTCTACTTAAGATTTCAGACGGCCTCTAATCTGGACTGAATGTCTTCTGTTAATAACGGCACTACCTCCAGTGCCGTTATATTTTCCTCTAACTGCTCGATTCTGGAAGCTCCCAGAATCACCGTCGAAACATTCTTATTCAGCAAACACCAGGCAAGTGCCAATTTTGAAAGACTCACGCCTAGATCCTGGGCGATGGGCATCAGTTCAGCGACCTTCTTCATTCTGGCCTGCCCTCTATCGGATTCGACCATCGTTTTTCTCAACCACTCATAGCCCCCCAGAGAAGCGCGCGAACCTTCGGGGATACCATCCAGGTACTTCCCTGTTAACGCTCCAGAAGCCAACGGGGACCAGATAGTCGTTCCCATTCCGTAGCGTTCAAAAAGGGGGGCGTACTCTACTTCAAACCGCTCTCGATCGAGAAGATTGTATTGCGGCTGCTCCATGGTTGGCGGTGTTAGATGATTCGCATGAGCAAACTCATAGGCCTGCTCAATCTCCGCAGCAGTCCATTCCGATGTGCCCCAATACAGTACTTTTCCCTGGGTGATGAGGTTATGCATAGCCCATACGGTTTCACCTATGGGTGTATCGGGATCTGCGCGGTGACAAAAGTACATATCAAGATAGTCTACCTGTAGACGTTCCATCGCCTGATGGCAGGCTTCGGTGATGTGTTTTTTGCTAAGACCCATCTGAGTCGGCATCGGGCTAGGGGTGCCACCAAAGAATACTTTGGACGAAACGCAGTAACTGTCTCGAGGCCGCGCAAGCGTTTTAAGCGCTTTACCCATTACAATCTCCGATCCGCCGGCCTCATAACCCTCGGCATTGTCGAAAAAATTGATGCCTGCATCAAAGCAGGTTCCGAACATTTTTTCGGCCAACTTGGAGTCGACCTGCTTGTTGAATGTGACCCAAGAGCCAAAAGACAACTCTGAAACTTTTAGGCCGGATGCCCCCAACTTTCTATATTCCATCTAGCATTTCTCCTTAACTGAAAAGCCAGAAGCCAAGGCTTCAACAGGCTCATATTCTTCCGGTAGTGTTTGTGGGTATTCGCGTCCGATATAAAGGCGACCGGTGCAAGTCTGCCACTTCCCGTATTGCCCAGTGTTATAACTTGGTGCAATAAAATTGATTTTCAGCGGGAGCGGCGATGGAAGGAGTGTAGCGCGGTTGATAGCGAACAAACTAGTTCAACTTCAATAATCAGGAAAGAGGGCCCGAACCTTATATAGGTTCAGGCCCCACTATTTTTTATTCAGCCTTGCGACAAGTCAGGCTCGCCTCACAAAGACAGCGAGCATGCCGCATTAGCAACGCCAGGCGCAGTCCAGCCATCACCATTCACATCAACAAACAACGGATTAGTAAATGCGAACGCAGGCGTACCGCCCTCACCAAGGTTGCCGTCGGTGAGGTCTGCCAGCGTAGAATTACCACCCGAATCCAGGCTTGCGGGTAATACCGGAAACAATGGCTCAGACACACCATCGGAACCGCGCGCCACGGCAACTATCCACGCATCTTCAGTCACATTATCCAAAGTCAGTGTCGCCGTAATGTCTGTACGCGAAGCGCCGACCACAAAAGCATTGATCACAACATTAACGGCAACCCAAGCCGGGTCACCTGCCTCCACCCATGCATCCGCGCACACACCATAACGTGCGGATGCACCGGGTGCGCTAGTGAGTTGTGGCTGGTTATTAATGTAGAACTCTATTCTATCAACCGGCGCCCACGCTGGCGTGCTGACGGTAGCCGTCAATACAACATCGCTGCCAGAGTCGGCTGGCATGGTGGTGTCATCGGCCAGCCTCAGCCCGGCATGCTGTGGCTGTGCGCCAAACTCGCCATCTGCCTGCAGTAACAGGAACGGTGCGTTGGTGCCTACGGCCTTACCATCCAATACCGTTGCGGCAAGCACCTCGGCCTGGGTACTCAGATTGATCGGGTCAATCGTTGCGCTTGGAATCAGTGTGCGCGCGGAGGTCCGGGTGAAGCGTCGGTCGTGCGTATCGGAGTTGGCGATACCAATACGTACGATGTCCTGATTCATGAGATTGAACCAGTCGCCCGCATTCTGGCCCAGGAATTCATTAACTATGCCACCTCGGCCATTGGTCCCTATCCACACCTCAAGCGCATCGAAACCGTCATCGAAGCCGTTGGTAATGCTTGGGTCCAGCCTGCGTAACGCCGGATCTACACTGGATTGAGGGGGTGTCATACCCGTATCGATTCCAAGTCCACCGGCGCCAAAGAACCCCGCTACATGGTTGATCTGCACGAGGTTATCTTTGGGGTCGGAGAGTAATCCGGCGATGATGTCTGACGGCGGCAGGTTGTAGCTGCCAAACTCGGGGAAATCCATTCCCGGGAAAGCGGCTCCAGCCCAGTCGAAGGAGCCCCCGCTGATACTGTTCGGATCAATCGTCATGGGCCAGCTGTTGAAATGCCCATAATCAAACGTGGTGGTTTCACTGCTGGCTGCGACGGCGATCAGATCTTCCACGCCCATGGCTTGTAGTGTGGGAACAAAGTCAGAGCGAACGCCATGGTCAGACGGGGTAAAGAAATCCATCCCCTCGGCTAACATAACGGCCACCCGTTCCGCGCGGGTAACTTCCGCATCGGGGCTGTCAATGGAGTGAACATGGAAGTCACCGTGCACAAATTCGGTGTCATCCAGCAGTTTCACGATTTCAGCCTGGGCAGTTGTAACTTGCCCAGAGGTGATGGTTATAGCTTCCTTGTATACCGAGTAGCGAGGTCCTCTCGATACCACCAGCTGATAGTCGCCCGGTTCGACAGTAATTCTCTCGCCGGCACCGTTACGATCTATAAACCCTACCTGTGCGATACCAAAGGGCAGCGCATCCGCATTGATGTCACCGAAAACACCGGCTCCGTTGCCACTAACGACATTCGCTAAAGACGGGCTGGGATCAAAACCAACTAACTGCACCTTGGCAGGCCCCGGTCCCGTCTCATCGATGACGGTCACATCCAGGTAGCCAGGCACAGGCATATCGAAATCTCGAATCACCGCAACACCTGCCGCCACTGTTAAAAGTGACGGGCCGCCAACGGGGAACGGATATCCTTCCATGTTTGCCCTCATCTCGTAGTCACCCGGTGGTAGATCGAGGCTGTACTGGCCGGCGGCGTCAGTGCGTGAGTGGTTCACCACAAACAGAGAGGGAGGATCGGTCAGCTCATCCAGAACTTGGTAGACCACGACTTGCGCGTGTTGCAGAGGCTGTCCGCCACTGCTCACCGCGCCGTGAATTTCGGCAGTCTCTATGCCAAACAGTTCATCGCGAATGGTAGAGATGCTGGCAACGGTGCCATCGCCTACCGCGAAGTAACGTCGCATCGATAAAACCCCATCACCAGGAATGGTGAAGTTTGCGGGTGCAATTCCAAGAAGAAGCTCTACCACTGCGGCGCCGTAGACGACAATATTAATGCCAGCGGTAGAAAAACTGGACGAACGCTGCTCGCCATGAATAAGTCCGTAAGACACTCCCGCAGCACCATCAACTCCGCTATACACTACAAAATTACATTGATCACATAAACCGCCTACTTCTGCGTCACATGCGACTAGTGTTTCCAGGGGGCACGAACCGGTGAATGTGGGCTCGCCAAATCCTGCGTGGGGCTGAAAGAATTCCACTTGCCCGGATCCATTCAGGTACTCCGTCATATACACAGGAAGATCAACGGAATCCAAATTTCTAAAGTCGCTATCAAGTACAACATAGCGATCGCCGGGCGCCAGCGAATAGCAGGTCTCAATTTCCACTGGTAAGTCGCGATCATCTGAACTGGCCGGCGGCTCTACGCCAAAATCACGGATAGCGGAACTGGCGTTGGCCAGCTCCAGCAAGTCATCAGGGCCGGTGGCACAAATCACCGCCGGCAGACCGTCACTGCCATCGTGCTCGACACGCACATCCGTATAGTTGGGCGTGTTTTCAATGTTCAGGCCGAAGACAAATTCTTCCATGTGGTCAGGCAACATTCCGCCCATCTCATCTTTGCGACTAACGTCGATAATATTGCCGCCATAGGTACCGATGCTAAGCCATTGCCGGCCCGCTTTTTGGACGATGATGCGCAGATGCTCATTTTCCAATACAAAGTCACCGGCGACACCACGTGCCAGAGGTCCTGACAGTAGATCGCCTGCAACGGCGACTCTTGCAGATGCTCTAGCCGCAGGGTCAACACAATTGGGAAGGCTGCAATGTGCAACACACTGCCTGGCATCCTGCACGGTAATCACCCCGTCGCCATCGATATCCCGAACATCGTCGGGGCCGGTAGCAAGAGAGCCCTTGGCAAGATTAATCGCGTTGATGTCGTCTATGTTGACGTCGAGATTACCATCCGCATCACACAGTAACGGAACTGGCCCGCCACATTGCGCGTATGAAACGCTACTAATTGCTAGGAGCATCACGATGCCCAGTAACTGTTTTAGAACGCGCATCTGCGATCTCCTGTGCTGGAGTGTGGCCCGGGTATCCAGGCACTAATTATTGTGGCTGGCTACAGACTGCCCCGGGCAATCGACCGACGTGTTGCGGCTAGGCCGAACAAGGCAACCAGAAATAGTAATGGTGTGGCCGGTAGTGGTATTCCCACAATACTGGCACCTGACGTTCCAGTGATCGGTAACGTTGCACCGTCTGCATCAACGAGCAAACCACCCGACAAGATGGAGAGTAAAGTAGTGGCACCGCTGGCGAGACCAGAGACATCGAAACCTAAAACAGCCACGATAAACTCGTCGGGCTGTAGCGCATCCAGAGCAGCGGGAGACAACAAGCTCACCTCCGCCAAATTGATCGCACTCCCACCATCCCCAGTACTCGCATCAAGCGCCTGAGAAAGCCCCAGATCACCCAGCAAACCGCCCAGGCTATACCCGGTAAACGTGAGAACACTCGGATCAAATCCCACGGAAAGGTCGAACGCGCCCAGGGAATCGGGCCCAAAATTACCCAAGCCGCCGATTGTCAGGCTGACCAATATCGATTCACCATCGGCAGCAAAGGTAGTGTCGGGTTGTAAACTGACAAACCCGGCATGCGCAAATGGCACCTGCGCCAACAAGATAACAAGCGAGACCAACATAGACCGTCTAATAAGGGAGGTAATAAACAAGGTCGCTCTCCAGTTTTTTTTCTTTTAGGCATCTACACCCCTCTCCCATATGGGCGAGTTTGATCAGATCCCTACATAAATAGTAGGAACTGCTAACAGTAGTTACACGCAAGAAATGCGCCAGTAACTGGAAAACCCTTTGTTTGCGCCGGGTTGGCGCTATTCGTGGGAATTCAATCTCGCCGCGGATCAGAATTTTGTAAAATTTCCTGACAAAGGGGGAAATGTGTGGCGAACTGATGGTTCAGGGCAATCTGCAGAGCTGCTTGGCAGCCCCAGCTCAAAGGATTAGGTGGGCAAACTTGCTAATAATCAACCACTTACCCAAACAAGAAAACCAACGAACCCGTTCCAAATTCAGCCTCCTGCCGGTCTCTGCCATCCGACCCTATCCCATTAGAGAAGCCGGATAACTTTCTTCGACTTACAGAACCACTGCCGGGCAGAATGGCCAGCAGGAAGGGCTTGGGAAAGTGTGGTGAACGCTATTTGGAGTCTGCTCTACCTATAAATTTTCGCTCCTCTATACTCACTTTGATCGTATCGCCCGTAGCAATGTATTCGGGGACCTGCACAGTCAGACCGGTAGATAACAACGCTGGCTTGGTCCTTGATGTCGCAGAGGCGCCTTTGACAGATGGATCAGTCTCCGTAACCTCCAGCTCTACATTATTTGGCAAATCAAGTGCAACTGGCACATCGTTAACAATGACGACATGCATCCCTTGGGTTGTCTCATTGAAGAAAGGGATTTGCTCCTCAATGGACTCTTTATTCAGGTTATAGGGCGTGTAATTTTCCACATCCATAAAAACATGCTCATCCCCATCAATATAGGAAAACATAACTGCCCTGCGGATGAGATCGCCAAGACTCAACATATCTGAATCCTTGAAGGTCTCGTCAAGTTTGGTATTGCCGACCACATCGTACATACGCATACGGTATAGGCTGCCGCCGGCACGTCCTTGCGGTACAGAGCGCTCAATGTCCCTCACTATGTAGGTGTTACCTTTATATTCGATGGCGGTGTTCTTTTTAATTTCACTGGCCTTTGGCATTTGCTCTAACCCTGTAATGATTGCTTACATAGCGCTTGCAAGAGCGCTCAGACAATTCGGAGTCTGACATCTTTGAGAAATATAGGAAATAGCAAGCGAGGTACTGACAACTTAACTGCGTAGGATCAGTATACGTTCGGTATCGGTGATGGAGACAGTTTACCTAATTTGAGCTAACGTCTGAACTGTCACTCGGAGAATTAATTAAACTGTCCCCACTGACTGATCCAGTCAAGTCTTCAGCACCCCCAAGAGTGTATGATGAGACCATGCCAATAAGACAAATAATCAGCGCCCTCCTCGGACGCAAGAAAAATGACGCCGCGCTGCAGCTATCTGAATTGGATGCGCGCAAAGTATTTGAAAACTTGGCTACAGCCCTGCCGGTTACACTCAAATATGAATGGGACGACCGATTCGGCGGTATATTGGCCGCATTCGAGTCCGCCGACAAAGATTCGATACTTAGCATTTTGGGCACGCAGCTAGGACAGAGCTGGGACAGCGCCAGTATCGGAGGCGCCCCTGCCAGTATCAGAAACGCAATAAAGGAGTTCGGCGGTCTCACACCTGGGCAACATGTCTTTGCCTGCGGCTTAACGCAGGAAGTCATTTTATTGGGACTTTGGTGGCCCTGGGGAAATGGCGTCCAGATATCGATTCGATTTGTTCCGTATGGTACGGGCACTTCAAATCTTGAGGATGACGCAGTGAGAACTGCTCTGAAGGGAGCTTTTGGGCTGTAGACCTTGCGGGACACATCCCGAAAAGCAGGGACAGAACACGCTTTCTCACAACGGAAGATCTATTGGGTTGTGAGAAACCGTGGTCTGTCCCACGTTAGATTCTACTAATTTCGGTGACTCTACTTGTCAGCACCATGCTCGATATCCAGCGGACGGTAATACTCCTTACCCTGACTAAAATAGTCCCCCATGAGGTTCATAAAGGTTTCGCCTGCGGAGCCCTCTTCTGTCAACGTAAGATTCTGACGAATGAAATTAACGCTATCCGGATTCAATGCTCGCGCTTTTTCCCAGTAAGACTCCGCCTTATCAGTCTGACCATGCTCGCGAAACAAATTGGCAAGCCGAAAGGCGGCACCTGCCAAAAGTTGGTCGGGGGTGTGCTGACGAATATTAGCCGTCACAGTCTTTGCAGACTGAACATGCACACTCTCAGCGCCTTTCGCAATCCAATCCTTTAACGCTGGCGAGTAAACGTCGGTACCGAAGGAGATCTTCTGGTCGCCCTCGCCAATCTCGTGCTGCTGGGAATAGGTGCCTTCATCAATTCGGACGATTCTGCCCTCCTCGTCCACCCATGCCGCCGAAGGCACATTCACAAAGTTAAATGCACTACTGATGATGTGATCCGGGTCGACTACCTGAATATAAGTAGCATTCGCCGCATCGAAAATCGGGCCGGCAACCGCTTCGCCGCCAGTGTCCTGGGCAGCACAGAGAATTACAAAATTAGGGTCGTTAATTTCTTCATATATACGTTGCCACACGGGCACGTCTAGGAAGCATCCTCACCAGGAGGACCAAGTCACTATCAACGCCTTCTTACCCTTGAGATCGGCCATTCGAACAGTCTGTCCCTCACGGTCGGTGACTTCAAACTCTGGCGCCATCGCATCGATCATCATACTGTCGCGCCTGGCGGGTATTTCAGCAAAACTCCAGGCCTTCGCGCTGGCGTCTGCCACGTACTGTTGGCCTAGCAAATCCGCAAATGCGGTCAGGTCAAACCATTTTTCACCATCGCGTTCGACAAACAGGGTATCGTCAACGGGAATGCACATATCGGCGTAACACGCGCCTTGTGGTTTTAGCGTAAAACCGTTAATTGCTGTTAGATCGTCTGGTCGGATCAACAGGCCATCGCCCTTGCCATCAACCGCCCCCACTTCGTTCAGGGTGACATTCCGCCCCTGACACAACACAGTAACGCTGCCTGGGGGATGAAGGGGCTTCTCCTCGAAGGGATGCCGAAGATCCGGGTATGCCATCATGGCGTCTGACATGGTCTTTCTCCTGAATGACTACTCCCTCATCCTAACGCTATACGGACAGTAGAGAAACTCTTTCTCAGGGTAAACAGAGACACGCCACGATGCCTCACAAGGGTAAATCTATTCTCTATGCAGCAGAAAACACGGTCTGCCTCAGAGGAAGTACAGCAAAAATACAGGACACCCATCTTTTTGATTTTGCCTGCGCTTAACCGGTATTGATGGACATTTCTGTGGGTGTCCTCAATTACTTTTCTGTGGGTGTCCTCAATTACTCTCTGGGAGATGGGAATCGAACTCTCCGGAAGAATGCGCGCCGCCGAGAGTTCCATGCCCTCCTCGCTGCTCTGGGTGCAGAATTGGTGCCTCAGACGACTAGCCCGGATGGTATACCTGCGCTCGCAAGACTGATCCCAGAAATCTGGGCCAGTTTAGGTATCAGGAGAAGCACAGGACACCCACCTTTTTGACTTCGCGTAGATCTGGCCTGTAATGATGGCTAGATTCGAGGATGGCCTCCATTACTTCAATTACTCTCAATTACTTCAATTACCCACGCCCGCAGTAGTACACTGCCGGAACAATGAGCCTACAACCAAAATTTTGCGTTGGTGAAGTTGCAATACTTCAACCACCACACCCTTCAGCCAAGCACCTTTGGGGGCAGCAAACCACAGTACTTGCCATCCAAAACTCCTCCTCTGGTAGTGAGGATGCTATGGGGTTTTCAGGGAACATGTGGAGCTATCAAACCGATATACCCGCACCGCCCCCAACTGACCTACCGGAAGATCAACATACCCATTGGATTTGGTGTGAGTATGATCTGCGGAAGAAATGCGATCCCGGCGAGGATTTTGAGATGCTGATGACTACTCTGAGTCAAAACTCAGAACTTGTGAAATAGCCAAGACAAACCCGTCACCAAACTAGATGCCCCTGAACCTTATAGGGAATGACGTGGCGTCGACCACCTCAAATTTGTAGAGTGTAATCAGGAATTTTATATCTCGTAAACTACACATGCGGCAGTCAGATGGATAGACTGTATCGCTTCAACGTTGATTATCAGAGGATTGTTAAGTGGCATACGATTTAACCGGAAAGATTAAGCTAATCCAGGAAGCGAAGACATTCGACAGTGGCTTCACTAAGCGGGAAATGGTTGTAATCGTGGAAGACGGCAAGTACCCGCAGGAAATCAACATAGAATTTGTTCAGGACAAGACAAGCTTGCTTGATAATCTCCAGACAGGCCAGCAGGTTACGGTGACATTTGATATCCGTGGTCGGGAGTACAACGGGAGATATTTCAACAACCTTCAGGGGTGGAAAATCGCTACTTCAGAAGACGTGGGCGCATTTACTGCGCAAGAGGACGAATCCTCTTCATCAAATGCCAGCCCTCCTGCTTACGAGGATGAGGATATTCCGTTCTAGATAATCTGCAACGTAGGCGAAGAGTCAGTCGCCATGCTATCTGCCCAAGGCATTGCCGCGATCACACTGGCGTAGGATACCGCTCGCTCCTTGGGTAGCAACAACTTCGATAATGGGAACAGTTCCCACGTTTCACGCTAAAAAGACGTTCTCTTGTCAGTGCCCCGCCAGCAGCTCATGCGAGTTAGTCGTCGTCGTTTTTTATCCAGCCCTTGACCGCGCCTATACCCTCTTCCACTGCGTGCGCACCAGCTTCAATGCCTTTCCCCACAACCTCCCCAGTACCTTCTACGGCATCGCCCACGGAAGACTTCTCTTCTTCATCCCACTGGATAACCAGACCGTCGATTCCGCCCGCGAGGGCAAGGCCACGCATCTCGGACTCCAGTTCCATTACCACCCCATTGGAATTGCGCAGCCACAGCTTACCGCCGCCAGACTCACCAGCCGTCAACCCCAGGCGTGCATTGCCATAGGTACCCAGAAAGGCGTCACGGCTGGGAAGGTTATAGACCACCCCTTTTGCCTCCACCACCGAGGCGCCAAAGCCGCCCAAGCCCAGACCTACGATACTGAATGGGTAGGACTCTCCATCAATAGTGAGCGTCCCACCTCCCATGGTGCCGCTCCCTCCCCAAGCAACAGAATATTGCTTGAGCTCCACCTCACCAGCCGGCTCCAATGATTCTGGGTCTATCACCTCTGCCTCTTCTACAGCGGTTGCTGAATCTGCATTGCTGTCGCCAGCAGGGGGGTTACCTTCAAGCGATGCAGTTAGGCCTCCTGACTCGGCATTCGCCGCTGTGGACTCTGCCACAGCACTGCTCTCTTGAGCATCACTACAAGCCGAGATCAATGACAGAGTAAGAAAGAGTACTGCGGGTGCACAAAACGATTTGACGGTAAACATGACACACTCCTAAAGGTTTATTTAAGGCTATAAACGCTCAGCCATTATCTCGATACACATGCACATCGCTCTGCGGAAAAGGAATCGATATCCCCTCCCGATCGAAGCGCAGCTTTACTTCCCGTGTTAGGTCCCAGTACACACTCCAATAGTCTTCGGTCTTTACCCAGGGACGCACAATAAAATTGACTGAGGAATCTTCAAGTGTGTGCAATTTGATGAGGGGCGCCGGCTTGTCCAGTACCATTTCGTGGGTTTCTACGATGTCAGAGAGTACTCGCTCCACGTGTTCCACATCATCGCTATAACTGATGCCGAACTCCAGATCTACCCGGCGCAATTTTTGGGCGGTGACATTCTTGATCACATCGCCCCATATTTTGCTGTTGGGCACTACCAGTGTCTGGTTGTCGAAGGTGGTAATGGTAGTGGAGACAAGGCTCATTTTCTTTACCAGGCCGGAGGCACCAACCACCTCCACAAAATCATCAACATCGTAGGGCCGATAGATCAGGATCATCCCGCCTGCTGCGAAGTTCCCCAGCGTGTCCTGAAGTGCAAAACCAACAATGAAGCCTGCCACACCTAGGCCCGCCAGCATAGGGCCAACAGATATACCCACTTGGGACAGAGCGATCAATAGACCCATGAGCGTGATGCTGCCACCCGAGACCGAGGCAAGTACATCCTTCAACAAGATAGACATATCTGCGCCCGAGCTCTCACAGGCAGCAATCACCAGTCTCCTCACTAACCGCGCTAGTGCGCGAAACACCATCACTATGAGGAGAAAGGTAAAGGCGCGGAAGACAAAGTCAGGCGCCTGTGTGGTGACCGCAGTCTTGACGTTTTTCCAGCCTTTTTCCAGCAGCCGCACAAAAACATCTTTTTCGAAATCGCGTATCGAAAAATCCTGGCCCTGCTGCAGCAACTCGGTTTTGTAGACCACATTATCCAGACCCATACGACCCAGCAGCGCACTGACCGACTCCAGCCTTTGACGGCCTTGGGAATGCCTCACTGCCATGGCGCGGGTAGCTGTATCCAATTCTGCATTTTCGGGGTCCTCTTTGAGTCGATTGTTCATGGCCCGAGCGGCTGAGCCAGTGAAGCTAAGTTTGCCCACCAGTGTTTCTGCAGACAAAAAGAGCTGTTGACTCAGATTTTCGCGCATCCCATCCACCGGCAAGCCCAAGACAGAGCGACCGTCGATAACATCAGCCGCTGTCTCATAAGACTGAATCCGCAAGTTCTTGAGATTGCTAATGTAGGCCTCGATTACCAGCTTGGCAGCTCCGCTCTCCTGTTTAGCCTGCTCAGTATAGTGAGCAATACGCTCACTCAAATCCTTGCTGCGCTCAAATACGGCCTCAACCAGACCGGAGAAATCGCCGCTAAGGCGACGGATCATTTGCTGCCGCTGGGGGCTATCTTCGGGTAACTGGCTCACCGCTCGCGCCAAATTGTCCAGGTCCCGCATCAGAGCAAAGCCCTGAGTATCGCGCCGGTATAATATCGCCTCCCGATCAGATTCCAGAACCATATCAAGGTGCTTGCTCAGGCCCCTGATTTGCTCGATACGCTCCTCGATATGTGTGACCTGATCATTGAGTTTGTCGGCAGTACCAACATCCTGCTCCTGCGCCAGAATTCCTCCCGACATCATCCAGCACAGTAGTAGGACTAGAACTTTTCTCATTTGTCTCTCCATTTTGGTCTGCAAGACCGAACTCAAGGCAGGCATCATGGCCTCTCCATCTGATCAACTGCCCACCAAAGACAGTGCTGCTTGCCACTCATCTTCACGAAGACCTCGCCTGTATCAAAAGTGTCGCCATAGCGTCTGTTTCAGCGCTTCAACCCTGGGCCATATTTTGCACCGAATTTGATGCATAGTATGCCCCATGAACGCAGCGAGTGCTTTGGGTACGACAGTCTAGTTGATTCATGGCCTACCGTAATCCTTAGCTGTGCAAGTGGATCTTCACTATCCGGGTGGCTCAGATTAAAGCAGGAAAAGTCCGCGCTGCCTCTCTCCCGATTCTAGTAATTCCGGCGCTTTATCTTCTCAGTACAGTTAATGGCGTATAGTGCACCCCTCAAGACCACCAAGTTGACACCCTGAATGAAGAACAACGAATTATTGCAGTCCATCTGCGACACCCTGCAACTGGCAGAGGAAGACTTGGGAGCCTTGCTGGCGCTTTGCGATCACGATATCGGCTCCGAGCCGGAGAAGAGCCTGCTGCAAGAGTGTTCCAATGAGCAACTGCGCTGCGCTCTGGAAGGGCTGATACTCGCCGAGCGCGGGCCGCGCAGCGATGGCAAACCCCCGGAGATTAGCCACAAGGCTGTATCCAACAACGAAGTTCTCAAAAAATTGCGCATCGCTCTCAACTTGCAAGAAGAGGACATGCTGCTCATTTTTGAAGAAGGCGGTGCGACACTCTTACCGACAGAGCTAGGCGCGCTATTTCGCAAGCAAGGTAACAAGCACTTTCGCGCCTGCAGCGACGAATTGTTGCAGCAGTTTCTTGGCGGCTTTGAACCAAACCTAGACACCTGAATGACATCCATGGCATGGGTGTGGATCAAACCCCCGGTGACATCCACAAACATTCGGTGGCGTGGCTATGCAAGACTATGACGTCATCGTGCTGGGCGCAGGGGCGGCCGGACTGTTTTGTGCATTTACCGCCGCGCAACGGGGCCGACGCGTATTGGTGTTGGAGAAGTCCAATAAGGTCGGCAAGAAAATTCTGATGTCCGGCGGTGGCCGTTGTAACTTCACCAACCTCGATGTAACACCAGAGAACTTCATCTCAGCCAACCCATATTTCTGTATCTCTGCACTTAGTCGGTATACCCAGTGGGATTTTATTGCATTGGTAGAGCGCCACCAGCTTGCCTACGAAGAACGCAAACATGGCCAGCTGTTCTGCCTCGAATCTGCCCGCGACATTCTGGAAATACTGATGAATGAATGCGCACTCGCAGGCGCAGAAATACAAACCAGCGCTGAGCCACGTGAGATCAACAACAGAACAACCGGGCAAGGCGGCGGCTACGAAGTCACAACTGCCAGCCAAAGCTTCACCTGCCAATCGCTGGTTGTTGCCACCGGTGCACTGTCTATTCCCACTCTGGGCGGCAGTGACTTTGGCTATTCCCTGGCCGAACAATTCGACATCCCGCTGCTGCCACGTCGGGCCGGGCTCGTCCCCTTCATGTTCACTGACGCTATGAAGGGCCTTTGCGAACAACTTGCCGGCAACTCGCTTGAGGTAACAGCGCGCTGCCGCAACCAGTCATTCACTGAGGCGCTGCTATTCACCCACCGCGGAATTAGCGGGCCAGTGGTCTTGCAGATTTCAAACTACTGGTGGCCTGGCGATACCTTACATCTGGACTTGCTGCCCGGCCTTGACGCCGTAAAGCTGCTGATCGAAGCCCGGACTGACAGCGGTGCCAATCGCCTTAAAACGGTATTGCAACGCTACTTGCCGAAATCATTGGTGGCCGGGCTGCAATTGCTATGGTGGCCCGATGTCAGTGAGCGACGACTTGCGGAATTTAGCGACGCCAGCTTGACCCAGTTAGGGGAGCAGCTCAACAACTGGGTACTGAAACCTTCCTCGACCGAAGGTTACAGAACGGCAGAAGTCACGCTGGGCGGTGTAGACACAAATGCCATCAGCTCAAAAACCATGGAAACCCAACATCAAGCCGGACTCTACTTCATAGGCGAGGTGGTGGACGTTACTGGCCACTTAGGCGGATTCAACTTCCAGTGGGCGTGGTCTTCGGGTTACGCTGCCGGCATGCACGTCTAGAAAAGCCGATACTATGCTTCGACTCAACAACATCACATTAGCGTTGGACCATTCCAGCTCAGACCTGAGCCTGGCAATTGCACAAAGGCTGGAGATTGATGCAGCTGACATCGTCGGCTATTCCGTCTTTAAGCGCAGCCACGACGCACGGAAAAAAGGACATATTCGTCTGATCTACCAATTGGACGTGGAACTCGCAGCCGCACTCGAGGCCACACTGCTGGAGCGTTGCTCCAATCCCGATCTCTACAGACCCAGCCCTGATACCCGCTATCGTCTAGTCGCCGAGGCCGATACAGATTTCCCCCGCGCTACCGGGCAACGACCAATCATCATTGGCTTCGGTCCCTGCGGTATTCTTGCCGCGCTGCTGTTGGCGCAGATGGGGCTGCGCCCGATTGTACTCGAGCGCGGTAAAGAGGTACGCGAGCGCACCAGCGACACGTGGGCGTTCTGGCGCAAAGGCGAGTTGAATACCGAATCAAACGTGCAGTTTGGCGAGGGCGGTGCCGGTACGTTTTCAGATGGAAAATTATATAGCCAAGTGAAGGACAAACGGCATCTTGGCCTGAAAGTACAAACGGAGTTTGTGAAGGCTGGAGCCCCGGAGGAAATCCTCTTCGTCAGCAAGCCACACATTGGCACTTTCAAACTGGTGAAGATGGTCGAAAACATTCGCGCTGAGATAATTCGTTTAGGCGGCGAAGTACGTTTTGGGGAAAAAGTAGAGGGCTTACTGTTCGAGCCGTCTGATAGCGGCGACGACAAACAGGTCAGCGGCCTTGTGCTGGCCAGCGGAGAAACGCTTTACAGCCGCCACGTGGTGCTGGCCATTGGTCACAGTGCGCGCGATACCTTCCAGATGCTACAGGACGCTGAGGTTTACATTGAGCCGAAACCGTTTTCGATTGGTTTCCGGATTGAACACCCGCAATCGATAATCGACCACGCTCGCTTCGGCAAGCAGGCCGGTCACCCGATACTGGGAGCGGCAGAATATAAGCTAGTGCATCACTGCAGTAACAACCGCAGCGTTTACAGTTTTTGCATGTGCCCCGGAGGCACGGTGGTGGCTGCGGCATCTGAAGAAGGTGGCGTGGTGACGAATGGCATGTCGCAATACTCTCGCAACGAACGCAATGCCAACTCTGCCATTGTTGTAGGTATAACTCCGGAAGAAGATTTCCCCGGTGACCCATTGGCCGGGATAGACCTGCAGCGCGCTCTGGAGCGACAAGCATTTGAACTTGGCGGCTCAGACTACACCGCCCCGGCACAACGGGTAGGTGATTTTTTGGACAATCAGCCTTCCACGGAACTGGCAAGTGCCCTGCCCTCCTACCAGCCGGGCATCAAATTGACCAATCTAGCGAGCTCCCTCCCCGCCTTCGCTATCGCGGCGATTCGAGAAGCGATTCCCGCGTTCGACAAACAGATCAAAGGCTTCGCCATGCGCGATGCGCTGCTCACTGCGGTTGAAACGCGTACCTCGTCGCCTATCTGCATTAAGCGCGATGAGCGCTTTGAAAGTATCAATACACGCGGCCTGTACCCGGCTGGCGAGGGAGCCGGCTATGCGGGAGGAATACTCTCTGCGGGTATTGATGGCATCAAGGTAGCAGAAGCGATCGCACTGTCGTTACTAGCGGCGACTGAAGAGACAGCCCTGTAGTAGTGCACTAACCCTTTTTTCCCAGTACAGTGCCTCCAGCTACCAGAAAACACAATAATTTGTAACTATACGCGGAGTAACCCTGAAATGAGAAAGTGTCTCGCAGCATTCTTTTTGGCAACCATGCTACCCGCGTGCGATTCGAACAGCACCGCCATAAATTCCGCCAATAGCGAACCAAGCACGACACCAAGTAATATCAGCTCTACTCCAGTTGAAGTGGAAAGTCCTGTTTCGCTTAGTGACGCTGCCATCAATTTTGATTCCGCTCTCGGTAGAGTTCCCGCCATTGTCTCTGCGCCTGGACCCTGCCCATTCCTGTCGGATGACACAGTCAAATCTGCTGCAAAGACAAACTACGAGCTAGAGCGACGAGAGGTCTCTAACTCGGAATGTCGATGGAGTTATAACGCAGGCTTTGCAATCACGGTAACAGTTGAGGCGACCAATAAATCAATCCCTATTGCGGAGCGGCGCTATAATTTGGACGTTGATACGGAACTGGAACCACAAACCGGTCCCGGTGAAAATGCAGCATTAGTATCCGACACGGCCTGGGGTAAGCCAATGCCATTTGGGTACGGCTTCGAATTAAATGATGATGCCATTTTTATTCGCGTAACCGGTATGCACACGGACAAAAAGCGGCTGCGTGCAACGGCGGAAGAAATTGCAAAATTGCTTCCCGATGCACCCTCTATTGAACCGCAAAGGCGAACAGAGAGTGTTACGTTCGAGCCCTGCTCCGTATGGCGCGATCAGGCGGTTCAGAATACTTTGGGGCTCACCAAAGACAACCCATTCTCTTCCCATGCATCGGGGAATAGTTGTGTATTCAAGGCATATGGCGATGGCAACGGGAATGCCACAACACTAACCGTTAGATTTGGGGAGTTAGATCCAAAATACCACACAAAAGCCATTGAGAAAGGCGATGAAGATGTTAAGGGCTTTGACTTTCCAGTATCTGCATCTACAGAAGAAAGTAGCTTTGGCACCTACACTAAAATAACAGCTTATGTCGATGGGGGAGCAATCGAGATTTTCGTACTCGACGAAGCAAACATCGAACACAAAGATGTAACCAAGCGCCTACTAGAGAACCTGGCAGCCAGGATCAAAATCTGAGCTGTCAAACCGGAGACAGCCCACGTTTTCTTTAGGGTCAAAAGAATGAGTCTTCATCAATACCCCGCTTTCTCCATGAGAACTATAGCTTTACATTTTTTGAAGCCTGAAACTCTCTAGAGTGGGTGCCCGTTTTTCGCTTAAGGGGGCAGTTTGCCTATTTGCAAGCTAGCGCCGGTTACGTCGACAAACTCAAGGGACATTGAGAACGTAAACTCTCTGGCGGCAGTCACTTATTAGGCAAACTGTCTCCGACATTCCCTCACTCTATACCCCCAACTCCGCCACAAAATCGCGCTTAAGAGTGCGAGTCGACATAAGAAAACACGCGGCGGCAACGATGAACCAACAGACCGTGACGGAGATCGCCTGCTTCAGGCCGGTTGAGCTCGCCTGCTCGCAGACTGTTCGCTGAGCCTCGCTTATACCTGAGTCTTTCGACAGGCAGATTTCACGTGTTAGTTGGGCGGGAAATTCGCTGCCAGCCAGTTGCATGTTCATAAATAGATCACTCATGAAGCCAACAAAATATGGCCCAAGACCATTGCCTATCAACGAGACGAGGATGAGCAGGATGGCAATAGCCGTGGCACGCGAACGGTGGCTGACCACACCCTGGCCAATGTTGTACTGAGCTCCTAAGTACGCGTAATGGCAGATTGACGCAATACCCCATAAGACAAAAACAACTTTCAAGTCCTCGGCAAAGAAGGCTGCAATATAAGCAGGGGCAGCGATCAGTAGCCCGATCGCCGGAACCCAGGCCACTGCGGTCTTCGAACGGGGTGTGAGCTTTTCCGTGATATAGCCGCCTAGAAAGGTTCCTATCGCGGCAAGAAACGCTAGCGGCGCACCAAAGTTAACAGCAGCATCCCTAACATCCATGCCGTGTTCACGCTGCAGGAAAGGAGCCTGAAAGCTGCTGACACCGTAACCTACAAAGGCAACCAGAGAAGCGCCTATCGCCATCCACCAGAACGTGGGCTTGCCCTTAAGTTCTTCAAACGCAGTTGCCCAATGGGCGGGCGTATTGGGGGACGAGTCGGGAGGATCGGAGTAGCCACGAGGTGGCTCTTTGATAGTAAGGAACACAATCAATGCCACCACAACACCCGGTAGCCCAACAACAATGAACGCGACTCTCCACCCTTCTACCGCGGCCCAGTCTAGCCCCCCGAACAACCCGCCAAGGCCGATGCTACTAACCCAGGCGCCAACATCTGCACCTTGCATCTGTGCAATCGGGCCTCCAAATAAGTTGGCGAGAACACCTCCCAAGGTGACGCCCATCGAGTAAATACCCAGCGCCGTCGCTCGCTTGCGAGCAATAAAGTAGTCGCCAATAATGGAGTTAGCCGGCGGGGTACAACCCGCTTCACCGATGGCCACACCAATTCTAAAGAACAGCAGTACAAGAAACCCCGCGGCGATACCGCACAGAGCCGTCATCAACGACCACAAAATAATGCAAACAGTAATCACTTTGACGCGATTGCCACGATCCGACCACAAGGCTATTGGCAGCCCCATGACAGCGTAAAAAATGGCAAACGGAGGGCCGTATAACAAACCCCACTCGGAATCGGTCAAGCCAAATGTGTCGATGATGGGTTGTGCGACAACCGCGATGAGTGTTCTATCGATGAAGTTCAGCGTGTACACCGCCATCAGCAGAAGCAGCACGTAGTTCCTGTAAAACGGAGTGCCGTAGCCTGTGAGATGGCCGTCCTGGGCGGTGCCTGCGGTAGCGCTCATTATCGTTTCCCTATTATTATTGTGGCGAGCGCGTGGCCAGGCTATTGCCTGACTCCATTACAGCAACGGGCATTAAAATGACGGCGCATTTATTTTATAGACACTCTAGCACCGAAAACAAATGCCTGTCCTTAAACCCCGACATTCAAAGGAGTAGCCCTAACGCCACTGCGCACAATCTCAATATATCTTTCGAGCATTTTTTTAACTCGATCTTTATAGTCGGGGAGCTGCAGCAAGTTTCCAGTTTCCCCTTTCTGAGGGTTTTTGGGAAAATCAAATAACCCAGCAGGTACAAACTTAGTACGCTGTTTATTACTCTGAATTAGCAGCTTCCAGTGTTTCTCCTTAAGTGCAACTAGACTAGTTTTGCTCCCTGCCTGACGCCGAAGCTCACTTCTTTCGCGAGCGTTTTGTCTCCTTTTAGCAGAGTTAGAATGTTCCAAGAGTCCTTGCCTGTTAGGGCTTGATCGGCACACCTATCTCCATTATTTTATGAATCATGAAATTCCGAACTATACTTGGATGACCAATAATAATTTCCGCGCATTGCTTCTGCTGATTTCAGGCACGAGCTAAGGCGGGAAGACCTTACTCGACTTACCCGAAGGGCAACGATTTCATGAAAGTGGCTTATCTACTTTTCACCCTAGTGATTCTCATAGGAGGTATTGCCTCCCCCGCGAAAGCTACATTGATGCCCTTTGTGGAAGTGGACGGCCGTGAATGGCTGCAGCCACTGGATTTTGGCGGCACCAACTGGAACCAAGTGGCATCCGTCTGCAACCCGACCAACGGAGTTTGTACTGGTTCGCTGCTCGGTAATTCCCTGGACGGATGGCTCTGGGCGAGCACCTACGATGTGGCATCGATGCTGAACTACTTTCTCATCGAGGCCAATGCAAGTACGTTACTCAGGCCCTGGACGCCGCCGGGCAGTGGTCCCGCCTGGAACCCTGATAACAGAATGGCCAATGGCGCTTCGGCAGGCTTTTACGGTGCCGGCTTCGAGCCCACTTCTTTTACCGGCGACGGCAACGAATACCTTAAGGCGACCGCCGGCAACACCCGATCTCTGGGTCAAAACGGCGAGGCCGAGCTGGCCAGTGTTTACATATTCAACAGTTATGGGTCTGTCCAGGAGAATGCATTGACCGGTGTCTTCACCGAGCCTCTGGATACGATGGATTCGAACGGTCAATGGTTCTATCGCGGACCTGCCTATGCCATTCCTGCACCGGCGACTGCGTGGCTGCTGGCCTTATCGTTAGTGGGGTTGCGACTAAGCAGGCGCCAGTAGCCAAGTTACATCGGGACGGGCCAATTCCCAGCTTCTCGCACCGTTAAGCATAGCCACGTGAGGCCGGCTAGTGCTGCGACCAATGCTCTCTATCTATTTGTTTTTTATAGACAAAGTGTCCGCCTCCCTCGCAACCCACCCCTCTCAATCTACCCTTTTTCGGGCCTACACTTGGAGCAAACTATTAGGGTAGAATGGCCGGCCAGATTTTTCCGAATATGATTGATCAACCAGACAGATAACAATAACGCATGAACGCAGCTGAACACCTAGACACAGCCCTACCCGATATCATTGAGCCAAAATGGTGGACGGGTGAGCGCGCGGTTCCCACACACGCATTTGAAATTGATTGCTCCGCTTTCAATATGGACGAAGCCGACTTCACTCCTGGCAGCGAGCTTGATCGACGAATGAATGAAGTTTTTGATCGGGTTGGTTTAGTGCATCTGGTGAATACCGGCCTTACAGATATGCAGCTCATGCGCAATGCGGCGATGTTGGTGATCAAAACGCAGGTCGAATACAAAGGTGGCTCTAATCCCCGCAGTGCTTTGCAAGCGAATGTCTATGAAGTTGGTGCGCCCTTAAAGGCCTGGCTGCACTACCATCATGAAATGGCCTATGTCGGTCGCAGTACTGAAATGCTGGGGTTCTTGGGTAGCCAAAGTTTAGAAGACCGTGGCTGGACCTTTGTGTCTGACAACCTCAAAGCGACAGATGATATTCTGGCGACTGATTTTGGTCAGAAACTCAAAGAAAAGGGTTTGTGTTACCACCGTAATTTGACCGACCGTAACGCTTTTAAAGGACGTCAGGAAATTGGTGTCTATAACCATTGGCAGAAGTCGATGTTGACAGAAGATGCTGATGAAGCGGAAGCGATCGCTCGCAGTCGGGGTTTGATAACGTCCTGGGGGCCGGAGCGTTTGCTAAAAACCCGATACTACATTTCAGCTTTCGAATATTTTGCCCCACTGAATCGCAACCTGTTGTACAGCAGCGTAGCCGATCACGGTATGTGGTTTGATACCTGGCCTCTGGTTCAACACCTGCCCTATGAAGAGCGTCCTTTGAATCTAACATTTGGCGATGACACGCCAATGACCCGTGAAGAGTTACAGTTGTTTGTCGATATTTATGACCGCCATGGCACACCCATCAAATGGAAAAATGGTGATGTCGCTGTAGTATGTAATTATCGGTTTGCCCATGGCCGTCCGGCAGTGACGCTGGAAAATAGTGAGCAGCGTGAACTGGGCGTAATCGTAGGTAATAGCTATGACCGCGTGGGTGCTGTTGAGGGCAAGTGGTAAGCGCTTAAAGTATTTCGAATAGGGGAGTCTATAGTGGCTCCCCTTTTTGGTTTTAGGGTAGGCAGAAAGCAGATTAATGAGTTCGAATAATGAGTGAATTGATTGAACAATTACAACAACTCTTAGGCAGCGGTGGCGTATTGCTGGGCGATGATGTCAGTGCCCGTAGCGCAGGCTGGAAAGGCGGCGGTACCGAGGCGCTCGCCGTTCTAAGACCACAGGATACCCAGCAGGTCTCCGCTATTATGAAGCTCTGCCATGCCGCCGATCAGCCAGTGGTCGTGCAGGGCGGCAAAACCGGTCTGGTTGATGGCGCCGTCACCCAGGCCAATGAACTTGCCATTTCAATGGAACGAATGAATATTATCGAGGAGTGTGATGTAACTAATCGCACCATGACTGTTCAGGCGGGTGTACCGCTGCAGGTAGTGCAAGAACAAGCCGCTGCTATGCAGCTGCAATTTCCGCTGGATTTGGGCGCCAGGGGCAGCGCGACTATAGGCGGCAACATTTCGACCAACGCTGGCGGCAACCGGGTTATACGGTATGGCATGGCGCGCAACCTGGTACTCGGTTTGGAGGTGGTTCTGGCTGACGGCACGATAATTTCATCACTTAACAAAGTGCTGAAAAATAACGCCGGGTACGATTTGAAGCAGTGGTTTATTGGCACGGAAGGAACACTGGGCACCATCACAAAAGCGGTGCTGCGCCTATCACCTGCGCTGGCAAGTGAGAACACAGCGCTAGTCGCCTTAGATAAATTTTCAGATGTTATTCAATTACTCCACCATTGTGATCGAGAGTTTGGTGGTGGGCTCAGCTCTTTTGAGGTGATGTGGAATAGCTATTTCCAATTTACCACGGCGGACAACGAGTACGGCAAAACTGCACCTATGTCCCGTGATCATCCTTTCTATGTGTTGCTAGAAACCCAGGGCACTCACCAACAGCGAGACGAGCAGCAATTTGAAGCGGTCTTATCCGGGGTGATGGAACAGGGTTGGGCCACCGATACGATTCTCTGTAAATCACAGTCTGATCGCGATGGGCTGTGGGCCATTCGGGATAATATTGAAGCTATGAATGTACTGGGCCCCGTCTTCTATTACGACATCAGCATGCCGATTGAATTGGCCGAAGACTATCTGCAAGAAGCAGAGCAAAGGCTTAGGCTGCGGTGGCCAGAATTGCAGTGGGCGATATTTGGGCATCTGGGTGATGGCAATATCCATATCATTGCCGGTATTGGTACTGACGATGCGCAACAGCGCTACCAGTTTGACGATGTGCTGTATGAGGGCTTAAGCAGTCGCGGTGGCAGTGTCTCCGCGGAGCATGGTATCGGCACCGAGAAAAAGCCCTTTTTGCACTACAGCCGCAGCCCCGAAGAGTTGGCTTTAATGAAGAGCCTCAAGCAGGCTATGGACCCCAAGGGAATTCTTAATCCCGGTAAGGTCATTTAGGGGTACATAGTAGCAGGAAGAGATAGGGCCACGGGTCTTCGAAACATATTCCATCCTTGCGGCTGATGGCACCACTATCGAACCATTAACCATGCAGGGTTTGATGTCGTGCAAGGCCAGCTCTATACACTCGAATTTTGGTCGGGCATTGGCACTTGGAGCTTCTGTGGCTCTGCCGCCAACCCCTACGCAGGTGGTGACGCTTTTGATGCTACCTTGCCTGCTCGTTGGGATCTGGGCTTCAGTATTGAAATTACCCACTGAACTTTTTAGACAAATTCGAGGAGCAGAATAAGGGTAGAAACCCTTTTCCGAAAAATGTCCTGTGTGAACCCAGTTAAGAGCCCGTGAAATTTGTAGGGAATCATGTCCGGTAAAACAGGGGCGGCTCTCCAGAGAATCTTGCGATTACTACCAACTAAGTTATCCCTACCATCTTCGCCTTCAGCCGGGAAATGGACTAACCTCTAGACACGATATTCTAATATTGAGCTCCCCCCGAATGCGGTTCTTTAGACTCTCGCTGGTGCTCGGGCTGCTCTGGATTCCAAGCAGGCCTGAGCCCTAGCGTGGTTGCCACCCGTTATAACAAACTGACGAATATCGCCATCGCTAGCACCAGTGCTTTCACAAACCGAAAGGGCCTGCGTTGAAGACTGGCCTCTCACTATTTTTGATCTTCGAGGCAAATTACACTAGGTTATCCTCTACAGGCAACGACAACCCCCGTTGAGTAAGTTATGGCAGTCGTAAGCGAAACAATCCCCACGCAGTTGCAGGCCGAGGTTAATGCGGCACTCGTGTGGTTTAATGCTAGTCAATCAAACACGTTTGAAGTGACTGGCATTGTCGATGCCGATCTCTCCATTCAATCTGACGAACCCCGGGAGTTGCGCCTGGTACTGTGCGGGGGAGACAGCTGTCAAAAACATAACTTCCAGGTATCGAGTACCGGCGCAGGCTTTGACATCGCCTTCGCGCAGGATGAGCAGAACCCACCGCAGGGGTCTATAGCACCACAATCAGAACTTGACCCGCCACCAGGTGCGCGCCGCAACTGGTTGGATTCGGTGCTACAGCAACATTCTTTTACCTTGTTGTTATTCTATCGCGGCTTCTGGTGACCTCCCTGTCGCGCCGAGTTACGGGGCTATGTGAATGACGGGATCGTAGACAAAATTCGTGCTGCGGGTGGTGAGGTGTATGCCGTCACCAGCGAACCCCAACGTCTTGCTGACGACGCCAAAGAAGACTGGCAACTCAACTTTGAGACGGTAGGTGATCCGCACCACGAAATTTCAGCAGCGTGTCGCGAGCGCGGTTGGTTGGAGCTCATCGTCAACCCGAGAACCGAGACCTTTGAAAAAATCAAAACGTCTGACTTCAGTCACCCCAAAGGGTATTTTCAGCCGGGTGTACTGGCACTGGACAAGAACGAGCGCGTTTTGTATCGATGGCGCGGCGTGCCCACGCGCAAAAATATGGGGGGTGCCACGGAAAGACCCACAGCAAACCATGTGTTCGAGAAACTCTCGCAAGCACTCGAAAATTCGACAACCACGGCACCCACCGACGCGGAACTTGATCTGAATCCGAAACTTGATATGCGCGGCATACCCTGGCCAATCTTCATATCCGTGCTGACGGCAAATGGCTGGTTCATAAGGCCCACGCCGTTTCCTCACATCCCTAATGGCCCGTCCATCAAACAGCGCTTCTTGCGAGCCTTCCTGAGAATCCCAATGTTCATTGCCGTCTGGGTGCTGGCATTGAATATGTTGCCAACACTGTGGGTTGGTATCGCCTTTGGTGCATGGGCGCTGTGGTTAACGCCGAAAATTCGCTATATCAATGAACAGTTTCAAAACGTGTCGCCAGATTGAGTCGCTCTCATCCATAATCGATACGGGTCAGGCTCCTTTCTTCTTTGACTTTTCTATCAATCTAGAAGCTACGCCCCCTTACGCTTAATCGTAATACTGCGGTGCCATTTTTAGTGTATCAGCCAGCGCCTTGTCGTGCTCTATCCACAATACAGCCTTGGACTCCTGCAACAGATTTTCGATTTTCTCCATCGACTCAAGTGTTTGGGCAGCATCAGCATTAAAGGTGGGAACCCTGCGCAATTCCCGATTGGCGCGCGTGTGATAGAGGTCACCCGATAGAAGAATTTTTCCGGAATTGGCCAGTGATACCAACAGCATCTGATGCCCTGACGTATGCCCTGGCGCAAAAATCAACTTCACACTACCGTCACCGAAAACATCGTGGTCGCCATCAATAAAGTTGATATTCGCTCCCTTCAAGCCATCAAAAAGACTGGTGTCCACGAAAGCAGCGCTCTCGCCAAAAGCTGCGTCCCATTCCTTCTGCTGCATTAACACTTCGCTTTCGGCGAAGGCGTTGGCAGCGCCAGCGTGATCAAAATGCAGGTGTGAGTAGGCAGCGTGGGTAACGTCCGCAGCAGCAATTCCCATATCTGAGAGCTGATCCGTTATCCAACGCTTATAATTTAATATGCTGCCTTCACTCGGTACCGGTCCATCTACGTCGGCCACCGTTTTGGGAAGGCCACCGTCCCACAGCAGTAGACCTTTCTCGTGTCTCACCAGATAGCAGGGTACGAATAGCTCCTTCACGGAGGATTCATTTTCCAGAAGACCAAACATTTCGAGGCTATCGAGGCTGATCAAACCGCAATCGAAGACGTAGAGCTTAGGCCCTGCGAAAGCCTGAGTGGAAATCAACAACAACGTAGTGGCAAGTATATTTTTCATAAGGCTGGCTACTCTCGTATTTCTGTTTGCGATCAAAGGGACAGTTTACTCAACTAGAGATGACGCGGGAGGATCATCCAGCTAGATCGGTAAATACTTAACGACTTTCCTGTTAGCCCTAGGCTTGGGGGTTTGGTCGCGAATTTTCTTGAACTCGGGCAAGCCCCGTTTACAACTCTATCTAAAGTGGCATTTTTCTTGTCAGCCCTTTATTGGAGTCAGAGTGAACCCTCTCCATTGCCCATTTTTATCCACGGCTTTAGTTCAACACCAGACAATCTATTAGCTCTATTTCTAACTCATAGTTCTAATTTTTCGTTCTGGGGTTCTCGATAAAAAACTGCAAGATGGCATCGCCAACGGAAAACCATACGGACGGCTCTTCTGGAAAAATAAGACTGTCTGGATTATCGGGATACACATGGTTATTGGTATGGCGCAGATGTTCGAACACAAGACCATCGGCGTCGGTATGGCGGGTCCACAAGAAGCTGTCATTCTGACTGCCATCCACGATTTCAAAATTTACAGCATCAGAGGCAATATCAACCCGGCCAGACTCATCCACCACAAGATCACCTATAGCGGAAAACTCATAGCTGTCAAAATCTTCTGTCACCATTCCGTAGTCATACATAACCCCAACCAGCGTATGCGCTATCGACCACACCGCATTGGTACTGTAATAGGTAATCAAAACGTCCTTGGTGCCGCTTGTCAAAAATATAGGGACCTTCCTGACCGGCCCCGTATCACCGAGAAAGCACCCCCCTCCTGGCGCTGCAACGGGAGCAGCGCTGGCAATGATGTCCGAGTGATCACAGATGAAATTCCAGGTCATCCAGCCACCTTGGGAGAAACCGGTGAAGTGGACTCGGTCCCTGTCTACGTCATACGCATCCATGGCCTGTTGCATAAAATCATAAACGATATCGTAATGAATCGAGCCATCCCAGCTGGGCGGCTGACTAAGCTCGCCCGGCTGAACAACAATGTAACCGCCATTGTCCATAGCTGCCCTGGCCAGATTGGATCTGCCCTCCTGCTCATCCGGGTTACTCAGCCAACCGTGCACATCAACAATAAGACCACAGGCCTTATCGATACATTCTTGTGTCAGCAATACCTTGAACTGAACACCGTCGCACTGGAACTCATGGCGATCGAAAGCGGTCACATCGCTGATGCAGCGTGTAGTGTGAACATCACGAACAATAGAGGAATCGTTATCGTCACAGGCAGTACAGATCAGGCTGAACAGAGCAATCAGCATAAAGTGGCGCGAACGGCGAATTTTCAGCAATCTAGTGAAAACGGGATCACCTGACATTCTGATTCCCTCATCGAGAGTCTGTTAGGGGCAATCAAAAGGTAACCCAAAGATACTGTAGCCAGCAACGGGAAAGTGAGAGCTCCGAGCTGTTCAGGGAGTCACTTTGTAACTGAAATTGTTGTTTTTTATAACAGAGCTACAGACACCCGGTCGAGATCAAGCCATGACTCAGGCGCGGTGCTCGACAAATGAGCCCCGGGATTGCATGAAACAAAGGCTGATGAACTGAATACCGATTTCCCAATCGGTGTGGCGCTGCTGGCTGTGGACCACACGCGCCACAGCCCTCAGAATCTGGGAGTCGACCTTGATGATCTGACCCAGTCCCAAGCTCGTGTTGGAATTGAATTTCATACCACTGAGGGAAACGTCTACTGCCCGACTGGAATACGGCTCTCTCTGGGGCCAATGCGTACAGAAAATCATGGGGTGGTCACTGACCACCCGTGCGCTTGTCCGCCGATCGCTGTCTTCCATCCCTGATTGTTCGGCCATGAACAGGGGGCTATGGCAGCTTGTACACGACGCATCTGGCCTGACATCTTCGGAAGTCGTTCCGCAAAAGGCGCACCTCTGCAAGGGCACTGGTTGACGCCTGCCTGCTCCCGGAGCACTGGATTTTCCCGCGGTATCCGATTTTCCTGAGTCTTGACGTAAGCGGTCATAGGCACTGCGATTAGCCGGATCAGTCAGCGTTGCATACGCTTCGTTGAGCATTGCGGCTGTTTCATTATCACCACCCAAATCGGGGTGCATGCGCAGCCTCTGCATCAGAGTTCTGTAGCTGGAGCGGATGATCTCTTTCGGAGCATCCGGCTGCACGTGTAAAAGCTGATAGTAATCGCGTCTATTTTTCATACTTATCTAATTGGTACTTAAGCCTGCCTGATCCCTGAATTTGCGTCGCCATAACGCGCCTTGAGCTCCACTATATAAACGAACGCACTCGTTTAACCAATAAAATCCTCCAAATTGAGAAAATGGTCACAACAGGGCGCAATGGATTGTCGAAAAAGTGGTCTGGTTCACGAAAATTGAACAAGCTATTGTGCTTGGCAAAACCGAGTTCAACACCTTCGACTCCTGAGAACTATCGGCTATTAGAGTGACTACGGCCACTTCACCCATTACCCAAACGGGGCGCTATAACGGATAGTGACCGGGTCGGTCACAGCATGGCTCTCCAGTCGGAAAGCCTGAGCCTATCGGTCAATCGAAAGCTTCCTGGACATTGGGGAGGGATCACAAGATTTCAGCCATGCAGATACACAGATTTTCGGGAAATACGTGCTTCATCCGTACATCGCTGAGTAATTCAGACAATGCCGCATCCTAAGCTAGGGTGATATTTCCTGAGCCTTATTCTGGCTGAGTGCTTCACCCTGGCGGCTCGATGGTGAACCTGCTCTTTGTAAAAAGCATAGCAACATAACATTGATATCCATACGCGACAGAAAAACGCCGCTATTTAGCCTCGCGTAAGAGATCAGGCTTCAGAAAGGTCTCTGTTGAAACGAATGCTCTCGATGCCCACGAGGCCATGAGCTACTCAAGTGGGACCCGGCCATTATGAACCTTATCCAATACGCCAATCTTCACACTTCGTAACGACAAAAAATTGACTCTTTATGCAGGCTCAAGAAGCGGGGTGAGGACGTCATGTCGAGACAACAACTGCTGGCCCGCAAGCGAAGTAGCAGGTGCAAAGCCCGCAATTGAGGTATTGATGGCTTGAAGCTGGAAAAAGCCCGGGCACGTCAGGCCTCAATAGCACACCCATTTTGCGCCTGAAAACCAGCCGTGTAATGCGCTAGCAAGCTTCGATACGCAGCACCAAGTCCCAGGTTTGATTGGACAACAATACGCGCTGATCAAGCCTCTACGACCGCAACCACCGGCCAAGGTTATTTTCCCCTCCTGTGTGCAGAGTGAACGCTAACTCAAATTCGTCCGTAGCGGAATATCGGCATGGTTTATGCATAAGAATAGAGCAACATCTGGAAGGATTAAATATGGCACGCAAGAATCTCAATTTATCGCTGGATCGAGACCTGCTTGAACCCAGTATCGATCCAAATTGGACGCTACCAGACCCCGAGAATGGGGTTAGGCTGGTCTCCGACAAACAGAAAAAGCGCACTCCCGAGCAAACGCAGGGGCACGTTGGAGGTCGACCGTGGACCGCCATCACCGTTGGCATTATAGCGGTGGCCAATATGTTGTTCCTGCTGACTGCCGGCATCTGGTTATCAGGGCATAGCTTCAATCCCCCCGCCCAACTCAGACCTGCTCTAGCCGAAATAACCCCGGAACTTGAACTCATCCTGGTCCAGATCGACAATCGACTCAACACTATCGAACAACAACTGGGTGGCCTGCACTTAGCCTTGAATGAGCAACAATCAACAACGGTCCCCGACAGCTTCAATATAGACAGCCATATGCGAGAGGCGCTGAGCCAGTATGAAAACACCCCTAGTGCACCAACTCCGGCGCCTGGCTGGTACATTAATCTGGGCAATTTTGACGGCAAGGAGGTAGCACTGGAGCTGCAGCAACGCCTTCAGGCAATTGGACTCCAATCCCAGATCAAGACCTCAGCTAGCGCTGATACAACTTCATTTTTAGTGGTTCTCCCAGGGTTCAGCGATCGCGAATCTGCCGAATTGGCAGCCAAGCAAATCATGGAACAAACCGACCTCAATAGCCTGTGGGTGGCACAAGAGGAATGATATGATCACGTCGGACGTTTTGACCTCGAATCTCGTAGGGCTATTCCAAAAAATATACTTACAAAGCACAACTAGTAGCCTCTCGGCAGATGATAATCGTTAGGGCGCTACACGCTTAATTATTAGGAATCATTATGGATTTAGCGACAGTACTAGGAATGCTCGGCGGTATCCTCATCGTGCTTGGGGCTATAATCTTTGGGGGCTCTGCACTGACCTTCCTCAACGTTCCATCGCTGCTGATTGTACTGGGCGGAACGTTCATGGTGGTTATGATCAAGTTCTCAATCTCGCAATTTTTTGGCGCATTCAAAGTCGCGACCCGCGCTTTCGTATTTAGATTGGAAAGCCCCGATGAGCTGATCGAAAACATCGTTCATCTTTCAAACATCGCCCGCAAGGAGGGTATGCTGGCGCTGGAAAATGAAGAAATAGATAACGAATTTCTCGATCAAGGGATAAAAATGCTGATCGATGGAAATAGCCATGAAGTGATAAGCACTGTGATGACCAAGGAGTTACAGCAGACTATTTATCGTCACACGTGGGGAGCCAAGGTATTCAGCGCCACTGGTGATGTGGCCCCCGCCATGGGCATGATTGGCACTCTGATTGGACTGGTACAGATGCTTTCAACCATGGACGACCCAAAATCTATCGGGCCGGCAATGGCGGTGGCCCTGCTCACCACACTCTACGGCGCAATGCTGGCAAACATGGTGGCGCTGCCAATCGCAGACAAACTGACCTTGAGAAAAGCGGATGAGGGAAAGGTCAAGGCCATGTGCATCGATGGTGTACTGGCCATTCAGGCAGGGCAGAACCCAAGAATTATTGAGTCAATGCTAAAGTCCTACCTGTCCCCTAGACAGCGTAAGGAAGAGGGCAGCGAACCCGAGGACACAGCGGCAGAGGTTGCCTGATGATCGCGTTAGAAGACGATGATGATTCATCGCGGGGCTCACCGGCATGGATGGCGACCTTTGCAGACCTGATGTCTCTCTTGATGTGTTTTTTTGTACTACTATTGTCCTTTTCCGAATTGGATGTACTGAAATACAAGCAGGTAGCGGGCTCCATGAGGGAAGCCTTTGGCGTGCAGAACACCGTGAACGTAATGGACATTCCCAAAGGCACCAGCATCATCGCTCAGGAATTTAGCCCAGGGCGCACCCAACCTACGCCGATAAAAACAGTAACTCAGTTCACCACTGAAACCACTAAAGCGTCGCTTCGAGTCGGCAACCCCACAGCCCCGGAACTCGATGACGCGAAGACTCAGCAACTGCTTGAACAAAAACTAATTGATTTAATTGAGAAAACAAGTGAGGACGCCGATAAGCTCAGGCAAGTTTTAGAGGATGAAATTAACGAAGGAAAAATTGATATCGAATCCGAGGCACAAACTATTATAGTGCGCGTACGGGAAAAGGGCGCGTTTCCCTCTGGATCAGCCACATTGAATCCGAACTTTATACCCGTCATGGATTCACTAAGAGATGCCCTGGTAGATATCGGTGGGAAAATTTCGGTAGAAGGCCATACCGATAACATACCCATTTCCAGTGCGAGGTTCATGTCAAACTGGGACTTGTCAGCTTCGAGAGCGCTGACAGTCACACATGAACTGGTCAAGAAAGAGACATTGGACAGTGACCGCTTTATGGTAGTTGGCCGAGCGGCTACGCAACCTTACAAGCCCAACACCTCCGTCGAGAATCGCTCTTTCAACAGGCGTGTAGAGATTATCATCCGTCAGGGATTGGCAGGCACCACCGACATCAATATCGGACAGCTGCAAGGTTTGGATGTCGACTAGAACATCAACAAACAGGACTTTCTGGCAGCCCGGGATAGTCATCGCTAGAGGGGTTGGAGCAGTGACAGTACGGACAGAGCGCCTGCAGTATAGCCTTTCATTGCCTCGAACCGCTGCCTGCATGCGATTCAAGGTCGCGCTAAAACGCTGAAATATCACGATTGGATGCCATAGCCTGTGAGCCTACCGTAACAAGGCAGTGGCATGCTGGATTAGGATTGAACTTTGCGAGGGAAACCGTGGTGCCCGGGCAGCCGCAAGTGGAGCACGCAGTACAAAAGCAAAGTGCTTATCGACAAGTCATAATAGCAACTGGAACCTAGGCGCTATCGTCTATGCGACTACCTTTGCGCCCTTCTCTCTGCGTTGGCTCCGGTGAGTCTTCATCGGTATCATTGCGGTCCCGTTGGGATATTTTCGCGTCGCCAGCCTTCTTGGCAGACTTCTTGATTTTTTGAATCGGACCCGTTTTTTGGGGCCCTATGGAATCAATCATCAAAATCACCTTCTCTTACTGCAGCCACTTCAGCCATAAGCCGGGTTAACTGTAGTTACTTTCAGGTTTTGCGAGATGGACTGCTATTAAATCTCTCCACTAGCCATGGACTCACCCTTTAACAGCTCAAACTCCGGGATTCGCCTATTCTCTCGCCCTTCCAACGAAGCCATTACCACCACTACCACGCGCCGGTTCTTGGCGCGATTCTCTTCACTATCATTATCTGATATGGGCTGATACTGACTGTAGCCAATCGACGCCAGCCTGGCGGGGCCTATACCATTCGTCTCAAACAGTCGCACCACGGCAGCGGCCCTGGCGGAGGATAACTCCCAATTGGAGGGGAAGATGCGGGTACTAATTGGTTTGTCATCAGTGAAGCCTTCAATATGAATACGATTGGGCATATCAACAAAAAGACCTGATAACTCGACCAGTACAGGCACGGACTCAGGGATTAAGGAACTGCTGCCGCTTCGAAACAGCAAACTGGACTTAATCTCGACTTCCAGCCAGAACTTATTACGCTTGATGTTGATAATGTCGTCCTCAATCAAGGACTCCATGTGCGTCTCTACATTCTCCGATATAGCGTTAACTTCAGCTTCGGCAGCATCGAGCACGCTCTGGGAAAAGCTCTCGTCCTTCGATTCTGGCACATCCGGTTCATCTAACTCACTTTCATCAGGGTACATCAGCGGTGGTCTGAAAGTAGGCCCGGAGACATTCGAAAGCTCACTTAGCTGAACAGACTCCACTATCGTAGATTGCGCCATCTGAGCCAGCGTAATTGGATCCAAGGAGGATGGTGAGTCGCGAAAAGCGGAAGTCATGGCGCTACCCAACACCCGATATTTATCCTCATTAACCGAGGAAATCGAATACATCACCACAAAGAATGCAAACAACAGGGTAATAAAATCAGCATAGGACACCAGCCACCGCTCGTGATTGGTAACGTCCTCAACTCGCCGCCGCCTCCTGGCCATATTACCTACCCACTCCTATGCCAAATATCCTTCAAGCTTGCTAGCGATTGTTCTGGGGTTCTCGCCCTCTGCAATCGACACCACGCCCTCCAACAACATTTCCTGATACTGGGTCAGATCGTTGGATATGGTCTTGAGTTTGCTCGACATGGGTAAAAACAAAAAATTTGCCAGGCCAACACCGTATATCGTCGCCACAAATGCAACCGCAATCCCTGGCCCAAGTGCCGCGGGATC
Organism: Halioglobus sp.; assembly: GCA_047611225.1. Lineage (GTDB taxonomy): Bacteria > Pseudomonadota > Gammaproteobacteria > Pseudomonadales > Halieaceae > Marimicrobium. The sequence goes on from JBLFWP010000008.1 coordinate 43,243, forward strand.
GGCAAGGTTATTCATCACATTAATCAAACCCATAACTGCCCCGATAATGCCTATGGTAGGCGAATAACCACCCATGGCTTCGTACACTTTTGCAGCGTTCATTTCCCTAGCGGAAATACTATCAATTTCGATCTCAAGTATTTTCGATATTTCCTCGGGCTCATTGCCGTCAATCAATAACCTGAGCCCCTTTTTGAGGAATTTGTCCTGCTCGCTTGCCTCAATCTTCTGCAACCCAAGCAAGCCATCCTTACGCACTATTTTGCTCCAACTGACAATTCGCTTCAGGGCTTCCTCTTGTTCCATTTTGGGTGGCAGGAATACCCACTTGGAACGCTTTAATCCATGCACAAAAATCCTTTGCGGCATCTGCACTAGCGTGGCACCCAATGTTCCCCCGAAGACGATGATAAATGCAGTTAGCTGGAACAGGGAATCGGCATGGCCGCCTTCCATGAAATTGCCGCCAATAACCACCGCCAACGACAAAACGATACCGGCCATCGACAAGAAGTCCATTGTTGGTCGCTTACTCGCCATTTGAATAGCCCATCCCTACTCTGTCCACTCGCTAACTTTTACCCGAACGCGGGCCAGTGCCTGACCATGAATCTGTGAAACACGGGACTCAGACACACCCATTACCACGCCAATTTCTTTCAGGTTCAATTCTTCCCCATAGTAAAGCGACATCATCAACGATTCTTTCTCGGGCAGCGACTTGATAGCCTCAACCAAGCTTTCTTTTATGCCACCATTCTCAAGCTGCGCAAAAGGGTCAGGCTCTTCGGATTCAACAGTCACGTTGGAATCTTCCAACGAACTCAATCGACAATACACCAGCTCACGAGACAGATCGCGATACTCCTCAAGTGATATTGCTAGCTCCGCTGCAATTTCAGTATCATTGGCCATCCGGCCATTTCGTGCCTCGAGCTGACTGATCGCCTGACTAATCCGCTTCATATTCTGCTGCACGGATCGAGGCACCCAGTCATTTCGGCGCACCTCATCCAGCATCGCACCCTTTACCCGTATACCGGCATAGGTAGAAAAGCTGGCGCCCCTGGAAGCGTCATATGTTGAGCCAGCCTGGATCAGTCCAATCATACCCACCTGCAACAGATCATCGAGTTCAATACGCGGAGGTAATCGAGCAGCCAGATGCAGCCCGATTTTTTTTACCAAAGGAAGATAGTCCCTGACGAGGTCATCCGCGCTTCCCATTTGGCTCTGCAGATAGACTGTCTCCGCCATTACTATCCGACCTCTAACTCTTTGACACCGCGACCCATCAGTCTCTCCACAAAGAACCCCAGCCCTCCATTACCTTTATAGGAGCTGGAGTCTATATTCATCTTTTCGGCCAGTTTCATCAGCGCCTGTGCCGACGGGCTGCGAGGATAGACATCTACCACTGCACTCTGCTGCTGAACGGCCTTACGCAAATAGATATCCCGAGGAATGGCGCCCAAATAACCCAGACTCACATCGAGAAAGCGCTCGGCAACCCTGCTGAGCTTACCGTAAAGTAGTCGCCCCTGGGATTCATTGTCGACCATATTTGCAAGCAGTTGAAATTTCTTAACTCCACATTCCTGATTCAATACTTTGATCAGTGCATAGGCATCAGTAATTGAAGTGGGCTCGTCGCAGATCACCACAATGATGGACTGACAAGCACTGCTAAAATTCAATACGGTGGAATCGATCCCCGCACCCGTATCGACGATAAGCGTATCCACCGGAACTGTAAGGTCGCTGAAAGCCCTGATCAATCCAGCACGTTGTGGCGTGGACAGCTCCGTCATGCTGGAAATACCAGAAGAAGCGGGCACAATACGCACACCATCTGGCCCATCCAGCAAAATTTCTTCTAGCGTTCGCTCTCCTGAAATCACATGCCTGATATCGTATTTGGGCTTCAAGCCGAGAGCGATATCAACATTGGCCAAACCCAAGTCAGCATCGAACAACAGCACCTGGCTGCCCTGCGTTGCCATGCTGATTGCAAGGTTAACCGCGATGTTAGTTTTTCCTACCCCACCCTTGCCACTGGTAACAGCGATGACGTTAACAGGTGAAGGCCCTGACAATTGTGCAATATCGTGTGCTTGATTATTCATTTAGTTTTGTACCATAGTTGAATTAGCGCTTCGCTTGCGTCTCGTTCCTCCAAATGAAGTCGCCGCTTCCTGATCCGTAAGCTCGGCAGCTTTGGCGACCAGAGCTCGCGCGCGAGCTGGCACAATATCCTCTGGCACTTTCTGCCCATCAGTCACATACGCCAGTTTCAAGCGGCTACTTAACAACACATCCAGAACCCCTCCCAATGCAACTGACTCATCCACCTTGGTAACAATAGCGCCAGCCAATGCAGTTTCTCCAAAGACGTTGACCACATCACACAACGCACGCAGTTGAGCAGTGGCGGGTAAAATCACATAGATATCGATATCTTGGTCTACCGACTTGAGCATGGAAAACTGCTCATACAGCCGAATGTCGCGCTGACTCATTCCAGCGGTATCGATCAATATCAGCTTCCTGGAGCTCAGCTTTTTGAGAGCGGACCTTAGCTCTGTGCCATCGGTCGCAACGGCCATCGGAATTTGCAGATAGTCGGCAAAAGACTGTAATTGCTCCTGACCCCCGATGCGGTAACAATCGGTGGTAACCAGCGCCACTTGATTTCTGCCGTGACGCTGCACGCAACGCGCAGCCAGTTTGGCAATTGTAGTGGTTTTGCCAACCCCGGTTGAACCCATGAGGGCGACGACGCCACCCTCATCAATAAGGCTATCTTCGCGCATTTCAGATACTCTGCTGGACAATAGCTGCAGTGCCTTATTCCAATATTCATCCAAATCCTCTTCCACGGGCAAGACGTCAGCGAGAAGGCCACACAATTCACGAGACAGGCCCAGCTTGGCAAGACGGGCCTGCAGAGCCGCCTTGGCGGATGGGCGACGGGCCATATCCTGCCAGGACAACTGCGATAACTTTCCCTCGAGCATACTGCGCAGGTGTCCCAGCTCTTTCTGCAGGGCCGTTAACGTGGCTCCGCCTACTTCGGGCACGATCTGCGCCTGAGCGACAACCTCAGGCTCCAACGCACGCCCCTCCTTCAGCGCTGTCTCCTGCAACACGGCCTCTTCCAACGCAGTCTCTTCCAACGCGGTCTCGTCCAGCGCCGTCTCATCCAAGTCTATCGCGGCCACAAGTTCCACTTGGTTCCCAATCCTCTTGTTTGACAGTATTACCGCATCAGGGCCGAGCTCCATCCTGACTCGAGCCATCGCGCTGCGACTGTCTTTTTCCAGGAAACGTTTGATCTTCATTTAATCACTCCACTAACTTCCTTTCGACTACTGCGTTAAATCCACTTTATTTTTCTAAGCAGAGGCGATCTGTGCCTGACTTCCACCTATGGCATGCATCACCTTGATCGTTTTGCTTGCCGGAATTTCTTCATAGGCTAAAACATAAAGGCTGGAAATCCGGCTTCTCAGCAACCTGGACAGGAACAACCTTATATTTCCAGCAACTAACACCACTGGTGCCTTTCCCTCTGCCTCAAATTTTCCGGATGCCTCGATAATCTGGTTAATCGTGCTCTCCATCAGCGAGGGTTCGAGACCACCAGGACTTCCCTGAATAGCTCCTTGCAATATCTGTTCCAACTGAGCATCCAGAGTCATTACCGCGATCTCTCGCCCGACACCATTGACTACTTGGAAAATAGTCCGGCCCAGAGACACCCGTACGTGCGAGGTCAAAGCGTCAGTATCCTGACTCTTACTCGCATGTTCCGCCAAAGCCTCGGCGATCGTTCTCATATCACGGATGGGAACGCCCTCTTCCAGCAAGTTCTGCAAAACCTTGGTGATTTCACCAAGGCCAAGCAATTTCGGCATCAGGTTTTCCACCAGCTTGGGAGAGTTGACAGCCAACTTATCCAGCAGCTGCTGTGCACCGTCCTGCCCTATCAATTCATGTGCATGGTTCGTCAGCAGCTGACTGAGGTGCGTGGCGATCACGGTGCCGCAATCCACGACCGTAAAACCCATCGCCTGGGCATCATCGCGTTGGGATGTATCAATCCACACAGCGTCCAGATCAAAAGTTGGGTCCTTAACCTGCAAGCCATCTAATTCGCCAAACACCTGCCCGGGATTAATTGCCAGCTCCTTACCGGGATAGACCTCACCGTCGCCCACGGTGACATCGTGAAAGCTGATTCGGTACTCATTGGGAGTTAGGTCCAGATTGTCGCGAATATGCACGGAGTGAATCAGGAAGCCCAGTTCCTGCGACAGTTTTTTCCGGACGCCCTTGATCCGGCTTAACAATTCACCTCCCTGGCTTTTGTCCACCAGGGAGATCAGCCGGTATCCAACTTCCAGACCGATCTCATCCACGGGCACCACATCGTCCCAGCTCAGCTCCCGCCCCTCTGCCGGTTTCTCAACAGGCGCCGCGATACTCGGCTCTACAAGCTCTGTACGCTCCTCAACAACGCGCATGTACCCCAAACCTCCCAGCAGCCCGGACATCGTCAGAAACACCAAATGAGGCATCCCCGGTACCAGTCCCATAATGCCAATTAGCGCTGAGGCAACCAGTAAAGCCTTCGGGTTATTGAATAACTGGGATACCACTTCCTGACCCATATCCTGAGCGTCGGATACGCGGGTCACAATTATTGCCGCGGCTGTTGACAGCAACAAGGATGGAATCTGCGCCACCAGCCCATCACCGATGGTCAGCAAAATATAGTTGTTGGCCGCCTCGGCCGCAGTGAGGTCATGTTGCAGTACCCCTACCGCGAAGCCACCAATAATATTGATGAAGAGGATCAGGATGCCGGCTACCGCATCACCACGCACAAATTTACTCGCGCCATCCATCGCACCGTAAAAGTCTGCCTCTCTGGAGACGTCATCTCGCCTGGTGCCAGCCTCTTCCTGATTGATAACACCGGCATTGAGGTCAGCATCGATAGCCATCTGCTTACCGGGCATCGCATCGAGAGTAAATCTAGCAGTTACTTCTGCAATTCTTCCCGCGCCTTTCGTCACTACCACAAAATTGATAATCACAAGAATAGCGAATACCACTATACCCACGGTATAACTACCGCCTACTACAAACTCACCAAACGCTTGAATCACTTTACCCGCGGCGCCAGTACCATTGTGACCTTCAAGCAACACTACCCTTGTAGAAGCCACATTAAGTGACAGTCGCAGTAGCGTTGCGATCAATAGCACGGTGGGAAAAGCAGCGAAATCCAGAGGGCGAGTAGCGTAAACCGACGCCAGCAACACAATCATGGCCAGAGCGATATTAAAGGTAAACGTCAGGTCAAGCATCAAAGGAGGCAGTGGCAACATCATCATCGCCAGCATCAAGAACATCAACAAGGGTGTTCCCAGACCAGTCAGCATGGAGAAACTCAGTGCCCTTGGCATAGCTACATCATTCACTGACACTTACCTCATCATCCTGGAAAAAACCGTCGTATTCTTCTGGAACGGGAAGGTCGCCGGGAGGTTCCGGATCTATGCCGCTCACAGCTGTACGCAGTTGGAATACATACGCCAACACCTTGGCCACCGCCAGAAAGAGATTCTCAGGAATTTCCTGGCCGATTTCTGATGATGCATAAATTGCCCTGGCAAGCGGGGGTGCCTCAAAAATGGCGATGTCGTTCTCAATCGCCACGCTACGCATCTTAAGCGCAATCAAATCCGCTCCCTTGGCCAGTACAACAGGGGCCTGTCCTGCAGTGCCATCGTATTTTAGCGCTACGGCGAAGTGTGTTGGGTTGGTAATTACAACATCAGCCTGGAGCATCGCGTCCATCATCCGGCGCTGCGACATCTCCCGCTGCAAATTGCGAATGCGGCTTTTTACCTCGGGCCGCCCTTCACTTTCCTTCAGCTCGTCCAGCACTTCCTGTCTAGTCATTTTTAATTGTCGATTGTGATTCCAAAGTTCAAAGGGCACATCAAAAATAACAATAAAAATCATGGTGAAGCTTAGGACCAGCAAGCTCCATCCCAATATTGTTATGGTCTGGAGAAAAGCTTCATTGGGCCCCCGATTGTTCAGGGCCAGAATTTCATCTATAAATATCCTAAACAGAACAATGGTGACTGCGCCCAATATAAGAAACTTGAACAACGTTTTAAGCAGCTCCGCCAAGCCCTTGGCTGAAAATACTCGCTTTATCCCCTTTGCCGGGCTCAATTTTTCGAGCTTGAATGCCATTGCCGAAAAGCTGAAAGACCAACCACCCATCATTATCGGACCGATCATGGCGCCTACAATCAACACCCCAAAAAGTGGCATCAAAATAGTCACCGAAGACACAATAAGGCCAACCAGGCGCACCGCTAGTATGTCGGTGTTAAAGGCTACCTCGCGATCGAAGCTAAGCGATGCTTCGATCAGTGAAGAAAAATCTGTCGCCATGGAACTACCGAACATTACCAAACCAAACCCACCGGAAAGAAGGGAGAGCATGGTATTGAGCTCACGGGATCGCGGAACCTGGCCTTTTTTTCGCGACTCCTTTAGCCGCTTTTCCGTCGGCTGTTCAGTCTTTTCCTGCGAACTCTGCTGTTCCGCCACGCTTATCTCCTAACGAATCAACTGGAAGGCTTGAGCCAAACCAGTATCAAAAAGTTCGATAATCAACGAAAGCACAGACGGCAGGGTTAAGAACATAAATATAAACCCTGCAAGAATAGTGACGGGAAAGCCGACAGCAAAAATATTCAACTGCGGCGCGGCCCGGGTGATCACACCAAAGGCGATATTTATCAACAACACTGCCGTCAAAGCGGGCAGCACCAGCAACAGTGCGCCCTGGAACATCTGCCCCCCCCACAGCACAATGTCTAGCGCAAAAGTGTCTCCCAAACCATTGAGCCCGACTGGCAGAAGAGTGAAGCTGTTTATCAGAAGCTCGATCAGTACCAGGTGACCGTTCACGCCCAGGAACACCAGTGTCGCAAAAATCATATACATCTGGCTTACCACAGGCACCTGAACGCCGTTCTGCGGATCTACCGACATTGCAAAACCAAGCCCCATCGACATTGACAGTGTCTGTCCTGCAATAATCACGGCAGAGAACACGAGTTGTACGAGAAAGCCCATCGCAAGACCAATAACCACCTGTTGCCCCGCCAGCAGAATCCCCGCGGGGCCGAGCATATCTATAGTGGGTGGCGACGCCAAAGACGGCGTAACCAGCGCAGTGATCGCCAACGCCAGCAACACCCTTGCTCGTACCGGAAACGACGGGGCACTAAAAATCGGAGAGGCTAGAAACATCGCCGAAATTCGCAGGAATGGCCAGTAATACTGTTCTGTCCAGCCCATCAGCTGCCCCGCCGAAAACACTAGTGGCTCATCCCAGCATTCCGGGGATGGCGACAAACAGGCGGATGGTGTATTCCGTCAAATTGCGCAACATCCAGGGACCAGCAATCAATAGGGCGAAGACCAGCGACGCCAGTTTTGGAATAAAACTCAGTGTCATCTCCTGAATTTGCGTCGCGGCTTGAAAGACTCCAACTAAAAGTCCCACCACCAATGCGGCAAGCAGCAGCGGTCCTGCCAGTAGCATGGTCAGGTACAGGGCCTCTCGGCCGATATCCAGTACTGCTTCAGGTGTCATAGCTTTGCCTCTAAATCAGGACACAAAACTGCTGGCAAGTGTGCCGACAATTAATGACCAACCATCAATGAGAACGAATAACATAAGCTTGAATGGCAGCGATATAAGCATGGGAGAGAGCATCATCATGCCCATGGACATCAATACACTGGCCACTACCAGATCTATCACCAGAAATGGAATAAAAATCAGGAAGCCTATCTGGAATGCCGTCTTGAGTTCACTGGTGAGAAACGAAGGCAGCAGCACATGAAACGGAATATCATCACCGTTCTGAAACGAGTCGTACCCTCCTAACTCGGCAAACATTATCAAGTCAGCTTCACGTGTCTGATTCAGCATAAAAACACGGAAGGGTGCCTCAACTTGGGAGATCGCCTCCTCAAACCCGATTGCCTCCTCCATATACGGCTGTAAACCGTTCTCATAGGCCTCCTCCAATACAGGCGCCATAATGAACAGACTGAGGAACAACGCCAGACCCAGGATTATCTGGTTGGACGGTGTTTGCGCCGTACCCAGAGCCTGGCGCAGTATTGCCAGCACGACCACAACCCGGGTGAACGATGTCATGGCAAGTAGAGCCGCGGGGAGCAAACTCAGCGCGGTCATTAGCATCAATATTTGAAGACTTACCGAATAATTGCTGCCGCCCCCAGCGACCGGTTCCACCGTCAACAGCGGGATCTGTGCCTGTGCCTGCGCCAGGGCCGGCATAAGACCTATCACCACTAACAGTGCAAGCTTCAAGGCGCTCAACGCTTCCCCTCCGGATGGACCGCGCTGCGCAGCAGGGAGCTAAAATCACCGCCAGGGCCAGACTCATCACTTGACTCACCAACTGCATGCTCAAACACATGCAGGGTTCGGATACTCCCCGTTGTCACCCCCACCAATAGCTGATTCTCGCCAGCCTCCACCAGCATGATTCTTTCCCGGGAGCCAACTTTGATCGAACTGAGAACCCGTATCGCCTTCCTGTCACTGACCGGGACGCCATTCAGTTTCTTCAGAAGAAAAACCAACCCAAACAGGCAGCCGAATACCAGAATCAAGGAACCCGCCACCTGAATCATATAAGACGTATTGAATATCGCGTGCGGCTCCACGTCATTGGCAGCTGCGAGTGCGCCACCGGACTGAAGCGCCAGCGCAAACAACATCCATGACCATCGCCACAGAATCCGGGATAGCCGCAGTCCGGAATTCACTTCAGCTTTTTCAAGCGTTCGGGTGGGCTGACAATATCGATCAGTCGAAGCCCGAACTGTCCATTCACAACGACCACCTCGCCTCTCGCCATAAGTTTCCCGTTAACCAGTAAATCCAGAGGCTCACTGACCTCCCGGTCCAACTCGATGACCGACCCCTGGCTGAGGCTAACCAGCTGTTTGATTGGCACTTTGCTACGACCAATTTCCACAGACAACGTCACAGGAATATCCATAAGGGCATCCAGATCAATCTCCGCTCCAGAAGATTCACCGGAGCGACCAGCCGCACTTTCGTGAGACTGCAACTCCTCGGGTGCAACTGCCTCTACCGCGTCCGCGAGAGGTTGCTCAACAGGTGCTTCAACAGGTGTTTCATCGCTCATCGGGAACCGCCCGAAAGCTCATTTCGAATTAACTTCATGGCTGATAATCTCCATAATCTTTATTGATTTTTTCCCATTGAAAGAGCCGTGCTCTCCATGGGAAAATTCTTGGTTCTCTATCGAAACAGTGACTTCCGTAGGCGTTTTCAAAGGTACGATCGAACCAGGCCTGAGGTTCAGTACCTCGGCAATAGTCACCGGTCCGGACATGAAGGAGCCGCTTACCTCGAGATCCACAAACTGCAGCTCCTTGCGAAAGTGCTCTTCCCAGTCAGAATTCTTCTGCAGCGCCTTGCCGACAGTATTTGAATTCCCCAACTTCAATCTCAAAGGTTCGATCGATGTATAGGGCACCATCCAATCAATTGCGGACGACCAATCGCCTATCTCGATGGCAAAGGAGAATAGGAGGGCAAGCTCATCAGGAGTACTCGCCTGCAGATAAGTAGGCTTGCTCTCAAAAGATTGAAGCTCTGGAGTTAACTGCACTTTTTCCTGCCATGCATCGGCAAGCGTTTCCAGGAACTTGCTTGCCAGAACTTCATTGATGCGCATTTCTGTTGGTGTAAGGCTTGCACGCGAGGAAGCCACGCTGGTGCCACTCTGCGAGCCGCCAAAATATTTATCTACGAAGAGCGACAGTAATTCTCCGGGAAGTACCACAAAAGATATGCCATTCAGCGGGGCTATTTTTACCAGATTGATCCCCGAGGGAGCGGAAATTCCCGCTATCGCCTGATCTAGCCTGAGCAGCTGGGTATCCTTAGCTTCCACTTGAGCTGAAATTCCATATAACGCCCTAATGCCTTCAGCCAGGGCCAGCGACTGCTCTTCGTTGATTTTCTTTAAGGCAGGCATCTGTGCCAGCAAGGTTTGCTCTCGGGTACTAAAATCAAATGGCTGACAGCTATCCCCGGCGCCACCTTCTCCGGGTTGCGACTCGTCACCGGAAAAGCCGTCCATTAGAGCATCCAGCTCACCTTCGGATAAAATGTCCTTAGTCGCCATAGCTAGCTACTGCACCACAAAGCTGGTAAAAAACACGTCATTCACCATGGATTCTCCGCTTAAACGAACAACCTGATTAATCGAGTCCGTTACCTCCTTACGCAGATTCTCTTTTCCCTCGACCGTATTAAGCACGTCATAGTCCTGCGTACTGAACAGGAGTATCAGATTATTTCTCACCGCCGGCATGTTGGCCTGTACTTTATCCACTGCGGCCTGGTCGTAAGACATGGCCTGTAGCGTCAACTGCAAATAACGCATACCACCACTGTGTTCAAAGTTGAGCAGAAAGGCCGGACTCAGCGGCAGGTAAATTGGGGCCTCATCTGGTTCGACCGGTGCCCCCGCTTCTGCAGATTCGGCCGTAGCCTCATCACCCGTTGAACTCTCAGGTTCCTGCAGCATGAAGAAGGCTCCGGCACCCCCACCCGCAAGCAACAACACAACTACCCCGATAATAATTTTTTTATTCATGCTACCCATTCCCTGCCCGCGCACTGCCACGTAGCTTTATTAAAACCCGCCTCTAATCCTGAGGGCCGGGCAACAACGCACCGTCAATGTTGTTGACGTTTGCGCTTATCAGGGAAGCTAATGCAAAAGTTGTACCAACTATTTTTTTATATATATTTCAATGGGTTATAGGTTCTAACGCGAGAATAGTCAGAGAATTGACGCCACTCGATCAACAGCCACCCGCAAGGGCCTGATTCTCTGTGCAATTAAGTGGAACAAAATAGTGCAAGTCGCCCAGCAGAGTATTAACCGGGCTCGCTAGTGGGCAGCTGAAGAAGACTCAGGCGAGTGCGGGGCAGTAACAGTAGGCGCTTTAGGTGAGGTAAAAATGAACCGACGCGAGGTGTTCAATAAAAGGGGCGGGGTGCACACGCTAGTACATGAGCATTTATGCCAGGACTGGCGCTGCGGTATTTTTAACGCTGTATCGTGACGGCTGACGCTTTTTCTAGAGCCTGCGAGGGAATGTACTACACGTAATAGTCGACAGTGGAACTCGAAGCTGACACCACGAACTCTCCTATCGATCCATTCGTACTATCCTCAAGATCGGCGGGCAGCGAATCAGAGGGAGCCCCGAAAGCATCGCTCTCGCCCTGCCCCGACTGTGAAAAATCGGCGACTTCACTGCCGGCCAATTGCAATCCGCTTTGCTCCAGCATTTCACGAAGGCGTGGCATCGCCTGTTCTATTGCCTCTCGCGCTTCCAGACTCTGTACAGAAAAGTGAACCCTGGCCTGGTCACCTTCAGTCGCGATCTTGATATCTAGTCGTCCTAATTCAGGCGGGTTCAGCTGAAGACTAGCCTCGGGCATTCCGTTCTTGACCATGAGCGAAACTCTTCCCAGAAATTCGCCACGCCAGTTCGGATCACTAACAGGTGTTGTGAGGGTTGTAGGCACACTTACTTTAGGGCCGGCAGACAATTCGGCCATACCTGCCGGCATTTGGATGCTCCCCGTGATGGGCTGACTCTGCGTTACTGCCGGTTGTTTAGCTTGGCTAGGCTCCAGGGCTTTGAGAATATCTGAAATTTCTATAGCAGATCGCTCTCTGGCAACAGCAGGCGCCCCATCGAGAGCCGCGAAATCTGCCCGCGCAACTGTAGCTGGCTCAGCCACTCTAGACAGTCGCGCCAACTCCTGCGCCGCCATCTGCGGGGCTCGACCATCGGACGGGACATTATTCCGGGGTATTCCCATGGGACCATCATCCGCAAGCGCCAATTTAGACAGGCCACTTAAATTTCCCGGGACGGCACTAGCGACACCGGTCTGGGCGGCTGCTATAGCCACTGGTTTATCCGCAATCGATGCACCAGACAACTGGCCTGTCTCCGCGTTCGCCGGCAGATGAGCAACGGCGGCAGGCAATATCTGCGGCGGCACATTCTCAGCGGACTCGCTGAGCTGGCTCGCCGAAGTCGCAAGTTTCCCGGCAGCGGGCGCAAGGGGGTTGGACGTGTCGGCGGACAGGGTCTCAAGCGAGGGCGCGGCCTTGTCAGTCGAAAGGGTATCAAGCGAAGGTAGGGTCTTATCGGTGGGCAGGCTCTCAAGCGAGAAATTTGTCTTGTCCAAGGACTGACCGTCAACTCCAGCGGGGGCCAGCGTCGCAGGGCTGAGCAGGGATCGCACAGCCTCTGCCGGCCAAGTCACAGAGCTCTCTGGCAAGTCCTTGCCGCCCGGCTGCAGAACATTGCCACCCTCCACAAGAGACTCTTGCCCGTCCGGGGTCTCGGATTCCACCCCTGGTAATCGCTTCTGAGCGTTCAGTATGTCGCCAAAAGGCCCGCCGCTCGCGTCTTCCTCACCGCTTTTGGTGATACGACGCAGGCCTTCACTCTCGCCCGTATGCACGGACACGTTTTCCAGTATTGGTAGCAAGACTTCCTATCCTTTGGTTTCCACCTCAGGTATAGCAGTTTCCATGCCAACTGACTGAGAATCATGATTCGTTATTGAGCATCCCACGATTCATCGTGTTTTCATCGGATGTATTTTGCTCGGCTTTATCCCTTAATTTTACTTGTGCCCTGTGTCGCTCATCCATCAGGTCATCCAGCGCCGATGTACGCTGGGATGCCGAAACCCACTGCGCCCGCACCATCGACAGGCTTTCTGTCGACTCACGGACATCACTTGTTTGTTGTTCGATGGCCTGGCTGAGCTTACCCAGGAAAAGTCGGTAATCCTGTAGCTGCCTGGCTGAGATACCCTCTCCCCCCCTTTCACCCAGGGTCAATTCATAGCCTTCCCTAAATTCGACAAGCTGATCCAACTGATCTCTTTTCTGCCTATGGCTCTGCTGCCGGAGGCTTAGCTCTCGAGCCGATTTATGCTCTGCGATTTTAGCGACCGCCGCCACTTTATCCATTTTGCCCGACTTCATGGCTCACCTCTCTACTAGATCCAATACCTGGGTGTATTCCCGAGAGAGCAGACAATTTCGCTTTACTTTCATTCATATCGACTTTTTCAAAAGCACTTTGCGCAATGAAATCGCGTATGTGGGGCGCAGTGAAAATAGCGCGATCAATGCTCTCATCTGTACCCTGCTGATAGGCGCCGATATTAATTAAATCGCGATTTTGCTGGTAAGTGGCGTAGAGGCTCTTCACTTCGCGCGCCATAAGCAATTGGCTGTCGTCCACAATACTCGGCATCAGCCGACTAACAGAGGAATCTATATTGATCGCCGGGAATAATCCTGAATCCGCTACCTCTCTGGACAACACAATATGGCCATCGAGAATGGCCCTCGATGCGTCCGAAACCGGATCGTCAAAATCCCCACCCTCCACCAGCACAGTGTAAACCGCTGTAACTGAACCGGAACCTACATTGCCCGCCCGTTCAACCATGGCTGGCAACAATGAAAACACCGACGGCGGATACCCTTTGGAAACAGGTGGCTCGCCCACTGCCAGACCAATCTCTCGTTGTGCCTGTGCGACTCGCGTTAAAGAATCCATTAACAGCAGTACTTTTTTTCCGCAATTCCCAAAGTACTCTGCAATCGCAGTGGCACGCCAGGCGCCGTGAACCCGCATCAATGGCGAATCATCAGCAGGTGTAGCAACTACAATCGCTTTAGCCAGTCCCTCAGGGCCGAGAATATCGTCAACAAACTCGCGAACCTCCCGGCCTCGTTCACCTACCAGTGCCACCACTATCACATCGGCCTCTGTATGCCTGGTCATCATGCCCAACAAGGTACTTTTGCCGACGCCACTACCCGCAAACAGCCCCATACGCTGGCCCTTTCCCAGGGTCAGCAATGCGTTAATGGCGCGAACGCCGACATCCAGCGGTTCCGTTATCGGACTGCGATGCAGCGGATTAATTGACTCACCACGCAACGGAATATGCTGACCGCAAGCCATTGGCCCGCCGCTATCGATCGGGTTGCCAGCACCATCTATAACCCGGCCCAGAAGTTGCTCACCAACCGCTACCACTCCACCCGTATCCAAGGGCACAACTCTCGCACCCAATTTCACACCGCGTAAATTTCCCTCTGGCATAAGGAATAAACTGCCATCGGAAAACCCCACAACTTCCGCTTCTATGGCAGCGCCTTCATCTGTGATTATTCGACATCGGCTACCAATGGTTGCCTGGCAGCCCACGGCCTCAAGCTTGATGCCGATCATTCGAATCAGAGAGCCTTCTTCGCGCAGCGGGGCCGTGACGACCCCCTCACAAAGGGCAGAAAGATTACTGGCTACGCGGGTGTTTCTATCATCTTTTAGCCCGGCCAGTGTGCTCAAGATCAGGACCCCAGCGCCTGATCACATGATTCAAGAAGTGTCGCAAATACTTCCTCAATCTGTTTTTCAACCGACGCGTCCACAAATGAAGTTGGCGTTTTGACCTGACAGCCTCCCGGTAATAAGTTCGCATCCTCGACTACTTTCCATGATTTCCCCTCCAGGGATTCCGGGGCACATTCTCGCACCAGCTCTACATCAACCGGGTTTAGAAAAACCACGATATCGCCGCTTAACTTGTAAAGGGTGCCCATTGCCTCCGCCACAATATCCGTGACCACATCGGAATCAATGGTCAACTCGCGGCGGACAATCTGCTCCGCCAAGCGCATGGCCAACTGCGCCACTTCTTTAGTAACCAGAGCATCCAGGCCTCGAAAGGGCTGCGCTAACGCCTCGATAAGTGCCGTCAACGCAGCTACTTTTTCTTGAGCCTCGGCCCGACCCGCTTCCAGCCCCTCCTCTTTCCCTACCGAGAAAGCGCGAGCCTGGACCAGCGCCTCTTGCTCAGCCGAGGCAACAGGCGGCGCATCGGAGGCAAAGGGTTGCTCAAAAAAAGGCGCCTCCCAGAGCTGCACTGTCTCACCCTGATCAGACAAAATCTTCACCTCCCTTGCCGCCCATGAATATCTCTCCCTCCTCAGCCAACTTGGCTGCGATGGTGAGTATTTCCTTCTGCTGTTCTTCCACGTCAGAAAGCTTAACAGGCCCTTTCGCCTCCAGGTCCTCCTTTAGCATATCCGCAGCTCGCGAAGACATATTATTGTAGAAGTGGTCTTTTAATTCTGTGTCAACACCCTTGAGCGCTATCACCAGACCGTCTGTAGAAATATCTCGTATAAGCCGCTGCATACCACGATCATCAATAGCCAGAAGATTTTCGAAGACAAACATCAGTTCATGAATTTTTTCGCCAATATCAATATCTTCCTGCTTAACTGCTGCTAGCAATTCAGCCTCGTCAGAGCTGTCCATATGGTTGAGAATCGCAGCCGCAGTATTCATCCCGTCCACCGACGCCGGCGGAAACTCCTGGTTGTTACCCAATTGCTTCTCCAAAACCTGGTCCAGCTCAAGCAGCGCTGTCGGATCAATCAACTCGAGTCTGGCGATACGAAGCACTACATCGGTCCGCACCTCTTTGGGCAGCAAGGCCAATATCTGCGCCGCATGATCACCTTCCAGCGACGCAAGAACGAGAGCAATGATCTGCGGGTGCTCGCCTTTTATAACACCAGCTACAGAGCGCGCATCCATCCATTTCAGAGCCTCCATGCCTTTTGTCGTATTGCCCTGCATCACTTTATTCAGCATGCTGTGCGCTCTTTTTTCCCCCAGCGCCTCCACCATCACCCGCCGGGTAAAGTCTGTAGCACCAACGCTGATAGCGCTGACAGTGCTGACCTTTTCCGAAAAATCCTGCACTACCGTGGCTATCTGTGCGTTGGAAACATCGCTCAATCCAGCCATAGCTTCCCCCACGCGCTGCACTTCCTTGGGCTCCATATGCTTCATGATCGCCGCGGCACCCACTTCGCCCAAGCCCAGTAGAAAAATGGCTGCCCGTTGTGAGCCCGACAGGTCAGCTGCTGAATCACCCATCTGACGCCACCCAGTTTTTCACTACGCTCGCAACTCTCTCTGGTTCACCCTCAACCATTGAACGCGCCATACTCAGCTGTTGCTGATAAGCAGGTACACCTCCGGGAAGCCCCATTTGCTGTTGCTGTCCAAGCGTCACCCTATCGTCACCCAAAGCCATTCCGTCCGCGGAAACCATGCCCGCTCCACCCATATTGCCCGGGCTATCCAGCGCTCGCGTGCCAGGTGCTGGATGGGCAGAAGCCTGCATCAGGGGTCGTACGACGGTAAATATAGTCAGGAAAATCGCGATGCCGGCAAGAGCAAGTTTACCCGCGCGCCACACCCACTCCTGCTCCATCAATGAAATTTCAGGCATTGGTTCCAGCTCGGGTGGCACAATAAAGGAGGCATTCATCACGTTTACCCTGTCACCTCTGGCTTCATCGAAACCAATAGCCTCACGCACTAATGCAGTGATTTCAGCCAGCTCAGCCTCTTCCAAAGGCATGCGCTCTGTCACACCTTCGTCGTTGAGCGCTTCTCGATAGTCCACCACCACCGCCACGGAAAGCTTTTTCAGCGTGCCAGGCATCTCTCGGGTATGACTGATGGTTTTGTCTAACTCAAAATTACGTATTTCGCGCTTGCTGGAACGGGTAGGAGCTGGCTGAGCACTTGCCTCAGCACCTAGCGCGGCAACCACCTCGACCTCTGCTGGTGGTTGATTGGACAACGTCCCGGGAATACCACTGGCGCCCATGGCTGCGGTAAGCTCCTCCACCAGCTGCTCGCTGCGCATACTGGTCTCCGGGTCATAGCGCTCGCTAGTCCTTTCCACCACGGTAAAATCAATGTCTGCCGCGACCTGTGCCTGAACTGCACCAATCCCTAGAATCGGAGTCAGGATTTCAGTAATCCGACTCACGTAGCTCCGCTCCAACTGTTGGGTGTAGCGGAAATTATCCTGAGTCGCCGCAAACTGGTTGCCGCTATTTTGTGAAGACAATAGTTTGCCCTTGTTATCCACCACGGAAACCTGTTCGGCTTCCAGTCCCGGCACACTAAATGCAACCAGGTGGACAACGCCTGCCAACTGACTATCAGTAAGTTCGCGTCCCGCATAAAGACTCACGAGGACTGAGGCCGCGGGTTTATTCTTCTTCCGCACAAAGGCTGATTGCTTAGGCAAGGCGAGATGCACTCTAGCCGCCCGCACGCTGTCCAGGGATGCGATTGAATTGGACAGCTCCTGCTCTAGCGCGCGGTCAAAGCGCGCTTTTTCCATAAAGCTGCTGACCCCCATGCTGGAGTCCTGATTGAGTATATCGTAGCCGCTGCTTTCGCCTTGTGGCAGCCCCTCACCCGCCAGTGCTAATCGCGTTCGCCTAACCTGATCATTGGGCACACTGATAGTCCCGGTTCGGTTATTCAATTCGTAGCGGATACCGCTTGCTTCCAGCGACTGAACAACCTCTGCTGATGAAGCCGGCGAGAGCTCCCCATAAAGAGGCGTAAAATCCGGTGCCAGCGCCCACTGCACCAGACCTATGCCCAAGGCAATACTAGCTGCCAGGCCCAGCAGCAGCCGCAGCTGTTTGACCGCAGGCTGACTGCTGATACTGATGAATCGATCAAGTAAATTCTGAGAGTCTGAAGCCATAGTTTTTTATTTCACAACGTCCATTTAATCTTCGACAAGGTTTACACCTGCATATTCATCACTTCCTGATAAGCGCTGAGCAGCTTGTTCCGCACCTGCGTTATCGCCTGAAATGAAATACTGGATTTTTGCAACGCCACCATTAATTCAGGCAGGTCTACCGCTGGATCACCTGACTCGAAGGCTCTGGCCAGCTCTGCGGCCTTAGTCTGAACTTCATTCACCTCGTTCAGCGAGTTCTTCATCATCTCGCCGAAGTCCAGTTTACCCGCGCCACTCACGCCCTCTTCCGGGCCGCTATTACGGGCAACGGAAGACATTTCCCTCATCTGCGCTAAAACCTGGTTGATATCCACATTGCTCATTGAAACTAGCTCCTTTCCGAAATTTCCCTATCCGACAGCCGGTATTGCCACGCCCTGCTCTTTCAATCGCGCCAATTTATAGCGCAGTGTCCTGGGACTAATGCCCAAAATTTTGGCTGCATCTTTGCGTCGCCCGTCGACTGTCTTGAGCGCATTAACAATCAATTGTTTTTCCCTGTCGCGTAGGCCGCCATCAAGCAACTGCCTATCGACATCCGTATCAACCTGCGCCTGCCGCCCCGCATCTGAAGTCAGGGTGTCCTCAAAATAGATGTCAGCCTCGCCTATCTGTTTGCCGGGAGCCAGAATGGCGGTCCTTTGCATACAGTTTTCCAACTCACGAACATTGCCACTCCAGCGGTGCGCCAGCAGATGCAGCTCAGCCTCGGCGGTAAAGCTACGCCCGTCGCCTACATGCCGCCTGAGCATTAGGCGGGCCAGTGGCAGGATATCGCCGGGACGCTCTCGCAATGGTGGAATATGCACGGGGAACACATTTAGACGATAGTAAAGATCTTCACGGAACGTACCCGAGGAAACCGCGTCACGCAGGTCTCGGTTAGTCGTGGCCAGTACTCTTACATCCAGCGGTATCAGGCTATTTCCACCAAGCCGCTCGACTTCTCGTTCTTGCAGTACTCGCAGCAACTTGGCCTGCAACCCCATATCCATTTCTGATATCTCATCCAACAGCAGAGTCCCGCCGTTGGCTTGCTCGAACTTCCCTGCACGAGCTTGATGAGCGCCGGTATAGGCGCCTTTTTCATATCCAAAAAGAATCGATTCCAACATGGCCTCAGGGATTGCAGCGCAATTGATCGCCACGAAAGGCTGCTCGGCCCTATCTGACTGCTGGTGAACATATCGGGCGACCACCTCTTTGCCCGTACCCGACTCACCACTGATCAACACAGTGGCAGCCGTTGTTGCAACGCGGCGAAGCAGTTCGCATACGCCCTGCATTGCGGGATCTTCGGCAACCATTCCGGTGGCATCATCAGCTGTCGATGGTTCAAGGCGGTTGACCATTTCCAAGAGCACTTCAGCCTCAAAAGGCTTTAGCAAGTAATCAGCTGCTCCCTCCTGAATGGCCTCCACGGCTTTCTCCACACTGCCATGTGCCGTAACCAGGACAAAAGGTAACTCGGGCCGCAGCAACTTCACCTTGCGCAATAAGGTGTGACCATCCATCACATCCATTTGCACATCGCTTATCACCATATCCACTGTCTCAGTTTCAAGGCTCTTCAAGGCTTCGACACCATTGCAGGCGGAAATCGCTTTGTAACCACCATACGCAATCGTGTCACACAGCGCTTCGCGCAGAGTGTCGTCATCCTCGACCACAAGTACACTTGCACGTTTACTCATCCGCAATTTCCCCATCGTTGGTGTTATTGTTAGCGTTATCCAAGGAGGCAGCCGCGTACTCGCCAATGGGGAGGTTTATCAAAAACTCCGCTCCGCCCGCCGCCCTGTTATGCACAGTAATCTCTCCACCATGATTGCTTACCGTCATGGCAACCACAGCTAGCCCAAGTCCGGTACCCTGCGCACGCGTAGTAAAAAATGGATCGAAGATCCTATCCAGTATGTCTTCGCTGATGCCGGGCCCATTGTCACGCACCCTGATTTGCAACCACTCGTCATTCAACGCACCCACCCATAGCTCCAGCGCCAGCGGTTCACTGGACGCCTCGAGTGCATTCATGGCCAAATTACTGAGAGCACCGACTAACTCATCCTGATCGCCCATAACGGTCAGCGTATGGTCGACCGTCGGAACAGAAACACTGGCGCCTTTGCCTGTCAGCTGAGGCATCACAGTTGACCTGAAGTCCTTGAGCACCTGATCCAGGTAAATCACGTCTTTAACTGGCGCGCCTCCGCGTACAAAGCTGAGCATGCTATCCAGCAGATTGCCCATATGACTAAGCCGCTGACTTACCCTGGAAGAAATGTCCTGACGCTGCTCGGCAGGTAGGTCGTGTCGGCCGAGCTGGGAAAGATAGAGCGTAGTGGTACTCAAGGGGGTTCGAATCTGATGCGCCAGTCTGGCCGCCATTTCTCCGAGGGCAGTTAACCGCTTCTTCCTGCCGAGCTGCTCTTGCAAATGGTGTATTTCGGAGACATCGGTAATCAGAATCACATGATCACCCAGATTATCCAGGGGCTGGCTGAAGACCGAATAACGCTTGCCATTACTCAGGACCAGCTCGCGGGTATGCAGCTCACGGCAGCCAGATGCCCGGAACAGCACATCACCCCAGGGCTCGCCGAGCAGCTCCTCTCCAAGCAACTGGATCGCCTGAGGATTCGCATCGCGAACAACTTGTTGTGGGTCAAGTATGAGAACACCACCCGGCAGGGCAGAGACCAACGAAGAAAGCCGGTGCGCAAGGCGCTCTTTCTCGGCGAGCTCTAAAAGCTTTGCAGATCTCGCCTGAGCCAACTCATCAGTGAGCGCGGCAACCTTGGTCTCAAGCTCGCGATAGGTGACATCTAGCTCGTGAGAGACGCGGCTAAAAGCTGCAAACGCCTCTTCCAGATTACTTGCCGACAGCGGCTTTGGCTGACTCATACTGCTTCTCTCTTTTTTATCAGCCCGGTTGTACGGGGCATCAAGTAGAGAAGTAGCAAAAATTGTGCCAATATTTATTCTATTTATAAATCAAGCAGTTAGATTAACCGCCGCAGCGAAGAGTCAAAAATCTGTCAGTTGTTCCGGCCTTTGTATATCGAACTTGCGCATTTTTTCAACCAGAGTCGTCCGCTGAAGATTAAGCAACTTGGCGGCTCGAGCAACCACCCAACCCGACTGGGTCAGTGCCTGGGTCATCAAATTGCGCTCAATGTCAGCCATATGAGGCTTCAGATCTATGCCCTCCAAAGGCAGGTCAGCGCCGCTTATCCCGGGTAACGCAAAGGGTTCCCAGTCTTCCGGTTCTTCCTTCTGCTCAACAAATAGCTCCGCGTTAGGGCTGAATTGATCAGGCAGGTCCGACCACTTGATCAGCTTGTTGGGATAGAGAATGGCCAAACGTTCCAGGAGGTTGAAAAGCTCTCTCACATTGCCCGGCCAGTAATAGCGAGACAAACAAGCCATTGCGCAGTCACTCAGCCTGACAGAATTGCGCTGCTCCAGCTCCAATTTGTTGATATACCCCTCTGCCAGCATCGGGATATCGTTGACTCTTTTACGCAGAGGAGCTATTTCGATAGGGAATACATTGAGGCGATAAAACAAATCCATCCGGAACTTGCCCTCGGCCACCAACTGCTCTAGATCGCGGTGGGTAGCTGCCACAATTCGAACATTTGCACGAACCGTCTTGTGACCCCCGATACGCTCGAAGGTGAGCTCCTGCAGAACCCGCAACAGCTTCACCTGCATATCCAATGGCATATCCCCGATTTCGTCGAGGAATAGTGTGCCGCCCTCGGCGATCTCGAAACGCCCCTTGCGAGAATTGATGGCCCCGGTAAAAGCGCCTTTCTCATGTCCAAACAGTTCCGACTCCAGCAGTTCGGCAGGAATTGCGCCGCAATTGATGGGTACAAAGGGGTGATCCCTGCGCGAGGATAAGCTGTGGACTGAGCGGGCTATAACTTCTTTACCTGTACCGGACTCTCCTGAAATCAATACGGACGCATCAGTTGAGGCAACCTGGCGAACCAGGCCGTGAACAGCTTGAATATTGCGGCTGCAACCCATCAGATTGCGCTTCAGCAGGGCAGAGCCTTCGTTTTCTTCACCGTCACTGCACTGGTATAGCGTTACGGCCTCTTGCAGCATGCCCAACAGCGCCTTATAGCTGGGATCAGAAGGAATAACGCCTCGTATGCTCGACATATAAGCAGCTGGAGGTTTGACACCCGCCTCGACTCTATTGATCAAATAGCAGGCGAATCTCAGTGAGTTGTCGACTTTCGCTTGTAGCAATGAGGCGAGCAACTTATACCCGGGGTCAGGAGCAACCAGTACGGCTGCGACGGCGGGAAGCTCAAGAATCAGCGCACGGCTTGATTCTTCGTTGGATGCGGTGTAAACGCTATACCCCAGAAACGTTATCCGGGAAGCGAGATGTTCGGCACTTTCCGCTTTTGGATCAATTACAACTATAGAAAGCTCATCATTTCTCATTCTTATTCTGAATTCCGTCGCTTCTTTTAATGCTTTTTGATGGTTTTCGGTTTTTTTGAAATCAGCTGTATTTTTCCCTGTGACTTGCGCGTTTTCTCGGATGTCGCTTCCGCCATGCGAGCAAGCATTTCCTCCAGTTGTGCCTGCATCACCTTCTTGTGCTTTCCCTGACACAGTGGGGTCAAAGTCAGGTAATAACTCAGGCTTATATGCGTTTTCAATTGCTCCAACTGTAGTAGGCCCTTCTACTACAAGAGCACGGCGCCCCATTAATACTCCCGAATGTAAAATTAGGCAAGAAGAGTCCGGCAACGCGCACTACTAATACAAAACTTGCGTATCACCAGAACCACAGGCATCTGTGCGAGGAAATTAAGCAGAACCCTTCCCTCGGAATCACCACTAAAGCCAGTACAAAAATTTGATCGAATAAAATTCGTAGCAGGGGAACGGAGGGCCAAAGAATAATGTAATTCTTCGAAATCCATAACCAGTTTTACATCAGCACCACTTACGGCTGCTCTTGCGACCCTCAAGTCGCAGCTTTACCACCCTGCCCCAGCGATAAAGCCAAACACTAACGGTGACTGTTATTGCACATGCAGTGCAACAGCCGGGCGGCAGGGATAGTACGATAGCCTTATGCAGAATAGAAGTAGATTTTGGTTTTAAGCAACCAGAAAGGCGTCAACCGAGAGCTGTTGCCGTTAGTCGGTAGAAGTCTTTGACCTTCTAAAAGCCACCTCGCGGCGGTGATGCCTGAAGATCAATTTGTCCAGCCAACTTTGTGCTGAGCCAGAAAGGCCCAGATAGCACACTCTTGCGCAACCGGTATCATATTCATCTTGACTGCTTATCACTTCACCATAAAAGCACAATGGCTTGGGGGTACCATGTTGGATGTACAGCTGCACAAATACGGTCGATCCGGGAGTCGGCAGCTGTCCGCTATCGTCCCATGAGACATCGCTTGATGAAACGGTGACGCGTCTTTTATCAGGGATTTCCAGTTGCGTATAAATCAGCTGGCTGACCAGCTCCAACAACAAATTTATCTTGAGATCCAGCCGCGCAATCTCCTGAGACATGGCGTTGTCGTCCTCAGAGGCATCACCGGAAAGAGAGCCATCACCGGCAAAAGTGGCTATAGCAGACACTGCCTTGAGAAAAGATTCATTGGTTTCGTTGGCAATGGCCAGATGGGCATCATCCGGGGGAGTATCAACCGGTTTCCAGTCGATGCCAATATTATCGGTAAAGGTCAGCCCAGCGAGGGAGCTGTCGGGATCATCTGGCATGGTCACACAAGGTCTTGAAGCACAGTAAGCCAGTTTCGCAGTTTATCAGCCTCCACATCAACTGAATTATGCAGCAACCAGACTAAACAGATGCATCAACCTCTCTATAGCTTTGCACGGCACCACGGTTTTTGGCCATTTCCTGCCCCTGTGCCATTACTGCGTCCCGGTCAATTTTCAGCTTCGCCATTAGCTCCTCATTGAGATGCAACAAAGTTGCCATGGCTTCCGCAACCAACTCCTTATCCTGGGCGGGCATAGACCCGGAAAAGCACGCCAAGAGATCTTCGCGCCGCGCAAGCTCGATCTCAGTAACCTGCTCCCACTCTCCTTTCTCGGCATGTGCCAACATCTGTTTGGTCAGGTTTAAAACATGTGCAAGGCGCCGACATAGCTGCACCTGATCGGATATCGATTCGCTCTGTACCAGCGCAACTACCATTACACTTGCCTCGCTTCGGCGGGAATTGACTCCCAACCCTCTTTAATCTCAGTCAGTAACCGGCTAACTTCATCCAGTAGCGTCACATCAGAAGCCAGATTGGCCTGTACCAGAGTCCGCTCAATATAGTCGTATAGTGAAGCCAGATTCTGGGAAATCTCACCGCCTTTTTCATGATCCAAGGTCGCTCGCAAGGAGTCGATAATGGCAATAACACTGCTCACCAGCTCACCCTTGCGGCTAATTTCACCCCGGGAGACAGCCCCCTTGGCCGATGCTACTCGGTCCAGGGCACCGCTTATCAGCATGGCGACTAATTGATGTGGAGTGGCATCCGTAATGCCACTTTGTACATCAACGGATTTATATGCATTCAGGGCCTTCTGGTTCATGTCCAACCTCTTGCGGTTTTAGTGATTGTCATTAGTTGTTATTAAGCAGGGAACCCGCTTTCGGCAGTGACGCCAGCTGCTGCGTCAAAAAACTGCTGGTTGTCTGGAGCTGCGACAAAAGGCTATCCAGCGCATTGAACTGACTGCGATAGCGGATTTCCAACGCCTCGATTCTGCGATCCAGCACCTCGCGTTGATCAATGATGTCTGCAACGCGGCCCTGAATACCTTCGAAACGCGAATCCAGAATACCCTCTGGTTCGAGAAAACCAGTGATCAGAGCATTGAGCTGGTAGGCAATGCCCTGTGAAAACTCCACCTGCCCCCTGGCACCGGTAGTGCCGCCCTCAATCAGCAACTGCAAACCCTCGGTATCAGCGCCCGCGCTCCCTAGCAGCAGTTGCCCGGTACCCGTGGCCGCCAGACCACCGATAGTGCCTGCCACATCGACGCCATCCAATCCCGCGGCGACCGAAAAGCCCAGTTCCGCCAAACTATTGGTATCGACCGCCGTAATTTCCACCGCTGAGTCCGAGCCATAGCGATTGGAAGTGATCTCGAAGTGATCTACGTTAAACACAACCGTTACCGCAATCCCGCCCGCGGACAATGCGCTATCACCGTTAATTCGAGACTGAATCTCCGCGGCCAGTGTGTCGCCGCTGGCATAAGTGCCCTGAGTCAGTGATATTGCAGCGCTATCAATACCATTCACTTTGATGGTGAAGCCGTCATTGTCGCCATCTATGTCCAGCGGAAAGGCTGCCACCGCGGCAATCAGTTGGCCCTGAGTGGACAACTGAATGATATTTACGTCGTAGCTGCCCACTTGCGTCTCTTGGTTGGCAGACACATATTCGATATTGCTGTCGGAGGGGAAGCCCACCTGAGCAAACAAACCCACTATTTGATCAAAATTATCTTCCAGAGCACTGTCAAGATCTTCGCTATCTACCTCCAGCGAGCCGTCGATCTTGGTGGTAATCCCAATTTCGCTGAGACTGCTAAAAGGCCCGTTAAACCCGGCCACCGCGTTAGTGATTGTCTGACGCAACTGGCTGGAGATAGATCGGGCTGAAAAGTCACCCTGCAAGGGGCTCGCCGTACCGGTGTCCGGATTATAGGCAGTGAGTGCATTGACGCTTTGGATGAAACTGTTATACCCGGTAACCAGACCATTGATCGCCTGCTTCACACTGTCGCGATCTTCGGCCACAGTCAATGTAACCGGCGCAGCTCCGGTCAGGTCCTTAAGGGAAATATCAACACCGTCCATAACATCACTGGCAGTATTGTTACTACTACTGATACTCAAGCCATTGATACTGAAAATCGCATCCTGCGCCACCACTGTTTGGCTCTGATTAATTGCCCCGCTGTTGAAAGCCAGAGCCGACAAGCCGCTACTATCAAGATCGTCGCCATCGCCGAGATCGTCGACACTGATTTCCAGACTGTTCTGGGTGCCTGTCTGATCTGAACTTAAAAGCAGGCGGTAGCCAGTGCCATCGTTGACGATCGCGGCAGATACGCCAATATCGGCAGTGTTGATGGCATCGCGCACACCCTCCAGACTGTTATTGTCTGAGTCGATGGTAATGGTGGCAGTTGATCGCTCAGGGTTAACCGTGAAACTGTTGTAGCTTTCCGGCCCGGGATCAGGCGGCGTGTAATCGGTGGAACCGAAGCGAATTGTGAGTGTGCCGATGCCGACGGTATCTGAGACCGAGGCATAACTGCCACTAGCGAGAGAATGCGCCTTAGCCAGTTGGGTGACACCCAACTCATAACTGCCTGCAGCGGCATCGGCACTGGCTGTAGCACCCACAACATCACTGTCGCTGGAGGCGGCTGTGTACTGGCCAAATTTCGACAAATTATTCAGGTCTGCAAGGCTACTCTGGAAGCCGGCCAATGAGTTCTGAAACAGTCCAAATGCAGATAGCTTGGCGGTTAGCTGTGCCTCCTTGCTGGTGAGTCTATTATCCGTGGGAGCGCGTTCAGCGGCAATCAGCTGTGTAACCAGGCTCTCTATATCAAGCCCTGATCCTATGCCTGTTGCTGTTATCATTCACGCTCCCTACACCATCTAGCAGTTAAGTTCGGATACGGTAGTCGTACCAGAACATTAGTCAGACTGGAAACTGCAAAGTTAGTGCCACATTTGCATTGTCTAACCAACTATTTTTATCCCTGGCCATTCACCAGTAGTCCTCGTAACGGATCAGGCGCAAATCCCGCGATAGAGCGCACAATCGCTACCACTTCTTCAATAGGTCTTTGTCGAACGACTCCACTGGTCTCGGGGTCCGTCACCGTAATAACAGTAATATTCGATCTGTCGTCCAGTAGAAACTGCAACTCTCTGGACAGGCTTTACGCAATGGCTGAAATGTCGCGAATGGCGTCGACCAGCTCTTACTGAATCTCGCCTACTCGCCTGGCAGCGGTAAAACTTTGCCGTCCGCCGACGTAACTTGCCGCTTGCGGTGTTTCGAGGTGCATGCTGTTCCGCTCATTCCGGAAGCTTCTAACACCCCATTTAAATTTGGTATCTCTGAATTATCCACATTGTATCCCTGCACCTAGCGCACCCTTAAGACTCAGAGTGCAGAAAGGGGCGATAGTCGCCCCTTTCCGGTTCTTACACGTTGACGCTCTTCAATTACTGAAGAAGTGCCAATACGTTCTGAGGAGCAGCATTGGCTTGCGCCAACATTGCTGTACCAGCCTGTTGCAGAATCTGCGCACGCGTCAGGTTGGCTGTTTCCGCAGCAAAGTCTGTATCCACAATCCTCGAACGTGAAGCGGACAGGTTTTCAGACGTTGTTTGCAGGCTAGTGACAACTGATTCAAAACGGTTCTGGATCGCACCTAAGTCCGCCCTTGAGCCGTTAATCGTGGCCAATGCACCGTCAATCGACTGGATAGCCGTAGTGGCACCACTCGCACTGGAGATATCAATCAACGACACTGCAGTACCAGTCTGGGCTGCAGCGGTAGTGGCAGCAGAAAGTCCAGAGTTAGCTACTGTTCCAGCAATGACTATCGCAGAATCAGATGTCAATGTTACTGCGCTTGACGTTGTGGCCGCAGCCCCAACACCCGTCACAGCAGATGTCAGCGTAGTGAACGAATGAGTGATATCGCGGCCATCAGCGGCAGTCAATGCAATGCTAGTACCATCGTCGGTAGCGGTTACACCCGTAGCCGCACTAATGGAGTTGATCGCATCAGTAACCAAACCACGGCTCACTGCAGCATCTGTAGTAGTAGTGACGCTTCCAGTTGTCGTGCCGTTAATAGTGATGGTACCGGTCAGCGCTGCAGCAGTCATCGCTGCGCCAGCCACTGAAGTTTCAGCGACTGTAGCAGTTACGCCCGCTGCCGAATCGTTAATGGCCTGAGACAGCGCCAAGCCACCACCGGTAGCACCAATAGTGGTGCCATTAATAGTCAAGCCAGCAACCGCGCCACCACCAGTATCTGCAGTACCGGCTACAGTCGCTTCAGTACGCTGGCCGAGAGCAGATGTTCTGGCACTGGCAATACTTGAGATCGAAATAGTTTCACCGGCATTCGCGCCTACCTGGAACACTTGCGCTGAGAACGAACCGTCCAGCAATTGAACGCCGTTGAAGTTGGTTTGACTGGCAACACGATCGATTTCAGCCACCAGCTGTGACACTTCTGATTGCAGAGCAGCCCGGTCGCTGGAGCTGTTCGTTGCGTTAGCAGACTGAACAGACAGCTCACGAATACGCTGCAGGTTGTTGGTCACCTCACTGAGCGCACCCTCAGCAGTTTGTGCCAGCGAGATACCGTCATTGGCATTTCGCCCGGCTTGATCAAGACCACGAATCTGCGCTGTAAAGCGCTCGGAAATCGCAAGTCCGGCCGCATCATCCTTTGCACTGTTAATACGCAGGCCTGATGACAGGCGTTGCAGCGATGTATTGAGTGCCTCTTGCGAACTGTTCAGGTTGCGCTGGGCGTTAAGTGAAGCAATGTTTGTGTTAATTACCTGAGCCATGAGTTATTCCTCTGTGTGTCACCGTAGTGCCAGCGTTTATCTGCTTGACCGGTTTATTTTTTTTCAGTTTAAGTCACTTATCGACTGTGACCCTCACTGCCGACACCTGCTTTGTCGACCACCGGCAGGAAAACTTTAGGGGATTATTGACATTTATTCTCTTTTTGAATGATTTAGAGAGAAAAGTGGTCGCTCAGGCTATACCTGACTTTGATCAGAGGGTTAATAAGAGGGTTATCAGGGGGTTAAATGTGGCCCTGGGGCCTAGTGAATCCGCTATCTAGAGGTAATTGAACAGCGAAAGACCCTGCATCTTCACATAGGCTTGCTGGGCAGCCTGCAAGGCAGTCAACTGCAGGTTGAAGCGGCTGATTGCCTCGGCATAATCCAAGTCCTGCACGTCAGACAGGGTGCTCTGCAGCTGTAGGTTGAAACTCTCGTTAATATCGCTCTGGCTATCCACAAGACCTAGCCTGACACCGACATCCGCCCTGACTTCCAACACATTACCGTGCGCCTGGTCGAGATTTTCGAGCGCGCGCGTCATGGCGTTGTTCACCGCCGATATTTCTGCGGGTGATGACCCGGAGCCATTGAGACTATCAGCGATATTCTGCAAGGTGGTAAACATATCCTGCTTAACGCTAGGTGAGACGTTAAAGCTATCACCGTCCGCCGGTTCGCCATCGAAAGTGATGCTGGCACCGGCGAATTCTATGGTGTCACCAGTGGCATAGTTGCCACCGGCCACGACTGTGGCCGAAGAATCAAGCACCTGGTAAGTCACAGGGTCGGCTGCCGTTAACTGACTGAAGGCAACCGTGTAATTATCGCGCACAAAGGTGCCATTGGCAGACGTGGTTCCTGCCACTGCCGTACCGGAGTTACCGGGATCTGCTGCAGTCGCGAAAGTGCCATTGCCCGAGGCAATGGCCATAAAGACATCCGCTCCGGAATCCCTTACAGCTACTTGGGTACTGCTGCCAATTTGCAGGAAGCGCTGCCCGTCATCGCCGGCGTAACTCACCACGCTGCCCTGACGGCTAAACGGCTCAGAACCTGCCTGATAACCGGCAAAAATATACTCTCCAGAGGCATCCCGTGTATTGGCCAAAGCCTCCAGTTGATCTATACGTGCCTCTACCTCAGTAGCGATACTGCTGCGGGTTTCCTGGCTCTGGCTAGCATTATTCGCCTGTAATACCAGCTCACGCACGCGCAATATCACGTTACCGACCTCTCCCAGCACGCTCTCTTCCAACGCCAGCTGCCCCTCTGCCAGGCTGCCATTGCTCTGGTATTGATCAACCAGCTCCAGGTCTTCAGTAATATCAAGAATCTGCACAGCAGCCACCGGATCATCGGAGGGCGTCAACACTCTCCGGCCAGTGGCCAGCTGCTGCTCCGTCTCATTGAGCTTGCTTTGCTGCTGGAGTATCGCGGAAATACCCTGCTGAAAGATTTGGACACTGGATAAACGCATGTTATCTAACGCCTCGTCGCGTTCAACAGGCTCTGGAACACCTGGTCTGCGACTGCAATCATTTGCGCTGCTGCCTGGTAGGCCTGCTGAAACCGAATCAGGTTAGCGGCCTCTTCATCCAGGTTGACGCCTGAAACACTGTCTCTGGAGGCCGTTGCTTGCTGCAACAAGACACTCTCGGTGGCACTATTGCTCTCGGCCTGCCGGGTCTGCACCGCGATACTGGCCACCATGCTGCTGTAGGTATCCTGGTAACTGGCTGTACCGCCCATCAGCTCCTGGGAAGTTTGCATTCCAATCAAGGCCAACGCATTACGGTTGTCACCGCTGCCATTAGTATTGTTCTCTATAACCAACTCATCGCCCGCGTCGGGCTCTCCACTCAGGCTGAATTCAAAGCCCCCCAAAGTGAACGCTTTGCCATTACCATCGGCCGCCGGATCGTAAGCCAACGGGCCACCTGCAACACCGGTGACATCAAAACCGGGAATTCCCGCACCCATTGCGTTGGGATTAAAAGTCAAAGTGACCTGTCCTACCAAAGGCAGGCCCGCTGTATCCGTGACGACCAGATCATCGATGGCAGCCGAGCCTATATTGGTGAAGCTTGCCTGACCACGCAGGGGAGATGCTGCGGCTAAATCTGCGGCATCATTCAAAACCACGGCAAACAGTGATGCCCCCTGCCGCGTGGGCTGGATGTTGAAAGCATCGCCATTGACCGGCGCTCCGGTGACATCCACCGTCAAGCCATCGATAACAAAAGGACCCGAGCCTGTCTGCGCGGCATTGCTTGTCTTGTTAGTCAATGTCCACTGGCCGCTATCAAAGCGCAGACTGTAGTCATCGCCAGTTAGTGCGCTTGCATCGCTGATCGCCACCGTCATTGATGACAATCCAGAGTTACCGGATTTAGCGGAAAAGCTCGCCACAGGCGGCAGGAAAAAGTCGCCACCGGGCTGGCCATTCAAATCCATTCCCAAATGGTGCTGCTCATTGAAGGTTGCCGCTATACCGCTGGCCAAAAGGCCCAACTGGTTTCTCGCAGGGTCCAGAGTCTGCTCGCGAAAATCGAGCACCGCGCCCAGTTGACCACCACTGAGAAAGCGGCTCAAGTCTGTAATAGTTCCTGCAGGGCTGGCAGCGCCCACTATCAACTGCGTGCCATCGGAGGGATTGGAGGCGGTCTGGAGTTTCTCCGCAGTGAATCCCACTACCAGCGGCTGGCCATTACCGATCAGCACATTGACAGAACCATCAGACTGTTCGACGGTGGTGACACCGATCTTTTCCGACAGCTCCTGGATAAGCTGATTCCGCGCATCAAGCAGGTCATTGGGCGGCTGCCCACCCGCTCGGGCCGTGGCCTGCACTACCTGCTTATTGATATCAGCAATACTCTCAGAGAGGGCATTGATGTCAGTAACGATTGCGCTAATGCGGCCGTTCAGCTCGGCATCAACATCGCGAAAATTTGCATCCAGATAATGAAAGCGATCCGCCAGGACCTGCGCTTCACCAATTAACACCTGTCGCTCCGGCAATGAACCGGGATTATTGGCCACATCCTGCACGGCACTGAAAAAACTACTCAATACCGGGGCAAGGCCAACCGCCGGGTCCGCCAACAGGTTGTCCAAGCGGCTGGTAAGATCGTAATAGGTCTGGAATTCTGCCTGGGCAGACGTGCGCGAACGCACCTCGGATGTCAGGAACTGATCGTAGTATCGCTCAACCGAGTCGACACCTACCCCGCTGCCAATATAACTTCCGCCACTAAACTGCGATGGCAAAGTATCGAAATTTACCCGCTGGCGGCTGTAACCCTCGGTATTAACATTAGAAATGTTATGTCCGGTGGTAGCGATGGCCTGCTGAATCGAAAGCAGCGCCGATGTCCCTACATTTAACAGATCTGCCACAGTCCCTCACCCGTCACGCGCCATCTCAATGGCACTGTTCAACCCCCAATAGCGACGGCTACTGGAAATTCTTTAGTTTACTGACCACAGACTCATACGATGTGGTGCCGATGATATCCATAATTTTCTCGGCGTAGCCTGGATCAGTCGCGTATCCAGCCTCCTGCAACCCGTTCACAAATTCCCGACTGTCCGCGACCATTCCAAGCGCCTGCTGATAGCGCGGGTTACTCTTCAGAAAATCCACGTAATCATTAAAGCTACTTTCCAGGGTGTCATAGACACGAAAGCTAGCGCTCTCCATCTCCGCAATACCACCCCGAAACTCCAGTGTATTAACGGCCGTGCTTTTACCGCTCCAACCACTGCCACTCTTCACACCGAATAGGTTGAAGCTGCTAGCACCATCGAGTGACTGAATAACACGCTTGCCCCAGCCAGTTTCCAGCGCAGATTGAGCCACCAACACCGCCGGGTCGACGCCCAGTTGCTTGGCGGCATCAACCGCATAATCCCAAACGCCGCGAATAAACTCCTCCGGGGACGAAGGCTGCCAATCCGCCTGCACCTTGTCTGCCTGCACGATGTCCGACGCAACTGCCGTCGGATTGGCATCACTAGCCGCCGCAACGCCTGCGACCAGTGGAGTGGAAGGTGAGGAAACAGCGCCCATATAACGCCTGGCATCACTCAGCAAATCCGCCAGGGGCGCCATGGCGTCGGCATCGACCCCCTGGGCGTCTGGAGATCTAGGCCCCTCTAATTGTTCAACAAGAATGTCCGCAAGGCCCAAAACGCCTTGGCTGGATAAATCCAGCGACACTTGCTGATCGAACATGCTTTGGTAGACCTCCATTTGATTACTATCAAACAGGCCCCCCTCAATCGTCGCATCGCGCATCGACTTCAACATCATCTGCACGAACAGGGATTCAAACTGCGCCGCCACCTCGCCAATGGCCTCGGTGGGAGCCTGAACAGCCTTGGCACGCAGAGTTGAAAGCCCCTGAAAGTCATAATAAGCCGCTGTACTTTCCATACTTATTTCGCCTTCCCAGCCTAGATGACGATCAGCTCTGCGCGCAGGGCACCCGCCTGCGACAGCGCTTCGAGAATTGCCACAAGATCACCCGGTGCCGCTCCCACCCTATTTACCGCGGCCACCAGATCTTTCAATGTGACGCCGGGGTCGATGTAAAACATGCGGCTGCCTTCCTCACTAATAGATACGCTGGAATCCGGCGTAACAACAGTCTCGCCAGCGCGTGCAAAAGGGCCTGGCTGGCTGACCGAGTAGCTCTCTGAAATACTGACTGTTAGATTACCGTGAGCGACTGCCGCTGGTAGCAATCGAACTTCACTGCCAATAACCACCGTGCCGCTGCGTGAATTAATAATGACCCGGGCCGCCGCAGAACCGGGGTTGACTGTCAGGTTTTCCACCACAGAGAGAAATGCCACCTTAGCGCTGGCATCCAACGGCGCGTCAATTTCAATAGTGGCGCTGTCCAGTGTCCTCGCAACTTCCGATCCCAGGCTTGCGTTAATGCTATCAGCTACCCGCTTGGCGGTGGTGAAGTCGGGCGAGTTCAGGCTCATGACCAGCATTGTCTGATCACTGAATGAGTTGGGCACTCCCCGCTCTACGCTAGCACCATTGGGAATCCGGCCCGAATTCTGCACATTGACCGTGACACTGGATCCATCGGCACCCTCGGCGCCAAACCCACTGACCACCATATTGCCCTGCGCCATTGCATAGACCTTGCCGTCAACGCCCTTCATCGGCGTCATCAATAAAGCGCCGCCGCGCAAACTCTTGGCGTTGCCCAGAGAGGAAACGGTGACATCGATAGTCTGGCCGGGCTTGGAAAACGGCGGGAGTTCTGCATGCACCATCACTGCCGCCACGTTCTTCAACTGCGGATCCGATGCTCCAGTAACTACCACACCAAGCCTGGCTAACATGCTCTTAACACTCTGCACAGTAAATGGTGTCTGCGTCGTCTGGTCCCCAGTTCCATCCAATCCCACCACAAGGCCATAACCGATCAATTGGTTACTGCGAACACCGGCAAATGTGGCCAGATCCTTAATGCGCTCAGCCATTACCAGTTCGGCTTGTAACGTCATCATTAGCACCACGACGACTGAAACCGTGTATCTCACCCTGCGATTGAAGCTCACTTTTTTCATCCTCAAAATGGCCATACCGGACTCATGAAAATCCGTGACAACCAGCCCACCTTGTTTACATCAGCCGTCGCTCCAGTGCCGCTATATGACATGCGCGCATCGGCTATCTTGGTGGATAAAATGGAATTGTCGGGCGATATATCCACCGGGCGTATGATGCCGCGCAGTCGGATGTATTCATTACCCTGGTTGATTTGAATCCATTTCTCGCCCTGTATATACAGGTTGCCCCCCGGATAAACCTTGGAGACCGTCACCGTGATACTGCCCTGCAGGCTATTACTCTGGTTGCTGGCGCTCTCGCCATCGAAGGCACTGTTCGAGGCAAGCTCAAATCCAAGCGTGTTATCGCCGCTAAAATCTCTAAACTTTCCAGCCAGCAGCGGATTCTGTACAACCGTGGAATTATCCTTGTCCAGTTTGGTATCGCTGGTCTTGGCGGCGTCTGTGGCTTCAACCAGAAGTACGGTCACGATGTCGCCCACCTCTCGGGCGCGCACATCCTCAAACAGCACCATCGTGTGCCCGGCGTTGTCGTAAATCCCGCCAGTGGCTGCCAGTGCTTCGACCTCAGGGTAATATTCCACTGGCTCTAAGGATGCGTAATCGGGATGAATATTTGTCGGGGTATTGGTACAACCGCCCAGTAGTAACTGCAGTACCGTAACGATAAAAATTCCGTGCGCCAGTCTCATGTCAGTCACCTATAGGTTGTTCGCCACATACTGCAGCATTTGGTCAGTAGTGGAGATCGCACGGGAGTTCATTTCATAAGCCCGTTGAGTCTCGATCATGTTCACCAACTCCTCAACGACGTTGACATTGGAGCTTTCCACATGACCCTGTAAGACGGACCCAAGGCCGTTGAGCCCAGGGTTGCCGGACTGCGGAGAACCGCTGGCGCTTGACTCTACAAATAGATTGTCGCCAACAGGTTGTAGTCCAGCGGGGTTAACAAAGTCAGCTAACTGCACGCTGCCAATCTGACTGGTTCCGCTGGACCCCGGCAGACGCACCGAAACGGCTCCATCACCTGCAATGGTTACGGAAAGCGCATTCTCGGGAATACTGAGCGAAGGCTGTAGCTGATAACCTCCCGATGTAACCAACTGGCCCTGTTGACTCATCTGGAAGGTGCCATCGCGGGTGTATGCCGCAGAACCGTCAGGTAACAGTATCTGGAAAAAACCGCGCCCCTGGATAGCCATGTCCAGCTGGTTGCTTGTTTGCTGGATATTGCCCTGAGTAAATAACTTCTCGGTAGCTACTGTACGCACACCGGTTCCCAGCATTAATCCTGAGGGTAACTCAGTATCCTGTGACGATTGCGCGCCTACCTGTCGAACATTCTGATAGAGCATATCGGCAAAAATCGCCCTGCTACTCTTAAAGCCAGTAGTACCCGCGTTCGCCAGGTTGTTGGCGATGTTGGACATCTTGGTCTGCTGTGCGTCCAGCCCGGTTTTAGCGATCCACAGTGCCTGGTTCATTTCTTAGCTCCTTAACTCAACTTCATCAATTGCGCAGAGGCCTGGTCCAGCTCTTCGGCGACTTTCATCATTTGTACCTGGTATTCAAACTGACGGGATAAATCGATCATTTGCACCATCGCCCCCACAGAATCCACATTGCTGGATTCAAGGGAACCGGACATCAAAGTCACGCCTGTGTCAGGGAACACAGCTTCATCACCGCTGAACTGAATTTGTCCATTTGCGTTCTTGTTCAAAAACCCGGCATCCGGGTTGACCAATTTGATCCGGTCTACCACCGCCAAAGTGTCTGCGGTGCCACCCAAAGGAATAATGGATATAGTGCCATCGGCGCCGATAGCGATCTCAGTATAGGGAGGCAATGCAATCGGGCCTGAGTTGCCAATAATCTGGTTGCCCGCACCATCCAGCAATTGCCCGAGTTGATTGACCCGCAGATCACCACGACGACTGAAAGCCTCCGCGCCCTCACCGGCCGCTATTGTGATCCAACCCTCGCCACTAATGGCAACATCCAGGTCGCGCCCGGTTGCATTCACTGTGCCTTGGCGGAAATCCACACCGCCATTGTTAACGCCCGCGTAGACCCTGCTATCCAATTGATCACTTGATAGGTAGGCGCTTTGCGCCAATAGCAAGTCTGCACGAAAGCCCGTCGTTGAAGCATTGGCGAGATTGTTGGTATTAGCTGCCTGGGCGAGCATGGCTTCTCTCGCTCCGGAAGACGCCAGGTAGACTAAATGATCCATCGTTCAGGCTCCGGTCAGTTAGCGAAGGTTAATCACGGTTTGGGTGATGGTGTCTTCGGTCTGGATGACCTGGGCATTCGCCTGGAAGTTTCGCTGAGCAACAATCATGTTGACCAACTGTGCAGTGATGTCCACATTGGATCCCTCAAGCGCACCGGACTGCAGTACCCCCAACCCAGAACTACCAGGTGCCCCCAATGTCGCGGCTCCGGAGGAAAAAGTCTCCGCCCAACTGGTATCGCCCAGAGGCTGCAAGCCATTGGGATTTGCGAAGCCCGCAATCGCGATCTGACCGAGGGCCCTTGCCTGACCATTGGTATAGCGAGCAAACACCACACCGGAGTCATCAATCTCCAATCCGAACAGCTGGCCGGTTGTATAGCCATCCTGAACCGCACTGCTGACAGCAAACTCGGCGCCAAACTGGGTGAACTGTGACATCGAAATCGTGAAGTCTTGCGCTGAGGCTCCAGTAGTCGCTCCCACGTCATTTAAAGGATTCCAGCCCGTAACACTGATATCAATCGGCAGGCTTGCAGGGTCGAATTTACCATTCGACTGAAAACTGATCGTATCCGGTCCGGATGTTGTAACACCATCTATCAAGGTATGGACATCCCACTCATTGGGGTTGGCCGTTTTGACAAAATACGAACTCATCGAATGTGCATTACCCTGCTCATCATAGACGGTGACAGTCGTGGTGGCATTGTAAGAATCAGGGTCGGGGGACGTGGGAACGGGCGCAAAAGCATCAAAAGGACCTCCAAAAGGTACCGTGGGCGTTACCTCGCGCGAATCCAGGTTGGCGGTGAGTTCCACAAGCGCCGTTTTGTTGGGATCCACCAGCGAAGTATCCAGCTGCAAATCACCGGCCTGCCCGTTGGCTTCGCCTGTGGGGCCTACCTCAAACGCCTGCAGCTTGTGACCCTGGTTGGTAACGAGAAATCCTTCCCGATCTACCTGGAAATTACCGGCCCTGGTGTAAAGCGATGCTCCATCGTCACTGAGCAGGAAAAACCCATTACCGTTAATCGCCAGATCCAGGGCATTATTGGTAAAGCTGATATTGCCCTGGGTGAATTCCTGTGTGACACCTGCAAGGCTCACCCCTTTACCGATGGCATTACCGCCCGCCCCCAGTAAACTGGTTGCATAAACATCCGAAAACTCGGCCCTGGACGCCTTAAAGCCCGTGGTAGAGCTGTTGGCTATATTGTTGCCGATGACACCCAGGTCTGCAGTAGCTGCATTAATCCCTGAAACTGCTGTATCAAACGCCATAGTCCTTCTCCTAATTAATTAACTTTCTTATTTACAAAATACTCTTCACGGCTGACAGGCCCACCTGGACCCCGCCTGATAAGTTCAAGGCCACACCCCCGCCTGCCGGATCAACCGTGACAGACTCCACAAGGCTGTGGGCATAAGCTGAAACCGCCTGCGTCTGACCGGAAATAATCGCCTCAGCACTGATTCTGTATTGCCCCTGTGGGGCCAGGCCACCCTGGTCATCAGTGCCATCCCACTGGACCTGCAGGTTCCCGGCTGAGGTAGAGCCCAGCTCACGGCTGTGCACCAGGCGACCACTCATATCCTGTACATAGAGGGTTACGCTGGGGCTATTCGCAGGCACTTCAATGGTGGCATCCAATGTCGACTCAGCGCTCAGAACACCAAGATTGGATTCGGTAACCACCTTGTGTCCAACCAGGCCTGCCGCTTGCAGTGTTTGATTGGCGGTGAGAATACTGGAGAGATCACTAAACCCGCTCTGCAATCCCTGAATACCGTCAACCGTGCCAAATTGGGCGATCTGCGACAGAAACTCAAAGTTATCCATCGGCTTGGTCGGGTCCTGGTTCTCCAGTTGAGCCACCATAAGCTCCATAAAATCTTCTTGCCCGAGCTCTCCTGCCTTCTTAGCACTGGCGGCTGCATTTGACGTCGACGGGAACAGTTCCGACAGACTTGCTGTTGACTCCATTACTTTCTCCTATTTTCTAATTGCCAAGACTTAATGTGCGCATAATCAGCTGCTTTGTTGTTTCCATCGCCTCGACATTGCTCTGGTATGAGCGCGATGCCGATATCATGTTGGCCATCTCTTCCACAGGGTTGACATTGGACTTGTAGACGAAGCCCTCCCCATCAGCCATCGGATGGCTGGGCAAGTACTCTTTAGGCGTCTCCATCTGACCCTCCACAATACCGTCAACCCTCACACCCACTGCACTCTGACTTTGCTGAGCCGAGTCCAACATGGAGGAAAACACCGGGTAGCGCGCGCGGTAGGCTGTGTCTTCACTTCCGCTTACGACGCCCGCATTAGCCATGTTGCTGGCGATGGTATTTAAGCGCACACTTTGTGCAGTAAGTGCGGTGCCGGCTACGTCAAAAACGCCAAACAGACTCATAACTACTCTCCGCGCAGAGCCAGCATGGCTGACTTGATGCGACCATTAAGAAAATTCAGACTGGCCTGATAGCGAATGGCATTGTCCATAAAAGCGGCATGTTCCTGCTCAGTTTCAACGGTATTCCCATCTAATGAAGCCTGTGAGGGAACACGATACTTAAGGTCATCCGAGGCATTACCCATATCAAAATGCATTTCATTGCCTTTCATTGGCAGTGCGCGCTCACTCGTGGCCCTGGCCAGAGCTTCGCCAAAATCAATGTCTCTCGCCTTGTAGCCGGGCGTGTCCGCATTGGCCAGGTTGGAGGAAATCACCTCAAACCGCTCAGCCCGGATAGAAAGGGCCTGAGGGGATAGACCAAATAACTTGTCAATTGCATTCATATAATTGCCTCCTTTCCCAACTTAGATACACAATCCGTGCCAGATATTTATTTTCTATATTTATCAACACAGTACGGTGTTTTTTGGGATTTTTCCGGCTATAAAAACGGCAAGCTGCCTCCACCGTGGCAATCTTTGCCGCCCATCCGGACAAGCGCAAATAACTGGCACGAAAGATGCTGTAAAACGGTAACTAGTGAATTTGAGCGAATAATGACAATATTTTGGCGCTGGTGCTTCTGGGCACCGTTAGGAGTAGTCGGGTTTAGCCTGTTTATGTCCTATGCCAGTGCAGGCACCAATCAGCCTCTGGACGGCATTACCACTGCGGCCAAGTCCGCCGGGGAAGCACGTGCGCTGCAGCACGGTTATGACAATGTATCGGTAGAGGTTCGACCCCTGGACCCGAGGCTGCGACTTCCGCAATGCATGGAGCCGCTATCCAGTTTCATTCCCCAGGCCAGCAATGTACTGGGTTCGGTTAGTGTCGGCATCGGGTGCGCTGGCGCCAAACCCTGGACCATCTATGTCCGGACCCATATCAGCGCCCAACAGGCTGTCCCGGTACTGGTTCGACCACTGGCTCGCAATACTCTGATTACACAAGCCGATATCACAATGATCAATCAACCAATAAATTCCTCCGCCAACGGTGTGATATTCGATCCACTCCAGATTATCGGCATGGAGTTGACTCGACAACTGGACGCTGGCTCAACCATCAGGTTGAACCATCTACGGCGGCCAAAAGTTATAAAGAGAGGACAGCACGTAACACTGGTAACCGGTCTGAACGGACTGGAAGTAAGGATTCAGGGAAAAGCACTTGGGGACGCAGCATCAGGCGAGCGGGTATCCGTGACAAACTTGAGCTCCGGTAAACAAATAGAAGGCTTAGCCCGTTCCGATGGAACCGTGAGCGTGCCATAATTAGCGTCAACTACGCTAAAGTTCCTGTGCTATCTGCCGCTAATACATACAGGCTATCAATATGAAGAACACAGACAATACAATGAGTATCAGACCTCCAAGGACAGACCTGAATCAGGGCTCTGCACCATCTAGCAAGGTATCAGGAACATCCGGTAGCACCGCTGCGACCAGCAGCAAAGCCCCTGCCGTCAGCGGCGATACTGTGACCTTTACCAACACGGTCGCCGAGATGCTCAAGCTGGAAGAAAGCCTGGCCAACATACCCGACGTTAACAGCGCCCGCGTCACCGCCATCCAGGCATCGATAGCAGATGGTACGTATGAAATAGACGCAGAAAAAATTGTAGACAATCTCCTGAAACTTGAAAAAGACCTCAGTTAAAACAATGAATCAGGAACAGCAGCTCGCCTCATTGCTGAGCAATGAAATTGATAGCCTGCAAAAACTGCTAGGGATCCTCAAGCAGGAATATGATGCACTGGTAATGTCAGATATCGAGGCACTGGAACAGGCAACAGCAGACAAAAACTTCGCTCTCGCTGCCCAGGTCGAAATAACGCAACGCCGCCAGAACCTGACCATACAAGCCTCTTTCAGCGGCACCGACGAGGGCTTGCAGCAGTTAATAGACACTTGTGAAAACCGGCAGGAACTTCAGACCTCTTTCTCTAGTCTTTCCTCGATTGCGCGGGAATGCCATACCACCAATCGCTCCAATGGCCGACTAATCCTGCAAAAGCAGCAACAAGCTCGCGGGGCGCTGGAGATTATCCGCCAAACAGACCCTAATACACCTACTTACTCCGGCCAAGGCACGACCAAAGCCAGCCAGGACAGTCGCACTCTGGGCAAAGCCTGACCTCGAAGTGAAAGCTGACTAGCACCGTCATTTTTTGCCGAACCACGCCTTCTTTTCAGCGTACACAACGGTCTGGTTTCTACCTTTCTTCTTTGCCTCATAGAGCGCCACATCTGCCATCCTTATAAGCTCAGTTTTTCCGGGAAACCCCTCTTCTGAACCCAGCATCGTGGATACTCCAAAACTCGCCGTCACATAGTATTCCTCTCGCCCCTCTTTGAGCCGCGCCTTTTCAATTGAGCTACGGAGTTTTTCAGCCACCATAAGAGCTTCCTCCCCGGTGGTTTCAGGAAGAACAAGCACAAATTCTTCTCCACCATAGCGGGCGAGGGTGTCGTATTCTCGTATACACAATTGCATAACCTTGCTGATTTCAGCCAAGACAAAATCGCCCACGAGGTGGCCGTAGTCATCGTTAAAGCGCTTGAAATGATCAACGTCCAGTAGCACAAGTGAGAGATTGTTTTTCTTGCGACAAGTCCTGTTTATTTCTTTATCAAGCGCACTCTGGAAGAAGCGGTTATTGTAGATTCCCGTGAGGCCATCCATATCAGCCAGAGTTCTCAGGGACTCATTTTTCTCCTGCAGTTCTTTCGCCATTTTTTCCAGAGACAGCTTTGCTTTGACCAGCTCCTTGTTCACCTGATCGTAGTCAAGATTCAGGATGCTCAGGCGAATATTCGCTTCCTGCAGAATTTCCTGAACAGATTTTGTCTCACCAGCTTCGAAGCCAAAATTGAATTTGACCTGATCAATTGCGGTATGGGCGCCCTGCAATATCGCGTCAATGCCGTTGGCATTCAGCTTAAGTAATTGTTCTGCCTCGACTTGAAATTGGCGGTAGTACGCCTCGGGTGTTTCTGAATAGAAAATCTTCACCAGAAGGTCCGACAGGTAAATTGCTCTGTTGGCAAAATTAATCTCGCCGTCACTACCCGTGTAGCCTAGTGGATCATGGTGATGGAGAATCGGAAGCGATATCGAAAGTGGAAAGCCCCAATGCACTGCCACTTCATAGCCTACAGAACAGTGGTCCGCGCCAAGCATAGATTTCTCAATCTCCAAAATATGATCCGGCCTGTCAGCAATTGCGCTTATTACTTTCCCGTATTCTTCCGGCATTGTAGACGCCAGTATGAACTGCCCAAGATTCTGCAGCAGCGCCGACACAAAAACTTCCTCTGCATCCGCCCTTGGCACTTTTTGAAGAATGAGTTTCGCGGCCGCAGCGGAAGCAAGCGAACGCTCCCAGAAGGCATTAAAATCAAAATGATTAGTGCTTGGCCCTTTTTTCATCGACAGTAGAGAAAAGGACAATGCAAGGCTTTGAATGGCGTTTGTTCCCAGCATTGATACCGCTTGCGATATCGACCCCATTTGCTGGGAAAAACCGTAGATTGGGGAATTGGCAACCCGGAGGACGCTTGCACTCAAGGCAACGTCTTGCGACACCAGCTCAGCGACATCCGACAAAGCCACATTCTCCTTGGAGGTAAGAGTAACCAGCCTGGAAGCTACCGCCGGCAGTGTCGGGAGATCTTCTGATGCAAGTACGGTTTTGAGCAATTCATCCATGCTCAAAGCCGTCGCGTTATCCCCGGCCGGGGCATTGTCAGTCATATTCTTATCCTCAATTCAAAGTATTATTCTAGTCGCCGTACAGATCACAAATCGGCAAATTTTTACCCGCAAGTCCTGCTGCTACTACGACATGGGCAATTCTAATCCGACATTGCTTATTCATTTGCTGTCACACGCTCCCACAGGTTTTTATTCCCCTCAGCGCGGCCTTGTTGCGGGTCAAATTGGGGTGCCTTTTGATAGCTCACACTGTGTTGCGTTCCCACCTTGCCAAACTCCGCATCTGCACGCTGCTTTACCTGGAACATGACGCGACGTTTTATAAGATCATTTGCACAATTTGACCAGCGCCCGAAATGTGAGGAGTCCATTGGGTCCGGCATGCGATGTTTGCGGAATGTACGCTGCGCCGTTATAAATCGATGTTTTACTGCCCGGAGGTAGTGAATATGATCTTCAGTCTGCCCGAATATCAAGCCCTCAGTATCCGACATGATCAAAAGTTGAGGTGGTAGCTTACCCTGTAGTTCATGCAGAAGGTCCGCTGCAAAGCATGAGCGAAACATTTCATGTGGCGCAGCATTCTGCTGAGTAAAGCACGGCGTATAAAAGTAGTCCCCAAGCTCCGAATGGCCAGGGCTACGAATTAATAGACCGACCCTGGCTGACAGGGAACCGACAGCCAACAGTCCATTTATAATAAATTTTGTACCACTGCGCATCGCTTCATTCGTCCTGCCCCGCCTTTGCGACTCGTCGATATGTTGATCAATTACACACACATCCCCAACCTTTGAGTGGAATGTATAGGACTTAGTGGTTCGCGCCGGCACCTCTTCGGCTGGCAGGCTCTCCCTTGCAC
This sequence comes from Halioglobus sp., assembly GCA_047611225.1. Classification (GTDB taxonomy): domain Bacteria; phylum Pseudomonadota; class Gammaproteobacteria; order Pseudomonadales; family Halieaceae; genus Marimicrobium. The sequence continues at coordinate 86,626 of JBLFWP010000008.1, forward strand.
TAACGAAATCGTCCCAAGTGACTGAATTGGCAATGTGGCTCTGCACATGTAGCGTAAAAGCAACGTTATGCAGCGTTATCGCGCATTCTATTTCAGGCTTGGCCTCCGTATCCGGAGACATTCCATGACCGGGATTTTCGAGGGTCAGTCTCTCCATCCAACTGGCGAATGGTGATTCCTTGAACAGAATCATATCCTCAGGAGTGTAGGTAACTTCATTGTCGCTACTGTGCCGATACACCAGTTTGCACCTTGCTCGCTTTTTTTTCGCACTTTGCAAATGCAGTCACTTCGGGCCCAGCCACCTTGCTTCGTTTACCAAAATTCCCTGCAACCCAAACGAGCCAATCTCTGATATCAAATCATCCTGCCAAGCCGAGCCACTAAGGTTCACACTACATTCAGCTCTGGCCTAGTACATTGAAATCAATAGAGAATTACATTCCTGATAATTAGAGGCGGATTCGTTTGATTATTTATCGGCCATATCCAAAGAAGCTTTAGAGTTTTCAGCTTCTTTCTGGCATATAAACAAGTGGAGCTTTGGAGGCGCGATCATTCGCAATTTGCGAATTCAGATGACACCTGCATTCGTTGGCGATGTCTATTGGCAAACTTCAGCAGCAACTGTCGCTCTACTTCTCGATACCCGTTACGTAGATACTGAGTATAATCGCGGCAGCAATCACACTATCGCGCCGCGATATAGTTTTAAAGGTAGGGGTAAGAGAAAAACGGAATGTTGAACGCGAGTTACGCAGTATTGTCTCTTCATTTCTTTCTGCTGGGCGTGCTCTGTCTTTTTGGGCTCCATAGATTGTCGATGGTGTGGCGCTGGTTTAAATACAGAAACGTCGTTTTAGTAGCGCCCAGAATGTTCGAATCCTACCCCAACGTCACCATTCAAATTCCTCTGTATAACGAACGGCTAGTTGCCGAACGAGTTATTAAGGCCGTCGCGAAAATCGACTATCCACGGGACAAGCTGCAAATTCAGATTGTGGATGACTCCACTGATGAAACGTACCAGTTGGTACATCGTCTGGTCACAGAATATTTAGAACAGGGATTGAATATTCAACATCTCCATCGCAGTGATCGCGAGGGGTTCAAGGCGGGCGCCCTTAAAGAAGCGATGACCGTGGCTACAGGAGAGTTTATCGCCATATTCGATGCGGACTTCATCCCCTCTCCTTTTGTCATCAGAGACTCCATCCATCAGTTTACAGACGACAAAGTCGCCATGGTGCAACTCAGGTGGGAACATCTGAATCGGCACGACAGCAAGCTCACCGAAACACAAGCGATGATGCTGGATTCCCATTTTTCACTGGAACAGCAAGTTCGATATAAGAGCAAAGGACTGTTCAACTTTAACGGTACCGCCGGTATTTGGCGCACCGCGGCTATTCTAGACGCCGGGCATTGGAGCGCAGATACGCTAACCGAGGACCTGGATTTAAGCTATCGCGCCCAGCTTAAAGGATGGCAGCTGGTGTATCTGAATGATCAACACTGCCCTGGAGAACTGCCAGCAGACATGAATGCCTTCAAGAGCCAGCAACATCGCTGGGCAAAGGGCGGCATCCAAGTAATGAAGAAGATGCTCCTCAAAGTTTGGCGTTCTGACATTCAACTCCGTCATAAAGTGGAATCCACTTTTCATCTCTCTAACAACCTTGCCTATTTCATCATGCTGGTTGACACCACGCTTCTTCTCGTACCGAGTTTACTGATTAGAGAGCAACTTCAATTGCCGACTATTTGGTGGGTAGATTTTCCATTATTGATTTTCTCCTCAGGAGGGCATCTCGTTTACTTTTTCTTTGGGCAGGTGGCATTGGGGAGATCTAAAGTTCAGGCATTGAGCTCCATGCCTAGAATGTTACTACTGGGAATACAGCTTGCGTTCAACAACGCGAAAGCGGCAACCGAGGCGCTCGTTGGCCATCAAAGTGAATTTGTGCGAACGCCTAAAGATGGAGCCTGTGAGATCGAGGCCGCCCAGCCCATCAGTGTGCAAAGAAAAACGTCTGGCGCTCAACGTGCGCTCTACAAAGCCATATCCCCTAAAGG
>JBLFWP010000009.1:0-84258 GCA_047611225.1 Halioglobus sp.
CGCCATCTGGCGGGGCAACAAGGTAAAAAGTTTCCGGTGGGCTGGCTGAGTGGTCGAAAGCGGCGGTCTTGAAAACCGTTGAGGGTTTATCCCCTCCTAAGGTTCAAATCCTTAGCCCACCGCCATTATCAAAAAGGCTCCCAAGTTGGGAGCCTTTTTTTTGCCCTGCAGGTTCTGAACTCGGAAGCGCCGAAGCGTCCTAGAACTGAGATTGGTAGCAGACACATCCTTCGCCTGCCGATTGCGAGCGGCAAGCCACGCTGAAATACTATGATACTGATCAGAGGTACCCCATCGAAGGCCCGCCCGAGTAGTATGTTCACGGACACCAGGCAAAAGAGCGCGGGTTGTTCAAAGGATTCCTTCAATACAAGCTCTATTGGCCTTATTCTAAGGAGCGTCTGCCTGGGGATAGCTCCCCACTTCCCTCTCTAAACTACAAGGATGAAAAAGAATGTTGCGCCGAATAGCTATCATCACTGGCTTTGCCGTGCTTGGCGGCTGCACCATAGCAGATACCGGCCCCAGTCTCAGTGCGAATCCCAGCCTGGGATGCACTCCCATAGACCCTCGTGCGCAGTTGCTGCCGGCCAAGCCCTGTTTTCGAGCGGTGCGCTATGCAGGTAATGAGATAACACTCCAATGGCAAGTGACCAACTCAAAACCATCGGTTTATATCTACAATGACTCTGGCACAGGTGTGAGGGCTGTTGAAAAACAGAATGCTTACTGCGCATCGAATTCTTCGAATATCTGTTCAACAACTGTCAGTGTTAAACAAGGCGGCTTCCATCGCTGGCTGCTTCAGGTCGACCACCCTAGGAGTGGCCGTGTTTACGTCGCCACGTCGATTTCCATCCCTTCACCCTTTGCGCCTGTTATTACCTCCAGAAGCGACTTTGTTGACATGCTCAAGCCAACACCCCAAACATTGACCTGGCAGGCAGATCAACGCAACGCGCATTTCAATCTACCGTTAGAGCGTGCATGGATCGAATTGAAGCAACCTGACTCTCCTTGGAACACTTCGGATCGCCTACCCCGCTCGGGGCCCCAGGCCCAACTAACTGTACCCGCATCCGCGCTCACGAAGCCGGGACGAAATATTTTCAATATTCGGGACTGCAGGCTTCCCGCAGACAGCGGCACTACATTCTGTAGCGACGCCGTTCCCGTGGGCTTGTACTTGGGTTCCGATCGTTTTCTGGAGCGGAACCCCATCCACGCTCCCGCGGGGCAAGATCTCGAAATATCTTTCACCACCCGATCAGGCGATGTACGACGTTTGTTTTCGAAGACGCTGCTTACCGAGAAAAACAGACCATCATTCCTAGCAACTCCCGAGGCCAGCTACACCATTCCCTCGGGTTTACTCACACCCGGCAGCCACAAAATCGAACTCAAATCCTGCCAGGAAGGATCCGACAATTGTTCGCCCGGGCACAAACTCGATATTCTCATCAGTTCGACCGTCGCACCCGTCTCGTGGACTTTGGATCGCGATTACCGGGACGACTTTCGTCGGGGCAATAGCTATGGCGTGCTTGGCCGTGGCGCGCCACTGGATATCACCTACGACCCATCTGGGGGTATCTGGTTGATCAATGAATTTTCTACCAGCATCGAGCATGTCTCTGCGCAGGGCGAGGTCAAGTCATTCACTGTGCCGTTGGCGCGAAGAACGCTATCCACAACATCTTCCAAATTGGTGAAACCATTCGCCTCCCTCGCAACCAGGCCGGCGCAGAAACCCGTGAATTTCTCTTCACTTGCGGAGCGAGCAACCAATGTCGGATCAACCCTATGGTTTACCCAGGGCGGGGGCATGATGGGGCCTGTAGTCATAGGGAACCATTCACGGGTCATATCCTATGACCCGACAAAATCCGACGCCATAAGCACACCCTTTGATGATCGAATTTGTGTGTACAACATTCCTACAGACGACAAGAACGGTTACGGCAACAATCAGGTTATCGGGCTTACTGCAGCGCGGAATCGCATTTGGGTTGGAGAAAACCGCGGCCATTTTGATAAGAAACCATCTGCCATATCAAGCTTCATACCCAATATTGAAAATTGCGGTAACCTTCTTGATTTTGACGACCCCACTGCACTGGCCAATCAACGCCTGCAATATTGCACCGAAGGCAAAACGCCCGAGCAAGATGCTTGTATGGAAAAGTATCTGTTAGATGAATTGCCTCCAGGACTGAAAGTTGCACACCTAGCTACTGATCCGGTCGATGATTCGGTGTGGTTCACAGATATGCGCGGCAGGTATATAGGAAACCTGAACCCGGATCGCCCTGAAGCTATAGAAATCTATCCAATTGAAAACACTCACTCGGAACTCGGCTGGTTCGGCGGTTTCCCCTGGAGTATTCGGGTAGATGCAGAGGCCGTTTACGTTGGGGAGTTCCGAGCCAACCACCTGCTACGCTTCGACAAGGCTAAGGCCAAGTTTCACGAAATCCAGATACCGGTCGCATCGCTGGAGATAAGGCTGCATTCGATTGATATCGATATCGCCACCAATCGACTGTGGTTTACATTGAGCAACAACTCCCAAATGCCTCTGGACAATTTGTTTTCGACTATTGGCTATATCGACCTAAACAGCTGGCGTAACCATGTGGTCAGCCCTGTGGACAATGAAACTATATATGGCGTCATCTACAAAGACCTTTATACGATAGCCGCACCCGAAACCAATCCGAGCCTGCCACAAAGCTTTAATGGCATTGCTATAGACCCCGCTTCAGGAAAAATTGCTATAGCTACCATGCGGCGAAAACAGATTACCGAGCTCACACCCAATGCCAGTTTTTGGCCATAAGGTTTAGCCGATACGCTTTTCCACACTGGGCAACCGGCTTGGTTCCCGGTGATGGCAACCTGCAAACAATCAGTCCCGCCAGCCAAAGGACAAGCTCACGCACAATCAACATCTGTGGGTGGCTAATGTGTAATTCACTGTGGAAATTATTAGCTTCGGTGGCAGGGACTGGAAACTCCAGGCGCTATTTGTCTGCCTACTTCTACCGCTGACATTTTTTGCTGACGGATCCAGACCTGAACATAAACGGATTCTGGAAACTTTTTGAAGTGGAACAAACACTCATGCCACCGGTCGCATTCATTGCGGCAATGATGCTCGCCTGTCCCCTGATTACAATTATGCCCACGCATCTCGCACTAAAGCGCAGTTTCATCTAGGGCTGTAGAAATTCTCAACAGGTGACAATTGCAGGTTGCTCGCTAGAGCTGCGAAAAACAGTGAGAGGTATTCCTGGAAGCTTTTTGCTTACTCGATCTATGGGCGTGCCGGACTAGGCTGCATACGCTGCCAAAGTAGCAGCAGGCCCAGGGCCAGAAGCAATAAAGTACCGGGGCCAGGAACGGGCTGCGGCGGGTCGCCCTCGACGGCGCGACCGTAGATAGATGCATGGCTCAGCCCGGGAATATTGCCCCCGTTATTGGCCCAGGTGATCTCGAACGTGCCGTTGCCCGTCAGGGGGCTGGTGGTAAAGGTAATTGATTCGAACAGGTAAGCGCCCCAATCCCGGGCGGCCTTCGTGACGAAGACGAAATCCATGGTGAGCGGCAGCCCCGGAGTACCCGTTTCACTCCAGGACAGAGCCCAGGAACCGGAGGTGGCATTGACGTCTGCAGTAAGTTCAAAGGTCACGCCCAAATATTCAGTCGAGGGGTCGTCCGTCTTGTCCAATAAGGTCCAGGAGTCCCCCGCAAAGGGGCCGCTGAGAGCGTTGACGGAACTGACATCATCATTCTTGGGTAATAGTTCCGCGGCGTCAGCAAACTGGACCGCTCCCGGTGGTATCTGAAAGGTCACATCTGTTATAGAGAACGCCTGCGCCATGGAGACAGGTGCCAGAAGGACAACAGCGACACCCGCCCTGATAGCGAGGTGGTGTAACCCCAAGCTGAAGGTGCTGATGATGCGCGAACTGTTGGTAAATATTGTTTGCATTGAAATAGGCTTCTATTAGCGCTTTTTGTTACCTGGTTCTCATATTTACAGGTATTCTCCAGTAGAAACAAGCACATATCGTGCCATCTACACGTATTTATATTAATATCATGTGCTTACTATAATTACTCCCGCTACACATCGGCCAATCTGTAAAGAAAGCTGACAATGGCAGAGAGCCCGGCCCTGACCAGAAGATCTATGAAAAGACCTCTCATTCTACTATTGCTGCTGACGCTGTTGAGCTGGGGCTGCTCTGAATCAACGTCGCAGTATATCGCTCGCGCGCGAACCTATATGGAGGTACCGGACTACCGGTCCGCCAGTGTTGAACTCAAACGGGTCCTTCAAATTGACAGAAACTTGGCAGAAGCACGCTGGCTGCTGGGCACAATATACCTGGACCTTGGTGAAGTTCGCGATGCGGAAAAGGAATTGTTGCTCGCCGGCGAGATGGGCTGGACCGGTAACGACGTGCGACCGGCACTCGCAAAGGCCAAGTTGGCACAGGGAAAGTTCCAGCAGGTATTGCAACTTGAGAAGCGGAACCTGAACCCGACAGCCTCCGCTAGATTAATGTCATTGCAAGCGCTGGCAGAGTTATCCATCGGACGGGTTGATCGCGCGCGGGAGCTGGTCGCCATGGCACGAGCAAGCTCTCCCGACGCGGCGGAGCCAACCCTGGCCCAAGCGCGGATTCTCGCTCATGAGTGGGATAGCCGGTCTGCCCTCAATCTTACAGAAACAGTTCTGGAACGAGCTCCGGACAACGCCAGTGCCTGGCGACTCAAGGCGCAGCTATTACTGCAGTTAGAGAAGCTGCCAGAAGCTCGCGCCGCTTTTGACAAGTCCATCTCGCTCTCCCACGTGGCATTCTCGGATCGCGTGGCACGTGCGCTGGTAAATCTTCAACTGGAGGATGTCGATGCAGTGAGGGCTGAATCTGCAATCCTCCTGGAGCTGGCGCCCGGACATCCTTCTGCTCACTACATCCGAGGTCTACTCCAGTTCAAGGACAAGAAATATCGCGCCGCCGTTAAATCCTTTTCTGCGGCAGCCCCTGTCGCCGGACACTACCCCCTGCTCCTGTACTACGCGAGCATTGCGCGGCTCGTCGATGGTGACCCCAACATGGCCGCTGTGCTAGCGCAGGAATATGTCGACCTGGTACCGGAAGATATCGCGGGAAGGAAATATCTTGCGGCCATTCATCTGCAGCGAAAAAATGCAAAACAGGCACTGACTGTCATTCAACCGGCACTGGACTACGACCAAAATGATATTCACGCGTTGACACTCAAGGGCAATGCGCTTCTCCTGAATGGTCAATCCGCAGCTGCTTTTGATGCGTTTTCCCGCGCCGCAGCGCTACAGCCTGACACACCCACTGATCAATTGGGCATGGGCCTGGCGAGACAGGCCGCACCGGGGAACGAGGCACAGGCAGGCTACATGGAGGCCATTCGCCTGAATCAGCCGGACTTCCCTCTGGTGGAGATCCTGGAGATTCTGCAGGAACACAGAGCGCAGGAGCACGAAACTGCGGTCAGGAAGGCAGAATTCTACCTGCTGACCAATCCGTCAGACCTGAACTCATATGCACTGCTGGCGAAAATTTACCTGGCTGCGGGACGCCCTGACGCCGCCAACAAAATGCTGGTCAAGGCATTGAAGCAGGATCCGGGCAATCCTCTGGCGAGCCAGCTCATGGCGAAAATTGCGCTACGTAAGGACGACACCCAGAGCGCCAAAGCGCACTACAAGACGGCTTTAAGTGAATACCCCAATGAACAAATGACACTAATGCATTGGGCCGCGCTTGAAAGTCACCTAAAGAACTACGATCAGGCCCAGCTGCTATTGGAACAGTCCATCGAAGCGGACCCGGAGGTGCTTGAACCTCGCCTTATGCTGGCGGCAGTTCACAAGCAGAAAAACCGTCCGGAGAAGATCGCCGGCCTCTTTGCACCGCTAACAAAACTGCAACAGCGCTCTCCCAGGGTGCTGGCAATATCTGCCGGTACAGCGGCAAGTACGATAAGAAAGCGGAAAATCAGGACGTCCTTTGAGCGTTCCTTCGTGGAGAACCCAGATCACATACCCTCATTATTTGTTCTGGCCAGTCTAGCTGAAGAGCGGGGCGATCAAAGTCAGTTCGAACGATATCTGGGCCCCCTCACACGACTAGCGCCGGACGAAGCCCAGGTGTTGCGCCTGAGGTCGAAAGCAGCGAGTCTCAACGAGGAGTCAGAGGAAGCTGTGGCACTCTCGCAGCGTGCTTATCTTCAGGAACCCTCAAACCGAAAACTACTGGAACTTGCAGACCGCCAGGCGCGGGCGGGCCGCAAAGAACAAGGTCGCATACTCATGCGGCGCTGGCTTGAAATGGATCCCTATGACACCGCTGTGAGAGTCGCGCTGGCGGCAAACCTTGAATCATCAGTAAGTGTCGAGGAGGCCAAATTGCAATACACGGCGGTGCTGGAACAGGAGCCGGAAAATATTATTGCACTCAATAATATGGCCTGGTTACTGAGGTTCGAGAATCCGGCCGGGGCATTGGAATTGATACGTCGGGCCGCCTCGAACAAGCGCCATTCCCCGGCACTGCTAGACACCCGGGCGGTCATTGAGCACCTCAATGGCAATCACTCCAACGCACTAATGTCGATCAAAATCGCCGTAAAGCTGGCCCCGGACAACGCCACTATTGCCTATCATCAAGCTATGATTGTCGCAGGTATGGGAAGAACGAAGCGGTCTATTGCACTTCTTGAGAAACTTATCTCGGCTGATCATGGGGAGTTTCCCGAAAAAGAGGAAGCCCTAAAGCTGCTCGCGAGCCTGAAACCCGCTGGCTAGGTTTCCAAGCGCACTACAAACTTGAGGACCCGGCCATAGACTAAGCGGAAAACTCCACGGCGCCACCCACCCGAGCCCCACCTGAAACGCTGTCTCTTTTCGCGCGGAAGGAACCCGCGTTACCACCGCTCAACCAGCACGGAAGCTATTGACTAAACCAGTTGGCCCGGACAGCTGCACGCAGCGTCTCTCGAACGATCAGATTTGATAACTGCGCCCCCATGCAATTACGATTCCGAGCAACAATGCAAAAGATTACGAACCTAGCCGGTTCAACATCTAGACCCCAGAAGAAAATCCTCTCACAAACTCCCTTTATAATTCCTATACCCATTCCGCGAGTCTTCCTGCAGGCAGTGACCGACGATATTACACATAGTGAAAACCATAGCAGTGGACGAAATTGAAAAAAATTTTGCCACCCGCTGCTGTGAGCGCTTGCCAGTGCTCCAGCCAGTCACTAGAGTGAAGAACGCAGCATCCGCTGTTCGTCACAAGGAGAGTATTGTGCCCGCTCATAGTCGTTCACGTTTTACCGTTTCGCGAAAAACACTCCCTGTTTTCGGCCTTGTTTGCCTACTCGCGCTCTCTGCCTGCACAGACAATAAAGATGGCACCGTAACGATTGGCCCCCTGCCCCCTATAATGGTGGACCGCGCCTACTATATCCTGCCACCGGGCAACTTCGGCGGCCTGCCGACCTCGGAAAATTCTCTGGACCAGCTACCGCTGTACGACGGACTCACACCGCTACGCGGCAATGTCACGGATGCCGATATCGAGGAGCTTTTCTTACCCGAAAACTTTGAACCCATCGGAGAAACCGTTGAGGAAGTTACCGGCCGTCAGGGCACGACAATTCTCTACGACGAATACGGTATCGCCCACATCAGCGGTGAAACTCGCGCCGATCTTGCCTTTGGCGCTGGCTGGGTGACGGCTCGCGACCGCGCACTGTTGGTAAGCCTCGGACGTGGCCCAGCAAGAGTTGCCGTGGCAGATGTTCCAGGAATCAACGCATTCTCTCTGGTCACCAGTGGTCAAACCTTCATTCCCAGTGCTGCAACAGAACAACTTGTAACGGACCAGGTGCAACTGATCATAGACACCTACGGTGATGAAGGCCTCGAAATAATCGCCGACGCTGAGGCTTATGCCGACGGTTTGAATGCCTACGAAACCGCCAGTGGTGTCATTAATCCTGTTCCCTATACCGCCAACGACGTCATCGCAGTGACCGCTTTTATTGGTTCCATTTTCGGCGCGGGTGGCGGCAGCGAAGCGTCCAATGCAGAGTTTTTGGCGACTCTCATCGACGGTTTAGGCGATGGCCCCGGCCAACTGGCCTGGGAAGATGCCATGCTTTTCGATGATCCAGAGGCACCCACCACTTTAGACACCCGCTTTGAATACGGACACTTTACTGGTGGCGACGTAGTTGGCGCCGTTGTCATTGACAAGGATTCCGTAATTTCACTGGACCCACGTGGCCCGGCTGTCGTTACAGTCGCAGCTACAGCTAGCAATGACGACGATGTACTCATCCCTGCCGCAGATGCGCCACTAGATCGGCGGGCCTCAAACTTCCTCATTGTGGATTCGCCGCAAACCGCCAACGGCAATAACATTGCGGTGATGGGCCCCCAACTGGGTTACTTTTATCCCGAAATCGTCATGCAGCTGCATCTGAGCGGACCGGGCATTGAAGCCCAGGGCGTGGGCGTACCCGGATTGTCGATGTACCTGCTGATTGGGCGTACGCAGGATTACGCATGGAGCCTCACATCGGCTAACCATGACGTACGCGACGTTTACGCAGAATTGTTATGCAACCCCGACGCGTCCGAACCCACGCGCGAATCAATGCACTATATGTATAACGGAGAGTGCACCCCCTTTGAAATGTTCGAAGCAGGCACTCTCAACGGCACTCTGCTGCGCTATCCAGTCTCTGAGCACGGCCCAATGATCGGCACCGCCACATCCAACGGCACCCCTATCGCCTTAACGCGTAAGCGCTCAACCTTTGGCCGCGATGGACTTAATCTGGCAGGCCTCAAAGACATGACAGAAGGCGATGCCTCCACACCTGAGAAGTTCTGGGAGTCGGCGAACAAGTTTGGTTTCACCTTCAATTGGGGCTATATGTCACGCACCGACACTGCCTATTTCAGCTCGGGCTACTTGCCCGTACGCGCTGGCGGACTGGATCGACGCCTACCAACTTGGGGCACGGGTGAATACGAATGGCAGAGTTTTCTGACTCAGGAACAGCATCCACATGCCACAGGAGGCCCCGACGGGCGATTGCTCAATTGGAATAACCAATCGGCGCCTGGGTTTATGCACGGCGACGGCAATGCTTATGGCTCGGTACACAGAGTTGAGTTATTCGATCAATTTCCAGATCAGGTCGAGCTCGCAGGAGTCGTCGGCATAATGAACCGTTCGGCCACTGAAGACACCCTCTCGCCAGCGTGGCCCGCCGTGCGTGAAGTTTTGAGCGGCGGAGAAGCACCCACGCCACTGGCAGGGGAAGTTGTTGACTTGCTCAATGCCTGGATAGAAGACGACGCGCCGCGTCTCGATGCCGATGACAACGGCTTCTACGATGAAGCCGGACCTACCATCATGGATGCTTTGTTTGAACCAATTGCAGCAGCTGTTATGCGGCCTGTGTTTGGCGATCTGACAGACACCCTGGATCAAATCCGCAATCTAGGCGGCAGCGATGGCGCCAGTTTTGTCGACAAGGATCTGCGCACTGTACTGGGCCAGAATGTCGAAGGCCGCTTTAACAACAGCTACTGCGGCAGTGGCTCACTGGATACGTGCAGGGACTCTTTGTGGGCGATTGTGGATGAAGTTTCACAGGCATTAGCCGCCGAGCGTGGTAACGATCCTACTACCTGGTTGCGCGAAGGTGCCAGAAGCAGCTTCGCTCCAGGCCTGATACCCAACACGTTCCGCGCCACCAATCGACCAACCTTTCAACAGGTTCTGGAATTTGTGCCACCAGGCTAGGTAAATACATTAGGCGCTCGACTGGCCGCACCCTTTGAGGCGTGGATGTAGTCTGTAAAGTCGCGTAAGCTCGCCGGACGATATCACTCTGTATGGACTATCCATCTGCTGCCTTCCAGCTCCAAAGTCGCGTCTCGCACGCACCTTCCCAGGGTCATTGCCTTAACTGGCTGTGACGGCGCGGGGAAGTCTACACTGAGCGAGGATATTTTTGCTCACCTGCAATCGCAGGGACCGGTCCAGTGGCTTTATCTTGGCCAATCGTCCGGCAATATTGCCCAGTGGATACGCGATCGCCCTGTTATAGGCCCGCCCCTGGGTCGCTACCTCGTCAGCAAGGCGAATCGTGCTCACACCGAGAAAACGGTAGGCCCCGATACCGCAACCACGGTTGTTATATTTATTCTTTCTCACTGGCGCGCGCACAAATTCCGCAAGATGTTGAAGATGGCCAAGAGCGGAGCCGTCGTCGTTACCGATCGCTACCCACAGGCCCAGGTACCCGGTTTTTACTTTGACGGCCCCGGTTTAGGCGCGGTGAATGCTGATTCCTGGCTGGGCCGCAAATTGACGAGGATGGAGCAGGACCTTTACGATTGGATGGCGAGCCACATACCCGCGCTCGTGATCAGGCTGAATATCGATGCGCAAACTGCCCATGAGCGCAAGCCTGATCACAAGTTGTCTATGCTGCAAGACAAGGTCGCTATTATTCCCACGCTGGACTTCAACGGTGCACCGATTCTAGATCTCGATGGCTGTGATCCCTATGAGCAGGTTGTGGAAAAGGCAGTGCGTGAAGTTACGGCTACTCTGCAGTCACAGGCGGTAAAATCTTGATCGCAATGCACCATCAGTCCTATGTTAGACTTTCCCCATAACCAGCTGCAGAGTCCACTATGTCGTACCTCACAAACCAACCCGGAGCGGATAGAGTTCCGTTGAATCGGGTAATTGCCGTTGTGGGCTGCGATGGTACCGGTAAGACGACCCTGACCCGGGATTTGACACTCTGTTTAAGCGAGAAAGGCCCTGCGAGGCGTCGCTATATGGGCTTGGTGTCGGGTGAAGTGGGCGACAAAATCAAGGGTTTACCCATCATTGGTCCACGGCTGGAGAACAACCTTCACCGCAAAGTGGATCGCGCGCTCGATATGGAGAAGAAGCTCCCTGGTACCGGGACTGCTCTTATTATGTATCTATTTTCAATCTGGCGTGCCTACCTTGTTCTGCGAGTGAAGCAGCTTTCCAAGCGAGGCGTGCAAGTTATCGCTGACCGTTATCCTCAGTCTGAAATAGACGGTTTTCATTATGACGGGGTGGGTCTGACAGTGGGACGTACCAGCAACTGGTTAGTGCGCAAACTCGCCGAGCAGGAGCACAAAATGTACGACTGGATGTCCGCACAGGTGCCTGCTTTGGTGATTCGCTTGCACGTTGATGAAGATACTGCCCAGGCTCGAAAGCTCGATCACGATATCGCTGAAATTCGCGACAAAATTGCGGTAATGCCGAAGCTGAATTTCAATGGCGCGGTAATTTGCGAGATCGACGCTGCGGTTCCCTATCCCGAGGTGCTGGAGGCAATGCTGAAAGCTATCGAGGAATTCATGCCGGCCTCACCTTAGGGCTTAATTGCCCCCCCTTCTCTCCACGCTTACCTAAAACTATTTTATTTCCTGCGCTTCGTGCGTTGCAGGAGCCGGGTTGGCTTGCGTGCTCTTGTGGATATCTCGGGCCAGTACCAGCGGCGCAATCAGTGCTGCTGCGCAGGCTGCGATGCCTGCGCCCACAATCCCTAATTCCTGCGTGAGTAGTACAAACGACGTCAGGTAAACAATCGACGATACAACCGATAGACGCAACACTTTTCCCGCACGTCCAACGGCGTAGGCCGCGGAGCGTAGCGAGGAGGCAAAGAGGTCGAAACTGGCGGCGAGCAGCAACAAAGTAAGTACTGGCGCCGCCCCGATAAACTCTTCGCCAATAATTTCGCCAAGCAGGTACTCACCAAAAAAGAATCCGATCAGGACGAAGATCAAGCCGATGCCGCCGCTGACAAGCGCCGTGCGGTAGGCGATCAGTTTGAAATCTGAGCTGCCCTGATTCCAACTGCGGGTCAGATCGAGAAATACTACTTGCCGAATGAGCACAGCGGGCTTGGCCAGCACGGTGGAAAACTGTCGCGCCAGGCGCAGCAGGCCCGCCTCAGTGGCACCCAGCAGTGCACCCGCCATCAATATCGAGAGGTGTTTCGGGACCAGGTCTATATTGGACTGCCAGTACGTTATCCACAGAAAATCACGGAGCCCAGAAAACTCTGCAATTTTTGCTTCGCGGAAGTCATCACCTTCGACTGCCTCACCAAGTTGGCGTTCATATTCACGCCTACCGCAGCAGATTACATAAATATTTTCGGCGCAGTATGCGAGCGCGAAAATGGCGAGAAAGACGACGAAAGGCGCTTCTAGCCACCACGCAATCGCGATGCCGGTAAAGCGAATCAAGGGGTCTATGATCTCTTTGCGGCCCAGCGTGTCGAACTGGTCAAAGAGACGCAGGATGCCGGTCGCACTAACATTGCCAGAAGTTAGCAAAGTGAGACTAAACATGGCCAGCATTGTGACCCGCTCAGAATCCAGGCCCATCATGGGTCCGATCAGCGGGGCGAGCAGGACAGCTGCCAGAGTGGCCGCAAGCGCAGCATAAAGATCGATTCGCCGGCCCACATGAATGAGACGTCGCAATGTCTTAATGTCGCCGGCGTCCCAGGCCGGCACGCCGAAACGAATAATGGCGTGGGATTGTTTGAAATTCAGCAACCCACGTATCAGCAAGGTGTACGTTTGCATTAGCACAATGATGCCGAATTCAGCAGGGCCCAGTGCTTTTGCCATGAGGGCGGTGGCGCCGAGTAATAGAACAGCCCCAATGCCGCGACCGCGCAGCAACAAGCCAAAGTTGCCCAATACCCTGCGCAGGGGGTTTTCTATCACCGGCTCTTTAGCGGAATCGTTCACGGCTCAGCTCACAAATCGTCGGGGATAAACTGCATATCGATGCCGCCTTCACCGCTGGCAGAGTATTTATCTGCGTCAATGTCGTACTCGATATCTTCACTACTGATGGTGCTGGATTTACGTGTCAGCTTTGCCGCACCGCGCATCTTAAGTTTGTCCGTACTTCGAAAGTACTCAACAATGGAAGCGGCACCATCCACTTGCTCGCGGGGCTCACTGGTAGTCGCGTCTTCATCGGGATCAAGCAAGAAGGAAATACTAGCGGGGTTTCCTTCAACGACCACCCGATCAGGATCGTCCAGGCTCCCGTAGACCACTGCAGTATCTCCCCGTAGGGACCAGTCTGGCGCGAGCAGTTCGAAGTTTCCGCTGAAGTGGATGACATCTGACTCCTCTGCTTCCCAGGCACGCTCAGCCTTGACAGTGACCGTGTCGTCGGAGTTGAAACCAATGGATTGTGCCTGCCCCCATTGTCCGGCTGTCATTGAAATTAGTGCGCACAATACTACTAGCCAGGAGTGAAATGTAATCTGAATACGGCGCATTCGAGTCCTCTGAGCGGTGCAAGTCTGGCTGGGGCAGCAGTATACCAATGATTGGAGGGCCGGCGGTACTCGGTGCCCTTATCTGCCTTACAACTCACCTGGGATAGCAAGGTGAATTTCTGGCTGAACCGTTCATCGTTCAAACGCGGTAGAATAGTGACCGTAGCGGATTGTCAGCGTCTACACGATGGAATTACTGCTCTTGAAGGAGAGGTTTTGGATTGATTATTGACAGGCATCTCGTGCGACAGTTTGCGATTCCTTCATTTGTCGTATCTGCCATCCTTGCTACTATTTTTGTCGGCTACTCCTTGTCCCGCTTTCTGACGCACTCTGACGGCGGTTTGTTGAACTCTGCTGAGATCATGCAGTTAACGCTCCTCAAAGTGCTAATTGCGATGGAAGTGTTACTGCCCATTGGCCTGTTTTTTGGCCTGATATTGGGCCTGGGAAAGCTGCATAGTGACTCTGAGATCGCCGCATTGCAGGCCAGCGGCGTTAGCGAATACGGCATCGTTCGACCGGTATTAATGTTGGCCATTCCAGTAGCACTAGTGGTAGCGATTCTTTCCATTTACGGAAGGCCCTGGGCCTACACCCAGACCTACGCCATGCTCGCTGTTGCTGAGGCCTCCTCGGATATCGATCGCATTAAGCCTGGACAGTTCTATCTCACAAGATCCGCGCCACCGTCCACATCCACTGCCGGTGAGGACTCCTACACCTATGGTTCTCAGGAGGCAACGGTCGAGGATTTGGTAGAGGAAGAGCGAGCGGTATTTATCGAAAAAATTTCCCCCAAACAGGTGCTAGATCAGGTGTTTATTCGCACGCGCACCGGTGACGAGATCGAAGTAATCGCCGCCGAATCGGGATTGTTGATCGAACGGCCGAGTGCGCAGTTTCATACACTAGAGTTAGACAACGCGCGCATTTTTAAGCGCGTTGAAGATGGACCGGACCTCGTAGCGACAATCCAGCAGTTCACCATTCGTGTAAAGAACGAGCAGCCGCAGGCACCCGAATACAAAGCTAAGGCCGAGACAAGTGCGAAGCTGAAAACCTCCACGCATCCTGAAGATCAATCGGAATACCAGTGGCGCTACTCTACAGCGATAGCTACGGTGCTTTTTGCACTACTAGCAGTGCCTCTGAGTCGCAGTAAGCCGCGGCAGGGGCGCTACGCGAAACTGTTGCTGGCGTTTACCATTTACGCCGCTTATTACAATTTGATTGAGGTTGGCCGAACCTGGGTCGAGCAGCAGAGAACCAGCTCTCTCTGGTGGGCACCCCTATTGTTGGGCGTTGTGGTCGCAGTGGCTTATCTCCCCTGGTACAGACTGCAGCGCGCAGCGCGCGGTGGCCGTCGATGACCCGCATCGACAGTTATATTAGCAGTAGTTTTTTGCGCGGTTGTCTGCCGGTACTTGCATTGTTACTTACCCTGTTCGGTATTCTGGCTTTGTCAGAGGAGTTGGAGAATGTCGGGGAAGGCGCCTATGAACTATCGGATGCGTTAATTGTGGTGGCCTACACAATGCCCGCGTTGATTGTAAGTTTACTGCCAGTGACTGCTTTGTTGGGGGGATTGCTAGGCCTGGGTACGCTGGCGAATAACCTCGAGTTAGTTTCTCTGCGCGCTGCAGCGGTATCGCCGGTACGCATCGCAGTACCCATCGTCAAGATTGCACTTTTATTAATCGCACTGGTGCTACTGCTGCAGAATTTTGTGATTCCCAGAGTGGAATACAGCGCCGCGCAGCACCGCGCAAAAACATTGCTGACCCCCACACAGATTGGTTATGAGGAGCCCCCAAAGGCATTTAGTGATAAGGAATTTTGGACACGTAGCCGGGGTCAGTTTATTCGTATTGGTGCGATGTCAGCAGACAGAAGCCTCGCGGACGTAGAGATATACCAGTTCGAGGCTGATGGTAATCTCAGCATGTTATTGCAGTCGCCCAGGGCAGATTTGTTGCAGAACAATACCTGGCTGTTACATAACGTGCAGCAAACTCGCGTCAGTACCCAGCGATCGCAAACGGAGCATAAAGTGAGCGTGGTTTTTGAGTCCTTGTTGAACGAAAAAGAAACGCAGGCGCTTATCATTCCCGCCAGCTCCCTATCGCCGCCGGATCTTTGGCGCTCCATCCGTCGCCTGGAAGAGAACAATATGAACGCAAAGACGCAGAAGATTCTCTTTTGGAGCCAGATAAGTGTTCCGGTTGGATTACTGGGTATGGCGCTGTTGTCGCTGCCGTTTTTGCTGGGCTCGACACGCAGTGTTCCCGTTGGTCAGCGCATAACCATGGGTGCCATCATTGGTATTGTCTACTACCTTGTACAACAGATTAGTGGTCACCTCAGTGGCCTTTTGCCGGTACACGTTGCTGTCACGGTATTGGCTCCCGGGCTTCTGATATTACTGGTTGCGCTGTATTTATTGCGCCGTGCTTCCACTCGGTAGCAAAACCCATGATAGCTAATTGTCGAGAGCCGTCGACGGCGTTTTCTCGACGGGGCTTCATACACTGCCCAGCCTGCTACAATACGGCGTTTTTAGTGGTAGGCGGATATGCCCAGAGGCGCCCCGCCAGAAAATAATTCGAAACAGCTGTACCTTAGTTTGGCTTTACTGTTGCTTTACTCTTGTTCTAATGTTTCTTAAAAATGGCTCGCAGCTACTTCAGGAAATTCAATGAACGCTCCCGAAAACAGCACGCTACCACCGCTATTCGCTATTGTTGGCTGCGACGGCTCTGGCAAATCAACCGTTAGCGAGGCACTGCTTGCGTGGATTAAGGCTTATGGCCCTGCCGCCTCCGCACACCTTGGCAAGCAACAAGGGAATATGAGCCGCTCAATTGGGAGCTGGCCAATAATCGGTGGGGTTGTGGGTCGCTTCATTGAGAAAAAAGCCTCTACGGTGCGCAAGTCCCGTACGGAAAAAAAGGCTCCTACCGCGCTTCCGGGACTAGTAATGCACGCCTTCACGCAGCGAAGGGTTCGACGGTTTCGCCGCATGTTGGTGCTGCGCGAGCAGGGCTATATTATTCTCGCGGATCGTTTTCCGCAGCTGGATATTCGCAGTGCTTTCGATGGCCCTGACATGGAGCCGGACTCAACCGGAAGCGGTTTCGTGCAAGCGCTCGCACGACGAGAGCAGACCGCCTTCGAATGGATGACCAGCTATCAACCTAACCTGGTCATCAGGCTCAATGTCGACTTGGACACCGCCTGCGCACGCAAACTGGACCATCCTCGCGCGACGCTAGAGCGCAAGATCGGATACGCCTCATTACTCACTTTCGGCGGTGCCAACATCGTCGAGATTGACGCTAACATGCCGCTGGAACAGGTGGTAGCTGCAGCCAAAGCGGCTATCGAAAAAACCTTTGATGGGCTGGGTTACGAACGGCCCGCTACCTAAATCTCGCTCCTTTTCACTGGACATTCGCTTCTCTAGACAACTCTCTGGGCTGACTCTACCCAGATTTTCGCTCGCGCTGTTTACGCGCTTTTTTTGGGATGACTACGCCCCCCTTATCAGAGGCTTTTCTTAACGGCAGATAGATAGTATCAATAGAGTAAGCACCATGGCTTCGCAAGATGCCGCTTGGAGGTATTCACGAGGCAACTCTACTGAAATCGGCAGGTTAGTTGTCAGTACCTCTCGATTAGCTAGATACTGGGATGGATAGCCTTAAATATTTTCCG
This sequence comes from Halioglobus sp., assembly GCA_047611225.1. Classification (GTDB taxonomy): domain Bacteria; phylum Pseudomonadota; class Gammaproteobacteria; order Pseudomonadales; family Halieaceae; genus Marimicrobium. Next base: position 17,163 of record JBLFWP010000009.1, read on the forward strand.
GGCACCTTACATTTTCCCAGCAATCTACCTTCTCCATCAATAACGACATACATACTGCCCCCCACAAAAGCCAGCCCTTCGGAGGAAGTTGGCAGAGTTCGAATCAGCCTTGGTGCGATGATAGCTTCGCTGACAAGATCGGATGGAGAGAATGCATAAAGTAGGAACTCCTCATCGCTGTCTTGTGCCGGGCCTGCGATGACCCATATTTGATCGTTAGCGTAAGCAAGTTCGCGCACCCCTCGCCCATTCATATCCAGGAAAGCAACAGCGTCAAACACGAAACTCTCAGTGTCTTTCATGCGCATGATTGCCGCCAGATTGCGCCCGTCGTCTGCCAGTGGATGGTTTCCAACGAGAGGCGATCTAAGCCCAACCCAGACTTTTACCTCTTCGGGTATTGTAAGGGCCACGATACCTTCGGCATTGAATGGCGCGGCGCTTGAGCACATGCCTTTCGCCTGCGTCTTGCTGGATATCTCACCCGACGAATATTTCGAGACAATATCATTTGCTGCAGTCTCAGCCGCGTCTATCGAAGTGCAAAGAGCCGCTATACCTGATTGACTATTGGCAGCCTCACCAAAGAGCAATGCACAGCTGATGTCGTTGGATTGGGATTTTTGTTGTACATTAATTCCGTCTTTGGTGACTTGTACTGTTGCGATCAAACGCCTTTCGGGCTGCAACCCACAGCGGCTATCGCGGCTGTGCGAACCCATAATGAGAGCGGTGTCAGTACCCAGCGACGTAAGTCCTTCTATATCCTCTATTTTCGTTTTAGGCTTAAACTTCAATTTGCTGTAGCTGACGGCTGGAGAGTCGCTAGGCGTATCGGGCAAGGAGAATCGATACAGAGATTTTTCCTTCTCGTTGTCACCAACTAGAAGACAGCTTTCTGCTCCATTGGTACAGGTGATCGGTAGCGCCGCCGAGGGTTCACAAACGTTAGAATCGTCCAATAACAAAGGCTCAAAGCCCATTGTAGTATTGGAGAAAGTGAATAAAAAAAGTAACGAGTACAAGGATATTCTGTATTTCACTGGTATTCCTTTACACAACTGTAGCCATTTTTATAGGTATTTCTCTGTCCCCTGTCAAGCACCACATGATTGACCCAGCTACTGACAAGTTAAGTCCATTCAGCCCACTAAATCTATTTGGTGTAACTCAAGCAACCGCCCTGCTCCCACTGTGCAAAAGCACTCTCCCTCAGATCCCGATAATGTTGCGCCCTCACCAGATACATTCCCTAACTGAACATATTACCAGCAGCATGTGCCCCCAGAAAACTTTGAGCCCGCCTGGCTGAATTGAGATGTCTCGATGACTAAGATTGAATCGATAGTAGAGCCAAACGGCGTAGCTGGTGATGTCGGGTGGAGACCTATGGCGCTTGTAAGTATTCATCACCTATTTCTATCAATGTGGAGATTTAACGTTCCAGTATCTCTGCCACCGCAGTGGCAGCCAACTCTCGGGCGGACAGCGGCGGCGCAGACACGGACTCGCGTTTGGCATAAGGTCCGTGTAAAATTGCTCCAACGCTACTTTTGACCTCCTTCACCAACAATACTCTGGGTCTGTAGAGCGTGAACGAAGGTATATTCTCGGTCACCAAGGATATCAAGTTGGATAAAAACAGTAGAGCTCTTCAGCCTAGTACGAGGTTGTCGTTTCTTACCTGGGCATGTTTTGCTCTACTTGCAATAAATGCACTCGCATTTGTAAATTACGTAGCTGCGCCGCATATTCGCGCTGATATTTTTCGGCACCTCCTGGATATTGTTCTTCCCTTTCTACAAGGGAAAGAGGATGCGTCGGTCCTGTGGACCAATCACCACCCTGTGCCACTATTGCATCTTCTTCAGATAGTGAATTTAAAACTCTTCGGTTTCCGACTGGATTACGACGCCTATTTCGGCCTCTTCTTTCAAGTACTGACTACCCTGTTGATATTGGTAAGTATTAGGCGGACAACTTTGGCCCCGACACGGAAACTTGAGTTTTTGGCGGCGTTGGGAGCAATACTGATCGCCTCTATCGCGCTCGGCTTCAATTCCCTGGAGCAATACACTTGGCCCTTGCTCACCCTGCAACAGTATCTCCATTTTTTCGGAATAGCGGTCTTTCTTCTGGTGCATCGCAGTCTCCTGGCAGATAAACCAGAACAGTGGTATTTCGCAGTTGCCGTCGCTGCGCTGTTACTTATATTCGCGAACGGGAGTTTCGGCACAATTTTCCTGGCTTCAATTTTTGCAGTCCTGGTACTCGTCTTTACTCTCGAAAGACGTTCTGTCTACCTGCATCTTGCACTGGTTATAGCTGCAGCTGTAATCGTGCATCGCCTGTTTATGCACCTGGCAGTTCCAGTGGGTCCTGCAGGTCCGTCAGCAGATGGGATTGGAAGAACCTTAAAGGCGCTATTGATGAATCCTGCGGGGACACTGACACGTGTCTCCATCGGGCTCAGTTCAGGTCTGGTGGATATCGTTTCATTGAAAGACAGGTTCCCACAGGCTGAACAACTTCTCATCTTCATGGCCCAGCTCCTGACCTTCGTGTATGCAGGGGTCCTGATTCTCTACCTGAAAAAAGGGCTTTATCGAAAATCTACCACACCGCTGGCTCTCATGATCGCTGCACTACTGTTTGGTGCGGCTAGCCTAATATTCCGTTTTTGGTATATGGATACGTGGGGCTTGGCTACACCCAGATATGTGCCCAATTTCAAACTCGGCATCATCGGCATGTTATGGGCGCTGTGGCTGATTGTTAGCGATACGGTATCTTCCCGGGAGAGGCTGTGTAGATGGCCCGCCCTGATGGCGATAGCATTGGGTATCGGCGCGTTACTCTTTATCCAGGGCATGCAAATTTATACAGGATGGGGCAAAGCACCGATGTTACAGAAAGAAAATTACAACCACGCCCTAGGTGTATTTTTAGCCGGCACAGTACCTGAAAATAATATTGTGCTCCCTTTTCGAATTACCGGCCTTAACAAGGATAAAAAGCGCCGGGAGATCGCACTGACATACTTGAAAAACAATAATCTCAATGTGTTTTCAGAAGAGTTTCCCGCCAGTCCGATTCTTGATCAATACAAGGCGTCAAGGCGGCTATTCAACGCTGCAGACACTGCTGTAATAGTGGATCAGGGTGCAGGAAAGGCCGGAAGAATTGCGATAAATGCAGCCGAACTTAACGCTAACTGGGAAATACATCCGGGCAAAACTGTAGTTCACAATACCTCCAACGCACCTCTTTATCTGCGCGTTCAGATACAGGCCAAAAAATATATTTCTTCAGGAATCTTGACTAAGACATCCAGTCAGGAACGAGTCAGCTATATCGATCTCTACAGAGGTAGCTCGAATTTGTATTTTAGTCTTCAGGGCCGCACAAGAATGGACATGGAAACATTGCCAGGGTCTAGTATAGAAGCGTTCGAAATCCGGCGTTAAGCACTGTACAGTCCTCGATTCTATCGGCTTTCCGGGTCCCCTGCTTAACTGCACTGCTAGTGTAGGAATTTGCGGACACAGGGGATACAGTGGTACATAGAGATCGCAATAGCAGAAATTGGCACAGTCTTTGTTTGCCTGCTACCCCACTGCATTGTGATGGCTTCGGCGAAACCGCCTAAATAATCGGAAATATGCTCTAGTATGAAGTCTGACACATTACATTTGTCCGTAGTTCTACCTGTCTATTATTCCGGTAAGATATTTCCAGAGTTATACCAAAGACTGACGCAAACACTGGAGTCGATAACAAGTTCATTTGAGATCATTGCAGTTGTTGATGGTTGTACGGACGATACTGCTGCAATCGTTGCTTCGTTCCACGAGAAAGACCCCCGAGTTAAACTTATAGAGCTGTCGCGAAATTTTGGCAATCAAATGGCTATTACCGCTGGTCTACGCCACAGCCTTGGCGAGATGGTGATCGTCATGGATGACGACCTGGAAGACCCTCCAGAGTTGATTCCTGAGTTGCTCAATAAAGCCAATGAAGGATTTGATGTGGTTTACGCAGTGCGACGTAGCCGCAAGATATCGGCTTTCCGCCATACTATATTTAAAGGCTACTATAAGCTGCTTAGCAAGATGGTCAGCCATCAGGTAATACAGGATGTGGGTGATTTCTGCCTGATGCGTCGGCCGGTGGTGGAAGTACTGAACAATATGCCTGAGGGGCATCGTTATATCAGGGGCCTTCGTTCATGGGCGGGGTTTAGTCAGGCCGGCGTGGATTTTGACCGACAAGAGCGCTCATCCGGCGAATCGGGGTTTGGCCTTTCGCAATACTTGAAGTTCGCTTTTGACGGAATTTTTTCTTTTTCCCAGGTCCCGCTGATATTGAGCACCTACCTCGGTTTTGCTATTTCTCTCTTTAGCTTTCTAGCCGGCGGCTGGTTTCTGTTTGCCAAGCTCACCGGCATCGCGCCCAATGTACCCGGCTATGCCTCAATCGTGATTTCCGTTTTATTTATAGGAGGTGTGCAGTTATTGTCGATCGGCGTGCTCAGCCAGTATGTAGGCCGTATATACGATGAAGTGAGAGGACGTCCCCCCTATATAGTCAAACGTTCAATGGGCATCAGATTCAAGGATGTGGCACCACGTGAAGATCCAAACATCATTTAGTAATTGGGCGTGCATGTTGCTGATCGCAGAAGGTAAGAATAGATGCAGGTATTTATAACAGGGGTTTCATCGGGAATTGGTAAAGATCTTGTCAAACTTTTAGTCCGCCAAGGACATGAAGTCCGTGGGATAGCTCGCAGCGTCGATCGCTTACAATCGCTGGCAGATGAAGTGGGCCAGGCTGGCTTTCGCTACGATGTATGTGATATTTCGGATCCCTCTGCCTCTAATACTCTTCAGGAAAAAATGTCACAGGAGGGCTATGTGCCTGATATCGTCGTACTGAACGCGGCGATTGACCTTGAAGACGAATTGCCAGGTTTAGACGCTGATCTGTCCAGGCAGATAATGAGAACCAACTACGATGGAGCTCACTACTGGATAGCAGCCTTCATCGAGCCCTTTTTGCATCGCGGTAGTGGTCAATTTATTGCCATTTCCTCGTTGTTTGCGCAGTGGCCCGACAATGCCAGCGTATCTTATTCTGCATCTAAAGCCGCTCTTTCCATGCTTATGCGGGGCCTGCGTATGCGTTACGCTAACAAGGCCATAGACTTCAAAATACTTTATCTTGGCCCGGTAGATACCCCTATTAATCCCCGCTTTTCTGAAGGACAATCTTCCCAATCATTGGTAGTGGCCTCGTCGCCTAAAACTGCTGAGTACATTGTGCGAATGATTAGTAGCAAGCGACAGAGCTTTTATTATCCGACTTACATCCTGTTGATATTCACTTTTCTGCGCTGGCTACCGGACAAAATCTTCGAGTTAGTTACCAGCCCTTTCAAGCGTTAACCTGAGCAGCGATAACGCTGAAACAACCGTCAGAACCTCGTTATTTTTCAGTCGTCTCTTTTCCGCTGCGTATCGAAAGAAAGCTTCCGATTCCGGCCTGAAAAATACTGGCAATCCGAAATACCAAACCTGCGAAAAGTGCCGGCGGTGATGCTATTGCAAAAGGCGCGAGCGCAACAACAAAGGCGGCTTCGCGAATGCCGAGTCCGCCAATACTCAGCGGTATCATTCCAGCGACAGCTGCGAAAGCGAGGACCACCCAGGCCTGTGCGAAATCCAATTGCTGACCGACTACCGCCAGTACAATGCAAAGCAGGATCGCTTTGACAGTGTGGAACATCACCGTATACAAAAGCGCCAGTGAAAATGATTTGAATGGGATTTGGATGAGGGCTGTCACAAACTCCCGAAGCAGTTTAAAGATAAATCGCCTGAAAAATAGCAGGAGAAGCAATCCCAAAATTAGAAATCCGGCCAGCAGTGTTTGAGTAAATTCGTTCCAGTACTGCTGGAAATCGACAGTGGAGCCAATGGCATAGTAGTCCTGAAGCCAGCCATCGCCAAGCAGCACCGCAAATACAAACGAGCCAAGCAGAAGCACAGAAAGCCCAAGTGTTCGCTCCAACAAAATGAGGGCCGTAGCACTTACGTAACCTTTCTGCCCAGCCATCTTGAGAATTTTATAGCCGTCACCACCAATTGACGCTGGCGTGAAATTGGTTATGAACAGGGCAATGAATATAACGCGCAACATCGTTTTCATTGTGAACTGGTTTTCGCTTAGGCTGCGCAGTCTTGCTGCCTCAAACCAGGCAGTCGCTACCACCGCAAGCACGACCAGTATCACGATTGTAATCTGCCCCGCGCCTAGCAAAGCCAGCATATTGAAATCGACATGCTGGACGAGCAGTATCAGAATGGCAACGCCGAGAACTAGACGAAGCAGAAATCCCCATTTCCTCAGCTTTTCTTTTAACACCCGCTGCCCCTGACTTTCTTCTTATCACAACTCACGCTAAGGTGCGCAATTTCGAACTGCCCATAAACCATTCCGGCTGGATGGCCCAGGGCAGTTCCGAGTGTAAACTTACCTTTCACTCCCGGGGTGTATCCGTATATTTGATCTCGACTGAAGATAACCCCATCGATAGCGAGGAGATACCGCGCAGGTCTCAAATATCAATCCGCCGCCATTCTGGTGCAAAGCCCCTGTTAATGAGGGGCAGTAGCGACACACCGCACTTCGAAGCGAAGCCCAGTATGAATGGTAAGAGCGTTTTGGCTGCAACTCGAAACTTATGTCCTGAAAGCTGTGGGAAATGATAGGGCCAACTTTCGGTTGAAGTATTGGAGGCTTCGTAACCGCTGGCTACGAGAGTCGCTCCGGCTATCCTTTCGAACTCAATAACATCACTGTCTGGCATTCGAGACTTCCACTTCGCCACGTTATCAGCAGCCACTATATCGATAAACCCTGAATGGCTAGGGGAGCTAGACAGCGCTTTGGCAAGTGCAGAGCCAGAAATACCCTCAGATTCAGACCCGCCATCCCGCCCCAGAAACTGTTTCAGCTTATTGATTTCAGCCTCGAGATCTACGGCCATATCCTCATAGCGAAGTTCGTGATACCGCTCGGGGTTTGCACGTCCCCATGTACGATTTACTTCCACGTGCTGACGCCACTCGATTGCAGCCTCTGATAGCGTCGATGGTCCAAACCACTCCTTCATCCAACTTAGTGTTACGTCACGACCATCGCGGATCACATGTAACATCTTTGCGTCGCTACAGTACCCAAATGTTTTATGAGGATCGAGTGCACGATAATGGGCGCTTTTGTCACCTGAAGCGCTCGCGCCATGAATATCTGCAAAATGCATGAACAGTGCATCTATCAGGGATGGGTAATCGTGGGACTCTTCAACAATTTGATCAACTCGACCTTCGTCGATCGTGACTAGCAGGCTGACACGCCGCACTTGTTCACGGTATTCACCCGAGACAGAGGAACGAACCGTCCAGCAGGCTATGAACTCGTAGATGCTCTTGAGTAAACGCCGTCTGTTAGGCGCTTTACTCAAATCACCCCATAGCCAGAGATATCGTGCGAACAGAGGAATGAAATGCGTCTCAGTTGGGATTGCTACCCCGAGCCTTGTCTGCAAAAGATCTACGAGCCAGTATGTACCGGACCGCGGAGCGCCAACAATTATGACCGATACCGCGCTCACCTCAAATCAACTGCAGCCAGCATAGAAAGCCCGGTCGGTGAAACTATACCTCCGCAATATTCCACTTCTGAAACATATTTTTCCCAAGATACGGCTACCACAGGCGTCTATCCAGATTGAATCGATTATTTACTGCTGCATAAACAGTCACGAATCTCTGAGGCTGAATCATAGACTTAATCCTTCACATCACTCGCATTAGGCCAGCAGATATTCTCAATCTTGATGGCTCAGTTTGAATCTATAGCAGACCCAGACAGTGGAACGGACAATATCTGACAGGAAACAGTGTCGTAGCTATGCGCCCACCTGCTGATTGTATCAAATTCGGACCATTGTCTTGGTCCCACTGGGCAATCTTTATTTTCTTTGGGGGATACGTGCCCGTGGCGAATCCCCATTACATCATAGAAACTAGTAAGTTGTTTACTTGATTCACCAGAGCGCAACACCCGCAACTGGTAGTCGCACCTCTATCAAACCTCGGACAGGTACTGACAAGTTAAGTGCATTCAACCAACTTAATCTATACGGCATGATTCAAGCAACCGCCCCTTCCCACTCTGTAAACGCACTCACGCTCAGATCCTGGTAGTGATGCGCCCCCACAAGATGCCTTCCCAGGTTGAACATATTACCAGCAGCATGTGCGCCCAGAATATTTTGAGCCTGGCTGACCAAATTGAATCGCGCATTCCCCGTTCTGTCACCTGGTAGCCTGATACGATTGCTCTGCACGATTATTCTCATACTGTTTATTACTGTGGATCATCTGATGATGTCCGGAGGGAATCGACGGCGCGTATATTTATGAATGGTTCGATTCCGACAACCGCGGATAAGCTACCAGTATTTTTCCAGGGGCAGCCAGGCGGCCACTCCTGATTTGAACCGGCTCATAGTGCTGGTTTGTGGTTCGTGCTCAACAACCTCGGGCTTACCTCCGGCTTCTCCGTGCCAGCGCAGATCGCCATCGTCATCGATGGCAAGCCGCCAGCTGTTCTCCAGCTGCATGTCGCGAGTAATATCCACGACGAGCCTGGCAGCAAGCTCTTTACTTACCACAACCAGGGCGGTCTCGGTATTGAGCAAGTGAGATCGCGGGTTCAGGTTGAAGGAACCGACAAAAATGGTCTCGCGGTCGAACACCACAGATTTTGCATGCAGGCTGTAGCGAAAATTAGCGCAATCCAGCTTGTCATTGTCTATGACAGTGGTGCAGGACTGGCCGTCGCCGCGCCACTCAAACAGTTCCACGCCCTGCTGTAATAACTCCTTCCGATTGCGGGTATAGCCTGCATGTATGGTCCAGACATCGGTAGTCGCCAAGGAATTGGTTAGCACCTTAATGTTCACAGACGACTGGAGTTTAGGCTCCAGGCGGGTCAGCATGTCATCCATAACAGTGAAATAGGCTGACTCAATCAGTACTTCAGACTGTGCATCCAACAACAACTGCAGCAGTTTTTCGGCTACCACCGCGCCGCCTGACTCATCCCCGCGGGTGATCAACGGTGGATTATAGACAAAGCTTGTCGGTGCCCAGATGGCCTCCCGTAGGAAAGATTGAACCAGGCGGCCGCGCTCATCAGGGGCCAGCGGCAATGGGTAGAGAATATCATCATCCTCTGCGGCCGACTCAAGCCGCTGGTAGTCCTGTTCCAGTTCCGCTTCTGATATTTTACTCTGGCTCAGCGCACTGATGGGTATGGACCACTCACTGTTCCACATGACATCGAACTGGCCGGAAATTTCAGTGACAACGGGTCCGATGGATAGCATGTCTCGATCACGATGATTCATGGTTGTATTCGCGTCGAAATACTCGTCGCCAACATTGCGACCGCCGGTAATAGCGATACTATTATCCACGATAAATGTTTTGCTGTGCATGCGGCGGTTGAGACGGGAGAATCCGAGTGCAAAATTCACCCACTTGCGCAGGCCGGAGCGGAACCCGACATTGAAGGGATTATAAACGCGAACTTCAATGTAATCGTGGGTGTTCAGGGCGGTAAGTTGCCTATCCTTGCTGCCGACACCGTAGTCGTCCAGTAACAAGCGCACCCGCACGCCGCGGTCCGCAGCAGCCAGCACCTGCTGTGCCAGAATTTTACCCGTTGTATCGCTGTTCCAGATGAAATACTGGGCATCCAGAGCGCGCTCAGCACTTCCCGCGAGCGCGACCCGCGCGTTGAAAGCCTGCCTGCCGGTATCCAGAACCACGTGGCCGGACAGGTTAGGATGCCCGTGACTCAACACTGCCACCGAAGCTCCTAGTAGAGATGATTGCGGTTGCGGGAGCATGACGCTCGCAATTTTTTCTACCTTGGGCGGAGCAGATGAACAAGCAGCCACAAGCAACACTAGCAGCAGGGCCACCGCACTTTTTGATAGTCCATTAAATTTTGCGCACATACCTGGAACCCATTGAGTTCAACTAGATTACATTACCATGGGTATCGAGACGTTAATGGAAATACAGTGTGGAAATACAGGACACCCACTATTTGGACCTTAAGGAAATACAGGACATTCACCATTTGGACCTTGCTCAAGACTGGCTGGTGTTGATGAGCCGATCCTATCACTTCACGGCATTTAACTTGTCAGTACCATTGTGAATAATGTAAGACCTGACTCTCGACTTCCTTCTAGCGCCTCGTCAATACAAGATCAGTGTAAGTTGTCTCGCTGCTGGTGAGCCGCAAATTGTTTATGGTGACCTCGTGTTTGGCGTCGGCGACGACACTCCCCTTCTGCGAGCCATAGGCCCATACAATGGCGTTTCCGGGTTTCATAATAAATATCTTTGACCGGCGAACGGTGAGGGAGGTTGTGGCGACAGCTCGTTGGTTTACGACAGGTCTGGTCGCGTCTTTGGACATTCCCCTATTGGCCAAATATTTTATGGGTAGTGTTAATGCCGATTCGGTTTCTCTGATATCCGCTGTATTCCAGCTCAAACCAAGATTGTAATATCCCCGGGGCTGCGAGCTGTTCTGAGAAAAGTTGGTAAAAACTGGCAGAGGTTTATCGAGCCGAACAGTCATATTGGGGTCTGGATATTTCTCTTGCGGGATGGTTATACCCGGCTCGCTGATCGTATTGTCAGCGCTGGCATGCCATGTTCCCAGGCAGGCGATCTTGTGAGTATTGCAGTGCTGAAAAAATTCAAGATGAAGGGGGGTTGCGTTCCCATTTTCTACTGGCGCAGTGGAGCCGTCTATTCTGTACCAAATGTGGTCCAGTTTTCCGGTTTTTGCTAGCCGACTGAAATCCACAGTCGAGGGCTTTTTGTTTCCCCACGCAAGCGGAATGTATTGGTACTCGGTGTACGTCCACTCATGGAACTGCGTAATAGCCCTTTTTGCATAGACCACAGATATTCGTTTTTGAACATAAGGAATGATAAAAGATTGCATGATTGCACCGGTACCGCCGTAATCAGTGCCTGTAAGTGTAATTCCAGCGCCTTTATCGATCAGATTGGCATGGCGCTGCCCCACCTCTACGAGAGACCGCGCGATGCGCCGACCATCTGAGTTTCTTGCGCACTGAGGGCATTTTTGGGTGCCGCCCCAATATGTCCACCAGCCCATGCCATAAAAATATTCGTCGTTGCCACCATGCCGTCCTGGATACTCCGCTGTGCAATTGCGAACGGAAAGTGCTGTTTTTTCATATCTACCATAGCCTTCGCAATACGCGCTTAAGCCGCCGTCCTTATGTAACTCGGCTTCCAGAATAAGAGTGTTCCTGGCGACGGGCAGTTTATCGATTTGATAGGCGACCGGATACCGCCCTGGAACGTTTCGCACATCCGGGTTTGGACGACTGCCGCTATTATCCTTTACAAAATCCGGGACGGTTACCTGTGGCGGCACCCATGGCTCACTGTGCGGGAAGTAACCCTGATAAAACAAGGTCGCGCCCATGTCCACTGGTTTCTCCGCCCAAGCGATGACTCGTTTAGTCAGTTTTACGGGTTTGATTGAAATAGGCGTTGCAGACGTTGCCGTTTCAGGGGTGGCTGCTGTGGAGCCCACAGCGGGGCATTGCAAGAACAATGCAAAGATCAGGAATGAAAAAACCGACAGCCGTGCCTTGTTCAGAGATTTCATATACCCACCGACACGTCCTATTAGTCCACAACACAGTTCTGACAAGGTAACTTGAGGTCGCGGGCTGAAGCTACATAAAACGAATATTTGGGGTCAGAGTAAAAACTTCAGGCCATAGGTAACGGTCTTACAACCGCGCTTCAATAACCTCGCTCTCCCGCCACCCAACTCTTCCATATGACTTCGGAGCTTTTCAAAGTCCAAACCAATCCTGATTCACCTGGTTTTTGCTCTGACCCTCTATACCTTCGACTGCGTACTCGATAACGCAAGGCGGGATCTCCATCAACTTCACCAGTTTCGACCTGTTAACCAGCCAGTACCCGCTGTAGTATTGGGCATCGCGGCCACCACCCTGGTGCCCGTGTTCCGCTAAAACAGTCCGTTCCCAACGGAGGGCAGGCAATGCAGGTACCCGAGCTTCCACGACGCCCCAATCCCAACCTCGACCATATCCCTGGCGACTATGGCCTACCCGTGATTGGCCGTACCTACGCCCTTCTGTTCCATTCCCACAAGACTGGCAAGCACATGTTGGACACCTATGGGCCCATATTTCGCACCTCAGCCCTGTTCCAGCGCAGCGTCGGACTGATAGGACCAGACGCGGCTCGCTTCGTGCTCGTCGACGAGGATAAGAACTTTGCTGCCGAACCCGCCTGGAATCTCATTATTGGCGGTCTGTTTCAGGGCGGCCTGCTCCTCAGAGATTTCTCGGATCATCGCGTCCACCGCCGGGCGCTGCAACAAGCCTTCAAGAAGCCCGTGCTCACGGCCTACTGCGATTCCCTCAACCACTACCTCGACGAGGGAATAGAGACCTGGCCGGTCGATACTCACTTCGACCTGTTTCCGCGCCTTAAAGGACTGCTACTGGAGAACGCCATCCAGTCCTTCTTCGGCGAGGACCCGGACTGCAATACCCAAGAACTGTCCCGCGCCTTTATAGCCATGCTCAACGCCACACTTACGCTTGTGCGCAAGCCACTACCCGGGAGCAAATGGCGCCGCGGCATGGCCGGGCGCGAGGTCATAAAAGGCTACCTGAAAAGCCAAATTGAACTGCGCAAAAATAATCCAGGCAATGACTTCCTGTCATCCCTGTGCACGGCATCCGATGAGGAAGGTCACCTAACAGACGAGGATATTATAGATCACATGATCTTTCTGCTGTTCGCCGCGCACGATACCACCACCAGCACCTTGAGTTCTGCCACTCGAATTCTGTGCCAGCACCCCCAATGGCAAGAGCGACTGCGCCGCGAGTTCGCCACTGTACAGGGGAAGCAATTGTCGATGGATGATTTCGCCGCCCTCCCGGAATTGGACTGGTTTTTCAAAGAAGTGCTGCGCATGCACCCCGCGGTACCGGGCATCACCCGACGCACCGTCAAGGAATTGGAATTCGGCGGCTACACCCTACCCGAAAACACCTCAGTGTTCGTCTCGATCCGCCTGATGCACCGTATGGCAGAGCACTGGACGAATCCGGATCACTTTGACCCGGAGCGCTTTTCACCAGAGCGGGCTGAGCACAAACGGCACAGTTTCCAATGGCTGCCCTTCGGTGGCGGCGCCCACAAATGCCTCGGCCTGCACTTTGCCGAAATGCAGACCAAGATCTTCCTGTTCCAGTTGCTCGGGCGTTTTAGCATCGCGTTGGATCCGGTACACGTCCCAAAAATCCGCGAGGTGCCAATGGAGATGCCGAAAAACGGCTTGCGCATCGCCCTTAAACCCATTTGAAAATTTTGCCGCAGTGTAAAAACGCCAGGCCTTAAGTGGCTGTTTTGGGGCCGCGCCTCAATAGGCCCTGCCCCTGACACTCAACTCTTCGAGTTGCCTCCGGAATCTCTCAGAGTCCAGCGCTAATCCCTGATTAATTTGGTTTTTACTCTGACCCCAAAAATCCTGACCCCAAATACCCTAGTGCCTATATTCGAGCGCACTCACCGCACAAGATTCGGATCTGGTATTATCGGCAACTTACGAAAATGCATTGAACATAGCAGATAGCAGAGTAGCAACCCTCGATGGCAGAAAAGATTCCCGAGTCGCAATTATCCGAGATCGAAACCATCACTCTGGGACATTATGAGGACAATGCCTCGTCTTTCTGGCGGGGGACAAAGGATCACGACGTCACTCAAAATTATGAGAAGTTCCTCAGTCCACTCCCTAAAGGACGCGCGCTCGATATCCTTGATTTTGGCTGCGGACCGGGTCGCGATCTAGGCTATTTTCAATCTCTGGGTCATAGGCCGGTCGGGCTGGACGGAAGTGAGGCCTTTTGCGACATGGCACAGGCGAATTGTGGCTGTCCGGTTCTACAACAGCAGTTTCTGTCGCTAAATTTGCCCGATGCGGCATTCGATGGTGTCTTCGCCAATGCCTCGCTATTCCACATTCCAGGTCAGGAACTGCCACGGGTTCTGAGAGAGCTGCACAGTACGCTGCGGCCGAAGGGGATACTGTTTACATCGAATCCACGCGGTAATAGTGAGGGCTGGTCTGGTCAGCGCTACGGGCATTTTATAGAGTTTGAGGAATCTCTGGCTAATCTAGAGGCCGCTGGCTTCGAGGTCCTCGAACATTACCATCGACCGGCCGGTGCACCGCGCTCTGAGCAGCCATGGTTAGCCATTGTCAGTCGGAGGATCGGGTAATCCGAGCGCAGTCTGTTCCAAGTATTGCTCTCGTGCTGGGGCTACCGTTTTTTACGGCTTGTCCTTGACCGGCAGATATCCGGGTTTCACCAGCATGGATACAAGCAATTCTGCGTGTTTCTCCACCACCTCCGGTGACCTCGAATCTACATCGAATAACATTTCACATTCAGGTGCGAAATAGAACAGCGTAGAACTGGAGCTGATCATAATGTAGTACCAGTGCATAAATGCTTCCCGGTCCATACCGAGAGTTTCGCGAGCAAGCTCCTCCATTGAGTCGCAGGCAGGCTTTACGTGGTTATCAATGAGGTACTGGATGCGCCAGGTTTTTTGTCTGGCTTCTTGGCTCATCAGCGCACTGACTTCAGGGTGTTTAGCATTAAAGTGCACATAGAAGCGCACGATAAGAGCCAGGCGTTCTTCCTGAGAAACTTCCTTCAGTAGCCGCAGCCGCTGTTGAAACTCTTCGCGCATCTGGCTGAAGCTGGAACTCGCCACGGCCTGCCAAAGAGAAGCTTTGTCCCCGAAGTGATAGCTGGCCAAACCGCGATGCACTCCGGCACTTTTCTCAATGTCACTAACCGTGACCCCTTCGTACCCTTTGCCGGAAAATAAGCTCGTTGCCGCTTCCAACAGTTTGGCGCGGGTAGCTTCGGTACGCTCCTGTGTCTTTTTCGACTGCTTGCTGGCCACTCCCTGAGGCATTGCTCGTTACTCTCCGTTTCTTGTGCCGCGAAGTCGCCAGTATAAACGACGTTTCAAGCCTGTCTATAAATAATTGGTAGACAAACTAATTTTATACGAATAATATTAGTCTATAAGCTAATTATTATAAATGAGGCGTTGGCTAGGTCCATCGGAAGATCTGCTCTATCCAATGCGTTTCCCATCTCGTTATGCGCTGCCACTGGGATGGATGCATCTTCTGCACAGGCTGTACCTGGTTTCTCTATTTACTCGACAGACCAGGCCACAGCAGACAAATTTTAAAGCGTAGCTTGGAAATGATAATGACCTTAGGAGGTTTACATCGATGAAGTACCAACCGAAAAAACACACACATACGATACTGTTTACGGCGTTAACCAGCCTTTCTGCAAACTCGATGGCGCAGATGGTGCTTGAAGAAGTCGTCGTTACTGCCTTCAAACGCGAAAGCAACCTGATGTCTACGGCTGCAGCAGTTAGCTCCTACGATCAAAATACCAGAAACGAATTAGGCATCGATTCCGGTGCTGATATAGCACGGCACACGCCCTCACTGACGCTTGCACCGAGTAGAGTGAGTATTCGTGGTGTCGGTCGTTCCACCGTTGCCCTGGGCTCTGACCCCGGTGTCGGAATTTATGTGGACGGTGTGTACACCACGGAAACCGACATTTTCGGTTATGCGAATTTCCTGGATATAGAGCGAGTGGAAGTCCTCAGAGGGCCGCAGGGAACCTTGTATGGCCGCAACTCTATTGGGGGCGCGGTCAATTTTATCAGCACAAAGCCTGACACAGATGAGTGGGGCGGCAAGGCCGTTGTTGAAGCTGGTAATTACGATTACCTGGTGTTGCAAGGCCTTACAGATGGCCCGGTAACCGAGAAGCTATCGGCATTAGTCGCACTTTCAACAATAACGCGTGAGGGCTATCAGGATAATGAAGGCAGCAGCAAGCGCTTCGATGAACAAGACAGCGTTTATGGCACAATCCATTTACAGCACGATACAACGGATAGCTGGACCAACGCGCTCAAGGTGTTTAGGGCCAAATCTGACCGCCGAGGCGCCCAGCCCTATGTGCTGAACGCTTGGTCAACAGATTTCATTCAACGGACAACCTACGCCAGTGATGGGCGGAATGCCAACTTCCCCGGGATGTTTCCAGCGCAGAATTTTGTCAATGGCCAGCAGGGTGCGACTCGGCAAAATCCGGCATTAAGCGACGAAAATAACATAGCGATTGATTTTGAGCCCTATGTTGACTCCGAGCGTAGTTCAGCGACCTTCATCAGTGAATATGACTTTAACGAATTCACCCTCAAATACACCGGTGGCTATTCTGAATTTGAGTATCAGTCTGACTTTGATGCTGATGGCATGAAGGCATCGGAGTCCCGTCTAGACTGGGGCCAGCTGGGAGGTTTTTTGGGGGGGACGGTTGAAGACGAAACCGGCTTTGGCTTAACGCCAGCCATGACCACCCGGCCTTTTACCCAGAAGAATGATTCTTACTCTCACGAGCTGCAGCTGATTACCGATTTTGATGGTGATTTTAACTTTATCGGCGGCTTGTATTATTACAACAGTGATGAGGTCCAGACGTTGCAGTTTGTCGAGGGTAACGATGAGCTTATGGCGACGTATCGTTATTTTGGTCTCCTTGGTGGTCTGCCGGCCAGTGATGAAAACTATTTGTTTAATGGCCGCTCCGAGCTAGAGACGAACGCTTATGCGGCCTATGGTCAAATGGACTGGGACGTGACCAATAGTACAATGTTGAATGTGGGTCTGCGCTATTCCTATGATAAGAAAGAAGGCTCGGATAGAACCTTTGTGCAGTTTGTGGGCGACCCGGGCGAACGCAATGCTGCTGATGATTGGAATCAGGTAACCTGGCGCATTGGGCTAGATCATAATCTAAGCGACAATCATTTTGTCTATGGTTTTATTGCCACCGGTTATCGTTCGGGTGGTTTTAACCTGATGGCGCCAAACGAGACAACTGCTGTCAATACCGTGGAGCCTGAAGAGTTAATCTCTTACGAGATAGGTTATAAGGGCACGATGCTCGATGATCGCCTGAACCTGAGCACGTCGCTTTTTTACTATGACTACACAGACTTGCAAGTTCAGAAGCAGGAACTTATTAATGGCGTTGCGACGCCAGTGTTTGAAAATGCTTCCGATGCTACGGCCTGGGGTGTAGAGGCGGAGTTGATGGCTTTGGTCACCGACAACCTGATTGTCAGCGGTAACTATTCCTACAACAATACCGAATATAAAGATTACGACTCGGTTGATACCGTTGCCTGTGCCCTGGGGCCATTGCAGCAGGGAAACGACTTGGCTCCGATCTGTACGGACGTGCAGGACCTCAGTGGCAATGAATTCCTGTTGTCTCCAGAACATAAGGCCTCGGCTAACCTGACCTATATGTGGGAGCTTGCCGATCTTGATTACAGAGCAACGGTGAGTTACCAGTACGTTGGTGAACAATTCACCAATGCCTTTAACAACGATGACTTCGATAAGCTGGATGGTTACGGTCAGTGGGATGCGCGCCTGAGTGTTCTCTCGCAGGAAGATATCTGGGAACTTACGGCCTACGTGAAGAATATTTCAGACGACAGAGAAGCCATCTACAACGAGCGGCCCAGTACGGTGTCTACTCTCCAGTCACAGGCTCTGACTAACCCGCGTATGTACGGTGTTAGGTTGACCTACAACTTCTAGGTCTCTCTGGCTTCCTCTTGGCGGATTACTCATTCGGGATACAATGCCCCGGTATGAGCTCCGCCTTTTTTTTGGATCACCAGAGACACACAGGACAAGAAATCATGGAACTTTATGACGTCATGCGTACCACTTTCGCCTGCAGGGAGTTTACCGATGAGCCCGTGCCGCAGGATGTTTTGGACCGTATAATCGACCACGCCCGCTTCGCTCCCAGTGGCGGCAACCGCCAAGGGTGGCGCATCATCAATATAACCGACCCCGTAAAAAAGGAGCAGCTCGCCCGCCTGTCACTGCCCGCGGCCACACGCTACCTCCTTCAGATGAGGGCCGATGAAAGCCCGCTCAACACCATTCACCCAAGTACAGTCACCGATGATCAGGTGGCGTGTGAAGAAGCGCCCCAATGGCTTGTGGCACACATACTAAACGCTCCTACCCTGCTGGTGATCACAGTAGACTTGGCGCTGATCGCGAGCATGGATAAGGACCTCGACCGTATCGGCTTGGTGAGTGGCGGCTCGATCTACCCACTGGCCTGGAACATTCTGCTTGCGGCGCGCAATGAAGGCTACGGGGGTACTATGACCACCTGGGGTGTCGCGCAGGAAGCCGAAGTGAAGACGCTACTTGATATGCCTACGCATTGGGCAGTGGCAGCCATCATGCCTTTGGGCAAACCCGTAAAGCAACTGACAAAACTTAAGCGCAAACCCGTCGAGGATATTCTTTATAACGATAGCTGGAACGGCGGTAACGTATAAAGCTCGAGGGCTCTTTACGCGGTAAAGGGTATCGACAACTTAGCTTCTTGGAATCAAGAAAATCTGGCCTCGATTCTCAAGCAACTGCCCTACTCCATTCACGGAACGCTCTTACCCTGAGATCACCAGAATATTGAGCGTCGACCTTGAGATAATATCGGGGGGAGCTTCTCTCTGACCCCAAATATCACAAATTTTCTGGCGATTTAATTTGTCGGCAACGTATCCCCGTCACGCTGTTGCCGCCACACAAGAACAGGCGCCCAAATCAAGCGATCCAGCCGGGAGTCCCGCGGCTCGCGCAGGTACTCCAACCCTAGTTCCATGGCCTCCTGATCTTTATATGGCTTGGAACTCGCGGTCCCGAACAGGTAGTCATACCAGGGGATCAGACTGCCGTAGTTACTGTTAGTAAAGCGTCCATCGGAGCAGTGGTGCAAGCGGTGAAAGTCGGGGGTCAAAATTATCCGCCTAAGGTACCTCTCGAACTGTTCCGGGATACGGATGTTACTGTGGCTGAAAATAGTGAAAGCCACCTCAAAAATTTTATACGAGGCTACAACTTCCACGGGAACTCCCAGCAGGAGTATGACCGGAGTAATGAAAGGCATGCTAACCAGAGCCTCCAGAGGATGATGGCGATAACTTGTCGCTGCATCCACGTCTACATCGCAGTGGTGCACAGCATGTAAGGGCCACAACCAGTCTATTTTATGAAAAGCGATGTGAATGAGATAGCTGAGAAACTGGGATACAACAAGCAGGATGAAGAAAATGATAGCGCTTGGAGCCTGCACCGCCTGAAACAGGCCGTAGTGATTAATCTGCGTCCAACTCGCCAGCCACATCAGGTACAGGGTACTGGCCACCACTGAGGTATACAAGCTTACCAGGCTGAGTGAGAAATTATTCGTCCAGCGCCAGATCAGGCCCTCGTGTAGCACTCGCCTTGGCATCAGGGCCTCCCACAGCATTGCGGCGGTGAGCGTGCCTAGGGTGAACAGCAGGATGAAGTTAGTCGGTGGCTGTACAACGATGATTTCTTCCAAGGGAGCACACTATTCTGGCGGTGGGCACTCAGCATAGCGAACGCCCCACTTATCGGCAAGAAGAGCCTGCTGGGCCGCTTGTAAAAGCGGCACTCGCTCTATAAAGTGCGACTACGACCTATAAAAAATAACTTGGAGTGCATCCGGATGTTATCCCGTAAAAATTTCCTACAACTGGCGTCAGCGATTTCCCTCGCGCCTATTTCCTCTGCTGTCTTTGCTCAGGGCGGCTCAATAAGTTTTGCACCAACATCATCACTAGGAGCTGCTACAGCGGTTCCAACAATGACCGATGGAATACTAATCGCTCTCGGGCTGATGCTTGTTGTGATAGCGCTACGCGCTTTTCAGGGCCAGCAGGCTTCCCAGAAGTTTCTTAGCGTGTTGATACTCGGTGGTGGCTTGCTGGTTGGCGGCCTCGGTGTCGACCGCACACTTGCCACGCAGTCGCCGGTGACGCCGACCGAAAACGAATGCACTCAGGGTGGAACAGTCGCTCTCAATGAGGGTTTCCGGTCAGGTAACAAATTCACCAATAACTGCCCTGCGGCGATGACAATAACAGCTTATAACCTGCCTTGCCCCGGCGTGGATGTGGTACAGGTGACCCCGGTCGGCACTTCGATAGAGTCCGGTGTGACAGTTGATATCAATTATTGCGGACCTACTTAATAGGTTGCCGTCCAGAGCGACCTCGGGCTAACTTTTGTGTGTGTCTGCGGGCCACCCAAGCCCGCAAGTTTCGATCCGCACTCTAATACGCTTGCCTTCCTCACCTACGAACGCGCCACTTATCATATTTGGGATCAGAGTAAATACTCTGTCGCTATCATTGGCAAAACAAACCGAGCGATTATCGTCCCGCTGATTGACGCCCTTCTGCCTATTCTCTTCATTGCACAATCGGTGGTATCTCGGCTGAGATTGTAGTGCGGCAATTAGCCGCCTGGAGATCGGGGGATGGATATACTTAGTTTTTACTCTGACCCCAAATATCACCCCAAACATCATTCTCATCCGGGGCTGATGTGTAACTTAAATCGTGGTCTGTCCCCATTTTTCCCTCGGGCGACTTCTACGTACCCGAAGCAAACACCGTGGGTCTGCGTCCAATCCACGGCTCCGATTCCTCCAACTGCTGCGCGATATCTAAAAGCGCCGCCTCGCCACCCATCGGCGCCATAAACTGCATCCCCAGCGGTAAATTGCCCGGACCAATGGCACAGGGCACAGAAATTGCCGGAATACCGGTCATATTGGCCACCGGCGTATGCGGCACAATTTGTGTTGCTGCCTCGAACCAATCGTCCAGCTTAAGATCAGAGCTCAGCGTAAGCGGGCTACCCACTTCGGGTGTGCCCCTGTTCAGGGTGGGGGTCAGGATGAGATCCCATTCCTGGAAAAACGCTGCGAAGTCCCTGCCGATATTGTTTGCCCCGCTCAGGGCAAGAGCATGCTCCAAGGCGGTAACCCTGGCGCCCGCTTCATACATCTGCAGTGTGATGGGTTCCAGTGCGTCAGGCCCCGGCGTGTTGCCGGTCATCATCGCACTCGCAGTCACGGTAAGGTGAGCAAGAGCGCACCACATAATTTGGAATGATTTTTCCGCCTCATCACCATGCACCGAGTTGGGTGTCGCTTCTTCTACTTGATGACCGCGCTGGCGTAGCGAATTTGCAATTCTCTCCACCTCACTGCGAACAACAGAATCCATTGGTGCATTGCCCCAGTCGTCCAGACTCACTGCAATTCGATATTTTTTTGGTGCCGCTAAAAGGCCTTGCAGGAAGGAACCCTGGGTCGCACAGAACGTCGCCTCTCCCAGGGAGGGCTTGCAGACAGCATCCAGAAAAGCAGCGGTGTCCCTTACTGTCCGACTATTGCAGCCCTCTGCGATCAGCGGCATGGACACATCGTTTAATATGGGACCAAGACTGATCCGGCCGCGAGAAGCTTTCAGGCCCACGTTCCCGCAGATACTGGCGGGAATCCGAGTGGAACCACCGCCGTCATTGGTATGTGCGAGGGGCACAACACCAGCAGCGACCAGTGCAGCAGAGCCGCCGCTAGAACCACCCGTAATATGTTCCGTATTCCAGGGGTTGCGGGTAATACCGGTAGCGACGGATTCAGTCGTCATGGTGAGGCCGAACTCCGGACAGGTAGTACGACCCAGAATCTGCAGACCGGCGTCGACCATGCGTTGGGAGAAGTAGGCCGTGAGCGGGGCAACCTGGCCCCGCGCAACTCTTGAGCCGCTTTCCTGCTTCTGCCCAACGAATCCCGCGCCCAGGTCTTTCTGAAACGTCGGAACACCTACGAAACAAGCACCCTCTGCAGGTTTTGCAGATACCGGTTGATCCAGGAATGCCACTACCGCGTTCAGGGAATCGTTAACGTTCTCAGCTGCTGCCCGCGCAAGCTTTACCGCTTCAGTTGCTGACAGCTCTCCCCGGGCAATGGCTTCTGCCAAACTCAGTCCGTCCAGGTTTGTATATTCGGCGATCTCCATGTCCTGCTCCTGTTGAATAGGTGTGAGGTAATCTAACGAAGACTAGGTGCTGTGTCCTCGGGGGGTGTATGGGAAATTCGTAATTCATCCAGAGAGTCAGAGGTTAATCTGTTTGGCCTCAGCTCAGGAGTTCGGTCCAAAAAAAGCGCCCTGTAAAACAGGGCGCTTGTGCTTCAGAAGCTGGGCCACTAGGCCCGCGTGAAACTACGGCCAGTTGGGCGGAACATTAACACCCATATCGGTGATGCTGATAAAGCCATGATTAAACGCCTCGAGGTCGTTCATAATATTCCCAATCGGCTCAATTGATGTGCAATCTTGCAACACATACTGTGCGCCTGTGAGTGGCGCTGGCTTAACGACAGTGGTTAACGTTCCACGCGGTGAGAAGCCTGGGATACAAGTAGGAATATTAATGTTGAGTAGGTTCTGCGGGCGGTTTGGCCTTAGACCCAATCTCCATTCTTCAAGTAATGCAAGCGTTGCCGCAACGCCTGACGGGAAGTCCCACGGAGCTACCAAGCTGCCCTGGCTGGTGGCAATTGCAGGAACACCGTTGCGACGGGCAGTTCGTGCCGCGCCTACAGTTCCTGAATTGTTTGAGCCGATAGTCGAGTAGTTTTGGCCAGAGTTAATGCCACTTAAAACCACTTCAGGGGATAGGGACGGAAGGCCTAGGAGGGCATAGAGCACAGAATCTGCAGGTGAACCGCTGCCCAATAGATCTGCCGGGTCATCAGTATGCACAGCCGTAGCCGCTCTACCACTCAGGGTAGTCGTGGCTGTACCGGTCAAGGTCGAGCCCGGCGCGCTGGTGGAATCACCAGAGCCAGACTGCTCATGAGCCGGTGCCACTACAGTAATCTGAATATTGGGCAATCCGTAAAGACCCTCTACCAAAGCGTCGATACCGGGCGCTTGCACACCGTCATCGTTGGCAACCAGCACGTCAAAAGCTTCCGTGTGAGAGGCAAGGAAGCAAGCGTCTGTAGTTGCGCCTAGCGTCACGCCAGCTGCGAGACAGGCATGGTTTGCCGCAAAAACATCAGGATGATTCTGATACCCGCGGATAATCCACGCTGGCAGAACCCAACCGCCAGCGATACTAGCCCAAACATCCCGCGCCCCCGGGAAACCTGCAGGTGCCGTTACAGAATTCGAAGACCACAGAACACCAGCCAACCGCGCAGATGAGCCCGAGTGCGCATACAACAGAACCTGCGGACGATTCGGGTTAAACACCGTGGGATCAGCACCGGGCATGAGATAGGACGTCCCGGTACCTGCGGGATTAAAGGCCGTAACATTGAGCGCACCGGCACCTATTGCATCTGCCACAGTTGGATATTGACGGGCGTATGCTTCAACGCGATCGAAGTGGAATGACAACATAAGACATTCAGCTTGATTGAGATCGGGGGTGCCCTGGCACCACCACGGCGCGCCGGCGCCACTTTCGTAGTCACGTACGGTAGCAGGGAAATAACAGGCTCCCAGCAACACTGTGAGCGCGAGAACCAGTATTCTGTTGAGCATGCTCCCTCGCATCGTCTGTACTGTTTTCTTATTCATTATATTTTCCTCGGTTAACACAATCAGTTTGTCTAGCATCAGCGTGATTCATCACTAAGATCTGTCGCATTTGAAGGCAATTATCAAACCACTTCTTTGATATCAATGACTTACGACAGGAAGAACGTGAATTCTGGTGTCGCGTGTAAAAATCACTAACAGCGGAACTCGTCGCTACTGCAAATGTCCACGGCGCTCATGATACTGCTACATTGGAGCGCTTTGAAACTACACCAGTCAGCGGTTGTATTGGGGGTCAGAGAAACAACTCTCTGATTAGTTTTTACTCTGACCCAAACACAATACTTTTTTGCTTGGGTAAACTGCCCCTGTAGTTCCAAATAGATATATATGCTTTTATAGACTAGACGACTAAATAGTAAATCACAAATATCACTCCATTGAATGGAGCTGTCATATGGACAATCCAACTGCCATGATCAATGGCCTTTTGAGTTGAGCAATTACCGCTTCACTGGGGGCCGCCACTACTCTAAATGCAGGCACATCCGAAGTTTCTCCGGACAATGAAGGCAACATTCTGGACCAGGGAAACCGGGGACAGACCACAGTTTCTCGAACGGCAGTACCTGGATATCTGACTGGTGGTAGATCATAACTGTCCTTAAATGTGGCCTGCCCCCCATTCTCCCCTGAAGGGGCAGCATACTCACTCGTCTGTGCCGCCGGAACAGGTTCTCAAGTCACCGTAAAATTCTGGCAGTGACGCTTTCAAACTGATAATGTCGCACTGTCTTTTGTGTCCCTCTGCACCCCAAATCGAATAATAATCATGGAAATTTCCGTCCTCTTAATCGCCAACGATATGGCACGCGAACTTCCTCGAACGCTGCAGTCGCTGGCACGTAACTATCAGCTGGATGCCGGTGAGCTTGACTACGAAGTACTTTTGGTTGATCTGGGCTCTGAGCAGGTCCCGGTCAGCACCAATAAAACCGACCTGCCCCTGCGGCAGATCGCCTGCCCCCCCGATGTCACATCAACCGCACAGGCCATCAACCTGGCGCTGGCACAAGCGAAGGGCAACCTGATCTGTCTGATGAGTAACGCCGCCAACATACTCACACCGGGTGCTTTTCGCATCGCCAAAGCCTGTCAGGCTGCATTTGAGAACCCGCTGGTCGCACTGCGCGATTTCCATATAGGGATGGACGAACACACTGTCTCGGTGCCACGTGGTTTTGACCTACTGGCAGAGAACGATTTTCTGCAGCGTATCAACTGGCCAGAGGATGGCTATCGCTTATTTGAAGTGGGCATACCGGTGCGCGCTGGCGCCAAAAACCTTACCTGGTTCAACCAGATGCTGGAATCCCATTGCCTGTTCATGCAAAGAACCGTCTTCGAAGCGATAGGCGGCGCTGATGAACACTTCACCCTAGTCAATGGCGGTTTTCTAAACCTCGACATTCTCAAGCGTGCCAGCGAGGCACTAGGAGTGACTCCCGTTCATATCATTGGCGAAGGTTGCTTCCGTCAACTGCATGGCGACGCAATTACAAACTCCAACTCGGCGGAACGGGATCATCGTCTGGCATCCTATAGGCAACAGTACTGCAAGATTCGTGGCCATGACGAACTCATTGCGGACAAGCCCTGCTTTTACATGGGAAGCATGCTCACCGGCGCCTCCAATATAACCGCGCGCGAAAGACGCAAGGCGCGGCTGGCCACGAAAGCCCAGAGCGCTTGAAGGCAATGCGGACGACAGACTCCTACCGCCAGGAAATCGACGGGCTACGCGCAGTCTCGGTTCTAGCAATCATATTTTTCCACCTCAAGCTGCCGGGCTTCGCCGGCGGTTTTATTGGCGTCGATATTTTCTTCGTTGTGTCCGGGTATTTAATCACCAACATCATTACGTCAAGCCTTCGTTCGGGAACATTTTCCTTCCGCGATTTTTATATTCGACGCACAGCGCGAATACTTCCCGCACTCATTGTCACTGTCTTGTTAACGCTTATAGCAGCGTCTTATATCCAGCAGCCGCAGGCGCTAGCGCACACCGCCCAACAGGCCCTTGCCGCACTGTTTTCAATCAGCAATATCTTTTTTTGGTTAGATGCCAGTTACTGGGCTCCCTCCTCGGAAAGCTATGTGCTGTTGCACACCTGGTCGCTTGGTGTTGAGGAACAGTTCTACCTGATCTATCCGCTGTTACTGTTCGGCTGTTACCGGCTCGGTGGCGAAAAAGCGGTTGTAACTGCTCTGGTAATCATTGTGATCGCCGGCATCGGCGCCAATGAGTTCATGCAAAAAACCAGCGCAACAGCAACATTTTATCTGGCGCCGTTTCGCTTCTATGAATTTGCTCTCGGCGGCCTGGGCGCGTTACTGGGACACCGCGCAACTCTACTCCTACGCTCTACGACTATTGCCGGTGCGGCCACGGTGCTAGGCCTCACCATGATACTGATAAGTGTACTAAACTTTACCGCTATCACTTATGCCCTCCGCAGCTACACCATCCTGCTACCTTTGACCGGCGCCCTGCTGATTTTGTTGAGTGGCCCCTCCCCTGTTTCGCGAATTGTACTGACCAATTCAATGATGACCTGGCTGGGAAAGACTTCATATGCAGCGTATTTGGTTCACTGGCCGATGATTACTTTTTATCGCTACCTATTCGGGGCGGAACTGTCTTTTGGCGAGCAGCTGGGCTTATTTATCGCCATACTCGCAGCCTCAGCGCTACTGAGCCGTGGTGTAGAACGCAGGTTTCGACTGCTATCGCGTAGTGGCACGACACCCTCCGGCATACCGCAGGATCGCGTGCTGCGCGGTGTTGGCCTCAGCATACTTTGCCTATCCCTAGGCGCAGGGCTGCTATATACCAGCCAGGGTTGGCCGGGACGCATGCCGCCCCAGGCGCAGGCACTCATCGCCATCGCGCCAAACGCTGATATGAAAAAACGCAGGCACTACCTGGAACAGCACTGCCTGCCGAGTAATGAGACCTTCTGCGGCGAACGACAGCCAGGGAAACAGAATATTTTACTGCTGGGTGATTCCAGGGTTTTGGATATCTACCTGGCACTGCGAGAAGCGTACCCTGATGCTAATATCCAGGCCTCCTATGCAATGGGGTGCGCACCCGTATTTTCCCGCGGCGCTGGCCGCAGCCCGTTCTTCGCCAATTGCCCACAATTTAATGCTGACCGTCTGCAATGGGCACTGGAGGCACCTGTGCAAGACATCATCTTTCTTGCGCAGGACATAAACCTCTGGCGCTCCACCGCAGTGCAAGACACAGTCCGCACCTTGGTCAAAGCGGGTAAAAAGGTGTACGTGCTGGGCGAGTTCAAGGTCATTAAGGGGCGTAGCCCCATTGAAATTGCAGTGGATGAGCTCAGGTTTTCTGGCCACTCCGGTAGGCTGGAAAATTTTATCGTTGAACACCCTTTCTCTATGGATGAAAGTCTGGGGGTAAATATCACCGCTATGGGGGCCACCTACGTAAGCAATAAGCCGTTCTTTTATGACGGGGAGTATTCCTTCCGCGACCGAGAGAGCGGCCAGCTGTTGACCTTTGATGGCAAACACCTTAACGAATATGGGGCACGACGCTTTGCACACTATCTCAAGGCGTTTTACCCCCTGCCTTAAGTCACTAAACTCGCGATATACACCGCATTTTTAACAAAAACCATTTCTTTAACCGGACCCACGCAGTCTATAATTCAAAGCGTAGTCTTCTAGTCTGAGTAAGAGGGTAATTCGTGGTGGAAATAGTCCAACGCATCTCCAATAGCCGGGCACTTAAGCGTGCCGCGCTCCTGCACAACAATGGAGAAATCAATAGTGCGCTGGAATGCCTTGTTGAGGCGAATAGGAAGCGTCCCCATGAAGTAATCGAGCAAGCCATAGTTGATCTTTTACTACAAATGAAACAGACCGAAGAGCTCTCGAATGCTCCCGCGCAATCCCTGCCAGCCTCTGAAGAATGCCTACGAGACTTTGTCAGTGGCGAAATACCGGAGGTACAGGCAAGTGAACTTTCTGCGGCGTTGCTTAAAAAGGCAATCTCAAAATCCGGGTATCTGATAGTCCGCGGCTTCTTCAACACCGAAGATGCCGAAGACATCAAACACTGTATCGACAGATCTTTAAACGCGCGCGCCGACGCCGACGAAGCGCAGGATGAACATGCCAGAAACGCCTGGTATTACGCCTCTGAACACTTTCCGGGCAGCCATGTGGCCTACTCCAAACGCAACCAAACAAAAGCCTTCTCACGCACTGGGTCGATTAGGGTTATCGACTCGCCACGGGGTACTTTCAAAGTCCTGGAAGTTTACCGACAACGGGGCATCAAAAAGCTGATGGAGGAGTATTTCGGGCAGGCCGCGCTGCTGTCTATCCGTAAATGGGTATTCCGCTTGATCGAGCCCATTGAAGGAATGGACGACAGCATTGGCGGCGGCTGGCACCAGGACGGCCAGTTCATGGGCGAAGGTGTGATCGCGCTCAACATGTGGGTGTCGTTAACCGACTGCGGCCATGGTACGCCCGCACCGGGCATTACATTGCTACCCAAGCGCATCGAGGAAATCGTCGAATTCGGCACACATGGCGCACACCTAAAGTGGGTTGTTGGCGGTGAGCTGGTGGAAGAACTGGCGGCAGATGCCCCGATTATCAGCCCGACCTTTGCCCCAGGAGACGCGCTGTTTTTTGATCACTACAGCCTCCACCGCTCTGGGCATGGACCAGACCAGAGTACTAATCGCTATGCACTGGAATCCTGGTTTTATGCCAAGTCAGCCACGGCGGGAAACTCCGCTATTCCTTATTTTTAGAGGGGTCTGACAAAATGACCTGGCGTAGCGAAAGGATGGCAATCATCGCACGCCACTGCCCTGCTCCACTCACTAAACGCACATAGCCGCAGATTTTGATAATGCTGAGCCTTGACCAGCTGCGTTCCCACATTGAAAAGATAGTGAACGGATGCATAGGCAGTCTTAAAAATGCGGACAGGCCACGTTTTTAACCACTTAAGATGATGTCCACTCAAAGAGATCGTGGTCTGTCCTCATTTTTTTCATGACTGGACAAGTAAACCAAGTACATTGTGAAGATCGCTATATCTACAAATTAACTACAGGTTCGTGTTTATGATGAAACTAATAGTCCCATGCTTCGTAATATTATTGACCGCCAGCGGTGCCACTGCCGAGTCTGGAGGCGCACAGCAAACGTCTGATATAGCCTCGGCAATCAGCGCTGCCAGCACTGGTGAGCACCGCAGTGCGGAAAATATTGCCAGAAACCAGTATCGCCACCCGATTGATACGCTGAAGTTTTTTGGTATGACACAGGATATGACAGTACTGGAGATTCATCCTGGCGCTCTGTGGTACACCGAGGTTCTGGCGCCGGTACTCAAAGCAGATGGACAACTGATTGTGGCCGGTCACGATATCAGTATTGAGAACCAACCGGACTATCGCTACCGTCAACAGGCCCGCATGGAAGAACGACTTTCTAAAGAAGCCGCTGTTTTCGGTGAGGTCAAAATCGCCACATTCACACCGCCTCAGGGTATTGCGTTAGGAGACCCGGCATCTGTGGACATGGTCGTTACCTTTCGCAATTTCCACGGCTGGATAAGAGATGGCGTTGCATCGACCAATCTGCATGCGTTTTACCAGGTATTAAAACCTGGCGGGATTTTAGGCATTGTTCAGCATCGTACTGACAAGCCTGAGTTATTGGCCTCAGGCAAGATCAATGGCTATGTTAGCGAAGCGCAGATGATTGGGCTGGCCGAGGCAGCAGGGTTTGTCCTCGAAGCGCGCTCCGAGATTAACGCGAACCCCAAAGACAATCATCAGCACTCGGAGGGAGTATGGACACTGCCGCCGTCCCTGCGCCTGGGTGAACGAAACCGTCAGTCCTATACAGCAATAGGTGAAAGTGACAGGATGACCCTGCGTTTCAGGAAGCCCGCGTAAGGGTTCTGCCAAGTTAAGTATTTGAGTTGAAGGAAATCCAGTGGGTCGCCATCACGCTACTGCCCTGCTCCATTCTGCAAACGCACTTATCCTGAGATTCCTGTAGTGCTCGGCTCCAACCAAATGACGGCCCAAATTGAAAAGGTTACTGACAGGGGCATGGGTGCCCAGAAATCTCTGTGCCTGCCGGGCTGATTTGAACTTTCGCATCACTCTTTCTCTGACGCTGGTCGCCTCGTGAGACTGCTCTGCTCGATTGTTTTCATATTGTTTCGTACTGTGGATCGTGTCAGGGATCAACTCCCTTTGAGCAACGCCATAGCTGCGCAGTTTATCGGTAACGATCGTACGGGGTTCGCCTCCATGGCTTCTCAATAAACGCTTGAAGAAACGCTTCGTCGCAGCACCGTCACGCTTTGCCTGAACATACACGTCAACCACTTCGCCATCCTGGTCTAGGGCTCGCCAGAGATAATGCTGCTTGCCATTGATCTTCACGAAGACCTTATCGATGTAGAACGTGTCACCATAGCCTCGGTGCTTTCGCTTCAGTCGACGGGAGTATAGAGCACCAAATTTGAGACACCACAAGCGGATAGCTTCGCGCGTGACGATAATGCCTCGCTCTGCCAGAAGATCCTCGATGTCTCTGTGACTCAGATTGAAGCGGCAGTAAAGCCAGACAGCGTAGGAAATGATATCGGGCGGGAATCTGTGACGCTTATAAGTATTCATGAGCCGATTCTAACAATTTCAGAGAGTTAAGTTGTCAGCACCAATCACGAGTACCTAACAGGGAAAGAAACTAAATTAGATGCGTGTTGGGTATTTTTAGACGGCAGCACGTGCCTTTGTTTGGCGTGGATACCAGATCAAGCGTCGCTCCGCAGGCCTGCGCCAATTGGCTGGATATTTCCAGTCCAATTCCTAAGCCTGCAGTGTCACCTGTAGATCGCGAGACGCTTAGTCCGTACCCATTGTCCACTACCCAAATCTCAATACCCTCTTCTCTATGCCGTACACCAAGCAGTATTTTTTTTGCTCTTGCATGCTTGTTAGCGTTGTTTATAAGGTTACGTAAGATACGGGTTAAAAGCTCTGGATCTATATTAAGGGCTACGGTACTGGGAACATATCGTAATGCCGTACCCGAAGTTTTCATACCGGCAGTATTTTCGCGTACGGTTTGTTTCAGGATGGTGTCCAAGTGAATGTCTTCAGGTAGGACTTCAATGTCTGGGCTATTGTAGTGCGTGATTTGGACGATATCGTCGATCATGCGGCCCGCAGACCGAATACACTCCTCGGTATCACTTATCATTTTTTGCGTTACCGGTTGAACTTCCTGTGCCGACATTTCGTGCAATACAAAACGTGCGGCGCTAATCGGCTGGCGCAAATCATGCCCAATATAACTGAGCAAACGTTGGCGGAGTTCAAAATCGGCCCTGGCCTGATCCCGAGCTCGTTCGGTCTTATCATTCATCATTATGAGTTCCGACCTCAATCGTATTTCTTCACGTCGTCGGCTGATGATCCAATAGCCCATCACGGCGGTTAGCAAGTAGGCAATAACAAGAACGGCGAGGGCAATTGAGATACCGAAGTCATTGAAAGGTGTGGTCATCGCGTAGAAGCAGCACAAGCCTATAGCACTGAGCTTAGTTAAGCGTGGTGTTATTCCACCCAACTTGACACCCATACTCACCCGCTTGAACATAACCCCAGATCAGTGGCTAATCAATTCCACACAGTTTGAGTCTGTTTTTCATCGCCGATTTAGGCAGGCTTTGTAGATCCATCTTGTACGGAAGATAAACAACTTGGCTCCTCTCCAGTAGTTCCAGCATCGAATTGGCCCGTTCATACCTGGGTTCCTGGTACGAAATATGCGCGAATCACTCCCTGAAAAATATTCTGATCGCACAATGAGTAGATGAAGATTACTACGGCGGAAATTCAAGACACGCTCTGAGGGCGTGCCTGTCCTATTTATTCTATTTATTCGTCCCTATTTATTCCTATTTATTCTATTCCAATTCCAGCCAACTACTTGAACTGAAGTGCGCAACGCCTAAGTAACCCCTGAAAAATAAATGCGTCCCCATTAATCACGTCCCCATTAATCACCCCGATGCTAGGACAGCCATTCGTACATCTATTTCTGAACTATCCGATAAAGCTGCGACAGCGCTGGCCACTATGAATTTCGATGACTCCATGTCTCAACAGAACCGAAAGAAGATCAAAATACTAATGATGTCGGGGCGAAATCGGTGACGTTTATATGTATTCATCTGCCGATTGTATCAATCCAGGTCAGTTAAGTTGGCAGTACCCCTATGTGTTATATTTCTCTCGCTTTTGGCACAGTCGTATTTTTGCATTACTGGCTTAATTTCCAGTGGCCTAAATTGTCGGGGAAGAAATGAACAAGATCAGCCTGACCTCTTCCTGAATCGTGAGATTATCCAAATTGGAGCGGAAATTGAAAAATGGACCGAACATGATTGACTGGCAGTATCGGTCTCCATATCTGCGTGGAGGAAAATGAGGGGCCCTATGCCTTCAAGACCTTGGTTGGGCCGCCTTCGTTTCGCCTTGATGACACCCAAAATGCGCAACGCCAAGCTGCGTGCCAGCGTGGCCGGACGGCGAATCCTGCTAACGGGGGCCTCCGCGGGTATCGGGCGAGCCACGGCCCTCACCCTCGCTGATTCGGAGGCGAAAATGATTCTCGTCGCACGAGACGCCGAAGCACTCGCCCAGGTTCGGGACCAGATTGTCGCGGCCGGAGGAGAGGCTACTGTCTTCGCTTGCGACCTGAGCGAACGAAGCGCCCGTACCGAACTGATCGAGCGCGTGAAAGAGGAATGCGGCGACGTCCAGACCCTGATCAACAATGCGGGACTGTCAATTCGGCGCCCGCTGGATCAGTCCTGGGACCGAGCGAACGACTTCGAGCGGATGCTGGAGCTGAACCACCGCGCTGCACAGGATTTGATCCTCGGCTTTGCACCCGCGATGGCACAGCACGGGGACGGGCATATCGTAAATGTCTCGACAATCGGGGCCCAGACCGGGGCGCCTAATTTCGCCGGATACATAAGTTCGAAGGCCGCACTCGATCAGTTTTCGCGTTCCGCTTCGCTCGAGCTCTCGTCGCTCGGCGTTCACTTTTCCACACTCTACATGGGGCTAGTGCGAACCCGCATGATGGCTCCCACAAAGATCTACGATCGCTTCCCTGCCGCCAGTGCGGAAACGGCAGCGGCGCGAATCGCCTGCGCGCTCGTCTATCGACCGATTCGAATGTCCACGGCGATTGGCTACATCATCTCTGTGCTGGACGCTCTTTCGCCCCGCCTCGTCGCGTGGATGTTCAGCGTCTGGCATGACCGGGTTCATCTCTGGTTTGCGCGCCGCGGATAAATTCTTGAGGTTCTGCCAAGTTAACTTCCACAGATCACAGAAAACCTGTGCATGGCTGGCTGCTGACAAG
Source organism: Halioglobus sp. (assembly GCA_047611225.1). Taxonomy (GTDB): domain Bacteria; phylum Pseudomonadota; class Gammaproteobacteria; order Pseudomonadales; family Halieaceae; genus Marimicrobium. Next base: position 50,453 of record JBLFWP010000009.1, read on the forward strand.
GGTCACCTTGTTCTGCACTGACGAATTACAAATCAGCTTCCCTAGTTATCGAGCTACGCCAGCCTTGATCAGACCGGGACTAGTAATAGCGGTCCCGTTTGAAACGGTGGCCTGCAGAGACGTAAAGTAGTACCGATTGTTCAAGTATGGAGCAGGTGACTCGGTATAGGGTCGTTATATAGGTCGACACGTAACTGTTGAAGATTGCCTGACGCCCTGCCCTGCTTCTTTGACGTACTCCACAATGATCACCGATGGAGAACCTTGCTCGAAGCGATGCCCAGGGCGTGAGATCAACCCTTCCTGACTTTACCCTGGGAAAATCGCCTACTACCAATAGCTATCAGCCCGAGTATGGTGAGTATAAGCCCGGGAGTTGTGATTACAGGCACGGGCAACGGTAGACGACAGATCGAGGCGCCGATGCCTGGCCCCTGAAGCGTGTCAGTACCGGGAGTAATACTATGAGCAAGCAAATCGAACTAACACTCACCAAGGAAACAAAAGGCACATTTGTGTACGCATCGAAGGATGAGAATCCCCTCATTACCAGTCTGTACCTGCAGAAATCCCAAATACCCGCAGAGTCACCGAAGAAAATCACTGTCAATGTGGAGTTTGAATAAATCGGCACGGAGCTTTCGGCAAACTGACCTAACCAAAGCAAGCACCTACACGGTTCTGGCAAGTTCGATATTTGGGGTCAGAGTAAAAACTCTAGGCCTCTGGGAGAAATACAGAAATGCCGCAGTGAAAGAAATACAGACAGAAATACAGGACAGGCACCGCAGAAATACAGGACAGGCACCGCAAATTGGCCCATTCATACCTGGGTTCGTGGTACGAAATACGCGGGAATCATTCCCTGAAACATATTCTGATCGCACAATGAGTAGATGAAGATTACTACGGCGGAAATTCAAGACACGCTCTGAGGGCGTGCCTGTCGTATTTATTGTCTTTATTCGCTATTTATTCGGTGGTCATTCACTTAATACGTAATAGTGGTCGCGAGGAAGCCAAACAATAGAGGAACGCTGAAGAATACAAATCCAGTGTGTATTTTCTCACTTTGAGTAGTAGCTATTCCCAGTGCGACAATTACTCCGGCGCCTCGAAAAATATTTTCTAAATGCAGTATGGGAGACCCTAGAATCGTTACGTCCATGAAGCATACAAGAAAAATGAAGCTGCCACCAAGGATGAAGAATTTCGCCGCATTGTCGAAGTATGTAGAGCGAGAGTCGAAATGGGTGTCAGAGCGCACTCTTGGCACAAGCATGAGAGCGCAGAGTGACAGCGTGACCACAACGGTGAGCACAATTATCAATGACATCAACGTCCAATTCTCGACAGTTCGGTAACGCCAGAAACCCCACCAAAATTGGATCATCAGGAACAAAGAAAAAATCGACCAAAACCCGTGCAGCCAATATATTCTTGTCGTTACCTTCTGTTGCAGAACACGAGCCCAAGCAACCGTAACCTCGCTTATTCCTAAGGCAACAACGATCGACACGAGGACCGATAAATACTCAAATCTTGTCATGTTTAGAGCCTCTGGATTCTACAGATATTAAGTGGAATAGCAGTATACCCAAATGCGGCTTCTCCGTATTACGTATGACTAAAGTGTCCAAAACTGTAATTCAGAACAATATTTCGCATTAAGTTTGTACCCGAATAGCTCTCAAATGGAAAAACTACTACTGGATTGCTAATAACTTATTAGCTTAACTTCGCGCATTTAAGCTCTGAGGGCGTGCCTGTCACATTTATTTACTATTTATTTATTTCATTGGTCGGGGTGACCAGATATTTGGGGAGCATCACTCTGATCTTACCCCGCCCATCTGTCCTTTAGTTAACTAGAAATAAATCTGTCCCGGTATTATGTCAGGTATTATGTCAGCAACTTGCCCGAGGCTCTATTTACGCAAAATGAATGCCCAAAATTACTCAAGCAGTATTCGATTTCGACTGGCCATATCTCCTGAAGAATACTTGGCCTATTATCAAGGCAGCGCGCAAGACGTAGTTGCATGTTCTGAAGACAACAAAACCATTCGCTTTCCCGCCAGTGCAATTCGGAAGTTCGTTACTAACGATGGTATTTTTGGCGACTTTGAAATTACTTTTGATGAGAATAACAAACTCATCGCAATCCAGTCGGTAGACTAGGAATTAGGGAAGTAGTTACCTTGGTAGCGTCAGCGCAGTTCGGCCCCAGTTCGGAAGTTCGGTCCGGATATTTGGGGTCAGATATTTGGGGTCAGAGTAAAAACTCTAGACCGCTGAGGTCTAGTAACGGTTGGGGACTACGATGAGTTTTTACTCTGACCCCGAATATGCCGTATAATTGAGCTCCGGGTATGACACATCTAATCTTGAAGGTACTTAAGATTTAGGGTGCCTCGAAAAAAAGAGCGTCTACTCACTGATTCTCACAGCGCGTATGCTCATGCTCTCGTGTAAACAGATCGTATTACGATCGATAGGTATGACATATGTCCCTCACCAAAATTTGTAGCATCCTTTTATCTGTTGTCTTTATGGGTATTCTTGGCGGTTGTAAGCTGCATGTCATCTCTCCTCCCTCTGGCGACATTGTGTCTGGGTCCGGAAGTCTGGACTGCCCGGGAGGGAGCGTTTGCGAATTTGAGATAACGGATACAGATTCTGCAGAAGAATTCACTGCAATACCAAGACCCGGCTACCGCTTTGTGCGCTGGCAATCTGGCGAGGGCCTGGGGTGCTCTACTACAGAGGGCCCTACCTGCACACTGCAAATTCCAGAGGATGAATTGGCAGCTGAGTTCATAGTCAACTCATTATTGATCGCTAGCATAATCCCAGTGTATACAGACACGGGGATAGACACTGATGGAGATGGCTTCCTGGACAGCGACGATTCTTGTCCAGATTTCGGCCTGCCTGGGTACATAGATGACTTGGGCTGCCCGCTGCTATTTGCCACTGTGCTTGCTCCGGATGGCAACGAGTGGTCGCAGCCCACGAGTTTCCGGAACCTTTCCTGGAATGAGGTCGATGCAGCCTGTCCGGCCGGAGCGTGTTCTGGTGCCCTTGGTGGTTTCGATGTGACGGGTTGGAGCTGGGCAAATATCGATAACGCCAATACGCTTTTCAATAGCTATGGGGTCAGTCCATCGATGGGCCCGGGCCCTGACGTTCGCACGGAACAGGCGTCAATATGGGCTCGGAATTTTTTGGGCACGGATGACTTTAGTCCCACAATTGGCGATATACCGGTGTCGTCTCTCTACGCGTGGTTGAGTGGGGAACCCTCTGAGGCCTTCGTAAGCTACAATCAGCTTTACAACATTTATGACATTGACGATAAATTTGAAACGAGGCTGTCCGGGTCGTCCGCCGCTGAAAGCTATCGCGGTGTCTTACTCTTCAGAGCTGTGAATGACTAATGTCACCTGTGAGTGACAGAAGAGAGACAAAAAGGGGACGGACCTATTTATAGGTGCCATACGGACTAGTAGCGCCATAACTAGTGGATCCGTAAGCAGTGGTTGGGCTGGGTGTGCTCACGTACCTGATTTATGCTGTCGGTCCTACTGCCGTAAATTCTATTCGCAATGCGCGCGAGCGACGCTGGCAGTCAGAACCTTTCGTATTCTCACAGGTGCAATCTTCCTTGATGGCTAATAGAGCCCAAGAGTCTTACGACGCGATATTGCGTTGGCTTGAGCGATTGGAAGAAGGCTTTAGCATGCGACAGTTTGCGCAAGCCTTCGGTGATGAATCATTGATTTTGGAATTCAATGCACTGAGCGGCAAACTCTATGGTGGCATTGCACTGGATGGAAATCTTGGAAAGCTCGCATCCGGCCTAAAGGCAGCTCTCGCTAACTACTATCGTAGTCTCTCTCAAACAGTCGCAAAGGCGCTACCGTCCCTCAATCCATAGTGAGCTGAGCGAAAGGGCATCCACTCGACCGCATCCGTCATCACTTGAGGCTATGCGGTCGGCAAGGTCCCCGGTAAATAAAGCTGGAGAACCCATTGAGATTTTCCAGTATTACAGCGGTATAGACACCGAAGCTCGCAGGCGGGTCTCCAGTATTGTGCCTCGCGGAACATTGATGCTCTTGCCAGCGGTAAGTAGCGAGGCTCCAGCGCCAACCTTGGCGCCAGTTTTGGCGCCGGATTTTCCGCTAGCCAGCCCACCTATCAACGCAGAGCGAGCGGTGCGTCCGAAAGTTTTGGAAGCTTCGTCATCAGTCTTGGCTTGCATGCCTTCCGTCACGATTTCGAACAACTGATCATCAATCATAATATCGGTAAATTCTATGGCCAACTCTGCCGAACCGACAGCTCTGCCTCCCTGGCTGGCCCCGGTAATGCGGCCGTGTACAAATGTACCTCGCGGAGCGACAGTGACCCCGTCGATTACAATGGCACTCTCCAGCTGTGCGCGGAAGCGATGTCCAGCCTTGTGCTGCCTGGAGTCGATGATGTCCGTTGTCCTCAGTACAAGACGTGTCCCAGACGGTACGGTGGCGCTAGAGGGTGCTGCGGCAGGTTTGCTCGATTCGCTGACTGCAGGCTTGGCCGCGTCCCCGCCCAGGTAAATGCCCGCTACCTCTGACTCCTGGTACGCCTCTATGCCTTCTCCGGTGTTGAACATGACGATGCCATTGCTGCTACCCACAAAATCGCCCTCTATCAGGGTGCCGTCTGCCAACTCAATTGTGTCGGCTCCTGCATAACCAATCCACATACCCAATATCATCAAAATCGTTATCAGCTTTCTATACATGCTTTACTCCGAGGGTGCTTGGGTTGTCCATTATAAGATTGCGATAGTAAGTAAAGTAGATCGAAAAGTGAAGCGACGCGGACAGGCAGACGGGAGAAGTTACTGCACAATGGGGCGATTGTGGCTGGGATGATGGCCAGACTCTTGGAGTCTGCCGGTGAAACCGCTTCTGATGCCGCCTTTTTCGCTCACTTCTACTGAAGTACGGTAAACGCTACCACGGCGCCCTGTCTCCGAATCAGGGCTGGCGAGGGCCGGTACGGGTGCGCGCACTAACGGTGTGTCTGTGATTAACTGTAACTAGAATAATAATCAGGGTATATTATTTGAGTATAACACTGGGCTATAGCTACCGTTTGGCGGTCTACTTATGACAACAAACTCACGTATTGATCAGCTCCAATTTGAACTGGTTGATATTCTTGTTCGCCTTTTGACGTATTCGAGTGCGCTGCTTACCCCTCTTTTCATGTGGAGAGCGGTCCAGGAGAGAGACGTCATATCTCTGCAGACTGTCATTGTTCCTTTGATTGTTGTCGCGACATTAATCGGACTTCATTTATTACGAGATAGGCTGTCTGCCACTATTCGTGCTTGTGTTCTAAGTTTGCTTTTAGTGGTAGCCAGTATTTCTGGTCTGATATCCAGAGGAATACTTGGCCCTGCATTGGTCTTTATGGTGATGGCGATTATTTGTCTGTCCCTCATTTTGCCATTGCGCCAATTACTGCTGGCCGGAACTGTCATTGTGTGCGCAGATATGGCGGTCATTTTGTTGTACTTTTCTGATGCGTTCGTTATCGATATAGACCCCGTTCAAGCCTTTAGCTCGCCGGCCTTGTGGCTATCGTATTCTATCGTTCCGATATATGCGTCAATCATCATTATGCTAGTGCTGTCACGGTACAATCGACGCATAGGGGAGGTATTTAGAGAACTCGAAGATGAGAACTCCACCGCTTCCTATCTCTCTGAACATGACCCTTTAACCGGGTTGCCTAACATGCGTGTCATGGACATAAGAGTGCATCAGGCTATTTTGATGGCGAACCGGGGCAAATCCAAGCCGGCTCTTTTGTTTATTGATCTGGACCATTTCAAAACTATTAACGATAAACTTGGACATGACGTTGGCGACTTGGTGCTGCAAGAGGTTGCAAGCCGTATTCGGTTGGTTGTTCGAGAGGAAGACATCACTGCCCGCGCTGGGGGAGATGAGTTTCTGGTCTTGCTGCCGCACACTACCGATTCGAGCGATGCTGGGGCAGTGGCTCAAAAGATTTGTGCCGCGTTGGAGAAACCGTTCTACGCACACGATGACAAAATTTTGATTAGTGCAAGCGTCGGCATAGCGTTATGGCCTGAACATGGGAATGATTTGAAATCGCTTACCCGATCGGCGGATCATGCAATGTATGCAGTCAAAACTTCAGGGAAAAACGGGTTCAAGGTTTTCGTATCCAGTGTCGCAGTTGTCTAACAGCCAGGAGGAAACCCGGCACATACATCTCCACGGCCATCACCATCAGTATCTAACTGGTCAGGGTTGGGTATCAAAGGGCAATTATCATTGGCATCTCCGATGCCATCTTCATCAGAGTCTAGTGCGAATCTGTAGAGTTCGAAGACGTTCTCGTTCATGGCCTGGGTGGTGGAGAAATTTCCGCCCGTCCCGGTCCCGGATGCCTCCAGCGTCAAGGCACTAGTTGAGGTATGAACCCAGCGCTGCCACAAGAAGTTGGCGTTGCCCCAGGGCAGGTTGTTGACGTTCAGGTTCAGGGTGATAGGTAGCCCTGCCACGAGCGGGCAGTTCGTCAAACTCGTTTCGTAGTAGCTCACCAGCACATTGATCTGATTGTCGTCAGCGGACTTGCCGGCCATTGTGAGGAAGTCGGTATCGAATGAATTCGAATGGCCGCCGGTCGATGCAATCTTCAGTGGCGTTTCACCGTAGAGATGGTGGCCATAGGCTTCGAGCGCAACGCCGGCGGATCGTCTGTCATTATATGAGTCCCAAATTTGTTTCCCCGCGGAGAAGTAATGACTCATGATGAGGTTGTGGGGGCCGTTAGTCGGATGCATCTGCGCCATCTCGATCAGCGAACCGATCACATGTGCTCCTATGGGTATCGCCGACAGCCCACCCTGGTTGCCGCCGTTGTAGCAACCACCAGGGCGATTCCACTCCGTAAACATGATCGGTGTATCTGCAGGCAAACCCGCCGCGACGAATGCCGCTTCCCAGTTCGCGCCGGGCTGATCGTAAACAGTAGTCCTGAAATTGGAGGGCATGCGTCGATAACTATGCGGTGCCACGTAGTCGATCGGCACCGAGTTGTTGACGATGTATTGTCCGAAGCCTCCTGCAACGTAGGAAAGACTCACGCTCGCGCCCAGCTGGAGATCCGGAAACTCTGCATCGAGTTCATCGTGTATCGTTTCGTACAGCATCGCGGCCTCTGCGCCCGTCCCCGTCCAAAAGTCCGGGATGTAGAACTCATTCCAGATTTCCGCATATTCGATGTCGTAGAAGTACCCGTTGTCCCAACCGCGCATGAAGTGCCTGAGGATTTGCTTGACCACCTTGGCGTAGACGGCAAAGTCATTTGGCGGCGTGGCAGTCGGTCGTAAAGGGTCGCATCCGCCACCCGTTGATATCCCATGGTTCGCAGACTCTCCGAAACGTAGATACGCCTGACTTACCGCCATCATGGCCGTGATAGCTTCGTCCGCGACTGACCAATCGTAGTTGGCTATGTCCGTAGGGTCCTCGCCGATGTAGTTAGGCCAGGGAACCCATATCTGACTCATGTCGAAGCCTCCCGCTCCGTGGCTCCGGGCCTGGGGGATGTTCGAGTAGATGTAGTGGTTGGAGTGATCGCCCGGCTGGTTGTTGCCACACGGCGGGTTCCAGCTCGCTTTGACGAGAGGGCCACTATTAGTGCCATGAATCGCGGGGATCGTGCCATCGACAGTGCCTGCGTCCACTGTGATGGTTTCCTGGGCCGCAGCGATACGCGCGAAGCCTGTGAAGAAGAGCATCATCGCAACTACCAATATGGCGCTGAGTGTTTTGCGGGTGGTGCGTTGTTGACGCTTTTCTCTACGATTCATCACTATCTCCCCAGCTGCCAATAATTCCAGAATTATGGGATTAAAGTTAAACTTCTTAACTTAGTCGTCTCTGGAAGCGATCTATATGACAGGCTGCGACATCAATAACTTGGTCAGGGTGTTGCTTCCCCGAGCTGGGATAGACCTCCGCAGCAGAGAGTTTGGCACCAGTATTCCGAAAGTAGCTGCTAAGAAAGGGGAAATCAAGTTGCTCGAATAAGAGGCAGAGCTCTTTATTATTCCTGCTGTTCGGATCCGGTTCACAAGTTCGGCCCGGGGAACTGCTTAGAAGGCTTCAACTTACTTCGGATGATCCTACAACCCTACCCACCCCAGATTCGGCATAGGTTTGCTCTGTGCCTCTGGGCTCCCTGCCCTTACAGCCAGAGAAAACCCGTTAGCTTTCTACGACTTGCTCGTGAGGCTGAAGACTCTCCTACCTCCTCATACTTGTGCGGTGGTAGCGGGACATGATATCGGGTGCGGCGCGCCTAGCCGGAATCGGTGGCGTTTGTACGTATTCATACACAATAGAACGTCGGCAGGCTCTCGCCTGACCTTTCAATTTGGGCGATGTAAACTGTCAGTCAGGTATCTAGTAAGTAAACAGGAATGGGGAATTGCCCCATTCCTGTGAGTGCCAGGTCTCTAGGGTACCGGCACCGGAGCGGCGAAGGTGCGCAGGTTACGCCAAGGGTTCATCGCCGAATCATCCGGTACGAGGCGCACATCCGCCCGCGCACCGCTCATGTCGACGTAGCTATCCCAAGGTGTCGCCATCGCGTTGATGGTCACTGCGATGCCATCGGCCTGATGAGCATCCTCCATCAGTTGCTGACCATCGATGAAGAACTCATCACAGATGTCATTAAGAGAGCAAACCCGGTCGCCACTTTCCAGACGATTCAGTCCGGCCTGGGCACCCGTCGCCAAATCCAGATCCACGCTCGCATCAAACTGCACGAACTGGGAGTTGATCAGCGTGCCGAGTGTATTGGAGACGAGGTTATGGTCCTGCGATACGTCCGCCGCCACCGTCATCAGTGTAATGGCATCCAGGCAGGGTTGTGTGGCAACACTGTCAATACGCAGTGCTTCGGGACGGCCGTCGGCTCCCGTAACGTAGGTCAGCCATTCCGCCCTGGTACCACAGGTATCTCCTTCACGCTTGTAGACATTCAGAGTGAGATAAAGTCCGGCAACCTCGCCGTCGTATAGCTCCACTGCAATGGGAGTGTGCACCCCGGGACCTGCGGCCTCGGTCAACAGTCCGACGGCATCCAGCAGCGGGAAATGATAGCTGGCAGTAGGCACCGAGTCAGTGATGGTTGTAGCGGCAAGGGCCAGGCCCTCTCCGCGTATGGCATCCTTGGCCAGACCCTGGACCAGTCCCGGGTAGAACCCGTTCTTGAAGCTGAGCAGTTGTGTGCGGGTCGGGTTGGCGCCTGGTGCTTCCAGAATGATATCCAGGTAGGTTTCGGTAAGGTTCCACCAGGGTGAAGCTACAATCTCCAGCGGGTTCAGGTACACCAGCGCGTGCACAGGTGCAGCGTTCACGTAGACGGCCCACTCGGAAGCGTCGGTGAAACTGAACTGAGCCGGGTCGACCAGGACTGCGTCGCGGTTGAATACCGTGCTGTTGTAAAAGCCGTGATCAGCCACGCCGTTACCCCAGAAAATAAAGTCGTTGGCCACCACGAACTCGCGCTCGAACTGGACAAGCGTTTCTGGAGACTGGGGCCAGTCGATGGTGGAGCTGAAGTACAGCGACTCTATTTCCGTCACCGGGTCGACCTCGCCCACGTAGCTTTCAACTGCACTACCCGTGAGCTCGTGCGTAACGGGCTCCGGCTGGGTCAGCAAATTGACCGAATCAGCAGATATCTCGTCCGCCGCCGCCTGCACTACCAGGAACCGCGGCACGCCGGTGTAGGGATCCTGGACGAACACGGACCATTCCGCCCTAGCACCGTTTACCAGCCCGCCACCAGATTGGTACATGTTCAGTACCAGAAAATAACGCGGGATGTCCGTATCCAGTATGCGTATAGGAGACAGGTTGAAACCAACGGGCAAGTGGGCCGCCGTAAAGTCATCTCGGGCCTGCTGGTCCTTGAACTCGAAGTTGATGAACATTGAATTGGGGTCCACTCCGACCAGGAAGTTCAGGAACGGTGGATTACCGCCGTGGACGATCGAACCTGCATAATCAATCACATCCATGTCGAGAATCAGCATCTTGAGCAAGGGACGGATATCGTCATCGGCGGACATTCCCGTCAGAACGACACTGACGACATCCCCATTTGCGTAGATCGTCGGAGCGGGATAACCAACCAACTGCTCCATCAACTTGGCGCGATAAGTCACGGCGCTGTCGCTGAAGAAATTCAGTGCACCAGTTAGCACACCACTCTCAACTCGAAAGATGCTATTGACTGCCACTGCCTGACTAAGACTGGCATCGCCAGTGCCCGGAGGAGTCACGCTATTGTAAAGAGCGGGAAGTCCATAGACAAAGCTGTTGGGGTAGCTTGTGTTAAGAGCGGCGAGATATCTGTTGAGGGGTCCGCTCTCAACGTTGCCCGCTGCACCGGCGTAAGTATCTAAGACTTGTATCAGTGCCGCAGGAGAACTAATAGCGAGTGTCTGACTATTGATTTCGGTGAGCTGAAGGTCAGTACCCGTGATCTCCCACCGCGGCTTCCCCTGATAATCGCTGAGGGCCGTGTGGCTAACGCTGGCCAATAGTGTCGCTACATCGTTAGGTATGTCGAGTTCTGCCACGAGGATAAATGCTTCGGGGGTACCGGACAGTTGTGCCAGCATTATATTTCCAGCTGTACCAACAACATCCATGCCCGCACTGAATTTTTCGAGTAGTGCCAGCGGTCCCAGACTCCAGGGTGCGGTCGTAACCGCGGCATCCATAGCCCCGGTTGCTCCTGGGTATATCTGGAACACGCCTCGGGTGGTCACCGGTAGCAAGTCCAGTAATTCGAACTCTTCAAAAACGGGCTCCAGAAACGCGTCAAGCCCGTACTGAGTGGCATTTACTGCCAGCGCGGGTATCGCGCATGAACCAATTGCGCCAGCACAAAAATGCACCCGATTCGCATGCTGGGGCTCAGCCTCATGTTTGGTCCAGCCTTTAAAAACATAGCCCTCCTGGGGAATCGCCGTGAAGGTATCCCCGTCAAAAGGGATACTGGGAAGTTCAATGAAGCATGTCTGCTCGGCTGCGCAATCGTAGCTCTCACTAGTGGATACAATGGACCCTCCCTCGGGCACGATCATGACGATCCTGCAGCCCTGAATGAATAGCAGGAGAGTAGCGATCGCTAGAGCTTTTGAGACAATTGTAACCATGAGGCAGTCCTTCCAGATGAAGTTCAGGAGCTTAGAGCACGGGTTCTATGGGAGGAGCTTGATAAACAAGCCGGTCAAAGGCACAAGCTAAATACGGCAAATTTTATCTTTTGTCCGTCTAGCTCGGGGCCTGATGAAGATCTGGCCTCAGGGATATTGCGATCCTTGTTACCCGCCGGCGCCCCGACCCACCCCTATAGAAGTGTATGCTCGGACTATAGGTGCTTAAAAGAAAACAGTCAAACCTGTTTTAATTGAGAAGTGATGGATATTTCACGCTCCAGGCGTTGATTTCTAGTGGTTGTTTAGAAAGTTGGGCTTTGGCAAAGAAGGTTGGGAGCATTCCCAGTCGCGTTTTCGTCCGGTCCCCCTACTTCCGCTGCGCAAAGACCGGCAAGCGCTGAATGGCTACCAACACCCAGCGCTGTCAGGCCAAGGCCATAAGCTGACATTATTGGAACTCGTCGTGGGCTCGATGCCGTGTAATGCAGGTCTTGCACATAAATACTGACAAGTCCGTCGCTACAGATCAAAGTGATGGGGCTGAAGGGACAGTAGTGCAGAGACCAAAAACTTAGAATGTTTTTAGCCTGCTTCACTGATTTAGTCCCTCAAAACCGCGAAAATCCCACTGCGTGCAGGCTATCTGCCCATAACCGGCTGTTTTGCGGTCTAATTTCAAGAAATATCACACCACTTTGACTTGGATTTTGGACCTTTCGCCCTTATTATTTGTCTATAGGCTATCCGCACATCCTGTGCGTCGCTTTACGGAGTTAACCATGCAAGACAAAAGTTTATACAACGTAGACACACTAGGCGCAGATTCGGCGCTGAGCACCAACAAGGTACTCAGAAGTACCTATATGCTGCTGGGTATGACGCTGCTGTTTAGCGCGGCAACAGCCGGTATTTCTATGGCTGTTGGTTTTCCGCCACTACCGTGGTTCGTTACTCTCGGTATGATGTTTGGGCTTCTCTTTCTTGTCCATAAAACGGCGAACAGTGCCTGGGGCCTGCTCAACGTATTTCTCTTCACAGGCTTTATCGGTGCGATGTTGGGGCCAATGCTCAACATGTATATGGCGATGGCCAATGGCCCTGCGTTGGTAATGCAAGCGTTGGGCGGAACCGCAATCGTCTTCTTTGGGCTCTCTGCTTACGCACTCACCACGCGCAAAGACTTCTCCTACATGGGAGGATTTTTAACAGTGGGACTGTTGGTCGCAGTGGTGGCAATGGTGGCCAATATTTTCCTTAACATCCCAGCCCTGTCGTTGACGATATCTGCGGCGATGGTAATGGTGATGTCCGGCTTCATACTGTTCGACACCAGCCGCATTATCAACGGTGGCGAGACCAACTATATTCGTGCAACCGTTTCTTTGTACCTGAACATCTACCTATTGTTCATGCACATGCTGAACCTGCTGACTGCTTTCAGCGGCGATGACTAAAGCATCCCGTACTAACGAAAAACCCCGGTGTCTACCGGGGTTTTTCGTTTTTGGGGCACCCTCCTTTTGATTTACTCCCTGCTGGTATTGTCACCTCCTCATTCCGGACACGGCGTCAGTTCTGCCGTTGAATTTGCACGCAGCGCGATAGCGCGTGGCCACCAAATCCAACGAGCATTCTTTCTCGATGATGGGGTGTACAGCGGTTCGTCCAAGAGTGTGTTTCCCCAGGATGAGAGCAATCCAGCAGCGCCTTGGGCTGAGTTGGCGCAGGAGCACTCGGTTGAGTTAATTTTATGTGTGTCCTCTGCACTTAAACGCGGCCTGCTAGACGAGACTGAAGCGGATCGCTATGACCTCCCTGGCGCTACCGTACATCCGGCATTCACCATCTCGGGTCTGGGGCAGTTAATTGATGCCTGCGACTCTTCCGACCGCATGCTTACGTTCGGAGGCCACTAATGGCCGAGCAAAAATCTCATACAACCCTAATTATTTTGCGCCACAGCCCCTATGGTTCCAGTCTCGCGAAGGCTGGTGTCGATGCCGCACTAGCAGCTGGCGCACTGGAGCAGCCCGTTGAATTACTCTTTCTCGGGGATGGCGTCCTGCAACTCATTGCCAAACAGAATGCACACATCCTCGGCGCCAAAGATATCGCGCGTCAGCTGTCCTCCCTGCCGCTCTTTGACATTGCTACGGTGTATGTCGACGCGCAGTCCATCGATCGTTATCAATTGGATTTAAGCCTGTCTCCCGTACCAGCAAAAGCCTTGGGCAATGATGAACTTCATACGTTCATATCACGCTTCGATCATGTGTTGAGCTTATAGCGATGATTCTTCATACACTCAACGCATCCCCTAGCAGTGCCGCCTTTAACGATTGCCTCAGGCTTCTTCGAGCAGGTGATGCGGTACTTCTACTGGGCGACGGTATCTATGGCGCCACATTACAGACTGCGGCCTGTGAGTCACTACAGGCCTCTGGCGCTGAGCTCTATGTGTTGCGGCGTGATGCTGAAGCTGCCGGTCTTATCGACCGCATAGATGCAAGACTATTCGTGGATATGGACGGCTTTGTGGTCCTCACAGAACGTTTTACGCGACAACAGGCTTGGTACTAAAGCAATGCCTCCCGACATCGCCTACGACAAAGAAGGCTTCCTGCAAGACCTCCAAGACTGGTCCCCTGAAATTGCTGAACAAATAGCGCGCCAGGAAGCGATCGTTTTAACAGACGACCACTGGGCGATACTGAATGTGTTACGCGACTATTACATAGAATTCGACAGCTCTCCCGCCATGCGGCCACTGGTGAAATATTGTGGGCTCAAATTGGGCGCAGACAAAGGTAAAAGCATTTACCTTATGTCGCTGTTTCCCGGGTCTCCGGCAAAACTGGGCAGCAAGATCGCAGGCCTGCCCAAGCCCGATAACTGCCTTTGAAGCCCCAGCGATGACTAACACGAACCCACCTGCGAGCTCCGAGCACCCCTTTGCTCCCTATGTGAGAATACTGGGCAAAGGGAAATCCGGTAGTCGTTCTTTGTCTCAGACCGAAGCACGGGACGCCCTGGGCATGATCCTTCGCGGCGAGGTCGAACCGCTGCAAGTGGGCGCCTTTTTAATGCTATTGCGGGTCAAGGAAGAGACAGGAGAAGAACTCGCCGGTTTTGTACAGGCCTGCCGCGATAACCTCGTTGCCCCAACAGCCGCAATTCAGGCAGATCTCGATTGGTCTAGCTACGCCGGCAAAAAACATCAACACCCCTGGTTTCTGTTATCGATACTACTGCTGACCGATGCGGGATATCGCATTTTTGTCCATGGTAGTGCTGGCCATACGCAAGGAAGACTCTATACCGAAAACGCTATGCGCGAGCTGGGACTGCCCGTCGCAGATAGTTGGGGCACCGTACAGCAGCAACTAGACACCGAAGGTTTCAGCTATCTTTCACTGGGCTATTTTTGCGCGGGCCTGGAAGAGTTGATGCAACTAAGGCCACTACTCGGGCTGCGCTCGCCGGTTAATACACTGGCACGGCTGATCAACCCACTGGCTTGTGAGGCCAGTGTGCAAAGTGTTTTTCACCCCGCCTACGCCGCTTTACATCAGCAAGCCGATCAACTTCTCGGGCAACCTACAGCACTGGTATTTAAAGGTGAAAGCGGCGAAGTGGAAATCAAACCGCATGCGGATACTCAGCTGATCAGGCTGCATGAAGGTCACTCACAAGAGATACCGCTGACGCGCACACAAATGCACAGAGCCGCCAGTGTGAACGCACCGGCAGTAGCTCCACTGCGCGCCCTGTGGCAAGACGAGGCCGCGGACCCTTATGGCATAGAGGCCACGCTCGCAACGGCAGCTGCAGCGCTTCTGGTGTTAAAGCCTGAGCTGGATGTGGCAGCAGCCCGCGCAGAAGCTGCTGCTCTATGGAACAAGCGCAATCCCGAGAGACTTAACTGATGCCGCTTTCCGCTGTCGATCCTGCCAACTATCAGGCACTGCTGGATGAAAAGGTTGCAACTGTGAGCGCCATACTCACGCCCTTTGACATGCCCGAACCCGGTGTTTTTCCTTCGGCAACGACCGGCTATCGGCTGCGAGCAGAATTTAGAATGTGGCACGAAGGGGAAGCTCTAGACTATGTGATGTATCGCAGAGACGATCCAAAAACACCCGTCCCCATCAATGAATTCCCAATTGCACACTTAGCGATTCAGGGTTTGATGCTACCCCTACGTGAGTGTTTGAAGCAATCGGATGAACTGCGCCGTAAACTGTTTCAGGTTGAGTTCCTTGCCACCTTGTCCGGCGACATGGTGGTAACACTGGCCTACCACCGAAAATTAGATACACCTTGGGAAGCTGCAGCAGAAGACTTGATTACAGCACTCGCCGCGCAGTGCCCCAAGCTTTCGGTCGTTGGCCGAAGCCGCAAACAAAAAGTAGTTATGGGCAAAGACTACGTACAGGAATCCCTCACTATCGAAGGCCGTCCTTTTAGTTATCAGCAGGTCGAGCAATCGTTCACGCAACCCAATGGGCAGATCAATACACAGATGATCGAGTGGGCCTGCGCGCAGGCCGCGCACTGCACAGGTGACTTACTTGAGCTTTATTGTGGCAACGGCAACTTTACCCTGCCTTTGTCGTGTCACTTTGACAAGGTGATTGCCACAGAGCTATCAAAAACTGCGGTCAGAGCTGCGCGCAACAACCTCTTGGAAAACACTATAGAGAACGTTCATATTTTACGAATGTCTGCCGAAGAAGTATCACAAGCGATAAGGGGAGACCGGGTCTTTCGTCGTGTCGCCGAACTGCCGCAACCATTAAGCGACTATTCTTTAAGCACCGTTTTCGTCGATCCACCCAGGGCCGGGCTAGACGATTACACCGTCAACATGGTGTCAGATTTCGATAACATCTTGTACGTGTCATGCAACCCGGAAACGCTTGCAGACAATCTACAGACCCTGCGTAAAACTCACCGGGTAACGCAGTTTGCCTTATTCGATCAGTTTCCTTATACACACCACATGGAATGTGGCCTCCTCCTGCAACGGGATGCTTCCCACGCCTAAAAGATCAATTGCCTGGATGGCTCAGCTTCGAATACCAAAAGAAACTAACCCTCTACCCAACACTTCATCGAGGTTTTCTGCATGCTGGGTGCTGACTTCAATATGCCGCAGCTTCAATTCACGATACAGCTCTCTCTTGCGCAGCTTTGCCGACAGTTCGCTGGCCAACGAATCATCCTCCCAGCAATCGATATATACATTGCCCGCCGGCACATAAAAATCAGCGTTTACACTCTCCTCAATGGGTAGAGCGCGCTGACAAGCGTGGGCCAATTGCGCTAGATATAACCAATTGCAAACCCGCTGTTGCAGCGGCGATTGCACTGCATGCCCATCAATTCCTTCACAGGCACCCTTCTCAACTTTTGCACCAAACAAATCATCGGCAATGGGCTTGTCCGGGTCGGCTTCACGAACCTGCTCCGACTGGATACTCAGCTCGCGATGAATAACGGGATCATCAATAATTTCGTGGGGCCATGTTACGTAGAAAGCGCCGCTGTTCTTACTCTCTTCTTGCTGGCCGCCAAGGGCGCGGCCACGGTCACTAAGTTCCCAACCAAGAATACTGTGATGCTGCAGCCCTATCTCAGCCAGAGCACGATTGATTTGCCGCGCGTGAAGAGGCGGATAGTAGCGGCACATTGAAGCCGCCGTAATTCGTTGATTGGATTCTATCGCCGCTAGCAGGGGGTGCTGTTCAAGATGCTCCGGCCAGACGATATAGGTACCGAAGCGCTTGCTCTTCTGATAGCTGCCGCCTTCAAACTCCCCCTTGGACGTGAGGGACCAGGAGTCGCTGAGACGTTCAATCCAGCCGTAGTCTTTAAGGGTGGCAAATAGTTGTTGGGCAGGTAAATTGAGCTTTCTTGCCAGCGCCGTCGTGGAGAGCCTGTTGTCCTCCACCGCCATCAATCAGGCCTGTGCAACTAATTGACTGTACCGGCTCTGCAGCGCCTGATACACCTGATCACTGAAATCCTCTGCTGATTTATCTAAGGGCGCAACTAAATCTACGAGGTGTTCGTTGTCCTCCCTGCCATCCCAGTTCTTGATGTAGGTGCCCTCTTTGTAGCCATTGTCCTGACGGAAGAAATTGAGGACGTTCTTGCCCACATAGGCACTGTAGAGACTGTCAAAATCCAGTTCGCAAGCCAGCATCAATTCCCAGAAGCGCGAGGGAGAAAAACCTTTGGTTTGTAGGAAATGCAGCGCTAGCTCTTCCGTGGATTCGCGTACGCCCAAGCCCTGAGGCTCGAAGGAAGCCAGTTCTGTCTGGATTTCAGTGGCAATCTGCTCAATCGTCTTACCATCGCGAAAAAGAGCAGATAGCCCAAAATGCCAGATATCGATGACTTCGAGCTGCACTTGCTCCAGGTCTGAATCCTGTTTCTTCCACCATTTGTAACCGTAATGCTCAATTAACTCCCCACACTCAATCCACGCGGCCCGATACCACTCAAAATTCTGCTGGGACCAGTTTTCGTGCACCCGGGAATTCATTCTGTCTTGCATTGAGAGCATGTTGATCAAGGCCTGCTTCACCGGATTACCTCTAATTGGCTAAAGATGGGATACGTTTGAGCGAAGAATAGCAGTCAGGGAAAATAATGCATAGGTTGAGCAGGATGGTTTTGTGCAAATGGTGCGAGTGGCGGGACTTGAACCCGCATAGCCGTTAAGCCGTCAGATTTTAAGTCTGATGTGTATACCAATTCCACCACACTCGCATAAACTCTTTGTATTGCTGGGCTCACAGCGTATTGATTAACATGCCAAAACCAAACGTCTTTCACCCTCTGGGCCGGCCTACCACCCTGGACTGGAACGTCAGCCCTGGCCCGCGAACCGTGCCCTCGAAAGGGCGGCATTCTAGCATAAAATATGTGCATTGAGGCCAGCAGAAACAGCAGCGATTGTGAGTTTTTCTGCCGCAGCCAGCCAGTGCCTTCATGCTACACTGCGAGTAAATAACAAAGCATCAGGTTTGGCGAATGGCATCTGCTAGAGGGGAATTCAGCTCTCGATTTGGTTTTGTAATGGCCGCCGCGGGTAGCGCGGTGGGGCTGGGAAATATATGGGGTTTCCCCACGCAGGCGGCCAGCAATGGTGGCGCTGCTTTTCTGATGGTCTATCTGGTACTGGCATTTACCCTTGCCTATCCCGCACTAATGGCTGAACTGATTATCGGGCGCCACGCCCACTCCAATGCTGTAACCGCTCTGCGCTTGATTTCGCCCAACCGCTTGCTCAGCAACATCGGTGCGGCTACGGGCGTTATCGGCTTTATCGTGGCCAGCCTGATACTCAGCTTCTACGCAATTGTTGCCGGCTGGATGATTGCCTTTTGTATATCCGCTATTGCACAGCTTCTGGGATTGACGGACTTTGCCACCTGGCTGACCTCTTTTGATCTATGGCGCAATGTCCTCTTTATGCTGATCTTCATGGTGTTTACGGTTGGCATTATTTCTGCGGGCGTCAGGGAGGGCATTGAACGCTGGTCCGCAAGGCTAATGCCAGCGCTGCTGGTAACACTGTTCTTCTTAGTGGCCTACGTATTGACACTGGACGGCGCGATGGATGGGCTAAAAGTGTATCTGCTGCCTGACTTTGAGCGAGCACTGTCGCCAAAATTGATCATCTCGGCACTTGGCGCCGCTTTTTTCTCTCTCTCACTGGGCGTGGGCACCATGTTGATTTACGGCTCGTATATCAGCGATGAAGAAAATCTTCCTGTTGTAGGCGGGTTGGTTACCGTTGTGGATATCTCTATCGCAGTACTCGCGGGTTTTCTCGTTCTACCTGCCATGTATGTGGCGCAACACAATGGCGTAGAAATCTTCACAGCAACGGGTGAGTTGATCTCTGAGGACACGCTGATTTTTACGGTGCTGCCAGAATTATTCAATACCATGGGGCTAGCGGGAATAATCGTCTCCTTCACCTTCTTCTTCTTAATGAGTATCGCTGCCCTCACCTCCTCCATCTCTATGCTGGAAGTTCCCGTGGCTTACACCATTGAACAGCACGGCGTAGGTCGCAAAAAAGCGGTATGGGTTATCGGGGCGTTGGTTGCAGTCGCCAGTACGGTAATCTTACTGAACTTTGATACCTTATTCGGCGCAGTGATTGCCTTCACCACGCGCTACAGTCAACCTCTTTTGGGTTTTGTTTTTTGTATCTACGCGGGCTGGGTGTGGCACAGGGATACTCTATTGCAGGAGCTGCGTAAGGGAAGCCCGGATGTCAGTGATGGCCTGTTCTGGAAGATCTGGCCGTGGTACGTAAAACTGGTGTGCCCCGTTATCATTCTGGCCATTTTCGCCCAATCAATTTTAGGATAGTGCTCACCACCCAAAGACGGGCAGAGGCTGTTTCTAATTAAGCGTTAGTTCACCCGTTTCTTCAATTCGCTGCGTGGGCATAAATCCACGAAAGTCGATTTTTGCCGTAAAGCGATAGGCCAGAGCATCTGTTTGCGTAGTACCCAGACTCGCCAATAATCTCAGCACTTCCAACATCTGTAAACTGGCCTCAAGCGTAATCACTTCATCGCTGTACCCTTCAATCTTTGGCACTTCGTTGGTCACTCCGCTTACCAGCTCTTTGCCTAGGAGCTCCAGGGTATAACTGACACCTGCAATATCCAAAGGCTCTGTATTCGGGTTAGCAACGCGCAGTTTAATTTCGAAACGCGGTGCGCCCCCTGCACTAGGCAAACTGCGTATCCCCTCCATGGAGACTTTCGGTGGGTCATAGTCGGCAGATAGCGTTGCGCAACCGGCGGCCGTTCCAAGCCATAAAAACAAAATTAGAAAAGAATTCTGGAAATGTAATCTCATGATTTTTCTCTGATCGCCGAAGACAAAAAAACTATGACATAGGCCAAACTACCCAGTAAAAAAACGATGGCAACCCAATCGCCTGTATTCAGATAGACATAGCCACTAAAACCCATCATTGCTATGGCAAGTAGTAAGCCTATCGTTCGTCCTATTGCACCCAAGTTCGCCTTTCCTTTCACTGATGCTATTTATGCCGCTATTTCGCTTATCATAACCTGCTTTTCCACTACTGTTGATACTGTTATCGCAACCTGCGCGGCCATGGCCCAGAGGAACGGAGCATGCTGAATATTCTACCAAGTATTTTCGCCCTGGGGCTCGCCGCTCTGGCGGCTTTTTTTCTCGCCAGAAATTGACCAACACGCTACGCAAGATCTTGCCGACAGGGCATTACTGATAGCAACGATCCTTCAAGCAGTGCATTTTCACCGGCTTTCATGTGCGCTTGCCCGGTCTGTCTGACCTGGAACCCCTGCCCTTCACAGGCTTCGTGGCTTTCAATATTCTCTGGCTCATCTTTTGGGCGATCCCTGTACCGGGCATTCGAGCTGGGCGTGCAAACGCCTTCTTTACCGCGTGGTTTCTTGCCCTTGCAGGCATGGTCAATGGGATAGCGCATCCGTTACTGGCGATTGCTGAAGCCAGCTATTTCCCGGGTCTGTAAAGCTCCCCGGTGATTGCGATTGCATGTATCTTGCTGTGGCGGCGATTGTGGGCAGTAACTTCCAACAAGGCACCAGTACATTCGAACCGCCGGAACGAACACTAGCCGATAGACTCCTCAAGGCTAAAAGCAGTGGAGCCTGCCTTAGGTTGTCGAGATATTCTGCACATCACAGCATCGCTGGAAGCCGCTGCCGCTACTTGGTTCTTTCCCAACTAGCAGCCCACTGCCATTTGGAGTGACTAACGAATACTCCAAACATCAACCAAGACGACCCTTTCTGGCGTCTTTTTTTGCCTGAAATTCCTTGGTTGATGTACCACAGGCCTCTATAGCGTCCTCGGCGATACGTTTGCAAGTTCAATAGCCCCGTGAAAGACTCGAGGAATGAATACGGACAAAGTGCGTTTAGACGGTAAGGTAGCGATTGTAACCGGTGGCGGCGCGGGAATAGGCCGTGGCATTGCCTTGGCCCTTTCGGCTTTTGGCGCTCGCGTGGCTATTTTTGAGCTTGTTCCGGAAAATGCTGCTAGCGCTAGTCTAGAAATTGAAGCGGCAGGAGGCGAAGCACTAGGGCTGTCTGTCGATGTGCGCGACGCTCAAGCGGTAGCGGATGCAGTCGAACAAACCGCCAAGCACTTTGGTGGAATCGACATATTGGTAAACAACGCCGGCGGTGTCTATGCACAGCCTTTCATGGAGAGCAGCGAAAAAGGCTGGGACGCACTGCATCGTGCAAACCTCAAACAGATCTACCATTGCTCACAAATCGTGGCGCGCCGTATGATTGATCAAGGCAGTGGCGGAAGCCTGATTAATATTGTCTCGATTGAAGGTGTGCGCGCAGCGCCGCTCTACGCCACTTACGCAGCGGCCAAGGCAGGCGCAATTAACTTTACCAAAACCCTCGCTTTGGAGCTCGCGCCTCACGCTATACGCGTCAACGCTATTGCTCCGGACATTTGTTTAACGGAAGGTCTTCGTACGTTGATGGATGATGCAGCGCAAAAACGCGCATGCCTTACGGTGCCCCTTGGAAGACTAGGTGAGCCAGAAGACATAGGAGGCGTAGCCGTTTTTCTTGCTTCTGAAATGTCGTCGTATCTTACTGGGCAGGCTCTGCATGTAGACGGCGGAACACATGCCGCGGGTGGCTGGTATCACCACCCTGCTGATGGGCACTATGTATATGGGCCTCTCTCACAAGAGTAACCATTACTGGCGCTTGCTATCCCGTTGTTTCACCCCGAATTACTCTTCAAGCTCCACGTTCCCTACGTAGCCCTCCTTTCGACTGCGCAGCTCCCAGCTCTCTCTACGTCTACGATACACAGCATCACCCAGGTGATTAATTTCTTCGTCACTTGCACTCGCGCTCCGTCGAAAAAGCGGCGAAAAATATCAGGTTAAAGATGGCGCTTTGTTCAGTATCATCAGCCCGTGGGGCCGTCATCCGCTTGATAGCTGGCAAACAGGTGCCGCCTCACTTCATCTGTGACCGGCTCGGCGCCGATGACAACCGGTCGCACTTTGTCGAGATCCAAAGCAAAGCCACGCTGTACTGCCGGCCTATCAAAGACTCGCTCGAGCCAAGCGTCCAAGTGGGGATAAGGCGCCTGATAAGGGTAGCGAAAGCTGAACATTTTGAACCACGGGAGACAGGCAATATCGGCGATCGAGTAGTCGTCTAAAATGTAAGAGCGACCTTCAAGGTGATTGTCCAACAGCCGCCGTAATCGTTCGGTTTCCTGAGTGTAACGCGCAATAGGGTAGTCAAGCTGCTCGGGGGCGTACTGTACGAAATGATGTAGTTGACCCATCATCGGACCTACGTAGCTCATTTGCCAGAAAAGCCATTGCTGCCCTAGTGCTTGTTCTACCGGATCGCTAGGCCAAAGTTCTCCTGTCTTCTGTGCCAGGTAAAGTAGAATTGCCGCAGATTCCCACAGCACCACCTTACGACCATCGGGGCCTTCGAAATCGACAATAACGGGCACTTTACGATTGGGGCATATCGCAGCAAAGTCCGGCTCGTTCTGGTCGCCGGCAACAATATCGATGGGTTTCACTTGATACTCCAGACCCAATTCCTCTAAAGCAATAGAGATCTTTTGGCAGTTTGGAGTCGGGCAGTAATATAGATCAATCATGTTCTGATGTTCTTGCGTTGGGTGGTTTAGCATAACGGAATCTGCATCGCTCGGTATGCACAATAATCGGCATCGCCTTGCACTAAAAAAGACCGAATCCCCGTCATTGGCATGGGTCACAGGAGTGGCTGTTATAGAGGGACATTGGTGGGAGTTCTCTCTTACCCCCTTCTCACCCCTCTTCGCTAGAACGCCTCTCCCACCGAAAAATAGATGGCCTCGCTGTCCTGGGATTTCGCCAGATCGAGACGTAAATTTATGCGTTTGGCCGGCAAGACAGAAAAGCGCAGGCCTGCCCCAAAACTCGGAATGGATTTGTTTTCGCGAAATCCGCTGAATGAATTGCCGACTTCACCGGAACCCACAAAAGCAACCGCGCCCCAGCGTTCACTGAATCGCCAGCGTGCTTCCACCTGCCCTGAGTACGACGCTTTACCGAGATAGTCTGTGGCTGGAAAACCGCGTAGAGCAATTCGGCAGGCATCCCAAAGCGGAATAGTACCTTGCCGGCCACAGGCCAGTAATTGCCACGCGATGACAATGGGCTTTGACAAAGCGTGATATGAAGTAAACGCGGCGTTATAAGACTGGTAGCTCTGCTTGCTGCCGATAGCCTCATCATTGAATAAGGCATCAAATGTAAAATGCTGGCCCGTGTAGGAGTTGATCGGCAGGTCCCTACTATCAAATTCTGTCGCCAGTCCGACGCCTACAGCACGGACACTACCGGTGTCGAAGTCTGATGATTTGGTTTCCTGAGCGAGACTTTGGTTGGCGTCTATCACTCGCGTGAAGAGACCGCCGTACCAATTACCCCTGATTTTTCGGGATAGTCGCGCATACAGAAAATTGCCCTTTATGCTCCAGTCCACCGAGCGGGTATCACCTACATCGTCGGGAACCACCACTGGCAGACGTAAGTCTGTGGCGCCCACCGCGCCGGTAAAGCGCCAACTATTGTTTTGCCAGTAATTCTGTTGCGCTACTACGAATGCACGACTTTCGTTGTTTGTGTACAACCCTGCTGCTGCAGTCAGCGATGCCGGTTGAACTTTTTTCTCCTGTTCAGTCTGTGGATAGAAGTAGGCACCTCCCGCGACCAGTCCTGTACCCACGGTGGGATTCGAGATCGGGATTGGCACGACGACGAAATTTCCCTGCTGCACTTTCATCTTCATCTGATCTTCGCGAATATCCGGGGCTATCGACGGGCGTGTGTCTTTTACGGACTCTTGAGCAACGGCGGCGGAAATGAAAGGAGTCAATAAAAACTGACAGGCAATAGTTGCCGTCAGCAGATATTTTATCGCTCTGGTTGTTTCGATGCGCCAGAATGAATATCGGGCACAGCCCGCAGTGTTAAATGCCGCCTTCATATATACAGAAACCCTTGTCTTAGCTGAACTCGGTCGACGCTCTGATCATTGTCTGCACAAATCTAAGCCTGATCAGGCCCGGGAATGTTAGATCGTCGTTATGTCCTTGTCCATTCATGGTTAACCTGCAGCGCCTTTACTTCGTAATTTGATTTGCTATAGCTTGAACCCGGGTGTCAGGGTACAGGTACGCGAACTCGACTACCGCTCTGTTCTTGGATATAACGACTACACTGGAGTCGATTATACCTTCGCGATGGCTACCAACCCAAAGAACGCCGCGGATTTTCTCAGTGCTTGGGAACTGGTTTTTCCGCCTGTATGCTATCGAGTTTTCCTTGGCGCAGCGGGTTGTATAAATGCAGCCACCTATTGTCAGGCAGAGACCGGGCAACGCTTTACATAATTCAAGATAGACTGAAAAGTTGAGAGAACAAAATGAGATCCAAAAAACGTATTTTGATGCCGCTACCCAATATTGATTTTGACCCAACTGAAGTTTGTGTTAGCTGGGAGTACATGACTAGTTGCGGTTATGACGTACTCTTTGCGACCCAGAGTGGCGATCGTGCATACGCCGACGAGATAATGATCACAGGCCAGGGCCTGGATCCGTGGGGGTTAATTCCAGGTCTGAAAAAGATCGTGTTATTTGGTCGGATATTGCGTGCGCGTAAAGATGGGCGAGACGCCTATAGAGCTCTTCAGCAAAATGAAGCATTTCTGAATCCATTGAAATATTCGGAACTAAGCGTAGACGATTTCGATGGACTCTTACTCGCTGGCGGACACGCGCCCGGTATGCGTCAATACTTGGAAAATTCAGAGCTGCAGTCTTTCATTGCAGAGTTTTTCGAAAGTGTCGAAACTCAAAATAGCCATAAACCAATTGGCGCCATATGCCATGGCGTACTGATGGCTGCTCGATCACTATCAAAAGAAACGGGTCGATCGGTTCTGTATGGCCGTAAAACGACCGCACTGCTTTGGAGCCAAGAAAGGGCCGCACAGCAGTTGAGCAAATTCCTCCGCTTTTGGGACCCGCTTTACTATAGAACATATAGGGAATCCAAAAAGGAGCCTGTGGGCTACTGGAGCGTAGAAAGCGAAGTAAAACGGGCTCTGAAAGACGATCAGGATTTCGTCCTCGTGCCTCCCGACGCGCCAGACTATGGCAAAAAAACCAACGGCCTCGCCCGTGATACACCAAATGATAACCGCCCTTCCTGGGTTGTAAAAGACGGGAACTACATCTCCGCAAGATGGCCGGGCGATGTTCACACGTTTATTAGGGAGTACGCCGCTTTATTCGATGCTTAGGTGTAACTTGAGTCTAAAGGATATCCTCAACGCCGAACGAAAGAGATTAAAGACTTTTGCGGGCCCCACTACAGTAATTAAAAAGCGCTTAAGTAGGCTCGTTCAGATCCAAAATTTTCAGGCTCGTCTATGAATCCACATTACCGAACGTAAGCTATGACTGCAACAAAGTGGCACATGCTTCCGGCCAATACGAACATGTGCCAAATTCCATGAGCGTGCTTCAGCTTGCCCATCTTGTCGACAACATAGAAGAATACGCCACTGGTGTAGGCCAGCCCCCCAGCCAGCAACCAGTAAAATGCAGTCTCCGAGATTGCTGCCCGTAGGCCGTCCATATCGAAGGAACAGGCCCAGCCCATAAAAAGATAGATCACCAGTTGGCCTACCTTTACTGCGCGACCTTTCAGAAAGACTTCACTGAGCAATCCCACCAAAGCCAAACCCCAGACCACCACCATGATTGGAATACCATTACCGTGGCGTAGGCTAACGAGCATAAAGGGCGAATAGGTTCCGGCGATCAACAGATAGATCGACACATGGTCAAATAGTTGAAAGAGCTTCTTGAGCCCCGGCCGCTGTAGACTGTGATAAAGGGTGGACATGGTATAGAGCAATACCATAGAGACGCCAAAAATTGTGAAGCTTGCCAATACCCAGGTATCACCCGACTGTACCCCTACTGTCACCAGTGCCCCAAGCGCCATCAGCGCTAGAGCGGCACCCACCAAGTGGCTAATGCTGTTTAGTCTTTCCCCAAAGTACATAAAGAACCCTTACCACTAACGATGATTACGTCGGAATCTGGGTACAAGTCTACTGAATAGGAGAACAATAGCGAGAGCAAGAGCATTTTGGTTTCGTGATATTCAGCAGTCGTCGCAAGGTTCATTGAGCGGTGTTTTTTTATAGAATGACTTCCCAAGTTCATGATTAGCATACTCTGGATCAGAGTAGCCAGGAGGGGGCGAATTTGTAACCGAGACCGCTGTATAAACGATCAAATCTAGTTGTTTATTAGGTTCACCCAACACAGAAACTAATTAAAATCTCTGATTATATGGAGTATGTAAGGTATTTATGCTGCGGAGTGTTGCCATTTTGCTCCCGGATTTCTATCCGCTCCAAACTGGAAAGTCAAAGCTATGGCCTTATTGCTTAAATGGAGGCTCGACGCGGAATCGAACCGCGGTGCACGGAGTTGCAGTCCGCTGCATGACCACTCTGCCACCGAGCCTATAAAGGGGGATTGGAGCGGGAAACCGGATTCGAACCGGCGACCTCAACCTTGGCAAGGTTGCGCTCTACCAACTGAGCTATTCCCGCACACTGAACTAATTAGCCACTTTCGTGGCCGCTGAAATCGACGAGGCTATTTGCCCCACCGCAACCATGCCAAGGTTGCGCTCAATTGACTGAGCTATTCCTGCACATCTTGTAACAATTCCACTTCTGTGGTCGTCGAATTTCTGGGCAGCAGCACTGGGCTGTGAGCACACAAATCCGAGAGGCGCTATTGTATGCACCGCGTGTTCAGAGTCAAGCAGAATCCTAAAGGTTTCCCGCAAGCAACTGAATTAGAAAGAGTTATCTCTGGCTTTGATAATGGCCCAGGCGGCTTTGAGATAGGCCATCATAGACCAGAGCGTTAACACCGCAGCGGTATAGAGAATCACGTAGCAAAGCACCAATAACCAACTCTCCTGGGTGATAGGATCAATGGCCAACAGGCCCGTGATCGCGACCATCTGAAAGGCCGTTTTCACCTTACCTATATAGGAAACCGCCACAGAAGTGCGCTCACCCAGTTCTGCCATCCACTCTCGCAGGGCAGACACTACAATTTCTCGCCCGATAATAACGCAGGCTGCCAAGGTGAATAGCAGCGTGTCGTGGCGCTCAACGAGGAGCACCAGAGCAATTGAAACCATCAGCTTGTCGGCCACCGGATCCAGGAAGGCACCGAAAGCAGTCATCTGCCCCAACCGTCTGGCGAGATAGCCGTCTAGCCAGTCAGTAATCGCGGCTACTCCGAATATACAAGCGGCCACCAGCAGGTGGTTCTTAAAAGGGAGATAGAAAACGACAACCAGCACTGGGATCAGAGTGATCCTCATCAGCGTCAACGAATTGGGAATGTTAATGGTCAACTCGGTTATCTTTCCTTTAGGCAAAAAAACACCAGCGCGGTGATTGCACTGGCGGCTGCTTCTGAGTTTACCCCATGCCTACTCCTGCGGTAAAAAAAATTGCTGTGTGGCTCGATTCCTTCCAAATATTCTCTGGAATACAGGGGGTTATAAAACCCCTCTTCAGTCTTTCACGCAGCTCTTCCAGAGGCCCTTTCTATGGGCGGATTTTCTTTATTTGCGAAATAGCATCGGATAAAGGGAACTACTCTTGCTTTAGATCGTCAGAATGTTTTACATTCGCTACCAACAATCACGGCCGTTTTACGCTAAGTTGTTGATTTTATTGGGTTGGCACGATAGTTGCTTGTTAACTAGCAGCCCTAATATAACGGAGCCCATGTTCACTGCTGAGGTGTTCGACATAAGATGATCACACGAGTATGCGCAATTTTATTTCTGTCACTTTTAGTGATCAGTGCGCCTGTGCGATCGGGGCCCATCAATCCCGGCTCCGTTAGGGTCACTCACTCTTCAGACGGCTCCTATTCAATCCAAAAGCAATTACTGACTGCCAGGCTAGTTAGTGTAGCGCCATTCATGGGCAGTAAATCAACTGTAGTACCCGGATTCGCTGACCCACTGGGAACAGGCATAGACCCAGCCATGCGCGTTTTCTCTGGTAGAGTTCATTTCATGGATCTTCTGGGTGACTATGGTGAAACGGCGTCAATACACGTCCAGGAAATCCAGCTATCACCGAATGCATTGAGTGGTATCGACATGAGGTCCGACCTGCTCACCGATATTCTTGAGGGCAAGAAAAGAGGGTTTGACCGGACAGTATTCAACCTGACCAAGACCACCGTTCAAGATAGATACGGTCTGCCGGTAACAACAGAAACCAGCCCACTCTCCCTCGCAGGCTTTGGTTCTGTAAACGAGATGCAAAAGCCGGTAGAAACACTATGGAACCAATGTAAGGGACAGAGAAAAAGACTGTTCGTCTTAGAGGATGTTCCCAAGAGAATGAGAAAGTACTACAAGCCTAACCCTAAAAGCTGCTTTGAAATCTAAACTCGATATCTTCCAATTCGTCCTCGCCCTCGCTTAAAAAATGCCCAGCAATTTTAGACCAAACTTTCTATCAACCGCTGTGGAGGTGATCGTAGATCTGTTGCGCCATAGTTGCACTGATACCCACTATCTTTTTCAGCTCATCAACATTCGCATTCTCAACGCCCTGTGCGCTGCCGAAATGGCGAAGTAACTCCCGCCTACGCTTGGCGCCCACACCGGGAATATCTTCCAGCACAGAACGCTGCCTTGCCTTATCTCTTCGGCCACGGTGCCCGGTAATAGCAAAACGATGAGCCTCATCCCTTATCTGCTGAATTAAGTGCAAAGCCCCACTGTCACCAGGCAGTTGGCTTTCCTTCCCAGTTGATCCGTTCACCAGAGTTTCGAAGCCCGCCTTGCGCGTAGACCCCTTTGCGACCCCTATCACCTCGATGCCCATAATCTGCAACTCCTGCAGAACAGACATCGCCTGTGATACTTGCCCTTTGCCGCCATCGATAAAGAGAATGTCTGGCAAGGTGCCCTCCCCTGACTTCAGGCGCCTATAGCGTCGCTCCAGTACTTGCTGCATTGCTGCGTAATCGTCGCCGCCGGTGATACCTTCAATATTGAATTTTCGATAGTCTGATTTACGGGGGCCGTTCTGGTCAAACACTACGCATGAGGCAACCGTCGCTTCGCCGGAGCTGTGGCTAATATCAAAACATTCCATTCTCTCGGGCAGCTCTGGTAATGACAAAAGATCCTGCAGGGCCTGCAGACGGCCAAGAATAGTTTGCCGGCCGGCTAGATGAGATGTCAGATTTGTCTCCGCTGTTTGCGCTGCGAGTGTCAGCCAGCGAGCCCGAGCATCTCGCACACGGTTGCGTAACTTCACCTGACGACTCGCATGAACCGTTAGCGCCTCGGCCAGAGTATCTGCAGACTCGGGCAACTCGTTTACTATGATCTCTGCCGGAACAGGTCGCACTTCCCCCAGGTAATACTGGGGAATAAAAGCTCCCAGTACTTGAGCACCACTCTCCTCCAGTTTTAAAGGCGGGTAATACGTTTTGCTACCAAGCACACGCGCTCCTCTCACAAACAGTACTTGAACGCAGGCTCGGCCGTGCGAGGTTGCGACTGCGAGAATATCAAGATCACCAGTGACACCTTCAATACCCTGGCTGGCTTGTACATGTTGCAACTGGCTCAACTGATCTCGGTAGAGCGCGGCATCCTCGTAGGCAAGCTCCGCGGCGGCGCGTTCCATATCGTCGGCCAGCCGCACCATTAGCTCCTGCGATTTACCCTTAAGAAATAAACTGGTGTTTTCTACCTGCGCTGCGTATTCCTCTTCACTCACCAAATCGACGCAAGGCGCACTGCAACGGCCTATCTGATGTTGCAAACAAGGTCGCGAGCGATTTCTAAAATAACTATCTTCACATTGACGCACCCTAAATACTTTCTGCAGAAAATGCAGTGATTCACGCACGGCACCGGCGCTTGGGTATGGGCCGAAGTACTTACCCTTGCGTCTTTTGGTACCCCTGTGTAAATCTATGCGCGGAAATTTATCCTCGCTGGACAGAAATATATAGGGGTAGGATTTATCATCCCGTAACAAAATATTGTAGGGCGGCTTATGGGTTTTAATGAGGTTGTGTTCCAGCAGCAGCGCGTCCACTTCAGTAGACGTGACCGTCACCTGAATATCCTCAATACGACTGA
This sequence comes from Halioglobus sp., assembly GCA_047611225.1. Classification (GTDB taxonomy): domain Bacteria; phylum Pseudomonadota; class Gammaproteobacteria; order Pseudomonadales; family Halieaceae; genus Marimicrobium. The sequence continues at coordinate 81,061 of JBLFWP010000009.1, forward strand.
CCAAGGCTACGGTCTTGCTGGTAAGGCCGTTGGCTCTAAAATAGCTGCCCACTCTGTTTTTGAGATTGCGCGCTTTTCCTACGTACAACAGTCCGCCTTCACCATCGTACATCTGGTATACGCCGGGCCTGGTGGTCAGTGCTTGTACAAATGGCTTGTGATCAAAGTCGCTCATCAGCCCTGACCATACACCCTGGGTTCAATGTCCAGTAGCACGCCAAACTCTGTGTTTACGCTGTTTGCAATTTTTTGCGCAAGTGCCAATAAGCGTGTTCCGCTACCATTGCCATAGTTGACAAGTACCAGTGCGTGGTGCGGATGGACGCCCTGATCGTCTTCGCGAAAACCCTTCCAGCCACAGTGTTCAATCATCCAGCCAGCTGCAAATTTGGTACGCCCATCTCTTTGTGGATAGGCAGGCAGCTCTGGAAATCGTAGTTGCAAAGCTTGCGCTTGCTGATCATCCAGAATGGGGTTCTTGAAAAAACTGCCCGCATTGGGTTCCGATGCGGGATCCGGCAGTTTTCTGCGCCGGACATTCACCACGGCATTGAACACCTGTTGTGGTGATGCGTGCGAGGCGTTATCTCCCAGCTCCTGTGCGAGCGCCGGATAAGCAACCGAAACATTAGGCTGCAGAGAAAGCTCTAAATCCACGGCAGTAATAATGACTTGATCACGCAGGGCGTGCTTGAAGACGCTGTCGCGATAGGAGAATTCACATTCACTGTGATTCAAGGAAATCGGCGATCCATCTTTCATCGCCCGACCATGCACAGCAACTACACTTGATTCTAACTCCGCCCCATAGGCGCCGATATTCTGCATAGGCGCAGCGCCAACCGTTCCGGGAATCAGTGCAAGGTTTTCCAGGCCGAAGAAACCATGTTGCAATGCCCATTGTACAAAGCTGTGCCAATTTTCCCCCGCGGTAACTCGCAGAAACACCGAGTCAACTTGCTGGCTCAAAATCTCTACACCAAGCCCCTGTTGGCGAATCACCAGCGCCTCAACATCGGCCGTCAATACAACGTTGCTTCCCTCACCAAGAGGTATCACAGACAAACCTTTACCAGCTGCCCACTGCAGGGCTTCAGACAAATCTTCGTCGCAGGCAACCTCAACCAACGCATTCGCCTTGGCGCTTAGCGCCAGCGTGTTGAGTGAGTCTAGTGCAGCATCATGATGATATTTCATTACAGGCTCCACTCGCGGCACACTGCATCCAGTAAGCCTTCACTGGCTTGCTCTACCAAATCCAACACCTCAGAAAAACCCTGATCACCGCCATAGTATGGGTCTGGTACTTCCAGCACCTCGCTGTGCGATGCATAGCTTAGAAACAACCGAAGCTGGCCGGGATAATCTGCCGGGCACTGCTGCTGTATTTCAGTCAGGTTACTGTGATCCATAGCGAGAATGTAATCAAAAAAATCGTAGTCCGTTGCGCACAGCTGGCGCGCACGTAACTCACTCAAATCATAACCACGCTTTGCGGCCTCTGCCGTAGCTCTGCCATCGGGTGGCTCGCCTACATGCCATTGCCCCGTGCCACAAGAATCAACGGTGATGGCCGCACTAAGACCGCGCTGCTCAACAATGTGCTGGAATACGCCGTGGGCGGTTGGCGAGCGGCAGATATTGCCCAAGCACACGAACAGTACGCGAGGCTGGTTAGACCGGTTCACTTCAGGCATTACCCTGCAAAATACGTCGCACTTGCTGCAGATCAACCTCGGTGTCTACACCGCCGGGAACAGGCTCAGCCGCAATCGCCACATGTATCGAAACGCCATTGTGCAGTGCACGAAGCTGTTCCAGTTGCTCTAACAACTCCTGCGGCGCAGGGCTCCAGTTGACGTACTGATGCAAAAAACCTGTGCGGTAGGCGTAGATACCTATATGGCGATACCAGTCGCCCGTAGGCGGCAAACTCTCCTGCCCTGCCGCTATGGCATCACGTGGCCAAGGCACGGCAGCACGACTGAAATACAGCGCCATGGAAGCAGCATTCATCACCACTTTTACAACATTGGGATTGTTTAGATCTGCTGCGCCTTCTATCGCTTCACAGAGTGTGGCCATTCCCGCCTGAGTATGTGTTTCAAGATTTGCGGCAACCTGGTCAATCACCGCCGGCGGAATCAGAGGCTCATCACCCTGCACGTTAACGACGATATGATCGTCATCCAGCGCCAGCTCGGTAACCACCTGCTGCAGCCTGTCAGTGCCAGAAGGGTGATCCGGCGACGTCATACACACATCACCACCGAAGCTCCTAGCCACGTCAGCGATGCGCTGATCATCGGTGGCAATAATCACCCGTTCGGCTTTGCTACGGCAGGCTTGTTCCCACACGCGCTGAATCATGGGCTTGCCATCAATGTCCAACAGGGGCTTGCCCGGCAATCGCGTCGAGCCAAACCTGGCTGGAATTACTACTGAATATGTCATCAAAACCCCAATTAACCGCTGCACAGAACCTATTTTTTAAGCAGAGCCATTACCGCACTAATCACCTCAGCGGGGACAACGGCGCTTATCTTCAAGTACCAGGCATTGTCGCCCACCAGATGCCTACATTTTACCGCGTCTTTCTCGGTCATGATAATGGGCTTGTTCGATTGATCTGTGAGCCTATTAAAATCCGCTGCGACATATTGATGATGATCCGCAAAAGTCTTTTCTTCAAGACTGAAACCAAGGCCCAGCAGTGACTCAAAGAACATCTGTGGCCGCCCTATGCCGGCGACAGCATAAACCTCGCTGCCGATGCTCTCGGGGGTCGCCTCCAGTAGGCTGTCACCCGCAACATTGACCAACGCGTCCACACAGTACTTCACACCTGTCTGAGAATCGTCCAAACCACGCCCAAGTACAAAGTCTACCTGATTCAAGCGACTGAGCGGCTCTCGTAACGGGCCTGCAGGTAAACAAAAGCCATTGCCGAAACCGCTACGAGCATCGTACATCACAATTTCCAGATCACGCTCCAAAGCGTAATGTTGCAGGCCATCATCGCTGATAATGAGATCGACATCCTCAGCTGCTAGCAGCGCCTGAATCGCTGCTACTCGTGAGGGCGCAACGACGCAAGGGCACTGGGTGCGTTGGTAGATCAACAGCGCCTCATCACCACACTCAGCCACAGTGCTGTGTTCGCTCACCTTGTGCGGAAACTCTTTGGCTGTCGCGCCA
>JBLFWP010000010.1:0-78772 GCA_047611225.1 Halioglobus sp.
CCAGTGGGGTTGGAAAAACGCGGTACGCACCAAATGCCCTTGATCGCTTCGTCCTGTTTAACCAGCGCCTCCACAGCGTCCATGTCTGGCCCAGTATCGAGCATAGCCAGCGGTATCATTTCGATGCCTAGGTGTTCGCAGATGGAAAAATGGCGATCGTAGCCGGGTGAGGGGCACAGAAACTTCACAGTATCACTATTGCCCCAGGCCGATTCTGGCCCGCGCAGGCCTACGGTGAGCGCAAGGTCGATAGTGTTGTACATCAGAGTCAGGCTGGCATTGCCGCCTACCAGCGTTTCCTCGGCAGGGGAGTTGAGGATAGCACCAAACAGCGCTTTGGCCTCCGCTAAACCGTCCAGCGCACCATAGTTGCGAACATCGGTGCCGTCTGCAGCCATGAAGTTGCCCTGGAGTATCCCATCCAGCGCGTTAGACAGGGTTAACTGCTGGTCACTGGGCTTTCCTCTGGTCAGATCCAGGCTGAGATTCAAGCTTTTTAGCGCGTTGTACTGTTGTTCAAGCGCTTCCAGTTGAGTGGCCAATTCTGCTGCTGACAGCTGATCGATATGCACGTGATTGTCCTCGGTTTGCATGGGCCAGTTGTAGCCGGTTGTTTTTCAGTGGCGCAGTATACCGACAACTGTTGGCTGACTGTACGGTTTGGGCAGCAATTCGCTTGAAAAATAGCCCGAGGGCCTTATATAGAATGGGTTAGCAATTAATTGACGCCTGTCGGTGTAGGATAGGGGTAGCCGTTGAGTGACAGGAGCGACAACGCGATGGATAAGGATGATCAGCCAGTAGAAGGCGAGGTAGTGCCCCCGGAGGCGACTGGCCAAGCACCTGCGGTAGCCGATGATGTGCTCCCGGATACGCTGTACATCATGCCGATTCCCAATCGACCCTTTTTCCCGGGACAAGCGCAACCGGTTGCAATAAATCCTGCCGAGTGGGGCCCCACTCTAGAGGCCGTTGGCGAGGCTGGGCACAATCTGATTGGACTCTCTTATGCTGGTCAATTTGATGCTGGCACTCTGGAGCCGAGACAGTTCCCGGAAATTGGCTGTGTCGTACGCCTGCATCGTCCGCCGGGTGGGGAGGAGCAGCAGGGTCAGTTTCTCGCTCAGGGCATAAAGCGTTTTCGCATTATACGCTGGCTCAATGACAAGCCTCCCTATTTGGTTCAGGTGGAGTATCCACCCAGTCAGGGCGACCGGGAATCGGATGAAATCAAGGCCTACGCCATGGCCGTGATCAAGGAAATCAAGGAACTGCTGCCACTGAACCCCCTATACAGTGAGGAGCTAAAGCAGTACCTCGCAAATTTCAGCCCCAGGCAACCCAGCCTTTTGGCAGATTTTTCGGCGGCTTTGACTACCGCCTCTGGTGACCAGTTGCAGGAAATTATGGACACGCTGCCGCTGGTATCGCGCATGGAAAAGGTGCTGAACCTTTTGCGCAAAGAGCGCGAGGTGGCAAAGCTACAAGGGCAGATTACCAGTCAGATAAATGAAAAGGTATCTGATCAACAGCGCGAATTTTTTCTGCGTGAGCAGCTTAAAATTATCGAGAAAGAACTGGGTATCTCCAAGGACGATAGAACGTCCGATCAGGAAATGTTCGAGGAACGCATTGCGGGAATGGAATTATCGGAGGCAGTTGCCAAACGCCTCAAAGATGAAATGCATAAGTTGTCTGTGCTGGAAGCCGGTTCACCGGAATACGGCGTTACACGCAACTACCTTGATTGGGCAACCTCGGTGCCCTGGGGCGTAATGTCTAAGGACAACCTCGAGCTGAAGCAGGCGCGAGTCGTATTGGACGAGCACCACGAAGGACTGGAGGATGTGAAGGAGCGCATTCTGGAATTTCTGGCGGTGGGTGCTTTTAAAGGCGAGATCGCCGGTTCGATTCTTTTGCTTGTTGGCCCTCCGGGGGTCGGCAAGACCAGTATTGGTCGCTCCGTGGCCGACGCTTTGGGGCGTGAGTTTTATCGCTTCAGTTTAGGTGGCATGCGCGATGAGGCTGAAATTAAAGGGCACAGGCGTACCTACGTAGGTGCTATGCCGGGTAAGTTTGTGCAGGCTTTGAAGCAAGTGCAGGTCTCCAACCCGGTAATCATGCTGGACGAGATCGATAAGATTGGCGCTTCCTTTCAGGGTGATCCAGCCTCGGCGCTGTTAGAGGTGCTAGATCCGGAGCAAAACAGTGAGTTTCTCGATCACTACCTCGACTTGCGGGTGGATCTTTCCAACGTACTGTTTATCTGTACTGCGAATCAGCTCGATACTATTCCCGGCCCTCTACTCGATCGAATGGAAACTCTGCGTTTGTCAGGCTATGTGGCAGAAGAGAAGTTGTCGATTGCGCGTAAGCATTTGTGGCCGAAGCAACAAGAGCGCCACGGTCTTAATGATGAGCAATTGAAGATTAACGATGCGGGGCTGAAGTACGTCATCGATTCCTACTGCCGGGAGGCGGGCGTTCGTACATTGGAAAAACAGTTGGCGCGCATCATGCGCAAATCGATTGTCCGTTTGCTGGATGAGCCCGATGAAAAACTGAAGGTAGGAAAAAAGGATATTGAAATACTGTTGGGTAAGCCGCCGTTTCAGCCGGACAAGCCCCTGCGGGGACTGGGTGTTGCAACAGGCCTGGCATGGACCTCGATGGGGGGTGTCACTCTGCCCGTTGAGACTTCACAGATTCACACTTTAAACAGGGGCTTCAAATTGACCGGCCGGTTAGGCGAAGTCATGCGGGAGTCTGCAGAAATTGCCTATAGCTATGTGGTGGGACACCTGAAAGATTATGGCTGCGATCTGGATTTCTTTGATATGAGCATGGTGCATATGCACGTGCCCGAGGGCGCAACACCCAAGGATGGTCCTAGTGCCGGCATTACGATGGCGACTGCGCTGGTGTCGCTAGCGCGTAAGGAGCGCATCAAACGGCCGTTGGCAATGACCGGTGAGTTAACGTTGACCGGCCAGGTTTTGCCGGTGGGTGGCATTCGCGAGAAAGTGATCGCGGCGCGGCGCAGCAAGATTATGGAACTGATTTTGCCACATGCGAACCGGCGTGATTTTGAAGAACTGCCGGATTATTTACGTCAGGACATTAACATTCATTTTGCGCGCAATTATCGTGAAGTGTATGAATATGTCTTTCACGAACATCGTATTGATAAGTCATTGCACTGATCGAGAGTTTTAGTGCAACAGCACTGGCGCTATTTTTTCAGTGGCTTCCAGTTTCCGGGAATGGTTGCGGTGACTATGGCGCGGCGTGGTGCGGGATATCCTTCAACGGATAGCGTGGCATCGTTAGGGTCCAGAAATTCTGCAAGGGAATGGAAGGTCATCCAGTCGGTGCTGCGCTGTTCTTCGGTGCTAGTGACACAAATATCCAGCAGCTGCGTATTTTCGAACCCCACTTTGCGTAGCCACCCCGTCAGCGTGTCAACACTTGGCAGGAACCATACATTGCCCATGCGAGCGTAGCGACCTTCAGGTAGCAAGGTGTCACCAGGGCCGCCTTCGATCACCAGTGTTTCCAGAATTAGCTGTCCGCCTGGACGGAGGCAGTCACGCAATTCCAGAAGGTGATCCAACGGCGAGCGTCTGTGATACAGCACGCCCATGGAAAACACGCTGTCGAAGGCCTGTAGTTTGGTGGGAACATGCTCTATGCCCAGTGGTAGTACCGTGATGTTGTCCTGTTGCAGGTATTTTTGCAGTGCCCAGAATTGCACGATAAACAGCGGTGTGGGGTCGATGCCTATGACTTCGGCCGCGCCTGCTCCCAACATGCGCCAGCAGTGGTAACCACTGCCGCACCCTACGTCTAGTACCCGTCTGTCTTGCAGCGAGTCGATGCCGTCTGCCAATCGATCCCACTTCCAATCCGAGCGCCATTCGGTATCGAGGTGCAGTCCGAACAATTCAAACGGGCCTTTTCGCCAGGGGTGTAATCCTTTTAAAGCGTCGTGTAGTTGTTCTGATGTCGCTGCATTGATGGCAGTGGTAGTGCTCGCGCCTACGCGGGCCTGATCGAGATGAATTGCGTGGGCCTCTATCGCTGGAAGATTATCAAGCGCTTCAAGCCAACGGGGTAGATCTCCGTAGCGTTCGCGGGACAGCCCTTTGGCGAGTTGCTCTGGAAGCAACTCCGCCCAGAGCGCCAGATCATTCTGCTGCCATTTGTCGATGAGGGGCTGGTAGTCGATCATTCGAATGCGCTCATTTAAGGGCTATCAGCGAGGCGAAATTAAAACATTGGAACCAGACATCACAGCTACTAAAACCTGCGTCAGCAATGCGCAGCTTATGTTCGTTCAGAGTTTCAGGTAACAGCACATTTTCCAGTGCGCTGCGCTTGCCTGCCACTTCGAGTTCGCTGTAGCCCTGCGCCCGTTTGAACTGATGGTGCAGATCGATATTGAGTGCATCCAGGTGAGGATCTTGGAAAGTGACCTTTTCAGAAAGCACCATGATTCCGCCGGGTAACAGGCCATCATAGATTCTCTTGATTACAGTGTTGCGCAAAGCCCGTGGAATAAATTGCAGAGTGAAATTGAGTACCACCACTGAGGCATTTTCTATCGGTACGTCTTGAATGTCTGCACAGATTAGAGTGACGGGAAGGGGGGCAGCGTCTGCATCAACAATAGAGCGACATCGCTCCAGCATGGCTGCGGAGTTATCCACGCCAATGATCTGGCAGTCCGCTTGTTGAGTGCTCTGGCGCATCGCCAACGTAGAGGCGCCCAGTGAGCAGCCCAGATCGTATAGCGTGCTGCGCGGCTGTGCGAACTTCCCTGCCAATAGACCCGTCATGGCGATGATGTTGGCGTAGCCGGGAACCGATCGCTTAATCATGTCGGGGAATACCCGGGCGACGCTGTCGTCAAAGGTAAACTGGCCGATATCAGCCATGGGGTCGGAAAATAGGGTATCGCGAGGTTTTGTCACAGGCAGTCTAAAAGGGTGGGTAATCGTCCGTAATGGGTTCACAGAACCGCTTGGGCCGCAATTCTAGCATAAAATATTAAACCGCAAAGCCAAGGTTTCGCTGTATTCCTGGGTTCATACTAAGCACAATATCTAGTGTGAATTGGCTATACGGAACCTATATGCAGGCAACTCAGCAAAATTTCAATACAGATTTAAGTCCGCCTCGGCTCGTCCACAGTGTCATGGAATTGGGCCGTGCTTTCTTCGAAATTGGTAGCACTGCAATGCTGGGTCCAATCCTAAAAAAATTGCCGAAAGGGGATGGGCACACCGTTCTGACGATTCCCGGATTTATGGGAGCCGATGGTTCTACCTCCCAATTGCGCAAATTTCTCAATCATCGTGGCTACAATGCCATCCCCTGGGGGCTGGGTCGCAACGCCTCGGATGTGCGCTCGCAAAACCTCGATGATTTTTTGGATCACAGAGCCAGTACTGAAGATAAGCTGGCGGAAACCGTAGAAAAAGAGTTTATTGCCAGCGGTGGCAAACTGACCATCATTGGCTGGAGCCTCGGTGGTCTTTATGCAGTGGCTCTGGCACACCGCTTTCCCCAGTGGATTCGGCAGGTCATTACACTGGGCACTCCCTACGGAGATCCTCGTGGCACTGCTTTATACAATGTGATGAGCCGTGTTTATGACAACGACATCGAGGAGGAAGCCATGCAGCGCTGGGTGGAGCATACCTATAGCGGCGGTGAATTACGTGTGCCTGTTCTGGCCTTGTACAGTGAGTCAGATGGCATAGTGGGAACTGGGATTGCGCAGTGTCAGGGCGACTCGCGCTATGTGACCAATATTGCCGTGATGGCCAGTCATGTTGGCTTTCCCTTCAATCCGCTGGTTTTTGCGGTTATTGCCAACCATATGGTCGAGCCCCATGAGCGCTGGGCAATGTGCTCGAGCTCACGTATTCGGCCATTCGTACGAGTAGCAGAAGCTTGAAACGACCAGTATTTAATACTTTCGGTGTTGTAGCAGCGCCGATGGGCGCTGCTTGAGAGCAGTTGCTGGGCTAGTTGGCGCTTCGAATCAAGTAGCTGTCTTCGGCGTTTGATTGAACGCTCTGGCCTGCTTGGGGATTGAAGTGCGCGAAGTGTGACGCACATTCAGTTTTTGCACCGGCAGCAGTGCCACGGGCGAATTTAATGCTGCGTAAAAACGCTACCCAGCTCACTTTGTCTTCATCTAATCTCTTCATGATCTTCTCGATATACGCACTATTGCTGTTCAATTAGAGTATAGGCGGTCGCCCAAGTTCCTTGGAGTAAAAAATACTCGGCTTTTATGTGTAATATGTCGGCCGCTGGCGACTGAGGTATAATCTCGGCCGCGTTCGCCATGGCGACGGCACCCCTAAGTTGACGCTATAGAAATAGCTTGGAACCACGGAGAAGACTCAATGTTACAAGGCTTGGAGCAGCTGCCTGCCGACCCCATTCTCGGGCTTTCCGCCGCCTGTCGCGCGGATGAAAATCCCAGCAAGGTCGACCTGACCGTGGGCATCTACATGGACGAGCAGGGTGTTTGCCCGGTTTTCGAAGCAGTGCAGCAAGCGCAGCGCGCGCTGGAAGAGGAAGAGGTTACCAAGGCTTATCTGCCCGCTGCAGGCGATGAGCTGTTTAATTCCGGTATACAGCGTCTGGTGCTCGGGCATGACAGTGCGGCTCTGGCGGAGTCTCGCGTCTCCAGTATTCAAACTCCGGGCGGTTGTGGCGCGCTGCGCATTGGCGCAGAAATTGTGCACGCCGCTGCGCCAGGCGCCCGAGTGTGGGTTTCAGACCCTACGTGGCCGGTGCATATCCCGTTATTGGGCAGCGTTGGTTTGAAGTTCGAAACTTACCGCTATTATGCGCCTGCTACCCACGGTGTCGATTTTGACGGCATGGTGGAGGATCTTAAAAAGGCAGTGGCAGGGGATGTGGTGCTACTGCACGGCTGCTGTCATAACCCCTGCGGCGCAGATTTGTCATTGGCGCAGTGGAAGGTCATCGCCGACCTGGCTGAGAAGCAGGGCTTCACGCCTTTTGTGGACTTTGCCTACCAGGGGCTGGGTGATGGTCTCGAAGAAGACGCTGCGGGTTTACGCCTATTGGTATCGCGTGTGCCTGAGGTATTGATTGCGGCATCCTGCTCCAAGAATCTCGGCTTGTATCGAGAACGCACCGGAGCAGCCATTTTCGTCTGCTCTGATGCGGACAGTGCCCGGGCTACGCTGAGCCAGGCTACGGTGGCGGCACGGCGTGTGTATTCCATGCCACCAGCGCATGGCGCATTACTAGCAGGCCGGGTGCTCAACGACGCGCGTCTGGATGCGCTATGGCGCAGTGAGCTTGAGACAATGTGTCAGCGGATCCACGGTCTGCGCACTTCACTGCGGCAAAACCTCGAGAGCCACACCGGCACTGACTTTGCGTTTATCGAAAGAGAGAAAGGTATGTTTTCCTTCCTTGGATTAACGGCAGCTCAGGCACTTAGGTTGCGAGAGGAATACAGTGTGTACATGCTGGATTCTTCCAGGATTAACATTGCCGGCGTCAACGCAGGGAATGTCGACTACCTGGCGCAAGCGGTGGCTAAGGTTCTATAGCTGAAGCTTATGCGGGCGGTAGTACGAGAATCGCGCGGAAATCATTTACATTGGTGCGGGTAGGCCCGGTGATGATCAGTCCGTCCAGGGCTGCAAAAAAATCGTAGGCGTTGTTGTCTGCGAGCATGGCCTGCGGGTCGATATTTTTCTGGGCTGCAAGCTTCCAACTTTCAGGTGACAACACAGCGCCCGCATTATTTTCAGAACCATCGATGCCATCAGTGTCTGCGGCAATGGCGTAGATATTTTCCTCCCCCTTTAGGGCAATGGCCAGCCCCAGTAGAAATTGCGAGTTGCGGCCCCCGCGACCTTCGCCGTGCATAGTGACGGTGGTTTCACCGCCGGACAAAATTAGGCAAGGGGGTGACTGGGCTGTCATGCGCTGTTTTACATCCAGTGCAAACTCGGCGTGTATCCTTGCAACATCAACAGCTTCTCCCTCGATATTTTCGCCCAGTATAAGCACCTCTACTTCGGCAGCGCGCGCTGTATCAGCCGCCGCATGCAATGACTGATGGGCGGAGGCGATGATGTGAAATTGCGTATTGTCGAAAACTGGATCTTTTTCATTGAGCGTCTCTGCTGCGGAACTGTGTAGATGTGCGCTGACATTGTTCCCAATTTCAATCTCGTAGCGCTGCAAAATGGCTAAAGCCTCTAAGGCTGTCGTTGGATCGGCGACGGTAGGGCCGGACGCAATAACAGTAGGTTGATCATTGGGCACGTCAGAGATTGCGTAGCACAACAGTTTTGCCGGCACACAAGCGCGAGCAAGCTGTCCGCCCTTAATGGCCGATAGGTGCTTTCGCACACAGTTCATTTCGTCGATGGCGGCGCCGCAGCGAAGGAGTTGGGTATTGATGGACTGTTTGTCTTTAAGGGATATTCCCGGGGCGGGCAGTGCCAGTAGGGATGAGCCGCCACCTGAAAGCAGGCAGATTACGAGGTCGTCCTCATTCAGGTTGGCAACGAGATCCAACATGCGTCGGGCTACAATTTCGCCCTGTTCATCGGGAACGGGGTGTGCGGCCTCCACAATTTCTATATGGAGACAGGTTTCACAGTGGCCGTAGGGGATGACAACCAGTCCGGACAATTCACCCTCCCAGTGCGCCTCCAGAGCGTTGGCCATCGCTGCTGCAGCCTTGCCTGCGCCAATCACGATAGCGCTGCGCTGCTTATCCTTAGGAAGATACTGATCGAGAATATGATGGGGGTGGGCAGCACTGACGGCCACCTGAAATAAATCCAGCAAGAATTGAGACGGGTCTTCCCAGCCTGCAGTCATTGTTAGTGTGCCCCCCTTTATTCATATGCTACGGGTGGGGAGGCAGCACTGCAACGCTTCTCTTTATGCGCTCTTTCTAGGGGCTCAGAGTTGAGTGCCTTTTAAGGCGCCTCGCCTTCAAGAGCGGCCCAGCTTTCGAAGGCCTCTTCCAGCTGCGCTTGTACGTTGGATAGCTCCTTTACAACCTGCTCCGTGGTGGACTGATCTTGTTGATAGAAGCCAGGCTGCGCTATTTGCTCCTGGAATGTCAGCTGACGCTGCTCCAGTTCTTCAATGAGCAGGGGGAGCCTCTTCAGCTCCTGCTGATCTTTGTAGGATAACTTGCGACTGGGCTTTTTGGTCTCAGCTGAACCGCCCTTACCAGGCTGTGTTATCTGCGCTTGAACTTTTTTTGCCGGTGCCTTGTTTTCCTTCACTATCTGCGCCCGAGCCTCCCAATCACTGTAGCCGCCAGCGTGCTCATCAACGCTGCCGTCTCCAGAAAGCACCAGCAGGCTGGTGACTACGTTATCCATAAAGTCCCGGTCGTGGCTGACAAGCAATACGGTACCGTCGAAGGACAGAAGAATTTCTTCCAGTAGCTCCAGGGTTTCTATGTCGAGATCGTTGGTAGGTTCATCGAGTACCAACAAGTTGGCGGGCCTACTAAATAGGCGGGCGAGAATGGCGCGATTCTGTTCACCGCCAGACAGAGCTTTTACAGGTGTTCGCACACGTTCTGGTGTGAATAAAAAATCTCCCAGATACGAAATAGCGTGGCGTCTTTTACCATTTATCTCGATGAAGTCCTGACCACCGCAAATGTTGTCGATCAGGTTTTTCTCCGGGTCCAGTTGTTCGCGCAACTGATCGGAATAGGCCACTTCCAGCTTCGTGCCGAAAGCCACTTCGCCGCTATCTGGCTGTAATTTACCTAGCAGGATTTTTACCAGAGTAGATTTTCCCGCGCCATTTGGGCCGGCAATGCCGATCCGGTCACCGCGTTGGATGATAGTAGACACCTCGTTCAACACGCATAGGTCGTCGAAGTTCACGCTGACTTTTTTGAGTTCAGCGACCAGCTTGCCGGAACGGCTCGCTTCCTCAACACCAAAGCTGGCAGTACCGGTGCGCTCTCTGCGCGCGCTGCGTTCGTCACGCATAGCCTTAAGCGCTCTTACTCGCCCTTCGTTGCGGGTACGGCGGGCTTTGATACCCTGGCGGATCCACACTTCTTCCTCGGCCAGTTTCTTGTCGAACAAGTCGTTGGCCCGCTCTTCAGCCACCAGCTCGGCTTCCCGGTGGCGCAGAAAACCTCGGTAGTCACCCTGCCACGCAGTCATGTGGCCGCGTTCGAGTTCGGCGATGCTATTGGTGACATTCTGCAAAAAGCGTCTGTCGTGTGTAATAAGGACAACGGCACCCGGGAAGTTGCGCACCTGTTGCTCCAGCCATTGGATGGCGGGGATATCCAGATGGTTGGTGGGCTCATCCAGTAGCAGAATGTCGGGTTGGCTAACCAGTGCCTGAGCCAGTGCTACCCGGCGGCGCCAGCCGCCGGAGAGTTGGCCCATGGTGTCATCAGCCGGTAGTTGTAGCTGGCTCAATGTAGTTTCAACTCGCTGCTGCAGTGTCCAACCATCGGCCTCTTCCACTCGCTGCTGTACCGCCGCGAGGCGATCCATATCTGCAGGGGGGTCGGCTATCAGCAGTTGGTGATACTCGGTGAGGAGGCGACCAGCCTCTGCCAGCCCCTGGGATACCACTTCATACACGGTGAGATCGTCAGCATCTGGCAGAGTTTGCTGTAGACGGGCAATACGGACCCCAGGACGCACCCAGCGCTCGCCGGAGTCTGGTGTTAGCTCGCCATCCAGAATCTTCAGTAGGGTAGTTTTACCAGCGCCATTGCGGCCCAGCAAACCCAGTTTTTGCCCCTTAGAGACGGTCAGATCCACACCGTCGAGTAAGACTTGGGTGCCGTAGTGGAGGTGGACAGTGTCGAGACGCAATAGGGCCATAGGAGAATGATCAGTCAGTTCGAGGGTGCGCATTCTACGCCAGCAGATACAGCGCTGGCCACTGTGTTTGCGAAGTACCGGATACGCGATGCCCACAACCAGCGTTTTTTGGACATTTCGGGTATCATTGCGCTACCGTTTTTTCATTCAGCGCTAATTCGACTTTTATGACAACTACCCAACAAATGCATTACGACCGGCAGGTCGCATCTTGGCTGATTTTTTGTGCAGTCGTTGTTTTTGGCATGATTATTCTGGGGGGCGCCACGCGGCTCACGCATTCGGGCCTATCCATGGTGGAATGGAAGCCGCTTATTGGCATCATTCCGCCTTTATCTGAAGCGGCCTGGCTGGAAATCTTCAACAAGTACAAACAGTTTCCTGAGTACCAGAAAATCAACCACGGTATGAGCCTGGACGAGTTTAAAAGCATTTTTATGTACGAATATCTGCACCGGGTCCTAGGGCGCTTAATAGGCATGATTTTCCTCTTTCCAATGCTGTACTTCGCCTTTCGCAAGCGCCTGCGTCCCCGACTGTTCCCGAAGCTATTTATCCTTTTTATTCTGGGTGGTCTACAGGGCTTGTTGGGCTGGTATATGGTGAAAAGCGGCTTAGTGGATAACCCACATGTCAGCCAGTACCGTCTTACTGCGCATCTGGGCGCTGCGATTGTCTTATATGGCTATATGCTTTGGGTGAGCTTTGATCTGCTGTTTACCAGAGCTAAGGGTGCAGCAGTGGGTGCGACCTCACGCTGGTCGTTACTGCTGGTAGCACTGGTGTTCATGATGATCCTCTCTGGTGGCCTGGTTGCTGGAACGCGTGCAGGGCTTGCCTACTCAACCTGGCCCTTGATGGGCGACACGTTTATTCCAGCTGGCCTCTACAGCCTGACACCGGCCTGGCTGTCTGCTTTTGAGGATATTACCACCATCCAGTTCAACCACAGGATGTTCGCCTATCTGCTGTTTGTATTACTCAATGTATTTGCCTTCAAGGTTTATCGCAGCAGTAGCGCTGATGGACGGGGCAGGTTGGGAGCAGTGCTTCTGGTAACAGCCTTATTTGTGCAGGTGGGCCTTGGTATCATTACTTTGTTGCTGCAAGTACCTGTCGTTCTGGGGGTGGCGCATCAGGGTGGTGCGGTGCTGTTGCTAACGGCAATGCTGTTTGTGAGTCACCAGCAGCTTAATGAGCTGTCGCCGTAGAATAGCGGGTAGGTTGTTCCAGGGAATAAATTGAGTGCCGCCGCATAGAAGCGGCAGCAGATGAGGAAACTCTACAAGCAGGTGCTACCAGAATTTCGGCGTAGAGTCGTCAACACGGCGGCCTTCAATCACTCTGCGATCGCTGTTGTTCAGGTCGAAGCGAACTTCTTTGCGTTGATCTTGTGCCTTACGGCGATTTTCGCGCCTTCTTTCCTCACCCATATAGGGCTTTTTGCCGGTATTTCCATTCTCACTTGAGCCGGCTCCTGGATCTCTTGAATAAAATGATACTTTATCTAAAGCCATAACGCGCCCCTACTCTACTGGTAACTTATTCGTCCAGTGTGACGGAAATCCCGTTTCGGTGCAGCAAGCATGCTCCGTTAAACACGCCAATATAAGACTGTTTTGTGAAACGGATCACAAAACAGTATCTGCCGGTCTCGTCTCTACACCCCATACCTGGGCTCCAGGTGCCTTTGCTTAGGAGGCCGTGCCGTGCGGGTCTCGCTCGCTGGGGCTGGAGCCGTTGCCGTCATGAGAAATTGTGACCCCTGGCCCAGTAACACCATCGATGCCCAGTGCCTTGAGCATATTCCATTCCGCATCGTTTGCGACGCCCTCTGCGATGGACATTACCCCGGTGGATTTACCGATGCTACACAGCGTTCGCACGATAGTCTGATTGGCGCGGTTTTGGTCAATCGAGCGGATGAAGGTGCCATCAATTTTCATGTAATCGAGCTCCACACCGCGCAGGCGGCCGATATCGGCGAGGCGATGGCCCATGTGTTCAATGCCAATTTTACAGCCCAGGCTGCGGACCTTGAAGGCCAATCGTGTGAATTCAGTCAGATAACTGTAGGCAGTTGCTTCGGCAATTTCGAGCCAGAGTTTGCCTGCCGCGCCGCCCTGAGAGAGGAGCTTCTCACTGAGCCAGATGAGGAAGCGTGGGTCTGAGACTGCGGCGGCTGAAAGGTTTACGCACACGGGCTGTCCTAGAGTCTCTATTTTAAGTAGAGCCAGTTCGACCACTTGCTTATCCAGCTCTCCTGCCAGCTCCAGACGGTGTATCCAGGGTAAAAACTCGCTGGCAGTCATATTCTCGTCATGCCACTGCAAGCGGGCAGGGGATTCCACGTGAAGGAGTTCACCCTCAAGCCCTGCCACCGGGAAAGACGCCAATGAGAAATTAAGCTCGGTGAAGGCTTCGCTAAATATCTCGCGCCATTTTATCAATTGTTCACGGGCTGGCATGACGGTTATGTACCCGCGCTCAGCCAGGTAGACGTTGGAGCTCTGCTCTGCAATGGCGGCGGCCAGTGCACTATCGAGGCGGGTGAACAAATCTTTGATAGTGTCATCGGGAGTGAGTGCTGTGGTTGCGGCAGGGAGCTGCAACTGGTTTGCCATAGCGTGTGATTTCAGCACCTCGCGCAACGCGGCCTGAGCTTCTTTGGCAATCCACATGGGATTGGTTTCGCCTACTGAAAAGAGCGCAAAATCGGAGCCATTTAGGCGCCCTGCGTGCCAGTCACTGTTTTGTCGGCAGCGTTGACTCAGTGCACGGCCCATGGCTGTCAGTAGCTCATCCAGTGCCCGACGGCCATGGGAGCGATTTATGTCCTGCAAATTATTTAGGTGAATGAGGCTGACTACACCGTGGCCCTTGCTGCGTTCCAGCTCATTTTTCAGTGTGTCGATGAACTGCCCACGATTCATCAGCCCGGTAATTGTGTCGATGCCGTTGTCCTGCTTGATGGGCGCTGGTTTCGTGCTCATCCGTGCAAGTTGCGCGGGTATGCTGCGGGACAAATTATTCATTGCCCGTGCAGCGGGCTGAAATTCGCTGGCAATGGATTCTTCCACCGCAACGAAGTTGCCGCCTGTTAAAGCCTCAGCCTGATCAACCAGTTGATCGAGCGGTCTTAAAAGCCGATTGAGGAACAAGCTGGCCAGGCTTCCCACTGCTAGCAGTGCTACCAGGAAAAGTGCTGCCAACTGAATGCACTGCTGCCAAAGTGTTCTTTGGGCTGGAAGAGCGTTAGCCAATAATGTGACGAAACCGCGTTCGGTTGCGCCGTTCATGATTGGAACGATGCGTGGTTCCACTGCGATCGGAAAAAGACTGGCAAACCAGGCAGGAACGCCCAGCTGGATATTGGCATCGCCTGGCATCGCAGTGATGGCGCCGGCGAAGTCGGTAATCTGCACAAGTTGATAAGCGCTGGCATCAAACTGCGCGGGTAGGCGTACATCGAGAAGTGATTCTCTCTGGTTTTGTTGCTCCAGTGAGCTGGCTATGAGTCCGGCGTTGTTGATGCCCTCTCGATTTAGTTGCTGCTGCAGGTAGTTTTGGTTAGAGAGGGTGCTCAGCCCGCTGGTGACGAGAAAAAGCACGACCATGGTAATGGTCGCTGCCAGCCATAACTGTTTGTGTGACGACATCAACCGTTTCCTTCAAGAATTTGGCAGGGTCCCTGCGGTGTGCGGTCTGTGGGAGAGGCATTAACAACCTCGTACCGGGTGCGCAGGCGAGCGATTTTTTTGGGATGAAGTTCTTCCCCGTGAACCCGCTAGTAGACTGCCAATTGTAGCCTAAAAGGCTGTTGGTGCACCCGGCCAGTGCACCTGTTTGGGTAAGTCAGGGCTAGACGGAAAGGGCGCTGATCCGGCTTAGGTGGCTGTAAGGCCTCCCGGATTCGTCGTGCCACTGGTTGAAGGCTGATTGAATCAGGCGAAACTCGCGCTGGCTACTGGGGTTGTCCTTGATGTCGAGACCACTGCGATGCAGCGCGCGCACGACATCACCAGTGATAATGAAGGTGTCCTTGCCCATGTTACGCAGCAAACGCTGACCGGTCATTCCCCCCAGGCGATTGCCGCGTTTCTTCAAGTATGCGAACAGGCCGACCAAATCATCCGACGGCCAGCGACTGATAAATTTCCCGAAGGAGCCGTGTTCAATGCAGGTGTCGAGTATAAATTGCGCGTTGGCTAAAATGCCGACCACTTTGGTGCGATTGCGGATGATGCGTGGGTTTTGTGCGAAGCGATCAACTTGGTCTGGACTTAGCATGACAATTTTTTCGGGTGGAAAACCAAAAAAAACATCTTCGAAGTCATCCCACTTGTTGTCAACGACACGCCAGACGAAGCCAGCCTGAAAAACGCAACGCGTCATTTGGGCCAGCCATCGATCATTTTTGGAAGAAGCAATCGAGCGCGTGCTGCGTACCAACGGCATCATGCTCTTAAGGTTTTTCTCGCCTCCGTGTCGGTCGCAGGCGCGTTCGTAGATCGTTTCAAACCGCTCCACCTATTTGTGGCTGCCATCGCAAAGGGGCTGGTTGCCAGTGGCCTTGCAGCCACAGAAAAAGACTTTAGCGTCTTCGTTGGCGTCGAAGCGCACGGGGGAATAGCCCGTATCTTTGTGAGAGCCGTCGCAGAAAGGTTGATTCTCGCTCAATCCGCAGGCGCACCAAAAATAGGCGTCACCTGCCTTTACCTCTACACCAAAGGGTGTATCTGATGCACGTTTTGGCTTGTCCATATTGATATTCCTCTGCAGTTATTGTTGTCTATCCGGAGCTTTGCACAAAAGCGATCGCTCGTGTTTGTATATGGAGTGTAGGACACAACGGGCAGTTGGTCACTGATTGACAGGTACCTGATTTTCGGGTTCAACGGCTAGCCTGTAGGCGAGTAAAACATTGCCTGGCAATTGGCCAAACATGGAGTAGCCGGATTGAACATAGAGCCAGCCGTCTGCGACGACTTGCCCACTGACATCGATGGCACCACCGTGCCCCACTATGCCGTTGCGAGTTTCGAAGGGCCTGGCTGTCTCCTCGCGCCATAACACCTTGCCGGTTTCGATATCGTGCGCTCGAATTACGCCATCAAGACCGCTGCTGAAAGCTAGATCGTCGGTGGCGGTGGTGGCGGATGAGAGGCCGTAGTAAAACGAGCAGGCGTACAATTCGGTGAGACTGGGTCTCTTCTCTGCGCGCAGATTTTCCAGCCCGATTAGTGGACGATTTTGTGGAGCAATTTCGCAGCCTCGCTGCACGCTGTGCTTCCACAATAATGCTCCGCTCATCACATCTAGAGCGTACAAGCCGGGTTGTGGTGTATAGCCCTCCCGTTCGCGTTCCGGGTCGGAAACAGGAATGAGCAGGCGGGAGCCGGATACGGCCATGCCCCAATGTATGCCTCCGTTGGTGGTGCCCAAGCTAACGCGGTTGCGCCACAGAACTTCCCCGGTTGCGCTGCTGGTGTCTGGGTTGAGCGCGAAAACATCACCCGACTTCTGACCTGCCAGCAGAATGTCATCCCCGCTTGCGCCTGTTGCGATGATGACTGAAGCACCAAAGTCGAAATCGCCACCCGCGTTCTCCGGACAGTTGGCGCCGCCGTTAAGGCATGCAGCATTCCATACATCACCTTCCATGGCTTGAAATCGCCAAGCGAGTTCGCCGCTGTCCATGTCCAGAGCGATAATGGCATCGGAGGTGTTGGTTGCGGGATGGCTCAGGTTTTCACCCGTGCCAAAATAAATTCGATTGCGCTTGGCGTCAACTGCAGGGGTTGTCCAGACCGCTGCGCCTGACGGTCCATACTGATTTTGACCGGCAGAGTTTTGCCCTTGGAGGGTCGCATCTGGCGTTGCGTGCCATTCCCACAGCTGTTTGCCACTGGTAGCTTCCAGGGCAATCATGCCGCCGTGTGATGTGCAGCAGATGTGGCTGGGGCTCCCTGAAACTGCAACTTCATAAGAGGAAATAGGGACGAATAAACGGTCGTCGTGGTAACTAATTGAGCCGGTTATTACGGAGGTGTCGTGCAGTCGTAGAGGTTGCTGCCAAATAATCTCCAGCGTATCGGGTTGCACCGCAAAGACTGTGGCGAGAGAGTCCGCAAAGAGCAGAAATTTTTCCCCGTTGTTTAGTGTCGCAACAGTAATGGCAGAGCGGATACCGCTGAATACTTTGGTATCTGCATAGATACAGCCGGTGGTGCGATTGATGGCATAGAGTTTGCCCGCCTTGTCGCCAAGGTAGAGGGTGTTTCCGATGATCGCGGGTTGCGAGCGCATATCGGTGACCTTGGGAAAAGCGAGGCTCCAGACCAGTTGCAGTTGCTTGACGTTATCGCGATTGATGCCAGCCTGTTCGTTGGGTACGTAACGGCGGTTGTGCGTGCCAAGTCCCCAGTTGGCGACAAATTCGACAGGAGCAGCACTATCGGGTTGAGTGCAGCGGTTCTGCTCAATCCAGTCATAGTCGTTTTCTGATGTGCCCGCGAGGTAAATGGCAATTAATCCCCGCTCCTGCTTACTCAGGTGCTCTGCCATAGGCTGCATTTTGCCGAATTCCATTGCTACCAGCAGAGTTTCCTTGGCAAAGCCGGACAGTGCTTCTCTTGTTGGTGCATGCATCGCTGGGTTGTCGTGACAGCTTGCACAGTGTTGGTCGAAGAGATGTTCGCCTATAGCCTCCAGGGGGAGTTTGTCGGCATGGCGAATGGCGAAGGATTCCAGAGTCTTAACAGGGGAGTCTATTAGCAGCAGGCTGCCACCCACCAAAGCGGCAACAACGCCGAGAACAACACAAAGCGATAGCAAGAATTTTTTCATAGGATCACTGCTTTTACTTTAACTCTGATGTCGGGCATTCGAAAAATACCGGCCAGCGTCACAAGGTACAAATGGCATGCGATAAAACCGGTATCTGGCAATTCTTTCCTTAAGTAAGCTCCATTCAGGATCGGCCCCGGTACTGAGGCCAGTTTGCCACACCAGTGTAGGGTCTAACAGTTGGTTTTGAGCATCAACCGCTTGAACACTACTGCGTTGTGATCAGATGCGTCGCGTTCGGGTTCTTCTGCCAGCTCAATGTTGGGGAAGCGGTTAAACAGTTCGCACATGGTCAAGTAGAGTTGGCGTTTGGCCAGCGCTGCGCCAATGCAAAATCTTGGGCCGTAACCGAACATGGCGTCCGGTTCGAAAACACGTTCCACGTCAAGAATTTCAGGGTTTTCGAAGACGTCCGGATTGTGATCCTTGAGGTGCGGCATCATCAATACCATGACGCCCTTGCGCAAGCTCTGTCCCATAAACTCCATATCTTCCGGGGCATAGCGCGCGAAACCCATTTTGGATGATACCCCCCAGCGGTTGATTTCACTGAAGGCATTGGAAAAGCTTTCGGAGCTTTCCAGTGCTTTTTTGATCTGATCCGGGTTCTTCAACAGTGCGTACACCGACCATTGCTGGGCAACCAATGTGGTATCGGCGCCGGCACCAATCAGGGCGAGAATAAGAGTGATAACGTCTCCTTCCTCAAAGCCTTCGTTCTCTTGTTCAATACGCAGCAGTGTACTGAGAAAGTCATCCTGTGCAGGCGCATTGCGTCGCTCTGTGATGATGATCTTGAGAATATCAATGGCGCGGTTGCTATCTTGTCGTGCACTCTCGCGTTGTTCGTCGGAGATGGTGGGGTTCCAGGTCTCTGTGAACGTGGAAATAACTTGCTTGATTTGGGGCCAGTATTTTTCGGGAATGCCCACCATCCTGGTGATTGAAATGAAGGGTATGTGTGAAGCGATCATTTCATTGTAATCAAAGGTTTCAGGTTCGCCCAGTTGGTCGAACAGTTTCTTAATTTCAGGCTCTATCTTCGCCTGAATGGCATCCACCACATTGCGAGAAAAAGCGGGGGCGGTGACACGGCGCACCAGACGATGATGGTCGTGGTCTGCCAGTAGGCTGTGGCCTATTAGTGCCCGTTCAAAATTGCTCCATTCATCTTCGGGTGGACGCTTCGGTGCAGACTCCCAATCGTAAAAGTCTGAAGACAGCGGCTCGGTTTTCCAGCAAGCCATAATGTCTTCCATGCGCGTCACGATCCATGCCTGCCAAGGCTCGTACCACACGATGGGGCCGCGCTTTGCCAGGGCAAGGCACTGAGTCACTGGGTCATCCATGTATTCTGGCGAACGTGGGTCGTAGATGTCTTCAATGGGCGGTAGGTTTTCGGCTGCTTCGAGCATAATGTTCCCCTGTAGCCGCCAGTAGTTTTCCAGGTACGGCGGTGAATTGATCGAAATTTGATTCGCTTGCTGGCCGTAGTTTAGCAACTATTCAAAAAGTATACATCTGTATACCTTTTAATGGTATTACAAAATATTTGGTGCGCTTGCATTCTTGAATGCGTAAAAGCATATCTCACACAGGGTAAACTGCTACTTTTTACGGAGAACCTGTCAGCAATATGGAACTGATTGTCTTTGATCTGGATGGAACATTACTGGACCGCGGTTCGGTAGTGTCTGAGCATACTGGTGAAACATTGAAGAAGTTGCGTCAGCGAGGCATTGCCTACACGGTGGCGACGGGTCGCACGTTACATGCTGCCCGGGACTTGCTGCAGGGCCACGGTTTTGCGCTGCCACAAATTTATAAGAATGGGGTGATGATCTGGCAGCCTGAAGAAGCTCAGTACAGCCATTGCAGCTTGCTGACTGATGAGGAAATTCGCAGTGTAGTGGAGGCTTTTAACAGCGCGCAAGTTACCCCTTTTATCTTCACGTTGGAGCCTGAAAATCATCATGTCGTTTACCACGGACCGTTACGCAACGACGGTGAACGCAGGCTGACTACGATGTTTGCGAAGGACCGCGGCCTGGCTTTATTACCCATTGAACAGATGCCACCCAAATCGGATATCTCCAATATCAGCGCGTTGGGCACTGCAGATGCAATTGCTTCGGTACAGGCTCTTGTTGATACACAGGCGCATTTAGTCGCGTATTCCGGCGTGGCACTGGATAAGGATTGGCACTGGATGGATGTGCATCACAGTGCGGCCAGTAAAGGCAGTGCAATTGAGCAGCTGAAACAGGATCTGGGTTTTAGTCGGGTCATTTGTTTTGGCGACAGTGACAACGATCTCAGCATGTTTGAGATGGCGGATGAATGTTATGCGCCTGCCAATGCCAAGGAGCAGGTGTTGTCGGTGGCTACAGCGGTTATTGGGCATCATGATGAAGACGGTATTTCGCGGTTTCTGCGGGAACGGTTTGAGCTTTAGCATGCCGGTAGGGATTTTTTTTGCTTAGGCGGTTTTTGCTTCGATCTTTGATCTGCGCGGCTGCGGCTTAAGGGTCTCCCTGTTTAGTTGGAACCCCACGCCCTTACAGGGAGACCCTTAAACCACAGCCGCTCTTATCGAGTGGGCTGGGGATTGTCCTGATTTGTATCCTGGACCGTTCTCTGCCTTTTCGGATCGTGCGACTCTAACTTGCCGCGTCGTCCTGCTCTTCTTTTACTCTCAAACCATCTCTTACAAGCAATTCATTGAAGAGCAACGCGCCCAAAAATGCGAGGCCGGGAGCCAGTTGAATACTGAGTCTGCCGACTGCAGTGAAGTGTGATGCCCCCCAGCCATAGCCGGTAAAGAGGAATAGAAAGAGGAAGCCGCCTACGCAGCAAGCGAGCGTGACACTGATCGGTAAAAAGGAGCGGGTCATCACTCCTGGCATTGACAGCCCCAAGGGAATTAATGCCATCATCATGTATCCGAACAGGTGCCAGTTGTCGTGTAGAAAAACGCTTTTGAGAACGCCTATCATGGCGTCGGGATTGAAGCCTGGTGCTAGCTGCTTCAATGTGTGCCCGAAGATAAGCACGTGCTCGGGTAGCAGCAGCCACAGTAAAATCACCACCAGACACAGCAATATAAAAAGTTTAGCGGCTTCGCGGCGGGCCATGTATACGGTTGCTATGCCAGGAATCATTGCTATGGACCATATGGCGCCTTCATTTTTTATTTGTAGGCAGGCCAGAGCAAAAATCACTGTTATTAGGCCCTGCCAGAATTGTCTTTTTATGGTCCAGTTGTGAAAAGCCATTAGCGCCGCACAATAGGTGGCTCCCAGAAAAAGGTCGGCATAGCCGGCCAGTGCGACATGAATGTCTATTAATGGCATGGAGAGCAACAAGTAGGTAAATGTCATCGCGAGTGGCGCGGATACTCCTGAATTCCTCAATTGGCCGAAGAAGGCTGTACCTAGAGCAACAAAGCACAGTAGCCAGGGAAGGTTCATTACACTTTCATCCCAGCGTTGCACGGCAAGGTTCATCCATACTTGCAGCAGTGGAATCATGGGCGGGTACTCAGGGTGGCGATCTGTATATACCCCTACGCCTCCATCCTTCAACCAAGCGTTATTATTGACGAAAGGCACCATGGCCTCGTGCTCAAACCAGACACGGGACTTGGTTGCCCAGTGCATAGTGGCGTCCCAGGGGAACAGCGGGCGGGCTAGTACTTCCAGTCCCAAATTAACCACTCGCAAAACAATCAATGCAAATACCAAAAGGAGCAAAGCCTGCTGCCAGCGGGAGTTGTGCGTGGAGGTTGGGTCAGTGATTGCGGCAGCCGCTGCGGGCTTTTTCTTGAAATTGAGCAACAGCGCCAAACCGACCAGCGCGAGCGTAGGAACGGCAATATTTGCGAATCTTAGAGGTATTCCCATCGCATCGACCGCGAGCATAATTTGCGGCAGGAGATACAAGCCGATTATTGCTCCATAGCCCCACACGATAGCTAATCGCCCCACGCAGTTTGCTGGAACTAGTAAATTGAGCCACAAGCCGCCCAGCAAAACCGGGGTTAGTAGTGCCGTAATGGTGAGAAAGGTATCCATCTAATTAATACGCAGCAGCGTTCCACTGCCGTCGGAGTAAATGGTTTCTACTGAGAGGTGTTCTTTGCGATCTGTTTCCAGCCTTTTTCTACGAGGGAGAAAGCGTGTCTCGCTAGGTTTTAACAGAGCGACATAGTCACCGCTGCGTAGAAGGCTGGTGTAGGGTAGTTCCATTCCATGAAAAGAGTACAGGGTATTGTAGGGATATAGGTAGTAGGCAGTGCGCAGGCCTATGTAGGCATCACTGGTGCTCACGAAAATACGCGAAGACGGTGATTCTAGATGACGTTTTACCTCGGTGGCAAAATTATATAACTTCGCATCAGGCCCTATGGTGAGCTTTTCATGGGTACTCTTGTCTGAGAACTGGCGTTGGGAATCTGCGACCTGATCAAGGAGTCTCTTTTGCCAGGGTAGATCGAGTGCAATCCAGCAGGCGAGAAAGATCAACGCAATAACACGAAATTCAAATTGTAATTTTTTGCGCAGCAGTAACAGCAGTCCGTACGCGATGACACTGAACACAAACCAGGTCGCTATCACCGGTACTGGATAAAAGGTGGATACCCTGGTGACACCTGTATAGGTATTCATCGCGGCTCGGCTCCAAGGTACAAATCCCGCCCAATCGGAATAGATCGATTTGAGCTGATATTCGAGTGAGCTTGGGAAAACTGAAAAATCTCGTACTGCAGCGGTGTCGCCTTCGTTACCAATGAAGACAAGACTTAGTGTGGTGATGTTTCCTTGCCAGCCGGCCAATTCCGCTGTCGCCAGCCACAATGAGTCGCGGGATTTTGATTCCAGGGAGTAATTGAATTTTTCGGTGCCGGTTTCCTCGGTCGTCCACACAATGACCGCTTTGAGATCGACATCTGATTGCTCTACCCAGAGGTGGATGAAGGAGTAGTCCTCAGAGTTGAATGGAGCTATGAGCAGGTTCAGACCTGCCATACCAGTCTTGGTAAGCTCCAGCTGTAGCTGCGAGCCGTGAACGGCTCCTTTTCCGGACGTTACCAGCACTGAGTCAGCACTAAAGCTGATAGTAGGGGGAGGCTGCAAGGACGTCGCAGAGGGCAGCAGAAACTGATTTAGGCCAGCCACTACCGCCATTGCACCTAGTAGCAGTGAGAGGCCGGTTATTTTTAGCATTCGAGACAATTACTTGGTTTTTTATAGTGTTGCCGCTAATAGTACCAAATTTTTGCCACTGCACGACGGGACATTATTACCACCGTATCCGCTCGCTGCCTCGGGTGGGTGCTTGCTAGACTCTGGCCATGCGCATTCTTCTGACTATTCTTCTGACAACCTTGCTGAGCGCCTGCGCCGGCTATGAAATCAAGAACCTGGTCAAGACAGATGTTGACCTGGTTACAGATGAATTCATCATCGAAACGCGCGATGCCGTACAAGAGCTGGTAGTGAAGCTCTACATGCGCAATCCGGGCGAGCTGCGAAAAACCCCAGGAATGACAGTAGAAGGGCGTTTGGCACAGCTGCGAGTCGCACGTTATGAACTGCAGTTTCCTGAACTCGACAACAAGCAGGATGTGGAGGCTATGAACCTGGCCTTTGATCCCATGTTTCAGGGAGATCGTGTGTTTGCCCTAACGGTTGGGATTGGCAGTATGTTGCGACAGGCTTATGCCTACCAGCCGGAAGTATTTGTGCTGGATACGCTGGACTCTGAGGTGCTGACCACCAGTGCGCGCAATGTGGAAATATTATTGTGGAAACTAAAAAACATTCGTAAGCCCAATGGGAATCACTACCTGATTACTCATGAGTATCAGGGTCTTGTCGATAATCTGAGTTTTGAACGATTGTTTGGAAAAATAATTGTGCTGCAGGAGATGATGGCGCGCATTGCGGCGGATTCGGATCATCGCGCCGTAACGACTGCTGTGCATGCAGTCTCTACCGTATTTATTCCGCTGCCTATTTAGTCAGGCTCAACTAAAGTCTCGGCAATTTTTTCGGCGAGAGCTTCAAGTAGCTGTTTTTGTGCTTGGGCCATGGCGGGGTAGCCATCCGCATCAAGCGGCTGTTTTTCTGCAAACTGATAAGAGCCAGACGTTTTATCCCCATCGTGCAGCCACCAATAGGCCACCAGCGTAACGTCCCCTGATGCGGTGCCATGGAACTGATCTATACGAATATCCAGCCTGGATGCGTCCTTTTTCAGATCCCATGGCACGATGTCCTGACCAAGTTCGCGAGAGAGTTCGGTTAGCATAAATAGCCTTGCGCCCTCATACAGTGGTTCGGCCCATAGGTGATAATTGGCCGAGCGTAACTCACCTTCTTTTGTCTCCAGCACCAGGCCGGGTTGATCCAGGTAGGGCGCAACAGAAACCGTGCCCAGCGCGATATCTGGCATTACCTGTAGCTTGCGGGTGTCAGGGTCCTGATCGCTACGTAGCAGGTAATAGTTGGGCTCAATGCTCTGGCCTGCACACCCACACAGTAGAACGATCCAAAGAAGAGTCGTTATGCGTATCATTTCTTGGCCTCCGGGGTTGGGTCGGGTGTTTCACTAGAGGGTAGAACCAGCGCATTGGGTTTGGAGGCCAATGTTCTAGTCAGCGTCTCGATGTTGGCAAGCGAGCGATTGAGTTTCAGCAGGCTGGAGTTCACCGACTGGTACGTGCTGGTTTCTGAGGAGAGACTGGCGAGTGATTCTCGCAATTCCTTAAGTGTGTCACCCAGTTCCTGCGGTAGTCCCTTCGTGCTTTCGCTTGCGAGAATTTTGTCCATGCTAATTAGTGCCGAATCGAGAGATCCCAATGCATTGTTGGCTTTGTCGAATGTTTCGTCCAGTGGCAGTGCATTGATCATGTCCAATATGGAAGTGACTTTCTGTTGCAGTTGGCCTAGCCCTGTGTCGATTGTCGGGATTGATGGATACCCCATGAAGGAACCCATTTTGGCTTCTTCTACATTTTCGAAATAGTCGATGCCGACATATTTTGAACCGGTGAGCAGGTTGCCGGTTTCAAGGCTGGCACGCATGCCGTGGCCAATGCCATTTTTGAGTGCGTCGTGTAGGCTCGCTAAAGATTCTCTGCGGTCTGGTAATTGTATGCGCGCGGGTTCCAGGTAGATCAACACAGGTATCGGTTCGCCGGTGCGGCCACGCCGCTGTTCCGCGGATTTATAAAGGAAGTCTTTCAGCATGATTCTCTCGACTTTGCCCAGAGGAATACCTCGATACTCGACTGGCGCGCCGGGCACCAGCCCCTTGATGGAATGATCGAAGGACACAACGTAGTGGGAGCCTTGCCTATAGGGGTTCTCGAGAATTTCGTCGTAGGAGTCAAACAACTTGAACTCGGTATTGTGCTCGACAGGGTCACCCTTGCCGATGCCTGGCGGCAATCCGAAGGAGACGCCGCCCAGTAATATAGTATCGGCTGAGCCGGTTTCTAACTTGAAGCCATCGGCGTCTGCGCTGATGGAAATACCACTGACGTCCCAAAAGCGAACGGAGCTAGTGATTAGCTCGTGGTAGGGGGCGTCGACAAAAATGACATAGCGAGCTTTGCGCTCTGTGGGATCAAATTCCATGCTCTCAACCCGGCCAACGGTGTAGCCGTTGTAAAGAACGGTATCACCAGTGCTGACGGAGGTGGCTTGTTCACTGGTCAGTTTCAGACGTAGACCAGGTGCCCCAAGTTCGGTGAGCGGGGGTTGTTCCAGCGCAACAAAGTGTCGATAACCTTCCTCACCACTACCTGGCGCGAGTTGAATGTAGGCGCCGGACAGCAGGGTTTCCAGCCCGGAAATGTTGCCTAGCCCCACGCGAGCGGTAACGACCCAAAAACGAGTATCTTCTCGCAGTAGAGGAGAGGCTTGGTTATCGAGCTTAATGGTCGCGATGATGCCTTCAAGGTCGTCACTCAGGCGGACTTTCTGCACTACTCCCATATCGACGTTGCGATATTTTATTTTGGTTTTCCCCTGCTCCAGGCCACTGGCCGTTTTGAAGGCAATATCTATCTCCGGCCCATCGGTCCACCAGGCGTGAATGACCAGATAGGCCCCCAGAGCCAGTGCCAACAGTGGAATAAGCCAGATGCCGGATATCTTGCGGCCCTGGTTGATGTTTGCTGATTCAGTTGACACGTTCGTTTTCTTCCATGTTGTCCCACATCAGACGGGAGTCGAAACTCTCGGCGGCGACCATAGTAAGTATTACTACTGCGGCAAAAGATAGTGCTGCAATCCCAGGGCGAATAACCAGAAAGCCCCCAAGGTGGACCAGCGCCACCAAAATGGATACGACGAAAACGTCTACCATTGACCATTTCCCGACGAATTCGGTGACTCTGTACAGCGCGGAAAGCTGCCGCCGGTTGCGAGATGAGCCGTTGTGTACGGTCCATATCAGATAAAACATTACCATCAGTTTTCCAGTAGGTACCATCACGCTGAAGGCGAATATGACTAGAGCGATAGGTAGCTCACCGTGGTCAATGAGCAGTATAACGCCCCCTAAAATGGTGCTGGCCTGGGTGGCTCCAAACTGATCGGTGTACATGATAGGGTAGATATTCGCCGGGAAGTAAAGCACCAGAGCCGCGATCAGTAGCGCTAAAGAGCGTTGAATACTATCGCTCTTGCGCAGGTGCAGCGCCGAGCCGCAGCGAGGGCAGCTGATCAGTGAAGCCGAAGCCAGTTTGCAGCAGAGGTGGCAGGAGGCAAGGTTGTTTCCGGCAGCAGTTGAACTCACGGCGCTTGCTGCCCTTGGAGGTGTTCCAGGTCTTCCCAGCACTGGTAGCGATCCAGTGACGCCACAGCGACAATAAAGCAGATGCTAAAAGCCACGTATGTCCAGAAGGAAACGCCCAGCACGACGCTGGCTATTTCAGAGAGCTTCACCAAGGATACGATCACACCAATAATAAAAACCTCCACCATCGCCCAATTCTGCAAGCGCACCACACCTTTGGCCATGTGAGGAAGCCAGTAGCGGTATTGGCGTTGACTCAAAGGCACACATAGCGCGAGTAACATCACAAGCACAACGGCGGGAATAACGATGATAAATGAGGTGACCAAAAGAGCCACTTCGGGCATACCGTTTTGCCACAGGGCGATGGGTGTTTCTCTGAGCGTGATGTTGCTACTGATACCGTTGACGGAGAAAGACAGGAACGAGTAACTGTTTGCGAGCAGCAGAAAAATCAAACCGCTGGAGGCGAAAGCCAGTACTCGCTGGTAGGTATCCTCGCGAAAACGTGTCAAAAAACCCCCGCAGCGAGGGCAGTTCGCGTTATCACCGTGCTTGAGTGGCGCTATGGAGACCATCAGGTCACAGCTGTGGCAGGCAATGTCTCCGCTCATGCAGAATAAGGCTCCTTTGGCTGCTGGGAATCATCTAAATCTCTTCGCGCGCTTTGGTGACGCTGTGCCAGTATATTGTGTAGTCGGGCGCTGTGCCATAGATAGTGCGTGGGTTGGGGGCAGAGTGCGCTTCCGCTGGCGCTTCGTGGTGGATTCTGCGCGGTTGCGGATTGCGGGTCTCCCTGTTCGGTTGGAACCCTACGCCCTTACAGGGAGACCCACAAACCACAGCCGCTGCTATCGAATGAGTCGGGGCGTAATCTGCTGAAGTCGTTCCGCCTGCTCGGAGATGGAGGTATTGTCATGACCAAAGGTGTTGGTATGGACAATACACATGCTGTGGCTGGCGGGATAAGATAAGGACAGGGCAATTTGGTCGCGCCTTGGTAGGCCATGACCAAGTGGTTCACGATAATCACATTGCAGCAACGAGAAGGTGGGAAGACACAATGGTAGTAGGAGTACGAGCGACTGCGCGTCGGTGGGCAATCCTTTTCGGAGTAGCTGCCTCACTGGCGATGCCTGTATTGGCGGCAGTCGAAGAGGACAGATTGGATTGCGCTGATCCTATTGCCATAAATGCATCACAGGACAGGGTGCAGTGTTACTTTGCAGCGCGAGCACCCTGGGTTCCGGCTGGGATGACTGTGGCGTCACCTGGCGGCAACTCTTCTGCTGAGCCTGGCGCTGGCCGTTATCCTGTTACCTTCCAATTACCACGCGTTTCGGGCGCTGCTGCGAAATCCAATAATAGTAAAAAACTCCGTTTAGAGTTGTATCTCCACGATGACTCTGGGCAGGGCGATTCAGTCGCGGCCTGCGAAAGTAACGCAGTGGTTCCCGCTGGTTACCTGCAAGTTAGAAACTGTGCAGGGGGTTATCCGTCGCGCAATAGTTACACTGTGAACGGTGTAGTGCCCAATGGTTGGTGGGGCCCCTTCGGTGGGCATATTAACCCTGCTGCCGCGTCTAATGCCGACGGTACCCGGCTAATCTCTTCGGTCAGTGAAATTCAAAAACGACACCCGGGTCGGGTGGATTGGTGGGCGGGCTTCAGGATGCGCGGTACAGGCATGGGCGGCACGGGCGCTATTTTGCAAAGCATTGGCCTGCCAGAAGATTTCGGTCGCAAGTTGCTGGTGATTGTGGAAGCGCAATTACCGCACACATTGTTTGTCAAAGATGAATTACCTCACTCGCCGGAAGCGCAATTGGCATGGGGTGGCTTTAAGCGCGAATCTCTGGATTTTGAAAAAGCGGCGGCTGCCGGTGAAGTCAGTTGGATTTATTATCGTATCAATGGTTCTACGGAAGATGATCGCGGGCGCGTTAATCTAGATTTTTTCCGAGCTTGCGATGAGTTTCGCATCGCCTGCTTCGGTACCTGGCACAAGGGCGGGCATCAGTTATCAGAGCCCGGAATTAAGCTACCTACTGCGCTGTTTACGGATGATAAACAGGATGTGCGCCTGGATACGATACTACCGGTGTTCACACAATCTACAGCGAACAATTGGGGTAAAAGAGGCCATTACAATTTGGGGCTTTCCTGGGACGCCGCTGGTATTCGCAGCGGGGAAAAGTTGATCGTTGTTCCTTTGCGCTACCAGCAGTTTAAAAATCTGTCGCAATCCCCCGTGACCAAGCCGCTGCCTGACCAGCCGGAACAAGCCACCTTCAATCTCACTTTGCGCAGAACAGGTGCCTTCAGAAAAATGAAGGGTCAGCCGCTAAACTGGAGTCTCGTTGGCACAGACCAAAAAGGGACTACGGTTGTCGCCGCCGACGGTTCGATTACGGTTGAGGGAATCACGCTCGCTTCGGCGGCTACGTACACGCAGTTGTGGATAGCGCTGCCTCGGCCTACCTGGCAGCTGGTTTACACCAGACAGCCCAGAGCAAAAACACCTGTACCCGGCTCGCCTATCAAGGAAGCGGCCAACTGGCAGCACGCCAGTGACGTGGGAAGGATAAATGGCGGCCTCGCAGAAGCGGATGTAGTCATTGACGATTTGAATGGCAAGGTAAAGGTGATCTACAACTGCACCACTTCAAAGGAAGTTTGCGTCGCGCACGAGGCTAGAGTAAGTCCGGATGGAACAAAGATCGTGTACTCGGTTGGCTGGGGTAATAACCTTATCCCCGTATCCGTTGGGGGGTACAAACTTGGTATTGAGGAAGTTCCGGGCCTCACTCACGCGCGACTCTTTATCTATGACCTTAAAACAGGAAAGAATAAGGCTATTCCCCATCACCCGGAACGCGCCATTGATAGGCAGCCAGAATGGCTGAACAACGAGAAGATCGTCTTTGCCAGTACGCGGGGGAACACTTATCCAATAAAGAATCAATTTGGATTTCACCAGGGCACTGATCAATTTGGGAGAGGGCGCTGTTTCAATACCCCCTATTGCGTGTCTCAGGAGTACGGTTATGGGCTTGCGGGTAGGTCCATGCAGTTGTGGACTATGAATATCGATGGCACCCAAGCGCGCAATATTACCCCCCACGAAAGTAATGCACTGGCCCCCGCGGTGATGAGTAACGGCGACATTCTCTACTCCTGCTGGAATGTTCAGGAAAACAAAGCCTTTGATGCGGCGCCACGTAATTCCAACAACCCAGGCACTGGAAAAAACAAATGGTGGTTGTGCCGCACTGATGGCAATGGTGCGGATGGCACAGTGGTTCTCAATGGGCACAAAACGACGACTCTAAAAACGCGCGGCTGGTTGCCCAGCAGGATGACGGGGGGTGAAGGTCGTTCGGAGTTGCGAGCAATTCGTTCGGTGGCAGAAATTCACAAAGGCCATTTGGCCGTGTCGAATTACTACCGCTCCAATCACGTAGGCAGCATGGGCATTATCTACGGAATGGATTACAAGGATCCACACATTGAGGGCTGCTCAACGGCACGCTGCTATCCCGACGGTGAAAGCAATAGCAACAAGCCGGGAAGCGGGCGTTATGTGCCTAGCTCACTGCTCGCCATTACACCCTATGGTACTGATCAGGATATTGATGTTCGCAGAGACGGCAAGCGGCGTCCACTGGGTAAGGCTGGCTATGCCGCACCGCTGCCCAACACAGACAAGGCATTTATGATCACCCATGGCAGGGGTTCTTGCTACGAGGTAACACCGGTGCAACAGGCCAACCGCAATGCGATGCGTGGAGAGCCAACCTGTCAGAAGGCGATTTATAAAGTAAAAGTACCTATGGTGACCGATCCATTCGACGAGCGGCAGATGGAGATGATAGCGGGGGGCAATAGCTGGCAGGCCTTTGATTCTCGTGCAATTGCCACCTACCAAAGCTTGCACGGCCAACCTATGCCGGATCAGTTGCCAGCGCTGGACCCGAATGCGGCCTGCTATTTAGAGGTTGTAGACGCCCGTGAAGGGGAGTTGTTTCCCAGCGCTGAAAAATACAGCTGGCTGAACAATCTTTACCAGCAGTGTGCATTTCAAGGTTGTGCGGTGAATACTGAAGACCCTGACTTTTATCGCAAGAATGTAGCGAACCTGAGCATATTGCTACCCGAAATGTGGGACGTAACCTACAGCAATGGCAACCAGGAAGAATTTGCCAAGACCATTAACAACATGGGTTACAAGTCAATTGCCATTCTTGGCTCGCAGCCACTTAAGGCGGATGGTTCAGTAAAAATGCAGGTACCCTGCGAGGTGCCAATCATAATGGCGGGTACCGATAAAAATGGTATGTCCATCGCGCACGATGCAATGCTGCACTCCTTGCGCAAGGGCGAGACGAGAACCTGCCATGGCTGCCACGATGGCCATTCTGAGGAGCGCGCACGGCAGTTAGGGAAGGGCGCGCAAGAGCGCTTTAAACACACCATGGCTTTTAACACGAACCCTCCTATGCCGAAGAGGAAGGCGCCAATAACCTTTGCATCGGTACAACCTATTTTGGAGAAGCGCTGTACTAGCTGTCACAAGGATATGAACAACGGTGACGGGCTGTTGTACTCCCGTATCGCTCAAGATTATGAGCAGCACGATTGGAATTGGGCACGTAAGCATCCGGCGCTAGGGCAACATACCACCATCGACCACGTCGCAATTAAAGGAGGTGGGCGCCGTTATAAAGTTGGGGAGCAGTTGGTATTCCAGAAGCCAGGCGCCAAAGGTCAGGTCGCCGCTGTGGGGCCGCGCGGGAATATTACAAAAATTAGCTTAACGGCCGGCGGTAACGGCTACGAGGCTATGACGGCTGTCACTGTCAACAGCGCAGCCGGTAAATCGGCACACCTTGTAGCCATGACCAGCCGATTTGATTTGTCACGGCCCTACACCAGTAAATGGGTGGCGAAATTCGCCAGAGATTCCCTGCTGTACTGGAAGTGTATTGGCTCACGACAGGATGGACGCAGCGATAGGCAATACGGTAACGATATTGATTTCGGCCCCGCGCACATTTCGGGGGCGACTCCAGAAGAATGTAGAACAATAGGGCAATGGATCGATACGGGTATTCAGAACTGAAGGCGTTCACTGGTGTCGGTAGCGTTACCGACACGGGGTGGCGGCCTAGGCCTATAAACATTTATAGGCTTTGCAAAAATTCCAGCACTTTTGAATTGGTTTTTGCGAGGTAGGGTTCCTCATTAAAAAAACCATGGGTCTGCCCCTGGTAGATTTCCAGTTCACAGCGTCCTCCCTTGCCTGTCACCGCGTCACAAAATGCTCTGGCTGTGGGAATAGGCACTTCGGGATCTTCGCTGCCTACCAGTACAATTGTGGGGGGCACTGAATCGTCAATGTGGTGTTGCGGAGAAACCGCCTGCCAGTAATCTGTTACTAGCGGGTAATCGGGTGTGCCAGGAGATAAGTCCAGCATGGGGTTGTACAGGACCAGGCCTGCGGGGCGAATGGGATATTCGCGTTGCGCCAGCTGTGGAACGAGTACACCCAGAGCCGCCGCTAGATGTCCTCCAGAGGAACCGCCGCCTGCAATGATTTTATCGGGGTCGATATTGAGCTGTTGCGCGTGTGTTGTGAGGTAGGACAGTGCATCTGCAGCATCATCCACCAGCTGTCGAACATCCACAGTATTGTTACTGCCTAATCGATACTGCGCAGAAATACAGACGTAACCCTGGGCGGCAAAAAAAGCGCAGTGCCGGTAAAACGCGCGCGGCTCGCCAAACAACCATCTGCCCCCGTGAAAAAGCAGCATCGCTGGAAGCGGTTCTTTTACTTCTCTTTCGGGAGGACTGAAAACGTGCAGCATCAACTGCTGGCCGTCGACCTCTTTGTAGGAGAATGTCGCATCCGCATTTTTTACCGGCCGTTTGATATTCTTGTCCGCCACAGTGAGTACTAACCCAATAATAAGAAGCAACATCCCGCCCAGAACATACCAGTATTCTTTAGCCACAGGCTTATGGTTATCCGTATTTGGAAGCTGGCCTAATCACCAGTCCGGTTGCAATGATACGCCGAATCGGTGTTTTTAGTCTTGGCTCAAGTGCGGCTCAATACGACAGCTACAACTTGCGGGCTATCCAGACTTGCCACCAGGCGAAATTTGCAGCGCCTAGTGGGCTTATCGCGGCGCTATCGCAGGCTGAGCTGGACAGTCTGTTGAACCATGTCCCGGCAATGAGGCGGTAGAAGGCTCCACTTCGGCGTCCCCCGACTATACTCCGGCAATCTAATTATTGACGATGGAGAGTAGAAATATGGCGAATACTAGAAGTGTGGTCCTTATAACCGGCGGTGGCAGCGGCATGGGTAGAGTGGCTGCGCAGCGTTTTGCCGCGGCTGGCTCAAAAGTAGCGTTATTTGACGTGAATACCCAGGGCATGGCGGAAACTGCCGAAGGCATTGACGGTATTCACGGTTGGACCATCGATCTGACGGACTTCGAAGCAGTGAAAGCTGCAGTGCAGGAAGTTGAATCAAAGCTGGGCCCCTTGGAAGCTGTATACAACTGCGCTGCGATCATGCCGTTTGGCAAGTTGTTGGAGCAGGAGAATGCCATGGTCCACAAGCAGATGGACATTAACTATGGTGGGTTGGTAAATATTACTCAGGCTTCTCTGCCGGGAATGGTAGAGCGCGGCAAAGGGGATTTTGTCAGCTTTGCATCCATGGCTGGGATTATTCCAATGCTGCTTACCGGCGGCTATACAGCGAGTAAATTCGCAGTGCTGGCGTTCACTGAAACTTTGTACCACGAAAATATTAACTCAGGCATACGCTTTGCCTGTGTCTGTCCGCCGCCTGTAGCGACACCTTTGTTGCAGCAAGGCCGAGACACCGCCTGGCCGAAGATGTTGGAAGATCAGGGCGCTCCGGTACAGCCCGAAGTGATCATCGATGCTGTTGAGTCTTGTTTGGAGAAAGGGAAGTTCATGGTATTGCCTACGCGGGATGCCCGCATCGGCTCGATTATGCGTCGCTTTTTACCCGGTTTAATTTGGAAGCAGATACATCAGGTAGAAGGTTTTTAGCTTCTGTTTTTCGTCGCGGGACACGGCTGATGTAGGCCCGCTCGCACAGTGAGATTGTCACTGTTTTCCCGGCGCGGATGTCGGGCTGCATTTGGCTTGACAGCAACTGGTTGAGTCTCTAGGTTGGTCTGACCCATTAGCAATAGCTCTTTTTTTGGAGCAGCCCGTCTCGCATGAGAGTGTCTCCAATCCGCAATTTTGTGAAAAGCGCATGAGCCAGAGCGGCCCCCTGCGGTTAGGGGTAATCGGCCTGGGCAATATTGCCAAGCAGCACATCGAAAATGTTCGATCGGGGCAGGTTGTTGATTGCGAAATCGCAGCGTTGTGCTCCCGCAGTTCGTCCGGCCTGGCGTTAGAGATGAACGCCGCACATTTCACGGACTATCGCGAACTTATAGCCAGCGGCACATGCGATGCAGTGCTGATCGCAACACCTACTTTCACCCACTATGATATCGGCGCTGCTGCCCTGCTTAGCGGCCTGCACGTAATGATGGAAAAGCCTATCGGTTTGTCGGTGCAGCAAGGCGAGGAACTACTAGCGCTGCAACAGCCCGGGCAGGTTTTTGCCTTGATGCTCAATCAGCGCACCGACCCGCTCTTTGTCGCCATGCGTGACCTTATTCAACAAGGCACGCTGGGCCAGATTACTCGTACCCACTGGACGATGACTAACTGGTTTCGTCCTGAGATTTATTTTCAGGTCAGTGATTGGCGCGCCACCTGGCGCGGAGAAGGCGGTGGACTGTTGGTCAATCAATGCATACACAATCTGGATATATTTCAATGGCTGGGCGGTATGCCCTGTTCAGTGAAAGCCTTCTGCCATTTTGGGCGTCATCATGAGATTGAAGTAGAGGACGATGCCACGGCTTACTTCGAATACGAAAACGGTGCTACCGGCGTTTTTGTTGGGTCTACCGGCGAGGCACCTGGCGTGAATCGTCTGGACATTGTCGGTGACAAAGGCGGCCTGCATTTTGATGGGGAGCGTCTTGTGCTCACAAAAAATGTAGAAGCCACCAGCCAGTACAGCGCCACCACGCGAGACATGTTCGGAATGTCCGACTATACAGAGCAAAATATTACGCTAGACCGCGTCGGCAATCAGCACGCAGCGGTGCTCAGCAATTTCACTCGTGCAATCTCTGAAGGAGAGGCGTTGATCGCGCCAGCTGCAGACGGTATTAATTCTCTCGCTCTGGCCAATAGTATGTTGTTGTCGACCTGGGAAAACGAGGCAGTTGCGCTGCCATTGGACAGCGCGCGCTACCAGGCTGCACTGGATACTCGCATAGCGTCTTCTAGCCTGCGTGGAGCTTCAGACATAAAGGCCAATATCGATATGAGTGCCTCCTACCGATGAACGCAGAAGTAGATCAGCTAAGAGCCATAGCGGCTAAACCTGCTTTGCAGCGCATCCCTACTTATCTGAAGCTTAGTGGTCCTGGTTGGTTGCAGGGCGCCATGACACTAGGCGGCGGCAGTGCGATAACCTCGCTCACCATAGGCGCGGTGTTCGGCTACGAGCTACTCTGGGTCCAGCCACTTGCCATGTTGATAGGCTGCATCATGCTGTTCGCGCTGTCGCATCAAACGCTTAGTACAGGCGTAAAGCCGTTTGCTGCTATGCGCGATCATGTACACCCTTCCTTGGCCTGGCTGTGGGCTCTCGCAGCTTTGCTCTCCAGTATTATCTGGGGGTTTTCGCACTACCCGCTCAGCGCGGGCATGCTAGAGGAAGTGATAGAGGTCGCCAGTGGCTTCTCACTTAAAGAAAGTGAGGGCATAGCGCGGGAACTGTATTTGTTTGCACTGGCTATTGCAGTGTGGATGCTGTGTGCGTATACCGCCTGGAACTATGGCGCGGGTGGCCGTGCAGTGAGAATTTTTGAGACCGCAATCAAGCTTCTGTGTGGAATGATCATATTGGCCTTCGCCTGGGTGGTGATCAAAGCCAGTGCCGCAGGTCAGGTTGATTGGAGCGCAGTGCTGGCGGGCTATATCCCGAGCAACCTACCCGACGATGCTCAGGAAGTGACAATGGTAATGGCCGCGTTGGGTTCTGCCGTTGGTATCAACATGACATTCATTTACGGCTATACGCTGCTCGATAGGGATTGGGGTCCCGAGCACAGGGAGTTATCACGCTACGATATCGTGATGGGGTTGGTGATTCCCTATGTGTTGGTAACAAGTTTGATTTCGATTGCGGCAGCCGGTGCTTTTTTCGGTAGTGACATGAGCATTGAGGGCAAGCTCAGCCCTGCTGCTGCTGGGGCGATGTTCAGCGACGCTGGCATGGGTCCCGTAACGGGTAGACTCATTTTTGCGGTGGGCATTTTGGGTATGGCGGTAGGTTCTCTCGTTATGCATATGTTGTGCTGCGGCGCCGCTGCGGGCGCAATGTTTGGTTGGGAACCCAATTCGACAAAGTATCGGCTGGCTCTGCTGCTGCCCACGCCCGCAGTGTTGGGGGTATTTCTTTGGTCAACAATGGGTGCATACGTCGTGCTGCCCACCTCAGTTATTAGCGGTTTCCTACTGCCCATTGCCTATCTCGGTTGGCTCTTTCTCAATAACAATCGCGACTACCTGGGCGACGCTAGCCCCGTTGGTATGAAGCGTGTGGTTATTAATGCTGCCATGGTGTTGTGCACGGTGACTGTGCTAGCCAGTGTGACCTACAGCACCGGCATTAAGTTGGATTGGTTTTGAGGAACATGGGCCGTGGTTGATATCAAGGATGGCGCCAATTACGCACCCAGCGGTGAATCTGAGAAGGTGGTCGCCCCAGGTGAGTTTTGTTTCGCCGTAGCGCATTTGGACCACGGCCACATATACGGTCAAACCAATGGCCTGCGTGATGCCGGTGCTACTTTGAAGTCGGTTTTTGACCCGGATCCCGAGCGCTCGCAGAAATTTGCGCAAACCTATCCTGAGGTTGAGGTGGTTGACAGCCTTGACGACATTCTTAATGACCCACAGATAAAATTGGTATGCGCAGCTGCTGTGCCCAATCAGCGCGCTGCCCTGGGTGTGCGTGTTATGGAGGCAGGGAAAGATTATTTTACCGACAAATCGCCCTTCACCACGCTTGAGCAACTTAAAGACGTAGAGGAGGCCGTCGATAGAACCGGACAAAAGTATGCGGTGTATTTTTCTGAGCGCCTGCACAACGATGCGGCCTGGTATGCGGGAGAGCTTATTGCACAGGGTGCCATAGGCCGAGTGCTGCAAGTGTTAAATCTCGCCCCACACAGGCTGGCAGCAGAGACGCGGCCAGATTGGTTCTTCGATAAAGATTGCTACGGTGGCATTCTCACTGACATTGGCTCGCATCAAGTGGAGCAGTTTCTCACTTACGCGGGATGCGCTGATGCTCGTATTAATTTTGCCAGGGTGGAAAACTTCAGCCACCCGCAGCGACCGGGCCTGGAAGATTTTGGTGAGATCTCGCTTACTGGCGACAATGGCGCCTCTTTTTATAGCCGGGTCGACTGGTACACGCCTGAGGGTTTGCGTACCTGGGGTGATGGTCGCACGTTTGTGGTCGGTGCCGAGGGGACGCTAGAGCTGCGAAAATATCTCGATGTTGCGAGAGAGGCTCCAGCGTCGAAACTGATTCTGGTCAATGGCGAAGGGGAACAGGAAATCGACTGCCTGGGCAAGACGGGTTTCCCCTTTTTCGGACAGTTTATTATCGATTGTATGCAAAGAACCGAACTTGCGATGACGCAAGCACATACCTTTAAAGCCGCCCAGCTGAGTATGAATGCTCAGGTGTTGGCGGATACGAGCAGGGGATAGGTCAGCGCCGTGCAAATGCAGGC
This sequence comes from Halioglobus sp., assembly GCA_047611225.1. Classification (GTDB taxonomy): domain Bacteria; phylum Pseudomonadota; class Gammaproteobacteria; order Pseudomonadales; family Halieaceae; genus Marimicrobium. The sequence continues at coordinate 37,481 of JBLFWP010000010.1, forward strand.
AATCGAAACTCATAGGCTCTACCTGTAGGCTGCTGGGCGACTGTGATGGTCCGCTTTTGGCGGATTATCAGGCCATTCTCGAGGTAGTGGGAACGGGGGATGCTGAGGCATCGCGAGAAGCGATGATCAAGCCGTTACAAAGAATAATTAGCCACTTGCGCAAGGCGCAGTGAATAGCGTTACACACCCTGATAGACTGTTTGCCGTCTTCGCCGTTGCGAGCGACAAAATACGGGAGCTTGCGGTAGAGATGGACATCAACATGGCAAAAAGCGCCTACGAACTAAAACGTCTATGAATCGATTAAAAACATCCAGCGTCGATGAGCTAGGTACTGCGGTCATCGTGCCCACCTATGATAGGCGCTCTCTCCGGGTTGGAATGGTGCATTTGGGGCTGGGCGCATTTCATCGCGCTCATCAAGCGCTCTATACAGAGCAGGCGATGTCCCTAAGCCGCTCTGATGAGTGGGGCATAATCGGGGTTTCAATGCGCAGCCAGAAAGTGGCGGAGCAGCTGCTGCCCCAGGATGGGCTGTACTCTATAGCCAGTGAGGATGCCTCCGACATTGAGTTACAAGTCGTAGGTGCCATTATCGATGTGCTGGTGGCGTCAGAAGATGCCGCTGCTGTTACCGCTGCCATCGCCAGGCCCGATGTTCGCGTGCTGACATTGACCATCACTGAAAAAGGCTATTCTCTGGGGGCAGATGGCCGCTCTCTGGACAGAGAGGATGAAGCGGTCAAACTGGATCTGGCCAATCCCAGAGCGCCTACTACTGCCATAGGAATACTGGCACTGGGTCTGCGCAAGCGAGCAGAAGCTGGTGTCGCGCCTCTCACTGTTATCAGCTGCGACAATCTGTCGCAAAATAGTACCGTGCTACGTAAAGTTCTGGTGGACTATTTGATGTCCACATTCCCTCGCTTGTTGTATTGGTTGGAAAAAAACGTGACATTCCCCTGCTCCATGGCCGATCGCATAGTACCCGCTATAAGTGACCACAAGAAACAACGGCAATCCGAACTACTGGGATTGCGCGACGAGGGTGCTGTGTGTACCGAGCCTTTTAGTCAGTGGATTATTGAAGACAAGTTTGCCGGTGCTCATCCGGACTGGCGCAGTGCGGGTGCCCTGTATGTTCAGAGCATTGTGCCTTATGAAAATATTAAGCTCGGGCTGCTCAATGCCGGTCACTCAGCGATCGCCTACTGTGGCTTGTTGGCGAATATGGAGACCGTTGATGAGGTGATGCAAGACGTGGAGCTTCGCTCATTCGTAGAACGTCTAATGGCCGAAGATTTGATCCCCAGTCTACAAGCACCGCCAGAGTTCGATCTTGCTAGCTACCAGAGGCAAGTGCTTGCGCGCATGGATAATCCAGCGCTTGGGCATCGTTGCACGCAGATTGCCATGGATGGCAGTGAAAAAATAAGCCAGCGCTGGTTACCCTCACTACGAGGCGGGCAGTCACCATTGTTAGTAAAGGCCCTGAGTGCTTGGTGCTATTTTGTACTGTGCACTGAGCTGGTAATCGATGACCCTCGTGCTGACCAGCTAGGAGAAATGCGTGCCAGTACACTATCGATGAAAGAACGCCTGATAGGTGTGCTGGCTTGCGTGAGAATTATCGAGGAATCTATAGGCGATTTTGCGCAGCTATGTACCACCCTGGAAAATCACCTGCAAAAGATAGAGCGAGCAGGTGTAAAGGTGCTGCTCTCTAGTTGAACCTACCCGTCCGGGTTCTAACCCAAAGCACAATGTCTGAAAGCCATGTTTAGCCCTCTGACATCGCGTGTATGGGGCGGACCAGAACTGAGCTAGCTATGAAAAAACTTGTATCCTTATTAGTACTACTGGCTGTGGTCGCCGCCGCTGTTGTTTATTTCCTGTCTAAGCCCGCCACGGATTCCTTTGTGCTGGAGGAGGGATATACCTCATTGTATAACGGGGAAACACTTGATGGCTGGCGGGTGATAGGAGGCAAGGCAACCTTCGCTGCCCAGGGTGAAGATATCGTTGGTCGCCGCGGTCCCGGGGGCAATACGTTTTTGCGCACTGAGAAAACCTACGGTGACTTTTCCCTAAAGATGCAGATGCGCTGGGATGAGTTAGGTAATTCCGGTGTGTTGTTCCGATCCCATCAACGAGAACGTAGGGAAGATGCCAAAGGTGAGGGCGAGAGCAACGGTCGTGCTTATGGCTATCAGTTTGAGTTAGATCATTCACCCCGGTCATGGAGTGGAGGTGTCTACGACGAAGCCCGACGGGGTTGGCTGGCCAATTTAGAAAACAATCCGCAGGCTAGTTCTGCCATACGGCTTGATGATTGGAACGATATCGAAATTGAAGCCCGCGGTGCCACTATCAAAACCTGGATCAATGGCGTACCCGCCGCGGATATTATCGACGGCCTGGATGCGCAGGGATTTATTGCATTGCAAGTACACCAAGGCAAGACCGGCACTATTCGCTGGCGTCATATTCGTCTGCGTGAGTTGCCTCCCATGGCGCAAGCTGGCGAAAGCCTGATGAAGCAAGTTGAATGGAGTCGAGATGGCCGCGAGAATCTGCGCTTCGAAGACGCAAGTATTGCCGGCGAAGTCTCCGATCAGGATTATTGGATATCACCGCGGCGCCAGTTCAGCGATGCATTGGTGCGTATGACGGTATCAAGCTGCGATGAAGCCACCACAGTTCAGATGCGTTATGTACCTGCCCAATCGAGTGAAGGGGCAATGTTCGCTGAGGTAAAAATCTTCAGTGACCGAGCTGAAGCGCGTCTGGTGACGGCGGCGGGTGAACAGAAGCTGGAAGTTATAAAGCTTAAGAAAGCGCAGGCCCATAAATTCACAGGCACTGCAGTGGGCGACTCTATTGTCCTGAGTGTCGATGAAAAGGATGCTGTACGGTTTTCTGGGGCTGGCTTACCGGAGCGGGGTCAGTTACGTATTCAGCCTGCGCGATGTGATGGGCCGTTTGAAATCTCAGGCCTTGAGTGGTTTGTTTTGAAAGAGGGAGGCGGCGAACCTCTGTTCTACCAGACTCTGGACAACGAACCCGCACCGGTATTGTCTCCTGAGCAAGCTCTGGCCGCATTTAAGATAGCACCGGGATTTGAAATTGAATTGGTGGCGGCCGAACCTTTGGTAGAGGATCCCGTGGCGATGTCCTGGGATGAATATGGACGGCTCTATGTCGTCGAACTGCGTGGTTATATGCGCGACGCCTATGGTACAGGCAGCGAAGAGCCAGTGGGTCAAGTGGTGCGATTGGAAGACACCGACGGTGATGGTCGGATGGATACCAGCGAAGTGTTTTTGGGAGGCTTGGTCAACCCGCGGGCAGTTGCCGTGGTGAACGAAGGGATACTCATCGCTGAGCCGCCCAACCTTTGGCTTTGCACGCCATCAACGCCTACAGCAGGGTGCGATAATAAGCGCCGCATAGGAAGCTATGCCGCAGATGTCGGCTCAGCTAATGTTGAGCACATGGAGAACGGTTTGCTTCAGGGCTTGGATAACTGGCTCTACAACAGTAAATCCGATCGTAAGCTGCGCATGCAGGATGATGAATTGGTGGAAGAGCCAACCTTGTTCCGCGGGCAGTGGGGAATCACCAAGGACAATTATGGGCGTCTGCTCTACAACCATAATTCCACCTGGATACAGGCAGATTTATTCGTCGCAGATGACCTTCTAGTGCCGGGGGAGAATGCACGCCCCAAGGGCCTGGGTGTCAATCTGACGTCACCGGCTGAAGTGTTTACGGTGAGAGTTAATCCCGGTGTAAATCGCGCCTACTTAAAAAATACTCTGCGCTCAGACGGGCGTTTAAAGCTAGCGACGGGCGTAAGCGGCCTAGTGGCCTATCGCGGTGATCAATTTCCCAATGAGTATCGCAATGATGTCTTTGTGCCGGAAGCGGCAGGAAATGTCGTAGGCCAGTTTGCACTCACACAAGAAGGTATTGAGCTGAAAGCTACCCAGCGACTTTACGACGATAGCCTATGGGGCAAGCGTGAGTTTTTGGGTTCCACCGACGAGCGCTTCCGTCCTGTGGATGCCATGAATGGGCCGGATGGGGCTTTGTATATCATCGATATGTATCGCGGGATTGTGCAGGACGATCACTTTTTGACGGATGAATTGCGCGAACAAGTTTTTCAGCGAAAGTTAGAGTCGCCTATAGGAATGGGGCGGATTTGGCGAGTGCGGCACAGCGCGGGGACTACGCAAACCAGCCCACACAATTTGGTCAACGCCACGTCCAAAAACCTTGTCGATGCCTTGGCACATCCCAACGGCTGGGTGCGTGATACTGCCCAGCGCCTTTTGTTGGATGGGGAAATGGGCGGTACTGGGGCACTCAAAAAAATGGCGCAGGGCGACCGTACGATAGCTGCCCTGCATGCCATCTGGGTACTTGCGGGTAGGGGTGAGCTGGAACGTGACCTGGTGATGGCGGTTGCTGCTTCTAACGATGAGCATCGACAGATCCAAATCCTGCGCGCAGGCCGCGCGCAGTTGTCGGCTAGCGATTTGCAGGTTTTGCAGCAGCAGTTACAGGGTGCACCCGAGGCTGTGCGTGTGCAGCTGGCATTTGCCATGGGTGCTTATACGGAGGAAGCCTCGGTGCAGGAGGCGCTGGTGGCGATGTTGCTGGGCGATCCGAAAAGCATCTATCTGCGGCAGGCAATTGTGCGAGCGGCGAGGGGGCAAGAGTTTGCAGTGCTGGAGAAGTTGCTCACCGCTGCGCCGACTGGCCCATCGAATGGCTTCTCCAAAGCATTACTGAAATCCCTGTCTCAGCAAGCCTACCTGAGTTTGCGTGGCGATCTAACATCGGCAGACATTGCAAATCCAGTGTTATTGGATTTACTGGAGTTGGTGGAGTCCCGCCGCGCCGAGATGGCTTGGCAACAGTTGGCCATGCTGTCTGGTTTTGCGCCTCTGGCAAGAAAAGAGGGTTTTGTGCCGGCGGTGTTTGACGCTGCGCCGCCTATTTTCGCCGATGGAGCTATCAGCCAGAGCGATCCACTGTGGGCTGCAAGACTCGCTGCACGCATTGCATTTACCTGGCCTGGCGATGAGCTGGCACTGGGTATCAAACCGTTGAGCCCGGAGCAGTTAAAGCTGATGGCGCTGGGCGAAACCTTCTATCCCCAATGTGCCGCCTGCCATGGCGCAATGGGCGAGGGTATTTCCGGCCTGGCTCCCGCGCTGGCTGGGGCGTCCTGGGTGGCGGGTCCGCCAGAGTGGTTGGGCAGAATTATCCTGCAGGGCTTGAGTGGGCCCATTGAAGTTAACGGCGAAGCCTTTGATGGAGTGATGCCCCCGCATGGGCATCTTGAAGCGCTTGATGATGACACGTTGGCAGGTTTGATGACTTATCTGCGACGCAGTTGGGTCAATAAGAGCGATCCTGTCAGTGCGCAATTGGCGGCTGACATTCGGGCTGCGAGTGCCGATCACACTGCGCCATGGACTGCAGTTGAACTGCAGGCGGTGGTCTTTGATCGAGGCTACCATCGCTTTGTAGGCGAGTATGCGATTAGCTTTGTGACCTTTACCGTCTCTGAGGAAACAGGGGGTCTGCACATGTCTGTACCCATGTATGGGAGTGGGGTGTTAAACGAAGTTTCCGATACTGTGTTCACCGGCGAGGCTGGTGGTGAAAAAGTGAAAGTGGAGTTTGTAGTCGCCGAGGACGGTTCGGTCAATCAGATGTTGTTGCATCGCGACGGCGAAAAAATCCCGATTGATAGGGTTGTTGATTAATCGCTATTGTCGATTGAAGGTGCGGTGGATAAACACTATCCTGCTCGGCGCAGACTGAGTAAGGCGAGTACAGCTGACCAAAGGGCGACAATGATGAGGCCGGCTATTTCGCGAGCTTCTTCTATTTCCCGCGTCCTCATAGTGAGAGATTCGGTAATATCCTCCGTGGAAACCTGTCCCAGAATTGTCGGCAGCAGAGCGCCAGCCCAGAGCAGAGAAACGACCAATAGCGTTATTGGTAGCCATTTAGGTAGAGCTTCGGTTTGCTGAGCGACACACATGGCTGCCGCGGAGCTATACAATGCGATCCAGATGAGACCATCAGGATCGTTGTACTGGACTGCAGCGGAGAGCACAAAAGCTAGCAGAAACAGAAAATTTAAGAACGATAATGCCATAGAGTGAATCGCCGTTTTGTGTAGTCATGTGAGCGGGGATATGTCCACGATGATACACCACTAATGTCGTCCCCAAGTGGCCGAACGATCAACTACCAAGCGTTTTTAAACCGCTTCGCGATACTAATTACCGAGAGTAACGAATGAGAAAGACACAATTTGCGCCGATGATCTCCCTGCTATCCCTGATGTTGGGGCCCGGAGCTGCCCTGGCCGATTCAGAGCCAGTTGAATCAGTACTGGTGACAGGCACTTATTCCCCCACAGAAAAACTAACCTCTTCAGTCACGGTATTGGACGAGCAGGCGATTCAAGTTCTCAATAAGCGCAGCGTCGCCGGCCTGTTAAAAACTATTCCCGGTGTGTTGGTGGAAGAACAGGGCGGCCCAGGTGGACTGACAGCAGTTTCTATACGCGGTGGAGAATCCAATTTCACATTGGTACTGCTCGATGGCGTAGCGATCAACGACCCTACCAACTTTCGCGGCGGCGGCTTCGATTTTTCCAATTTGAATTCCTCGCTGGTGGAGCGTATAGAGGTGGTGAAGGGCGCGCAATCCTCGGTCTACGGTTCTGACGCATTGGCGGGGGTGATCAATATCATTACCAGGGCGCCTGAACAGGGGCACCATCAGGAAGTTTATGCTCAGTGGGGCGAGGACGACTTTACTGATCTGGGCGTCAACGCGCAGGGCCGGGTGGATAATTTTGAATACACACTGGAGCTTGCCAGGCGTGACGAGGGCGAACCGGTACCTGGCAGCCAGCGGGAGAATGACAGCGCCAACTTGCGCCTTGGCTGGCGGCCCTCGAATGGGCAGTCACTCTTTGTGAGCTACCGCTACCTGGACGGGGATCGCTCTTCATACCCTGAGCAAAGTGGCGGGCCTTTGTTTGCAGAAATTGATGAACTCGATACCGCGCAGTACGAGCAACAAATTCTGGCAGTGGATTGGACAGTGGAGCTGTCCTCGCATTGGATCAGTACTTTGCGCGGTAATCGGTTTGACTACGAAGAGGTGTACAGCTCCCCGGGCATCGAGCCGTATACAGAAGTACCCCCCAATGCCTCCGATACACACTTCACCCGCGATCAACTGCAATGGGTAAATACTCTGACCCTGAATGAGCAATACACTTTCAATATAGGCGCCGACTACCGGGATGAAGAGGGCAGCAGCACGGGCTATCTGGAGTTTTTCGGCCAGCTCCTCCCCACGGATTTTAGTTTGAATCGCTCTTCGGTGGGACTGTTTGCCGATGTCAGCGCCAGCCCCGTGGACGCGGTTTTACTACGCGGTAGTGTGCGCTACGACGACCCGGAAGATTTTGACAGCGAGACGTCTGTGCAGTTGGGTGCGAAGTATTCGCTTACCGAAGCTGTGATCCTGGCGGCCAATTGGGGTGAAGCCTACAAGTTGCCTAGCTTCTTTGCTCTCGGCCATGGTCTTGTGGGTAACCCCGATCTTAAGCCGGAACAAGCGGAGAGTTGGGATCTGGGTATTGCGTGGGAAGCGAGTGAGGCTCTGCGTCTCGAGGGCACCTGGTTTAATAACGACTATCGGGATTTAGTGGATTTTGACGATGCGACCTTCCGCAATGTCAATCGCAAGCAGGTGGAAACCAGTGGTGTGGAGCTGGCTGCCAGTTGGCAGGTGCACTCAACACTGCAGCTGCAGGCGCAGGGAACATACACGGATATAGAAGTGATAGATGAGCCGTCCGTGCTGACCGGCCGGCCTGAGTGGGCGGCAGGTATCATTGCTCAATGGCAGATTGCGCCTCATTGGAGCTCTGTACTGGACTATCGCTATACTGGCGAGCAGTACGCGGCATCGCGGCATACTGGCGAGGAGGTCACTACACAGCTGGATGATTTTCATCGTGTCGACTGGGTACTCGAATGGCAGCCAGATACAGCGTGGCAGATTTTGTTGTCTGTCGATAATCTTCTGGATGAGAACTATCAAACTTCGGTTGGGTTTCCAGCAGCGGAGCGGGCGGCTCGTGTTGGCGTACGCTACAGTCATTAAATGGAGCACTGGCTATCTCTATGTTGAATAAATTACCGACTCTTTCCATAGCGCTTTACACTGTGCTTTTAGTCAGCGCCTGCGTTGATGAAATTATTCCGGCAGGTGAGTGTGACAACACGCTCAGTGCCAAGGAGCAGGCGGCAGGTTGGCGATTATTGTTTGACGGACAGTCCTTATCTCAATGGCGCAGTTATCAGGCGGAAACACTGGATCCGGGTTGGGCGGTGGAGAACGGCTGTCTTGCCCGTGTGGGTGGCGGGGGCGATATTATTTCGCGAGAGCAGTTTGGTAATTTCGAACTGAAGCTGGAATGGCGCATCAGCGATTCTGGCAACAGCGGTATTTTTCTGCGCGGTGATGAGTCGGGTAAAACCATTCATTACACGGGTTACGAAATGCAGGTGCTGGACAATGAAGGTCATTGGGATGCCAGTAACGCTACCCACAGATCGGGTGCCTACTACGATATGATCGCGCCTGACCACGATACCAGTCAGCCAGTAGGCTATTGGAACCGCGTGCACATCATCGCGCGAGGGCCAGCTGTGGAGTTCTGGTTGAACGAAAAAATGACGGCGAGTTTTGAGCAAGGTAGTGAGCAGTGGCAGGCGTTTTATACGCAGAGCAAATTTACTGATCGCCCAGCTTACGGCACTTTATTAAAAGGCCATATTGGCTTTCAGGATCATTGGGACAAGGTGTGGTTCAAAAATATCCGCGTTCTGGAACTGGATTAGCCCAGTTCCAGAGGTAGACAGTAGAAGGGCAATTTTGCGCCCGATTTTGCGTCCTATTTTTCGAATATAACCGGCAGTTCTTCGAGACCCCGAAGCAGGATATTAGGCATGTAGTCCAGGGTTTGCGGGTCGCAATTCATACGCATACCAGTGGTACCTGCAAACAGCTTTTCCCAGGCCACGGTCATTTCCAGGCGCGACAAGTGCTGCCCGATACACACGTGAGTTCCAAAGCCGAAAGCAATATGGCGTTTGGCGTTTGCACGTGTGACATCAAATTCCATGGGTGCTTCGAACATCGCTTCATCGTGATTCGAAGAGAAGTACTTCAGCAAAACCATTGAGCCCTTAGGTATGTTGACGCCACCCAGCTCATGATCCTCTTTTGTCATGCGCCACATATTGGATGTGGGAGAGGCAAGGCGCAGCGTCTCTTCAACCAGGTTTGGAATCAGTGAGCGATCGGCGCGCACGGCGGCTTCCTGTTCCGGGTTCAGGCACAGTTGGCGAATACCTTCGGCCAGTGTTGCAGTGGTGGTTTCATTGCCGGCAACAAGGAACTGCGTGCAATGGCCCAGTTGTTCTTCGATGGTGAGCGGTCGCCCTTCAATCTCGGCGTGAGCCACAAGGTTCAGCAAGTCGTCTTTCGGATTCGCACGGCGTTCATCCAATGCAGCTGCAAACCAATCGTATTCTTCTTTAACCGCTGTATGCGCAGCGATAAGCCCTTCTTTATCTGTTGTCTGCGAGAGTACGTTGACGTTTGCCACGGTCCATTTGAAAGCATCGTCGAACTTATCAAGTGGTATGCCCAATACGTGCATGATCATGGATAGAGGTAATGGTCGCGCAAAGCCTTCTATAAAATTGTAAGGCTGGCCTGCGGGAATTTCTTTGACCAGCTTGTCGGCAAAGTCTGTTACCCAGGGGCGAAACTGTTCAATGTTTTTGGCCAGGAAATAATCGCGAACTGTATCCCGGTAGATCTTGTGCTCTGGGTCATCCACGGTAAGCAGTGTGCCCTTACCGAGGTTGTAGGTTTTCTTCATCGCCGCAAGGATGTCTTCGTCCAACTCGGCAGCTGAGCCCAGTGCCAGCGTGAATTCATTGGAAAAGACTGCGTCGTTCTTGTGCGCTTTGCGCACCAGATCATACGTCGACACTACATAAACGCCGGAATCCGGGTCCTGATAAACAGGTGCGTTTTTACGCAGCGTTTCATCGTAGTGGTACGGGCATTTGAGGGTGTCTGTGTCGAAAAGTGGCATGTCCGCCAGGGGGCGGTTGTCATTGGCAGTAGGTGCGGTCACGGTCTGGCCCTATCGTTGACTGAGATGGGAAGTATGGATTGGAAAAATAAAACAGTCAAGCCTGATTGTATTATCTTCAGGCTGCCGGTATGAGGTCCAGTGAGATGGTGCTCACTTAGAGTAAGCGGTGCCAGATGCCTCTATTGGCACATGCCGCTACCGAGGCTCGCTAGATCGCAGTAAACGAGTGAGGTTGGAAGAAAAGAGCTGTTCGGTATGGAACGTCCGCTTAAGGGCGTGGGGTTCCAACCAAAAGTGGACTTTCCATGCCGGGCAGCGGGTTCGGAGTACCTCTATTGCCAAGCTAAGGGGTGAGCCCGGCGGGATTCTAGAAAGGCGCTGGCCCTGGAAACTGCTCCCGCAGCAGCGGCTTCAACAGCTTTCCGGAAGGATTTCTGGGTAAGCTCTCCACCAACTCATAGAGCTGCGGCACTTTATACCCTGCCAGGTTTTCTTTGCAGTAGGCCTTGAGAGATTCTGCTGTGGGAGTGGTGCCCGGTGCCGCTACAATTATCGCCAGAGGTGTTTCACCCCATTTCTGTGAGGCGACGCCAATCACTGCAGCCTCCATCACCTCGGGGCAGCCTGCCAATACGTTTTCCAACTCCGCCGGGTAGATGTTCTCGCCTCCGGAGATGATCATGTCTTTCATGCGGTCGCAGATGGTGATGAAACCTTCGCTGTCCCAGGTGCAGATATCGCCGGTGTGCAGCCAGCCGTTCTGCAGAGCTTCGGCGGTGGCCTCCGGTTTGTTCCAGTACTCCTTCATCATGTGCTTGCCTGCGAGCAACAATTCACCCGGTTGATCGGAGCCCATGGGAATGGTGTTGCCCTGGTCGTCTACAATTTTCAGATCAGTGTGCATTTGCGGTCGGCCGCATGATCCGACTTTTGTTTCGGCATCTTCGTGCAGTAATAAGGTGCCGGGGCCGCAGGATTCAGTCAGGCCGTATGCCTGGAAGATACTAATGTTAAGCGCTTCAAATTCATGCAGCAGGGAAACGGGTACCGGTGCGGCACCGGTTGCAATCCATCGCACTGAAGAAATATCGGTTTGTTCGCGCTCCGGTGCGCTGAGCATAAATTGCAGCAGCGCTGGTACCGCCATAAAAATAGACACACGCTCCTGTTCGATGCAGCGGTACATCGCGGCCATATCCAGCTCGCGCATAATAATGCCAGTGCCACCCCGGTGAACCAGCAACGAAGTGGGGTTGAGGCAGCCCACATGAAACATGGGCAGCGCCAACAGAAAGCGATCGTCGCCGCGCATATCTGAAGTAGCCATGCTGGTCAGCTGCGACCACAGCATGCCCTCGTGGCTGTGCACGGCGCCTTTGGGTCGCCCAGTGGTGCCAGAGGTGTACATGATGAAGAGGTTGTCGTTATCCCATGCGCCTATTGCAGGTTCGCTGCTCGCTGCAGCCGTCGTGAATGACTCGTAGTCGAGAGCCCAGTCAGGAGCAACCGCATCACTATTTTTGCAGCGAATATAGGACTCAATGCGTAGCTCATTGGAAGCATTAACTTGCACAGCACTTACCGTGTCGTCGAAATCTGAATCGTAAACCAGCGCACGTGCACCCGAGTCCTCTAAAATGAAGGCGATTTCTGCAGCGACCAATCGACAGTTGATGGGCACCATTACGGCGCCGATCTTCGCTGCAGCAAAGTATGTCTCAACAAACTCTATGCCATTTTTGAGCAATACGGCTACCCGGTCGCCGGGGACGACATTTTTTGCCAATAGCGCGTTGGCGACGCTGTTGGTGCGGTCATTCAGTTGGGCAAAAGTAAAACGTCTGTTCCGCTCGTATTCGACGAAAGCTTCGCGCTGGGGGCAAATTTCCGCCCGTTTTTTCAACAGCAGGCCGATGTTTGTTTTCATACTGGCAGTTCCGAGGTTGCATCAACTTGGGTGGCGTATGGTATCAAATGGGTCGTGAGAAAGCCGCTGGAGAGATCGCTGAACTTGTTCTGGTCCTTCTATGACATCACGCGGCTGACCAGTTGGTAGGCCGCGTCTTTGGCATCGTCCTTCGTGGCCTCGTTGAGGCCTTTACGAATAGCGTCCTGCACAATCCACTGTACGGCTGCCATTATGGATTTGAGGTAAACCCGAGAGGGTACCTGGTTGGCGTGTGAGCCCCAGCTTTTAGTCATTACATCGGCGGCGTGCTCAAAGGCAGCGTCGACGATACTGGCCGCAGGTGAGCTGGGGTCATTGGATTCATTGAACACCAGCAGTGCTAGCTCGGAGCGCTGGAAGATAGATTCCAGCAAAGCATCGAGGCTGGCTTTCAGCTGCTGCTGATTCCTGAAGCGGCCAATGACAAAGAAGGTTTCGACATGGGTGTTCACCGAGTCTTCGTAGATGGCGGAGACCAGCGCGGCCTTGTCTTCGAAGCAGCGGTAAAACGTGGGCCGGGATATCTCGGCATAACTACAAATTTGGGCAATGGAGACCGCGGCGACACCCTTGTCAGCGAAGAGGGAGACGGCCGCCCGCAAAATGATTGCCCGCTGCTCTTCCACACCTGGGCGTTTCTTGGAGCGGCCATCGCTGGCTGGCTCATTGGCTGTGCTTGTCTCTACTTGCATCCCTTGAAGCGCCTCGGTTCAGTAATTTAATTTTACAATACTGTAATATTGATCTAATATTACAACACTATATTATTAAATCAAGAAAAATCCCACTAAATTCAATGTTATAGCTAGAGATTCGAGGAGATACACATGACAGACAAACAATACGACGTGATTATTGTGGGCGGCGGTATGGGCGGGCTCAATCTGGGAGCACTGCTATCTCATGCGGGCAAAAAAGTGCTCATTCTGGAGCGCGGCGGCGAAGAAAACCTGGGCGGGCGCGCCGCTAGCGGAAAAATTGGCAACGCAGTCGTGGATAACGGCATCAAGGGGCTTATTCTCTGCGGCTCTCAGGATGAGGTATATGAGCGCATCGGCAAGGACATGCCGGAGAACGTGTGCGAGTGGACCAACCACGGCGAACTCTATATGAACGGCAGTTGGCGAAAGCTGAGCGATATGATTGGCGATTCTTTCGAAGAATTTATGCTTGTGTATAAGAAAGCCGCGATGGAAATGACCTATGAAGAAATAGAAAAGCTCAACGACATCTCTATCGAAAAATATGTACAGGACCGCACAGACGACCAAAACATCATCGACTTTTTCCGCTATCTGGGCTGGCTGTTTGGCGGCACGCTGACAGCGGCGACAGATTATTCTGCAGGCTCGTTGTTTTACAGTGTGAGAAAGCAGATCGATACGCTTGGTCACATGCCCGGCGGGTCTTATTGGGTGAAGGGCGGTAGTGGCGCTATAGCACCAGGGCTTCTGGAAGCCATTGAGGAAACGGGTGGTGAGATTCGAACCGGCGCATCGGTGGCGCGTGTTGTGATCGAAGACGGTGTGGCCACGGGGGTTGAAGTTGAAGTGGGTAAGCCGGTCGTGCCTACAGAGTTTCTTAATGTGGAGTTTATCGCCGCGCCTGTAGTGGTAAGTGCGGTGGCTATCTGGGATATCTTCAATATTATTTCCGAGGACGACCTTGCGCCCTGGTATGCGCAGCGGCTTGAGTTTCTACATCGTCGTACGCTCAACCTCGCAACGATAACCTACGCTCTGGATAAAGAAGAATTGTGGGATCACACCGGCCAGCGCTGGGTGCAGGAAGGGCCGATTACTAAAAAGCCCTGGATGGTCAGCTCCCTCGATTACAGCGAAGAGGAAGGTCAGTACGAAGTGTCCTTCTGGATTCAGTTGGGTTGGTGGGAAAAGCCTAACTTATTCGACATGAAAAAGGCCTCGCACAAAGCAGCGCTGCGTAAACTTCTCAATGATTGGGAAGAGGAAATCAAAATACTATTCCCTGGTGTCGTTGAAAATGCCTTATGGCGCATGCAGTCCTTTGGCCCGGCGACTATTATGGAAACCCCCGGAAATGTGGGTAATAACCTCCTCGATGTTGAAGTCGAAGGTGTTGAGGGCTTGTACATGATAGGTGAGAGAACCAAAGAGGCGAAGGTAATGGGTGTTTATGGTGCAGCGCAAACTGCACTGGCAACCTTCGAGAAAATTATGTACAAGTATCCGAACAGGAAAAGCACCGGGGATCAGGAGAGCGAACGCGAGGCAGGGTGAAAAAATGGCTGGTGGGATACTTTAGTTTGCGTCCCGTTGTTCACCTCTTTCACTGAAACGGCGAAAGAGGTGAAACCCTCCGATTAACGACAGCACCAATGCCACCGCAAGAGTCACTGCAATATAGGGCTCTGCCATAGAGTAAGCCCCCAAAAAAGACATACAGAAAGCGGTCGGATAAGCGCCGGTGACAATGGCGAGTAACACTTTTCGAAAGGGCATAGCCGTGAGGCCCGCAACCACTACTAGATACTCTGCCGGCCCGCCAATCGCGCGGCCAAGGGCCACCGTCATAAAGCCCCAGCGTTCGTAGAACCCCCGAGCACGTTGCAGATCTTTTTCCCCAATCAAAAACGTGGCGCCCTCTTCTCCCAAAGAGCGGGTAATGCTGTATCCGATAAGTGCGGCAATGGTAGCTGCTGTGCCACCCACGAGGCCGCCTATGAGCCCGCCGTAAATCAGGCCCAGCGTGAAAACGGTGGGGTCAGAGGGTATTGGCAGCAGGGAGTCGCCAATTATCATCATCGAGCCCGCAGCCCAGGCCCATTCGTCAAAGCCCTTCAGCCAGACTTGAAATTCGCTAATGCTCTCGGGAAACTGCAGCGCAGGGCCGACGAAGAAAACAACGGCTCCGCCGATTAAGATAAACAAGAACGGGATTAGAAGAATACGCATAGCGCGATTCTAACCTATTCCGGTAATCCTTTTTGCCAGCCATGCGGTGGGGAAGAAGGGGCTGATCATTAGTCGGCCCAGCCAGGCAGGGGATGGGTCGGCCTTTTCATCCAACTCTGAAAGCTTTACCAGTTGCTTGCCGTTACTGCGTCCGTCCAACATGGTGAAGAAAGCATCCGGTACATTCTCAATGCCTTCCACAATGTCTTCCTTGAGTTTTACGTCGCCATTCTTTATCCACTTTGCCAGCTGAATGAAGGCGCCCATCATTTTGTCCTGGTGATCCAGCAGAACGAAACCCTGCTTGCGGATGCGTTTTGAAAGGATGGCGTTGTTTTCGCGTCGGCCTATGTCCTGACGGGTATCGTTTAGATGGCTGATGGCGAGGCGCCCGATAACAAGGGAGCGGGCATTGAGGTTGTAGTGGTCCAATACCGCCTCGGAAATATCGCCGCTGGTGTTGTCGTAGTAGATGTCAACGCCATCGGGGCAGGCCTTGCCAATATCTGCAGACAGTTCATCAACATTCTTGCCGCGATAGCTAATTGCTGCATCATAGCCCCAGTCTTTCTTCACCTGAGCGGCTTTTTCATCGGTGCTGACAATGGCCACTGTTTTGCAGCCTTTCATTTTTGCCATCTGCGCGACCATGGCGCCCACGGAACTGGCGCCAGCGGAGATGAGAACAGTTTCGCCAACCTTAGGTTCTGCCAAGCCGAGGAAGCTGAAGTAGGCCGTAGCCCCTGAGATGCCGACGGCACTGAGATACCAGGTTGGCCTGGCTAGACCAAGATTGAGTTTTTTGAATTCCTCGGGATTTTTGACCACTGTGTATTGCTGCATATCGATTCGCCCAAATCGAATTTCACCGACCTTCACTTCCAGGTTCTCCGACTGAATCACTTGACCGATGCCATAACCCTGCATGACATCGCCTGGATTTACCTGGTCTGTGTAATTGTCTTCGTCGCGCATTCTGCTGACGAGGGCCGGGTCCATCGACAGATAGGCATTCTTCAACAGGATGCCACCAGCGGGTACTTCCCCTAGCTCTTGCGTTTCAATAGCGAAAATAGAAGGGTCTGGTCGTCCTGCAGGGCGTTTTACGAAACGCACTACGGTGTTGCTGGTCATACGCGAGCTCCCGAAAGGGTCGTTAGCCGATAGGATCTGGAAAGGAGATATTCGCGCAAGCGAATGGGTAGCAGGTATCTCATTAGAGGCATTATCGTACTGCCGTGGCCGATGCGTTTTATGGCAACCCGTTTTGGGGCCAGCATGGTAGCGATCAATTCATCGGCAAACTGCTGTGTGCTGGTGGGTGAATCGGAAGACAGTTTTGCTCGACTTTCAATGGCCAACGCGATATCTGCGTACAGTGAATTCTCTATTAATGTTTCGCTAAGCCTGCCGCTGGCGTTGCTACCAAAATCCGACGCTACTCCGCCGGGGTAGACCGCCATGGCGTGAATCCCGAAAGGACGAAGTTCCATGCGCATCACTTCCGTGAGAGTGTGCAGAGCCGACTTTGAGGCACAGTAAGCTCCCGAAAACGGTGTGGGTGTTATTCCAGAGGAACTGCCTATGTTAACTACCTGAGCGTTGCAGCTCTTGCGCATCAGTGGCAACACTTTCTGAGTCAGATGAATAGGCGCGAAGACATTAGTGGAAAACTGGTTCCGTATTTCCGCAATGGGCATTTCCACTAAAGGCCCCATTGCGCCGTAACCCGCATTGTTGATCAGTATGTCTAAATGGCCCGCTTGGAGAGTGATTTCTTCTACTGCCGCTTGGATGTCAGAGTCTTTACCCACATCCAGAGTCAGCGGTAACAAGCGAACATCTCTAATTGCATCCAATGATTCAATTTTTCTAGCGCCGGCGAATACAGTATGGCCCAGCTTGGAAAGGCTGATGGCAAGTGCACGACCTATGCCAGTAGAGCAGCCGGTGATCAGCACTACCTTGTTGCTGTGGGTAGAGGATTTTTCTGTCGTTTGGGAATTCATGCTTTCTCCTGCCTAGGCAGCTGCTGCTGATGGCGCGCAAATTTTGTCTAGGTATTTGTTAAGTTGAGAGTCGAGATCTTTCTCGCGACAGCGCACTGCAACTATTTTGTCGGGACGTAACACCACAATCGTTTTCGCGCCAAAATACGTCTCGTACTCACCGGTTTGGTCAACAAGAGCATGCGAGTCTGGGGAGTTGGTAATGGTAGAGAATTCCCCGCCCAGAGATGCCCAGCGCTTTCTGGTCGTCTCACTGATTATTGAATTGGCATCATTTTTCCAGCTCACGATATGGAATCCGGGTTTCAGCCAATCGTCAGAGGGTTTGGTTTCTCCCCCAAGAGAAAGCATATGTTGTGGGAACCACTGGCCCGTGCCGCGAATCTTTGATATCAGCAGATTGCGCAGCGTGCTGCCGTTAACGTGATTGGGGATTCTCTCCATCCTAGCGCCTTCTTCTACTGTGTAGAGTCCGATCATGGCGGAAAAATTTATTAATGAATCCCTGATCCAGGCCTTAACTTTGCTCTGTGGGAGAACAATGCTACCCACGAACTTGGCGAAATTGATAACTTGTTTACTGTGTGGGATACGTTCTGTGTCGTAGCTCTCGAGAATAGAAGGGGAGAGGGTGTTGTTTAGTACCCCCGCCAATTTCCAGCTGAGATTGTGTGCATCCCGGAAGCCCGCCATCATGCCTTGCCCGGCAAAGGGAGGTGTAATGTGTGCAGCATCCCCGGCAAGAAAGACGTTGCCTTTACTGTATTGATTGGCAACGCGAGCGTGGAATGTGTAAATCGCTTTTCTCTCCACCTCCATAAGTTTGTAGTCGCCCCACGGGGAGAGTAATCGTTCCAGCATTGCATCACTGTAGAGCGCTTCAGCTGTGTCGCCTTCTTTAACTACAAATTCCCATCGGCGTCGGCCAAGCGGTAGCGGAAGTGTAATTCCAGGCCTGCTGGGGTCGATGGAGAAGTAGACATCGTTACTGGGAATGGGGTTGTTGGCTATATCGATAATGAGCCAGTCTTGATGATAGGTCTTGCCTCTGAAGCCTATGTCCAGCTGCTTTCGTATTGGGCTTTTGGAGCCGTCGCTGCCCACCAAAAACCGACTCGGGATAGTTTTTTCCACACCCTCTCGCTGCAGGCTGATCGTCACGCCTGCGCCATCATCCTTAAAGTTGATCAGTTCAGTGCTGGGCCAAAAATCGACGCAATCAAAGCGTTCCAAAGCATTGCGCAGGGAGTGTTCCAATTTAGGCTGATAGAACGTTCGCTGCATACAGAAGTTGTTGATCTTCTTGCTGGTATCGAAATGGAAAATGGGCGTCGCATGTTTGTCGGCAAAGTAGATTTTTTCGATATCCAATAAATCGATAGGGCTGTATTCGAAGATTCCCACCGAATCGAGAATGCGCGAGCCCTCATCGCACATTCCTACTGCGCGTGGCAGATTGAGAACATCCGGCTCCAGATCGATCAGCAGGGTTGGGACGCCATAATTACCCAGCATATTGGCCAGTGTGACCCCGCAGGGGCCGGCACCGCTGATAACGACGTCGTATTGTTTTTGGGGTGTCGTGGTCATATCGTATCAGCCCTCAGCGATTTCATTCCGCTGCTTGCCGAGATCGATACTGCCATCGGCGGATACTATTTCCAGTTCCAGAATATCGCCCGGTTCGAGGAACTTCGTGAGTGCTTGCTGCGCCTTTATGAACTTGGCCTTTCGTTTCTGATCGTTTTTCAGATTCAACATAACCGCCAGCCCCGTTTTCAGGTTGGCGTGTGCCAGAACGCCGCCTGGAGTGCCGGTCAGCAGGCAGTCGCCAGCATTTACGTCGGTAAAAGTAGATAACTCAGTCAGCGTCTTTGGTGGGCGGTGAATAAGAAGATCACTGCTGGCATCCTGCCTAATTTTTCCGTTCATGCGCAGAGTCAGTTTCATGGAGTACACTTTGCTGATCTCACCATCGTCCAGTAAATACAGTACGGGACCGGCTGGGCAGAAGGTGCGATTGCTCTTGCCTTTGTACCACTGCAGCATTGGGGCGCCGAACATGAAGTCTCTGGCAGACACGTCGTTGCACAGGATCATACCGCCTACGTAGTCGCCGAGATTGGCGTCCGTAACCGTGGTGCTTTCGTGGAGGCCCTGTTTCATGACCAGGCCCAGTTCTATTTCGTAATCGAGCAGAACACAGCCTTTGGGCCTGAGGATGGTGACGTTAGGTTTGTCGATGCTGGAGCTGGCTTTGTAGAACAGCAGGTTCTCTTCGCCATCGGGGTCGATATTGGCATCAAAACCACCCTCTGCGCGGTGATCGGCATAGTTGAGCCCCTGGGCAAGTAATTGAATGTCGCGCGACAGGGGCGAGTGAAATTCCACAGACCCTGCGCTTACAGTCGCCGAATCGATGCTGCCATTAAAGGCGGCGCGATCTGAAAAATACAGCGCCATAAGATCTTTGTGATGATCACTGTTGATGGACAGTGGGTTGATGCTGTCACCGGCCATTACGCCCCACTGTGGGGATGAAGACTCTGCCGTGCTGTACCTGACTATTGATGTGCCCATTGTCGAATCCTGCTTAGTGTGTGGTATATAAAAAGAGTGTTTGTCCAGGCTGCTTTTTGGCAGCTCACTTTATCCAGGGTCTGGCTGGTCTAGAGGTCGCTTTCAAGGCGGATTTCAACCACTTGATTGTTATCGTCCCCTTAAACAGGCCGCCCACAATATCCATGATTTGTTTGCGGTCTGGTTTGAGCATGGTCGTTGGCATGTCCTGTCCCCAGGCGTAGACATTGCCAGGGTCCATGGGGTGATAGGTGGTGGGGTGTTCGGCGTTAAAAACATCGCCGTCTGCATAGTGTTCGAACTCGCTCCCGTAAGGATCTTCCCAGTAGTCGAACAACTGGCTGCCCAGAATGTGCCTACCGATTCCCCAAACGTGTTCGTAGCCTTTGTTCTTGAGAAACTGTTGTCCTTGGCCGATGGCATCGAGGTCTATCACCTCATAGGCACTGTGCAGGTAACCATTGCCGGCCCCTTTACCTATGACGACGCAATGGTGGTCCGCGAGCTGGTCACCGCGATCCAGGCGCATGAAGGCAATGACGGGGTCGCCGTTGTCTATGCACTGCACGTCGCTGGGTATCAGTCCCACGTGCCGCATATACCACTCACAGACTTCTTCCATGTTGTTGGCTCCCATCACACAGTGCCCAAGCTTGCGCACAGGTGAGGGTTCCAGCGGTGCCCGCTGGCCCTGATTAACGCGAACTTTCTCGTTAGGGGTATTGGCGGGCAATACTTTATTTCGGGTTTCGGTAGCTTCCAGGTGCTCCACGCCGAAGCACACTTCGACCTGGGTCCCATTGGGGTCTTCTAGTCGAACTACTTCACCAGCACCGGGGCCATGGAGTTGTTCTATTGGTTTGCTGGTTGCCTTGGCGAGTGCCGCCAGCGCTTCGCGGCTAGCGGCAGAAAACCCCAGGCCGACAAATTGGTGCTTTTCCGCTTTGCGACCCACAAAAAGATAGGGAAACCCATCGTAGCCACGCATCAATAGAGAAGTGGGCGTACTTTCGGTTGTCAGCATGCCGAAATCTGCCAGGAAAGTGTGTTGCTTGGCCAAATCAGGGATGTCCCAAATTAGATAGCTCAAGGCATCGGCCTTCAAAATTGGCTCGGGACGATTCAGCGGCTTGCAGCCCGGAGGCGTCACGCTGTTTATCTTAACTGCTTCACTACCTGGATAGGTCAAGCTCATTTTCTGTCCTCTATCTGTACCGATATCTGTATCAACGTATTACGCGATTGAAGGTTTTTGATCCTGCATGATAGGAACCGCTGTGTCTCTACCGAGCAGCAGCGTCATGGATTGGTTCCACGCTGCTATACAGGGTAGTTCCTGTAGCGAAAATTGCGGAACTGATTTCAGGCTCTGGAGCTGGGTGTGCCAGGCGATATCGGCAAATTGCGCCGAGGGGCCCAGTAAAAAGGAATGTTCTCCCAGCGCCACTTCCAGTTTTTGCAGCTTGTCATAAATTCTCCCCAGCGCATTTTCTTCACTGGTGGTGAAAGGCTGCGGCGTGGCTGTGCCTGCAACATAACGATCCCACAGCGGGATGAGCTCTTTGTGCGTGCCACTTTCGTGCGCCAGCCACATACGATGTTTTGAGCGCTCTATGCTATCGGCTGGTTGCCAGTCTCCGGCGCTGCAGAACTCGGAAATCAGATACTCAGCAATGACTTCTGAATTATAGACAATGCGGTCGCCGTGTTTGAGAACGGGCAGTTCACCTAAGGGATTGCGTGCGAGAAATTCTGTGGATTGGTGTTCTCCGCGCAGATAGTCCACGTGGTGGGTCCGGTAGGAAAGCCCCAGCTGATCCATAAGTAGTGTAATGCGCTGGCAATGGGGCGACTGGCTGAAGCTGTAGAGTTCCAGATCTCCGGAAAAGCTGCTGCCTGCTCTGTGCGAGGGCTTGGTTATCAGAGATTTGGCGCTTGGCGGGGGTAGTGGTAGTGAGCGTGCTGTCTTCGATGCTTGCAGTGCCTTGTCCACACCCTGCACCTTGCGCAATATTTTTCCGATAACAAACAGAAAACTTTTATCCCAGAGAGTGCGAGCACTGGGAGCTTTGCTAAGTGACTTAGTTAGGGCCGGCAATACCGGAGAGGATGCCAGGCCAGCCAGTTTTTTTGCCTGCTCCGGTAGAGATTCTATAAAAGAAGGATGCTGTTCCAACGCACTTGCCCAGCGATTGAGATTTGGATATTGATCTGCACTTAGTTTTGGGCCGCACCATGGATACATGGCGACTCGTGGATAGACGGCAACGTCGGCCATCGAAAACGTATTTCCCACCAGAAAATTTTTCCCCTGCAAAGCGCGTTCGACAATATCCGCCCAGTCGAGAAGTTGTTGAGTCTTGCTGGCCAGTTCTTGTGGCATCAATACTTCCATACGCCAGACCTTCTGTTCCCATTCGATGTCGGTAGGGTCGTTAGTGCTGCGCCGAATAATTTTGTCTGCCTCGGCGGCGGTGCGGCTGGCTTGAAGTACCGGGCCCATCAATCGTTGATACATGACGGGCCGAAAGATTTTTGCCATTGCGCCTTCTGCGCTCATCCACATGCGAGCCTGTGCACGCTCATAGGGGTCGGCTGGCAGAAGTGGCTTGTCTGGAAATTGCTCTTCGAGATATTCAAGAATCACACCTGATTCGAAAACAACGTGATCACCATGTATGAGAGTGGGGACAAAACCATTGGGGTTGAGGGCAAGGTAGTCTGAGGAGCGCTGCTCCATGTTTGGCAGGTCGACTTCAATCCAATCGAAATCCAGTCTCTTTTCCAGCAGGCAGATAATCACGCGCCGGGCGCACGGGGAGGGCGCGGACCCATAGAGCACCAGTGCTTCGGCGTTGTTGGCGCTGAGTTGGTCAGCGCTGCTGTGCAGTTCGTGGCCCATTTTTCAGTCCGTTTTGTGTATAAAATGCACTATAGTGCAAAAACAATATAAAATGCAAATATAAAATAGAGGTTATATCTGCATAGGGCGTGAATGCTGTGATATAGTTTGGCTCACAGCCCCGAAATACAACAAGGTTTACCGTGCCTGAACCCGCTAAAGATAAGCTAGTAGAAGCCTCCGCCAAGCCCAATCGTATGGATAGACGGCGTCTGGAGACTCGCGCCAAGCTACTTAAAGCTACGCTCGCTTTAGTAATAAAAAAGGGCATAGAAAAAACCACCATGGACGACATTACTGAGACGGCGGATCTCGGTAGACGCACGCTGTACTACCACTTTGACAGTAAAGAAGATTGCGTAATCGCCGCTGCGGCCCTCGCCTATGGAGAGTTCGCACAGGAAGCGGACACTTCCACAAGTGGAGACGATGACCCGGCGATGGCGGTGGCGATGACTATGCAGTTGGTTATACGCGGCTTAATCGCTGCACCTATAACGGCTAGGCTGGTCGAATATCCACGTTTTTTAGCGGCTGCAATAAAAGGTTCGATCAGTGACTTTGCGTATGAAGATCTGGAACGCGGCGTAAAAGAGGGTCGATTTGAGCCGGTACTCGACCCTGCTCTGATTGATATCAGCATCCTCTGGACATTGGTGGGCTTCTTAATTGAAGTGCATGAGAAGGGCGGAGACTACGAAGGGACGCTGGTAGATTACACCAGACTGTACCTGATAATACTCGGTCTTGGAAAGTCTGAGGCCAGCGATTTGGCGGCGCAAGCTGCCGCTGCCGCTAAACAAACGTAAGAGTATTTTCTACACCTCGACGTAGCCAAGGTGATGGGCGAGGTGATGGACAAGTTTGCCACCCGCTTTCCCTGCGTCTTACATAGTGGCTGAATGAGGCCTGATATATCTAGAATGAAGTGTCTAGGATAGCTTCCCATGCTGGAGAGTTTCTCAGAGATTTTTGGTGTTTCGTCGTTGCAGGTACTGCTTGTACTGGTGACGGTGGTCTTTGCGTCTGTACTACGATCATTCACAGGCTTTGGCTTCGCGCTGGCGGCGGTTCCCGTATTTGCGGTGATTCTACCTGCTACTGATGCCGTAGTGCTCAGTGCATCTCTCACGCTGGTTCTGAGTGTGTTGGCTCTTCCCACTTATTGGGGTGTTGTACCGCTGCGGCCAATGGCGCCTCTATTTGCTATGGCCCTTGTTGGCACCGCAGTTGGCGCTGCGGTGCTGCAGTCTGTCTCTGTCGAGCAATTTCAGCTGTGGGCAGGCGTCGCCGTTACGTTGGCCAGTCTTGCTTTGTGGATTTTTCGTCCTTCTGCTGGCCGACTGCCGCCGCTATGGGCCTGGCTAACCGGGCTCGCTTCGGGGTTGATGAATGGGGTAATGGCGATCCCGGGGCCGCCGGTCATTCTCTATGCGCTGATTACGGAGCCTGCGCCCGCGCAGAGCCGGGCGCTGTTGATGACATACTTCTTTGGCTCGGCGCTGTTTGCACTGACCATATTTGGGCTCGCCGGGTTTGTGAATGTTCAAACGTTGTCACTGGCACTGCTGGCATCACCGGTTTTGTATTTTGGCGACAGGATGGGCTACTACCTCTTCCGTCGTTACGGTGATCAGTTTTACAGGCGTATCGCTATGATGACATTGTTGGTTATCGGTGTGAGCGTCACCTGTCAGGCCTTGTGGTAGCTTATGGGGCTGGATACCGCTTTGCGCTGGGTTCACTATGGTTCAAGAATCCTGATGCTGCGCAATCTCCTCATTTTGGCCTAGAATAAAAAGGCTCAAGTGAGGGGACCAATAGTGAAAATTCGGATTCCGGGTTTCGCCTTGATTGAGACCAGTTAATGAGTCGAGGGATTCCCAAGCTTTCGCTGATCTAAAGTGTATGCAGATGTTTATCGTCTGCCGATGTAGTTGTGCGGAGTCATTCTATGGAAGCAAGGTCAGTATCTAGTATTGCCGATGCTCGTCAAATTATTGAAGAGCGTAATCTTAAGCATATCAAAGTCGGTGTTTTCGATATCGATGGTGTGATGCGTGGCAAGTATATGAGCCGCGAGAAATTTTTCTCTGCTCTGGATAAGGGTTTTGGTTTTTGCGACGTGGTGCTGGGTTGGGACAGCAATGACCAGCTCTACGAAAATCCGGGTGTTGATTTCACAGGCTGGCACACCGGCTATCCCGATGCACCCGTGCAGATACTGCCCAGTACCTGCCGAGAAATCCCCCATGAGCCCGAGACACTTCTATTTCTAGCGCAGTTTGCCGGGCCCGCAGCGGAAATTTGTCCCAGAGGTCTTTTAGGCAGAGTACTGCAGCGAGCCGATTCGATGGGCTATGCCATTAAGGCTGCATTTGAGTACGAGTTTTTTCTGTTTAATGAAACGCCGGATTCCATCAGGGAAAAGGGATACCGCGACCTGAAGCCAGCCACGCCGGGATTTTTTGGTTACTCGATGTTGCGCAACAGTGTGCACGCATCCTGGTATGAGGATTTACTCGCGCTGAGCGAAACCATGGATTTCCCCATTGAAGGCTTGCACACGGAGACCGGCCCGGGCGTACTGGAAGCCGCTATTGCGGTGGATGATGCAGCGAGTGCTGCCGACAAGGCCGCTTTGTTCAAAACTTTTTGCAAAGTCTGGGCGCAGCGCAATCACATGATGGCTACGTTTATGGCCAAGTGGTCGAACGAATACCCTGGCCAAAGCGGGCACATTCACATGTCGCTGTTTGAATCTGCGTCAGGAGAGTCAGTATTTTATGATGATAGCCAGCCGCATAATATCAGCGCTGTGCAGCGGCATTTTATTGCTGGCCAACAGAGGCTGATGCCAGACTTGTTGGCGATGTTCGCGCAGACAGTGAATTCTTACAGCCGTCTGGTGCCAGGTTTCTGGGCACCCACTGATGCCACATGGGGTATCGAAAATCGTACGACTGCGCTGCGGGTTATTTCTGGTTCTGCCGCATCCCAGCGTGTTGAGTATCGACTCGGTTCGGCCGACGCTAACCCCTATATCGCTTTGGCAGCGGCCCTGGGAGCGGGTCTCATTGGCATAGAGCAGCAGTGGGAGCCTGAACCCGCCGTGGAGGGGTCGGCCTACGACCAAACGCATGCTACCCATTTAGCGCTACCTCGTTCTTTGACCGAAGCCGCCGGTAGATTGCGAGAGTCCGCGGTCGCCCGCGAATTATTTGGCGCACCCTTTGTGGAGCATTTCGCTGCAACTCGGGAGTGGGAGGAGCGCGAGTTCCGCAAGCATATTACCGATTGGGAAATGCAGCGCTACTTTGAAATCATCTAAACGTCTGTCGACTTGAATAAATACCTGGAGTAAACAGCTACATGGATCTGGACTATCTCACCAATAATTGGAACTACCCCACCGCCGTTAGTGTGGGTGTCGGGAGTATTGCGCAGTTGGCTGACCATTGTATGGCGCGAGGTATTAGAGCTCCATTGTTGGTCACTGACCCCGGTCTTGCTGAGCTTGAGATGACAGGGGCGGTTGTACAGCAATTGAAGAACTCAGGTTTGGAGGTGGCGATCTATAGTGGAATAAAGAGTAATCCCACTGGAGAGAATGTCGATGCAGGAGCGGATGCTTTTCGCAAGGGCAGCCACGATGGTGTTATCGCCTTTGGGGGCGGCTCGGCCCTGGATGCTGGAAAGTCGATTGCCCTGATCGCTGAACACCATCGCCCCGTTTTTGAATTTGCAGATGAAGCAGATACCATCGCCTTGGTTGACGAAACCCGGGTGGCACCGATTATTGCCGTTCCGACCACGGCAGGAACAGGGTCCGAAGTTGGCAGGGCCGCCGTTATCATGGACACACAGCAGCAGCGAAAACGCATTATTTTTCACCCGCGGCTCCTTCCTGTGCAGGTTATTCTCGACCCCGAACTCACCGTGGGTTTGCCGCCCCACATCACGGCAGCTACCGGTATGGATGCGCTCTCGCACAATCTGGAAGCTTTGTCGGCCGATTCCTTTCATCCTATGGCGATGGGAATTGCAGTGGAGGGCATCCGTTTAGTGAGAGAGTTTCTACCGCGAGCCTTTGCCGATGGCACTGATTTGGAGGCGCGTACACAAATGCTGGTTGCTTCGAGTATGGGTGCCACTGCTTTCCAGCGGGGCCTGGGCGCAATGCATGCTTTATCCCATCCACTGGGCGCCATTTACGATGCACACCACGGTTTGTTGAACGCTATCGTAATGCCCTATGTATTAAAGGAAAATGAATCAGCGATAGCTCCTACGCTAGTGCGCGCAGCCCGCTACCTTGATTTACCCAATAAAACATTCGATGGCTTTCTGGATTGGGTGCTGGGACTTCGTGCCGAGCTGGGTATTCCCCACAGCCTTGCGGAGATTGGTATTGATGCGGTGCAAGCAATCCGTGTTGGCGAGATGGCAGTCGCCGATCCGACAGCGGGTGGAAATCCCATTGCGCTGACAGCCCGGCAGTACACAAAGATGTTTGAGCGGGCGGTGGAAGGGGCCCTGTAGAGAGCGCTTCTTTCTGATCGTTGCTATAATAATTTAGTCATCAAGCAATAGCGCGGAGGAGTAGGTCTTTTCCCCCTTTGGGAGCCGAACCTCAGGAGAGTGCCATTATGTTTTCCCATCCCTTGAGGGTGTGTTTTGTTCTGCTACTTACAGGCTGTATTACCGCTTGTAAGCTAGCAGTATTGGTAACTGATGGCGGTGACGTAAGCTCGCTGTCTACTACGCGCGATTGTGCCGGCGGTACTATCTGTGAATTTGAGATCACCGACAGCACTTTTAGCGAGATCTTCACCGCAGTGCCAAAACCGGGATATCAATTTGTTCGCTGGCGTAATGGTGGTGCCGATTTCTTCTGCGCTGATTCTGTTAGTCCCAGCTGTACACTTACCAATGTGGGCACGGCGGGCAATGTTGCAGTAGAAGCTATCATCGCCTCGTTCCAACTGTTTCACATTATGCCGGTGTTTGAGTTTATCGGAATCGATAGTGACCTTGACGGTATGCAGGATCATGTTGACGATGATGACGACAACGACGGCATACTCGATGTAGACGACGCCTGCCCACTCGATCCGGATCCTACCTGTGGTGGTACTGTGATGGTTGAGCAGTTGATTGCTGATACATGCTGGACAGTAAGTGCTGATGTGGGCAATGCAGCCGCGCAGTCCTTTGTTGCACCTGCCAATGGCACTATTACTGAAATCGGTTTTGCGATTGAGGGGGATGGAGCGGCCAACAATCTGATAATTCTGGAGGGTGACGTTGATGGTGTGGCGCTCTATTTTCAGGCGATCGCAACACCTGACATAGCAGCTGGAACAGCGGCCATCGTACCCTACACGCTGGAGGTTCCACTGGCAGTTACATCCGGGCAGCAATACACCATTGCGATTGATGATACGGGTGGCTTTGGTCTGCGCTTCTGTGGCTCATCAGCGAACCCCTATGCAAGTGGGCACGCGTATGAGATAGAGTTTTTCTCCTCGACTCCCTTTGTAAGCCGTGACGCGGCATTTAGTGTGTCTATTGAGTAATTCTCCTTGATTGAGCCAGAGTCCTGAAAAAAACGGAGGCCGCAATGGCCTCCGTAGTTTTATTCCTCACCCAATTAGTCCAACAACCTTAACGCCTGCGGCCACCACCGCCACGGTTTCCACCACGTGACCGCGCATGTGCCTGACGATTCATCGAGTGATGATCCAGCTGCTGTCGACTTTGTTGGGGCCGACTTTGCGGACGTTGAGCTGGC
Source organism: Halioglobus sp. (assembly GCA_047611225.1). Lineage (GTDB taxonomy): Bacteria > Pseudomonadota > Gammaproteobacteria > Pseudomonadales > Halieaceae > Marimicrobium. The sequence continues at coordinate 65,872 of JBLFWP010000010.1, forward strand.
TTAGTGCTGGGCTTGTTGTATTGCGAAGTCTTCGCAGCGGCCGGCTTGTTACGGGACGAATCCTTCCATTGATTGTTGTCGCGCACCTGCCACTGGTCAGAATTTTTGCGAGCCACTTGGCCATTCTTACCCGCATACAAATCGTTTTTGCGTGTTGTATTGCTACGGGCAACTTGCCGCTGACCCTTCAGAGCGCTCTTGTCTGCGTTGCGATGACTGTTTCGGTCATTGTTATACAGGTTGTTCTTACGGTTCGAATTGGAAATGTTATTGCCAATTTTGTCGCGATTGCCCACGTTGACATTGTTCCCGATATTGATATCACCGGTATTTATGTTGATGTCATTATGGTGATAGCCGCCGCCGTATCTACCGCCACAGCAGTGGCCGCCGTGGTAGCCGTGATAGCCACCGCCCCACACAACCCCGACGCGCAAGAAAGGACCACCCCAGCTCACGCCAAAGTTCCAACCTGTCCAGGGGTTGTAGCCAACGTGGAGACCCCAGGTAGGAGCACGTGGGTAGTAAACGGCGCCTACGTAGGGAGGGTAGTACCAGCCCGTACCGTAAACCGGCACGCCATAATAAGGGTAGGACCACATATATCCTGGGGTATAGCCCACGTAGACAACCTCTGGCGTGGAATCGTACACGGTGACATAGGTTGTGTTGTAAACAGGTGAGCTGGGCGGAATGGCAGCAATTTTATCGCTGGGCACGGTGTCAGCTACTATCCATGGGCCTTCTGCAGAGGCGCTGCTAAACCATACGCCGTTGTCCACGGCATAGAACTTACCGTCCACTCGCAGCACCTGAGCCGCAGTGTTCACCGCGTAGGCGACCTCGGTACCTTTAATGGCTTCAAACTTGGGCTTCCCGTCATACGTTACAGTTAACTTTGCTTCGCTGCGCTTGATCGCCGCTGTTTGCGGTATTTGCGCATCAGCTATCGCTTCATTGGCTTCATCGGTACCAGCGATAGACGTTCTAACACCGCCAATATCGGAGGCGGGTGGAATTTCCTTAAAGGCTTCGGGTAGCTTATCTGCGCGTACAAAGACCCAGGGGCCGTCTTGATTGCCAGATCGAAACCAGCGGCCAGACAATTGGAGGTACATATTGCCGCTGGCTAAATCTCGCAGCCAGGGTGTTTCGGTGTTTTTGACATAGAGTAGCTTGCCACCGTCCAGGCTGGTCCATTCCGGCTTGCCGTTACTGACAATGAGTTCTGTAGGCTCATTGGCACTGACAATTTCGGGAACAGTGGTTGGTACAGGGTCATCTGATTTGGGAATCATTGCCACCAGATCTGCCGGTGGGGAGGTGGTGTGCTTCCAGGGTCCCATAGCGTCCTTGGATTGGTACCAAAGGCTGCCGCTGGTGAGATAAAACTGTTTGGTCTTGGTGTTTCTTACGATAACAAGGGCGGTGTTCAGCGCGCGCTCGTAAGGGCTGTTCTCCACCTCCTCGAAGTGCGGCTTGCCGTCAAACAGTGAGAGAACAGCGAGCTCTTCGCTGAACACGATTTTCGGCGGGTCATTGTTAATATCTTCCAGACTCTTCTGCACCTTCTCCGAAATGGCTAGCGCTGCGGTCATACTGGAGAGGGACCCTTCAAAGCTGGAATTGTTCAAGGCCTTTTCAGTGGCTTGCTTGAATTGCTGTTCTCCGGTGTCTTTGGAATCGGGCCAGGTGACCTTGGTGACCTTCACGTTGCTGAAGCTGACTGTATCTTCACCACGGTCGGTTTCGATAGTCATAGTGAACCAGAATACGCCGTAAATCGGGTCCTTTTTGTTCTTCATCTCAATCGACATGGCGGCACGGCCGGTCAGGGTATTACCGTTCAATTCTTCCGGCTGTGGCTGATAGACGACGATGGTGCCGCCTTCTACGGGCACCTCCTGTGGCCATTCACCGGCGTATGAAAGTTGAGCTACCGCAAGTAAAAGCAGGGCAGTAACCCAGCTGACTGTGTTGGCCTTGTTCCTTAAGAATCTGTTCATACCGCTTTGTGCCTCCGGTTGGATTCCAGTGTGTTGGATTCCTGATTGAAGTAGAGAAAGAATCGGCCTCGATGAGACAGGCCATCCCCATATCCTAAACGCTTTTGAAGCAGAATAGACCAATTTTGAATAATTCCCCTGCGTAGAACACATCGCGTTTGGTCAAGTATTGGCCCAAGAGGCGAAGAGAGGCTCCACAAGTGTGGAATTTGACCTACCGATGGAGCATAAAGACACTGCGGAGAGCGCGCAGGTTTGTAGTGGAAATAGCCTGCTTTTATCCTCCTGCAGCTCTTGATTAGGCTTATCTGCAGATCACTTATTGTCTTGCTTAGGAGTCAGAACACTCGAATGTATGGAGTTGTGAAGAATGGACTTTGTAGGGCGGTATTTGCCGTCGTGTTCACCATGAGATCTAATCGTTTCACTTGTTCTGCCTATATTTTTTGCTCACGCCTCCTTTTTTGGATGATTACTTCATTGATCCCGACGACAGTCAGTTTGATAGCAGTAATTACCTATCCACTGCACCCTTAGGTTTTCTTCCAGTGCCGGTGACTGACCCGCTACCCGTAATGGCTAGACGGTGGCCATGATGTTCTTCCAGGATTCCAGTTGCCACTGCCGGTGGAACTGAATATTCAGTTGGGGGGGAGGTACCCACTTCCAGGCTTGGATTGGTGGCGGAGTTTGCCTCCCGAAACAATTCGTTCAATCCGGAAACCGGCTGCAATCTCAGAATGGACTATATGTGGTACCGTGATGCGCTAGGAAGCGATGTCAGCTGCGGTGCGTACACAATTACCTCACTGAATTATTTACAGTTGCAGGACAAATGGAATCTCGGCTTGCGCCTGCAATACGATGCAATCGGTGCCGACGACGAAACACGCTTACCTGCCTATGCACCTCCGGGAGGTGGCCTTCGATGAGCGTTGTGACTATTGAGGCCGAGCTGGATTACAAGATCGACGCGAGCTGGAAGGTCGGTGTGTTTAGTGATACCAGCAGGGCCCAGGGCAGCTTTTTGGACCTTGATCAGAGTGAACACATTAATACCTACGGTGCTGGCTTTCACTATATGCTGGCACGACGTTATGGGTTTTCCATGGGCATGGATGTCGCTAGAGGCCCGAAAGATACAGCAGTTTATATTCAGGCGGGGTCCAACGGGTGATTATGCTAACTAGGCGATATATCAAGGCGATAGGTTTTTTCCTAGTCGCGATTATTTTTTCCGTGCTACCGGCCTATTCGGCTGAGCAAGCTGACTCCCCGGAAAATTATCTTATAGGGGTTGGTCGTACCGACATCACAGGCCCAGCTTATGGTGTACAGCTGTGGGGCTTTGCCCACGCGGGCCAGTTGAGCGAAGGTATTCATTTTCGTACTAAAAGCCGAGCGTTTATTGCTGCAGATCCGGTCACGTCAAAACGGTTTGTTTTCGTTAGTATCGATATAGGTAGTATTGAGCACAGCATCACGCTGGAAGTGATTGATCGTCTCCAAGAGCGCTACGGCAACCTGTACTCGCTGGAGAATGTGGCACTTAGTGCTACCCACACACACTCTTCTCCTGTGGGCTATTGGCACACCCGTACCAAATCATTTATCACCGGTGATTTTTATCAGGAGTACTTTGAGCTGATCGTCGATGGCATCGTCGATTCCATCGCAATAGCGCACGACAGTCTGCAGCCCGGCACCATTCGCATTAATAAGGGCGATGTGAAAGACGCCGGAATCAATCGCTCACTGATTGCCTATGAACAAAACCCGCAGGCTGAACGCGACCAATATTCAAGTACGATAGATAAAGCGATGACGCTGCTGAAGTTTAGCGCCGACGCCACCGATATAGGTATGTTCAACTGGCATGCTGTGCACCCGACATCAATGACGTTCGACAACCGTCTTATATCCGGTGATCACAAAGGCTATGCCGCACTGGAGTTTGAGAGGGTTGAGAGTAGATTACATAGCAATCCATCTTTCGTCGGGGCATTTGCACAGGCCAATCCCGGAGACGTCACTTCCAACCTGAATCTCGACAATACAGGTCCCGGGGCTAACGATTTTGAAAGCACCAAAATAATTGGCGACCGTCAGTTGGCTACAGCACTAGCGTTGTTTGATGCAGCAACCGAGGTAGTGAAAGGGAAAATCGATCACCGTCAGATCTATATCGATTTATCTGACTTTCTTGTTGCAGATGAGTTCACACATGCCGGGGAGAAATCAACCTGTCCCTCCGCGTATGGCTATCCGTTCTTTGGTGGTTCCACAGAAGACGGCGGCGGCAATTTTTTGTTTTCCGAAGGAATGACCGAGCAGTCTGTTTTTCTGGATTTTCTAGTGCGAGTTATCGTTGGTACAGACAAACACTCAGACGACGTTAAGCAGTGTCAGCATCCCAAGGCGATTCTGATGGAAACGGGCACTGGCTCCCCGCCGCTGCAGACACAGATTCGTTCTATTTCACTCTTCCGCCTCGGGCAGTTAGTCATAATTGCGGTACCGGCAGAAGTCACCACCATGGCCGGAAGGCGCTTGCGCGATACGGTGATGGCGCAACTGGGTGATTGGGCGAAGTATGCAGTGATTGCCGGTTACTCAAACGGATTCGCAGGGTATGTGACCACCGCGGAGGAATATCGAATACAGCAGTACGAAGGCGGGCACACATTACACGGACCCTGGAGCCTGGCGGCATACCAGCAGACCGGCGCTTGGCTGGCACAAGCGATTGAGGCAGAAACCCCGGTAGTGGGTAGCGAGAGATTTGATGATTGGCGCGGTAAGACACCTTCAACCGAACTGTCTGGAGGAAAACCGGACAAACTGCCTGAAGGCTCAGCCTTTGGCGATGTAGTTGCAGATTACAAAAAGCACGCTGATGCTGGAGAGACGCTTACGGTTCGTTTTTGGACCAGTAATCCCACTGCTAATATTGGCTTCCAGAAGCCGGCAATGGCGGTCGAGGTCAGGCGCGGTGACGATTGGGTCCCGGTATTTAACGACGACGATTGGTCGACGAAGATGCGCTGGTCGCGCGAATCAACGGGCTTTGTAGTTGATTTAATCTGGTCGGTGCCGGAAGACGTTGAGAGCGGAGACTACAGAATCAGACACTTCGGGCAGGCCATCACTGGCCCGAATAACACGGTGGAATTTGAGGGCACTTCGGAGACTTTGTCTGTCAGTGCCCGCAAGGTTTACTAGGGAGCCGGCAGCTAGTTCTTCATGCCTGCTGCTTGAGCCAGTTTTTCAGCTTCTTGCTGGCTGGCTAGATACTCATCGTAGGTTCCCTGAAAGTCGACCAGCCCACCGTCTTTGATATCCACAATACGGGTTGCCAAAGAAGAGACGAACTCCCGGTCATGGCTGACAAAAATCAAGGTGCCGTCGTAGTGTTCCAGCGCGAGGTTAAGGGCTTCAATGCTCTCCATATCGAGGTGGTTGGTCGGCTCATCCATTAGTAGAACATTGGTATCCATCATCATCAGCTTGCCAAACAGCAGGCGGTTCTTCTCGCCACCAGAACACACCTTCGCGCGCTTTTGAAAATCATCGGAGGAAAACAACAGGCGGCCCAGTGTGGCGCGTACGATTTGGTCGTCATGCCTGGCCTTGCGCCACTGGCTCATCCAGTCGAACAGGTTCAGATCGTTTTCGAAATCGCTGGTGGCGTCCTGCGGGCAGTAGCCCAGCGTAGCGTTTTCGGCCCACTTAACTTCGCCACTGTTGGCCTGTAGTTCGTCAATCAGGCAGCGTAGGAACGTTGTCTTGCCCGCGCCGTTATCGCCAATGACTGCCAGCCTGGCGCCAGCTTCCAAAATGATGCTGCCCTTTTCGAACAATGGCTCATCGTCGAAGCCATGGCTCAACTTGTCCAGTACCAGTGCCTGCCGGTGCAGCTTCTTTTCCTGCTTAAAGCGAATGAAAGGACTAATACGGCTTGAGGGTTTGATGTCGTCGAGTTTGATTTTCTCGATTCGCTTGGCGCGAGAAGTGGCCTGCTTTGCTTTCGAGGCGTTCGCTGAAAAGCGGCTCACAAAATGTTTCAGGTCGGCGATTTCAGCACTCTTCTTGGCGTTTTGTGACTGCATGCGTTCGCGTGCCTGGGTGGACGCTGTCATGAAGTCATCGTAGGTGCCGGGATAGATACGCAGCTCGCCGTAATCGATGTCGGCCATATGAGTGCAGACAGCATTTAGAAAGTGCCTGTCGTGAGAGATGATGATCATCGTGCATTTGCGCTCGTTGAGCATTGCTTCCAGCCAGCGAATGGTGTCGATGTCGAGGTTGTTGGTGGGCTCGTCCAGCAGCAGTATGTCTGGATCGGAAAACAGAGCCTGTGCCAGCAAGACTCGCAGCTTCCAGCCGGGGGCTACTGCACTCATGGGGCCGTAGTGCAGCTCTTGCGCGATACCCGCTCCCATTAAAATTTCACCGGCTCGGCTCTCGGCGCTGTAACCGTCCATTTCCGCGAACTGTACTTCCAGATCGGCGACCTTCATGCCGTCTGCTTCGGACATTTCGGGCAGTCCATAAATGCGGTCGCGTTCCTGCTTTACCTGCCACAACTCCTCGTGGCCCATCAGTACTGCATCGACTACGGAGAACTCTTCGAAGGCGAACTGGTCCTGGCTCAAAGTGCCCAGACGCTCGTTGGGCGTGATGGTGACGTTGCCAGCGGTGGGTACCAGGCTGCCATCCAGAATCTTCAGGAAAGTAGATTTACCACAGCCATTGGCGCCAATCAGGCCATAACGATTGCCGTCGCTGAATTTGACCGAGATGTTCTCAAATAAAGGCTTGGCGCCGAATTGCATGGTGATATTTGCGGTAGAGATCACAGGAACATTCCTGACACAAAGTGTCGATTTAAGGGGTAAATACGGATAGTAAGAAAGAGGCTTTTCGCCAGGTGGCGTACTTTAGTGATTTAGGGGCCCTAGGTCGACCCCAAGAGGTGGTAATTGTTCAATATTTCGCCACTGGGCTAGAGCCTGCGTACCTTGAACTTGCGGCCCTTAATCTTGCCCTTGAGCAGGCGCGTGAGCGCTTTATCGGCCTGATGGCGAGCAATGGCGACATAGGCGGAGTAATCCGTGACTGTAATCTTGCCCACGGCTGAGCCTTCTATGCCGGCATCACCAGTGAGAGCGCCCAGAATGTCGCCGGGACGTACCTTCTCTTTGCGCCCTGCGGAGATACACAAGGTGACAAAGGCGGGCGGCGGCATTTTTTCGTCGGATTGCGCTACAGTCTCAATTGCTTCGAAGTCCAACTCGCGCTTGAGGTAATCGCCAATGGCAGCCAGTTTGTAACGTTCGGAGTCCGCAAACAGGCTGAGAGCGAGGCCCTCCTTGCCGGCGCGACCGGTGCGCCCAATGCGGTGAACATACACTTCTGCGTTGCGCGGCAGTTCAAAATTGACCACCGCTGGCAAATCATCAATATCCAGCCCTCGGGCTGCGACGTCCGTGGCCACCAGTACTGAACAGCTGAGCTGCTTGAACTGGATCAACACCTGATCGCGGTCGCGCTGCTCCATATCGCCATGCAGCGCTAGAGCGTGAATACCAGACTGCTCCAGATGCTCGCCGACTTCGCGTACCAACTGCTTGGTATTACAGAAAACCACGGCAGCGGCGGGGCGGAAATGTGCCAACAACTTTGCCAGTGATTCAAGGCGTTCGTTTTTCTGACAGATGAAAAACTGCTGATCGATATGCTGGTCAGTATGCAGCGAGTCTACGGTGACGCGTTGGGGGTCCCTTTGGAAGCGGCTGCTCAGGCCCTGAATGTTTTCAGGATAGGTTGCGGAAAACAGTAAAGTTTGCCGGCTGTGCGGGGTTTGCTCGATGATGGTTTCAATATCGTCTACAAACCCCATCTCCAACATGCGGTCGGCCTCATCCAGCACTAGCGTGCTGACCCGGGCAAGTGACAGCGTCTCTTTACGCAGGTGATCCTTAAGGCGACCGGGTGTGCCCACTACCACATGCGCGCCGTGCTCAAGAGAGCCGATTTGAGGACCTATGGATTGGCCGCCACACAAGGTCACCACTTTTATATTCTGCTGATAGCGCGCGAGGCGCCGAACCTCGCTGGCCACCTGTGATGCGAGTTCACGTGTGGGGCAAATAATCAGGGCCTGTGTCCCGAAATCACGGGGATTGAGCTTGGTGAGCAGCGACAGCGCAAAGGCCGCGGTCTTACCGCTGCCTGTCTTGGCCTGGGCAATTAAATCCTTGCCAGCCAGCGCTAAAGGCAGGGCCTGCGCCTGGATGGGTGTCATCTCCTTATAGCCCAGACTCTCCAGGTTTGTTAACTGGTCAGGGGGCAGGGCGAGGGCGGAAAAAGACTGATTGTCCACGAGCGAAAGTTACCGATATGCTGAAAAGGGCGGCAGTGTACCAGAAGCGGTACAAATGGGTGGTATGGAAGCGAGTCTTGCGGGCTACTCGTTTGACCACTGTGCGGCCCGCTACTACTATTTAGGGCATGAAAAAATACCTTAGCAAAATCGTTCTTTCGTGCGCCGTCATCGTGCTTACTGCCTGCTCTGACTCAAAAGACGGGAGTGTTTATGGCAACATTATCACTGTCGTTCCCGCACCCCCGCTGGACTGCGACCCAATTACGCCTACCTACTGTGGTTTTCCCTTTCCCAACGATTACTGGACAGAGGAAGACGCGACCACAGTGACAGGCATGCGCCTGGCCCTGCCTCAGATTGTTTTCCCCGCCGATATCGACGGCATGCAGTCCAGCCCTGTCCCATTCAACGAAATGGACGGTTTTTCACCTGGCATTGCGGCAATGACGCATCTGCCCGGTGCCACTGCCACAGGGCTCCCCACACCGGACTCGATTGGCGCCTCCATTCTTCCCCAGTCCCCGACTGTATTGCTCAATACTGCCAGCGGCGAGCGGCTTGCGCACTGGGTTGATATCGATGAATACGTGGTACAGGGAAAGTTGCGAAACATAGACGGTGAAGCACAGCCGGGATACACAGTTGATCGGGATATCGATGAGCTGCGCAGTGAGCAGGCGCTGATGCTGCGCCCGGCTATACGCCCCGAGGATGCAACGCGCTACATCGCAGCCGTGCGCAATGTGGTGGATGCAGATGGAAATCTGGTGCAGCCGTCTGCCGGCTTTAAGGCGTTGAGAGACGGCCTGCCCTCGGATGACCCTATCATCGAATCCCGTAGGCCTCACTTTGAAGAAATATTCTCGGCACTTGAAGAGCAGGGGATAGCGCGCAGCGAATTACAGATTGCCTGGGATTACACCACCGCCAGCCGGGAAAACAATACGCGTGCAATGCTGCACATTCGTGATGATGCGATGGCGAAATCGCCCGAGGGTGTGCCTTACTCCATCGAGCTGAAGAACGAAGACTTGATCGATGGCATGGCCTGCCGTCTGGAAATCACTTTCGATATACCTCTTTACCTCACTCAGGGTGAAACTGGTGGTCTGCTCAATCTCGCGGAAGATGGTCTGCCCATGCAAAATGGCAGTTTCGAATATTCAGCGGCTCTGCTGGTGCCAATGGGTGCACAGACTGAAGCAGCCCCGCTTGTCGCCTTTGGTCACGGTCAGTTGGGCGCGAAAGAGCAGGTACTGGGTTTTCAGCCAATTGGGGTGGCGCAGAATCTGGCCGCCTTTGGTATGGACTGGAAGGGTTTTTCCAACGATGACCTAGGGACCGTTGTTCTTGCCTTAACAGGCGGGGATCTGGCGACCTTCCGCGCGGTACCGGAGCGAATGCATCAGGGTTTCCTGAATTTTCAGATGGCTATGCGAACACTGTCGGTGGCAGCTGATGGCGGCCCTTCCACTACTCTGAATCAAATACTCGCCAGTGATTGTGGTGGTGCGGCCCTAGACGGTTCCAAGCGTTACTTTTTCGGTGGTAGCCAGGGCGGAATACTCGGAGGGGTTCTGATGGCGATCAGCACCGATATCGAGAGAGGTCTGTTGGCGGTTCCGGGGCAGTCGTACAATTTACTACTGAATCGCAGTGTAAACTTCGATCCTTTTGCGGCGCAGATTTACGCGCGTTACAACTGGAATGCTCTCGACATGCAAATGAATCTTGCGCTGGTGCAAGGTTTGTGGGATCGCGCCGAGCCTACCGGCTATAGCAAATACATACGCAGCAATTTGCTGCCCGGTACGCCAGCGCATGAAGTTTTGATTCAGGTTTCGAAAGCAGATCATCAGGTGACAAACTTAGGCGCACATATTATGGCGCGCACTATCGGTGGCGTGGTCAATCTTGCGCCGCTTATTCGTGATGTGTGGGGCTTTGATGTTGTCACCGGGCCGCACACTGGCTCGGCCATGGTCGAAATCGATTTTGGCAACCCCAATCCGCCCATCACCAATATCCCCCACTGGGCGGATACCGAGAAAGACCCGCATGGCCGCGCGACCGAGCTCCTCAGTATCGGCGATAGCCTGAACACGTTCTATCAGACAGGTGTTGCAGAAAACCTCTGCAATGGCCGCTGTGATGAAGACGATCTTTTCTAGATCGATCGTCTTGGTCCCACATGATTTAAAAATAGCTTCAGGCGTAGCCTCAGCGAAAACTAACTAAAGTCTCCCGTGACGCTTCGTTGATGTCCGGTATCAGTGGAGCAAGCCTACTTGCAGTTCCCCAACCTTAATTCTCCAGTCTCAATAGGCCCCATGCAGTTGAAAAACCGCATGGTGATGTCTCCCATGACCACGGCCTATTGCAATGACGATCAGACCCCTAACGAAAGGCTGATTGGTCATTTCGAGGAGCGGGCAAAAGGAGGGATTGGATTAATCACAGTAGAATTGACCACCGTCGATGAAGTTCATCGCTATATGCATCGCTCCATGACGCTGGCTGACGATAAATACATCGATCATCATCGCCGACTGACGGATGCCATTCATCAGCATGGTTGCAAAGTGCAGCCGCAAATCAGTCACAGCGGCCCTGAAAGTGTCTCGCCTATGTTTGGCGGCCCGCAAACGGTAGGACCATCGGTAAATGTGGCGCCCGTATGGGGTTGGCCTTCTAGAGAGCTGAGTGTTGAGGAATTACCGGCAATAGCGATTCAATATGGAGAAGCAGTTCGCCGTGCGCGGGAGGCGGGTTACGATGGTATTGAGCTACATGCAGCGCACTGCTACAACTTGCTAGGTTCTTTTCTTTCGCCCCTTAGAAATAAACGTACGGATGAGTATGCTGCGTTCAAAGCTGACACCAAAATTCAGTTTATTACTGAGGTGTTGGCTCAAGTTCAGGCGCGGGCCGGCGCTGATTTTCCGGTTACCCTTAGCGTGTCGGGTTTTGAGCGCACACCTGGCGGGCGAGCTATTGATGATACCCAGCGATTAGCGCCAGCATTGGTTGCAGCGGGCGTCGACTGTTTTCGTGTGAGTGGTGGCATTAGCGACATACTTGTCACCATGATGGTGAACGGCAGCGGGCAGGGCAATGGTGTAAATGCCGCTCAAGCCGAAGCAATAAAGAATGTCGTTGATGTACCGGTGATGGCCGTAGGGCGAATCCACACGCCAGAGCTGGCTGAGTCCATCATCGAAAAAGGGCAGGCTGATTTGGTCGCCATGGCGCGGCCATTGCTAGCTGACCCTTACTTCGCTTACAAAGTGGCGTCGGGTAAGTCGGAAACTATTCGTCGCTGTATCTCCTGCGAAAATTGTATCGACTCTATGGCGGTGCAGGATAATTTACGCTGCGCTATTAATCCGCTCTCTGGAAGAGAAACGGAGCTCAAATTTAATGCCACTAACAAGAAGGTTGTTATTGTGGGTGCTGGCACTGCAGGCTTGGAAGCAGCGCGCCTTGCCAGTGAAGCGGGGCATAGAGTTGTTTTGTTCGAGCGACAAAAATCCTTGGGAGGCTCACTGGTGCTAGCTTCCACAGTGCATTCAGATAACGAGACGTTTCTGAATTGGTTACTGGCCGAGGTTCGCCGCTTGCCTATTGATATTCGAACAGGGATAGAAGTCACTGCAGACGTAGTGCAGTTAGATAACCCAGACGCTGTAATAGTTGCCACTGGAGCGGTTGTGAGTGTGCCGCAAATACCAGGAGCCGATGATCCGCAGGTTATAAGCGGCGCTTTGATGCGCCAGCTCGTGAATGGCCAAGTGGATGAAGAACATGGCGCTGGCGTACCAAAGTGGTTTGGTTTTCTGGCCAACAATATAATGCCCTTAGTCCAGCCCCATTTGTCTCCAGGGATAATGCGCTTTGCCAGTCGTTACTGGCTGCCGCTGGGAAAAGAGATTGTTATCGTAGGTGCTGATCTGGTGGCCATTGAACTCGCGGAATTTCTCGCCAACCGGGGGCGGCGGGTTCACGTATTGGAGACAGCCAATAAAATTGCCCCAGAAGTTGGGAAAAAACGACGACAAGAGCATATGGATCGCCTCGATCGCCTGCAGGTCACCATTAATACCTCGGTGAATATTCTAAAAATCGAACGGGACAAGGTAGTGATTGAGGTCGCGGGTGGCCAGCGCTCGATACGCGGCGACAATATTATTATCGCGGGTAACCCTGTTGCCGCCACTGAGCTGGCGGACTCACTGCAAAACTCTCTGCAAGACAAAGGCATAGATGTCTATGCCGTGGGCGACTGCACGGGCCTCGGGCTCATTGCCAAGGCGACTCACTCGGCGGCGGAAGCGGTTAGCCAGTTGTAGGCCCGGCGAGGCATAAAATACCTCAGGGCTGAGTAAAAAACTCCAGCTTCCAAGAAATTTCGAGTAAAATCCCGCTTCGACCGCATCTATAAGAAACATAGCTGCATTAAAAGTTTCTACCAAAAAACCAAAAAACCAAAAAACCAAAAAACCAAAAA
>JBLFWP010000011.1:0-65140 GCA_047611225.1 Halioglobus sp.
CCCATTCAACTGGGGAATTCCGACGCAGCTCGGGTCGGGGACGTAGTGCTGGCGATAGGTAATCCTTTGGGGTTTGGGCACTCAGTCACTCAGGGTATCGTCTCTGCAATGGGTCGCTACGGTTTGCAACTGAACACCTATGAAGACTACATCCAGACCGACGCCACTATTCATCTTGGCAACTCAGGCGGCGCGCTGATCGACGTGAATGGTCGCTTGCTGGGTATCAACACTTTGATATACACCGGCAATAATGAATCGCAAAATACAGCCACGGGAATCGGCATTAGCCTGGCAATACCGGTCAATCTCGCCACGTTCGTCATGCGGGATTTAATCGATTACGGCGAAGTTATTCGCGGCTGGCTAGGTGTGAGTGTTGAGCCGATAGGCCAGCGCCCAACACAAGATGGGCCACGACAAGAGTTGGGGGTTGTTGCTGTGGCGCCTGCAAGCCCCGCCGAAAAGGCCGGAGTACAGGTGGCGGATATTATCACTCATATTGACAACGAAGAGGTGCGCGACGGCAGATTGACTATGCACCGCATCGCACTGCTGCGGCCGGGGGATACTGTCGCGATATCGGTTCAGCGCGGCAGTCAAAGCATTAATCTGCACGCCATCGTAGGTGTATTAAATCAATCGTCTGAAAACGCGCCCTAGCGATTTTTTTTCAGACGAAGCTCCGCACTTCGGGCGTGCGCGGTCAGTGATTCGCCCCTTGCCAACACCGATGCCACCTCACCCAACTCCTGAACACCCTGCTCACTGCACATAATGATAGAGCTACGTTTTTGAAAGTCATAGACTCCCAATGGCGAAGAAAAGCGGGCACTGCGAGAAGTGGGCAGCACGTGATTCGGCCCGGCACAGTAGTCACCAAGAACCTCAGATGTATAGGGACCCATAAATATAGCCCCCGCATTAATGACCTGAGGTAACAGGCTTTCGGGCTCCGCCACTGACAGCTCAAGGTGCTCCGGCGCCAACTGATTGGACAGGGCTATGGCTTCGGCAATATCCCGAGTCTTGATCATCGCTCCGCGGGAGGCCAGTGAACTTCGAATGATCTCGGCTCGCTCCATCTCTGGCAACAGACGCTCAATACTTGCCTGCACAGAATCAAGATACTGACTGTCGGGACACATTAGTATCGACTGAGCATTTTCATCATGCTCTGCCTGTGAGAACAAATCCATCGCTACCCAATCCGGATCCGTACTGCCGTCACATATCACCAAAATTTCCGAAGGCCCGGCCACCATGTCGATACCGACCCTGCCGAACACCTGGCGTTTCGCCGTGGCGACATAAATATTGCCGGGACCAACAATTTTATCAACCGCCGGCACCGTATCTGTTCCAACCGCAAGTGCGGCTATCGCCTGGGCGCCACCAATGGAAAAAAGGCGATCAACACCGGCTATAGAAGCCGCCGCAAGTACCATGTCGTTAACTTCACCACGCGGCGTAGGCACCACCATGATAATTTCCTCCACGCCCGCAACTTTTGCCGGCAAGGCATTCATTAAAACGGAGGAGGGGTAACTGGCTTTGCCGCCGGGCACATAAATGCCCACGCGCTGCAGCGGTGTCACTTTCTGGCCCAGAAGGTTGCCCGACTCATCGGTGTACTGCCAGCTTTCCTGTATCTGGTGCTGGTGAAAACTGCGCACCCGGTCGGCAGCGTATTCCAGAGCGTCGCGCTGGGCAGTATCAATGGAAGCCAGTGCCTCAGATTGTCGCTGCGAGGAAATTTCCAGCTGCGCCATTGAGGACACTTCAAATTGATCGAAGCGCTGCGTGTATTCCACGACAGCCTCATCACCGCGAAGCGCAACATCGGCAACAATGGCGGCGACAGTCTCTTCAACGCTGGTATCGAGGCCGTCGTCCCAGGCGGTTAATTGGCTAAGGGAGGCTTTAAAATCGCCGTCGCTGGTATCAAGCCTGCGCATTGGAGGCGTCCTGCACGACCGCGGTTAAATCTTCGATTACGCCTGTAATCGCTTTACAGCGTGAACGCATGGCTGCCTTATTGACGACGAGACGCGAACTTACCGCGGCGATCTCCTCAATTGGCTCCATGCCGTTGGCGCGCAAGGTGTTTCCAGTGTCTACAATGTCGACAATCAGATCCGCAAGATTCATGATGGGCGCCAATTCCATCGCACCGTAAAGTTTGATCAAATCGACATGCATACCTTGCCGCGCAAAGTGTTCTCTAGCGATATTGACGAACTTGGTGGCCACACGAATGCGCGCGCCATTACTCTGCCATCCGACAGGACCTGCCGTCATCAAGCGGCAACGAGATATACCGAGATCCAAAGGTTCGTAGAGACCCTCTGCACCCTGCTCCAGCAAAACATCTTTACCCACCACGCCCATATCGGCTGCACCCAGACGCACATAAGTGGGCACGTCTGTACCGCGAATCACCACCAGCTGAACATCGGGCCTATTCGTTTCGAAGACCAGTTTGCGACTCTTGCTGATATCTTCAACGGGGGCAATCCCTGCTCGCTCCAATAGCGGCAAGGTTTCCTTCAGGATACGGCCCTTGGTAAGGGCGATTGTCAGTTTGTCATTCATAGTTGCGACCGATGTCGTTGCAACTGATTTAGTTGCGACTGATTTAGTTGCGACCGATATGCTTACGATCTAGTTACGACCGAAATCGCCAGAGCCGCGCTTTAACAGCGCTGGTGAGGCTTCGAGTCAATCAATTGCCAGCCCGCGGATGCGGTAGCACAGCTCCCGCAGTTCAGCTCTAGGAATGAGCTTGCCACTCCGAGGGAGTATAGGTACGGATGTTCACGGCATGAATGCTGCCATCGGCGATGTTATCGCTAAGAGCCGCATAGACCAGCTGCTGTTTCTTTACTGGTCGCAAACCCTCAAAGACATCACCTATGACTTCAATGTCGTAATGGCTGCCTTCGCCCTGAACATTGAATTCACAGTCTTGCATGTGGCTTTGTAACAATGCTTTGACCGCAGCTGCGTCCATTTGAAACTCCCGATCCCGTGGTTGATTGCAGCCGATTCTGCAGATGCGCAGAAACAGCCGTAAAAAGGCGCATTCTAGGAGAAATGAGGGCAGATAGCGACCGCTAAAGCCCGAGTGAGAGCCTTACCTAGGACTCCACGTCGACCGTCACGGCCGTCCAATTCTTAATGACAGCGTTAAGATTGCCATCGTGCACACGAGCTGATGCCAGGAACTGATCCAGGTATATCTCGCCCAGATTGACGCTTTCGATGATGACATTGCGCAGCTGCCAATCGCCCGTTTTGCTCTGGCCCATCTGGTAAAGCACAATATAGGGCTGAGGGTTATCAGTATAAATACTTTGGCGAACTGATATACGGTCCACAACATCAATCGATTCAGGTGTCTCAACTTCTATGCGCGCATCGCCAAAGGCCAGCAGCCCCTTACTATAGGTGCGCACCAAGCCAAGACGCATAATCTGGGTAAACTCATCCAGCTGATCTTTCAACTGCTGCCTGCCAGCCTCGTCCAGCGATCGGTACCTTTTGGAGCTTGCGTAGGGACCCATCACCTTGCGGGCAAAGCCGCGATAATCGATTAAAGGATCGAGAATCTCCTGTACTTGGCTGTAGTAGCGTTCGGGGTCTTCATCGACGTAATCTTCCGCCGTGCTCACGACAGACATCACCCTGGTAGTGGTATCTCCCACCAGCGTATAAGGGTCACTTTGAGCCACTACCTGCAGAGCAAAAAACATGCCTGCCAGTGCGCTTAACAACATAATCGGGATTGATTGAGACTTATACGACATTACTGGCCTCCGAAACTTTAATTTGCTACTACCCACACTGTGAATGCACTGTATAATCCGCCTCTGCGCGGCCAATGCTGGCCTCCCACATTCCGGACACCACCTCATGTTTAAGACAACAGGCTTGCCCTTACAGTTCCCACTTCCCGCGCGGCGCATACTGTAACAGGATTTACCCCGCTATGCTGATTGCCGCAGTGGCCATTCTATTGGGTTTTGTCATACTGATCTGGAGCGCAGATCTGTTCGTGGCCGGTGCTGCGTCGATCGCGCAGAACATGGGCATGCCGCCACTCATCGTAGGGCTTACCATTGTTTCCCTGGGCACTTCAGCGCCCGAAGTTCTTGTCGCTCTGACCGCTTCTCTGGAGGGTTCCGGTTCTCTTGCCATAGGCAACGCTATTGGGTCTAACATTGCTAATCTCGCACTGGTTCTGGGTGCCACACTGCTGGTCGCACCCTTAATGGTGAAAGCGCTATGCATGAGAAAAGAAGTCCCCGCGCTGCTTGCAGTTACCGCCGGCGCGGGCATGTTAATCCTGGATGAAAGGCTCACCCCTTTTGATGGCTGGCTGATGGTCGCTGTACTCGTCCTGCTCATTGCACAGCTGGTGCGTAAACAGTTTGGGGACACTGAGCTTGCGGAAGATTCGGATGATCAACTCCCGCACTTACCGCGGGGTCGGGCATTGCTGACTTTTATTTTCGGTTTCATATTGTTGGTTGCTAGCTCCAGGTTATTGGTCTGGGGTGCGGTAATGGCAGCTGAGGAACTGGGCGTATCTGAACTGGTCATCGGGCTCACCATTGTTGCCATCGGTACCAGCCTTCCGGAGCTGGCCGCAACCGTCGCCAGCGCCATGCGCGGGCATACGGAAATTGCACTGGGCAACATCATCGGCTCCAACGTATTCAACCTGCTGGCGGTAATGGCAATTCCCGGCATAGTCGCTACACAGGTACTTGAGCCGGTAGTCATTTACCGTGACTATCTAACGATGGCAGCACTGACAGTATTCTTGGCCGTCGCCATCTTCCTGAGTCGAATGCGCTCTAAATCTTCGCCAGATCATGCCTACCTTGGGCGTTTTTTGGGGGCTGTGTTACTGTCGTTCTACGCCCTGTATTATTACCTTCTTCATATAACGCTCTAGACCAAGGAACGCCCTATGACGGAGCCAAGCTCCATCAGCTATACCGCTTCTGCACAGCGCACCATTCGTATGGAAGCAGCGGCAGTGGCGGCGCTTGAACAGCGCATCGGAAAAGAGTTCTCCAGCGCCTGTGACCTGCTTTTAAACATCACCGGGCGCATCATCGTCACCGGCATGGGTAAGTCAGGCCACATCGCGCGCAAAATTGCGGCCACTTTAGCCAGCACAGGGTCACCTGCTTTTTTCGTTCACCCGGGCGAGGCAAGCCATGGCGACATGGGAATGATCACCGCAGATGACGCTGTAATCGCCCTGTCCAATAGCGGTGCCGTGGTGGAAATCATCACATTGCTACCTCTATTGAAACGTCTTGGTATCCCTCTGATCAGTATGACAGGCAGCGACCAGTCAACGCTTGCGCAGGCCTCCAACGTGCACCTCAATACCGGCGTTGAAACCGAAGCCTGCCCACTGGACCTTGCGCCTACTTCCAGCACAACCACTGCGTTGGTAATGGGTGACGCTATTGCAATTGCCCTACTGGAAGCCCGCGGGTTCACAGCAGATGACTTTGCCTTTTCCCATCCGGGAGGCACGTTGGGCAAAATGCTCTTGCTCAAAGTTCAGGACGTAATGCGCACAGGCGATGCCATTCCCCGCGTTACCGGCGAGATGAAATTGTCGGAGGCACTGCTGGAAATCAATACCAAAGGCCTGGGCATGACTACCGTGATCGATGAGAACGGCAAACTTGCCGGTGTTTTCACCGACGGTGATTTACGCCGCACGCTGGAAAAACGCATAGACATCAATGACACTTCTATCAGTGAATTGATGAGCGAGGGTGCCAAAAACGTTGACGCTGAAATGCTCGCGGCTGAAGCAATGAAAATCATGGAAGAAAATGAAATTAGTTCTCTGGTAGTTTTGGAAGAAGACAAACAAATTGCGGGTGTCATCCACCTGATAGACCTGCTTCACGCGGGCATTGCTTGAACCGGAGCTGCAGTTAATGCCAGCAGAAAACACCCTCGACTGTGTACTGAGCAGCAACAGGCCCGAATTCAACGCTATTCGAAAAAAACACGCACCACTTACCAAACTGTTGCCCAATGCAGTTGTCATAAAAGCAGTCGCCATCAATAGACAAGCTCAAATTACAGGCCGAAACTTTCGGCGAGCGATCGAAAGCCTGAACAGCTATAATGAAGACACTAACGCCGCGGATGTAGCTGGCATGCTCCGTGATAGACGCCAACCCCAGGATAAGATGATCAACACCTACCCAACCAGACCCAGCCGGCCAAGAATAAGCCTCACCGCCGCTTTGCTGGCTATTATGTTATTCCCGACTGCCTTGGTTAACGCGCTGCCCGGCGACCGTGAAAAACCCATACACATTACAGCCGATAAAGCGGTAAGAGATGAGCAAAAAGGGGTAACGGTTTACAGCGGCCATGTGCAAATGCGCCAAGGTAGTATGGAATTGGATGCAGACAGCCTTACCATCTATCACGATGCCGAAAACGCCGATCAGATTGTCGCCCGAGGCAACCCCGCCAAGATGCGCCAGCAGCCTAAACCCGAAGATGCACTGGTGCACGCGCATGCCAGTATTATCACCTATTTCAAAAGTGAAGACCGTGTGCACTTGCAAACCGACGCTCGCATCGAGCAGGCCGGTGATCTGGTCACCGGCGATTCCATTGACTACTTGATTACCAAACAACTGATCACGGCTGAATCTGACAAGTCGCTGGCAGGCGACAAGGTCAATGTTGTGCTGCAACCTACAGTCGCCACCTCTCAACCTGACGCCACTGCACCCGTCGCGCCAGAAACAGCTGTTGAGCCCACCGATACAACTGACCCCAGCAACATCGAAGAAGGCACTAGTGGCACTACTGAAAGCGAGTAACCTGGCTAAAGCCTATCGCGGTCGTGAAGTGATACAGGATGTGTCACTGGAGATTGAGAGCGGGCAAGTTGTGGGCCTATTGGGCCCCAATGGCGCGGGTAAAACCACCTGCTTCTACATGATCATCGGGATTATCCCTGCAGATCTCGGCATCATTACCATCAACGGCGAAGACATAACCTCACGCACCATGCACGAACGAGCACGACGAGGCATAGGCTACCTACCGCAAGAGGCTTCCATTTTCAGGAAGCTAACGGTGGGAGACAATATTATGGCTATTCTCGAAACACGGTCTGACCTGAACAAGAAGCAGCGCGTGAGCCGTCGGGACGAATTACTGGAAGAGTTTCATGTTGAGCACCTGCGGGATAATCTCGGCCAGTCACTGTCCGGTGGAGAGAGGCGGCGCATTGAAATCGCCAGAGCGCTCGCTACAGAACCCCAATTTATTCTTCTCGATGAGCCCTTCGCTGGCGTCGACCCAATCTCTGTCAGCGACATAAAGCAGATCATCAACCATCTGCGGGATCGTGGCATTGGCGTATTGATCACCGATCACAACGTGCGAGACACATTGGACATCTGTGAGAAAGCCTACATCGTTGGCGAAGGGCATATCATCGCCTCAGGCACCACGGATGATGTGCTCAACAACGAACATGTGCGCCAAGTCTACCTCGGTGAACAATTTCGAATGTAAGGTTGGAAGCCATTGGTTTTAAGCGGAATTAGTTCCCAAAACCACCCCGCCAGAGGCCCCATCTTCGGCACTCCATCACACCTCCTCACATTAACAAGCAATTTTCACGCCAAGCTGTTGATTCCTAGGCGGAGCAAGGGCTACACTACTATTGTCTACTGCATTCACAAGGACTGGACAGGCCTTGAAACCCACAGGGGATCAGGCCCAATCTCATGAAGCAATCACTGCAACTAAAGCTCGGCCAGCAACTGACGATGACCCCTCAGCTGCAGCAGGCTATTCGGCTGCTTCAGCTGTCTACCATGGATCTCCAACAGGAAATTCAGGAGGCTCTGGATAGCAACCCACTGCTGGAAGTATCCGAAGATGGCGATTCTTTAAACGCCCCGGAGACTGAGGCCGAAACAGGCCAGGATTTAGAGCCCAACAGCGACGGCCCGATGCAGAACCTCGAAAGTGCGGCCGCCGACAATACTCAGGAATCCCCAGAGTGGGACTCTGAACAAGGCTCAGACACATTTCCCGATGAACTGCCTGTTGATACTCAGTGGGAAGATCTGCTGCCATCGGGCTCTGCACCTGCGCCCTCGGGAGAGGACTACGTAGACGGCGACAGCGATAGTCGCAACACAGCCAGCGAATCCCTACGCGAAAAACTACTGTGGCAACTCAGCCTGACACGCCTATCGGATACCGACCGCCTGATAGCCCTATCCATTATCGATGCCACAGACGACAACGGCCGTATCATCATTAGCATGGAAGAAATCTTCGACTCATTGTCGCCACATCTGGAGATCGATTTCGAGGAAGTGGTAGCCGTATTACACTGCCTGCAGC
Organism: Halioglobus sp.; assembly: GCA_047611225.1. Lineage (GTDB taxonomy): Bacteria > Pseudomonadota > Gammaproteobacteria > Pseudomonadales > Halieaceae > Marimicrobium. Next base: position 8,428 of record JBLFWP010000011.1, read on the forward strand.
AATTTGAGCCCACTGGCGTGTGCACCATGAATCTGCAGGAATGCCTGATGGTACAGCTGGAACAATTGCCTGACTCCACCCCCTGGCTGGAGTCAGCCAAGAGTGTTATCAGCCGCCACATCAACCAGCTGGCTACCAGCGATTTCAACCAAATAATGCGCCGCACACGGCTGACCGAAGCAGAGCTTAAAGAAGTTCTCACTCTGATCCAAACGCTGGACCCCAACCCCGGACAAACAGCCGTACCCGATGAGATCGAATACGTTGTGCCCGATGTGTTTGTCAGCAAAAAGAACGGCCGCTGGCTGGTAGAGCTAAACCCTGACATTGCGCCAAAGCTGCGTATTAACAATGAGTATGCAGGTCTGATTAAGCGGGCGGACAACAGTGCCGACAACACTTTTTTGCGGGACAACCTGCAAGAAGCGCGCTGGTTTTTGAAGAGCCTGCACAGCCGTAATGAAACTTTAATGAAAGTAGCAACGAAAATCGTTGAACATCAACGCAACTTTTTAGAGTACGGCGAAGAGGCGATGAAGCCTTTGGTATTGCACGATATCGCCGAAGCGGTGGAGATGCACGAATCCACTATCTCGCGAGCCACTACCAATAAATTCATGCACACACCCCGTGGAATCTTCGAGCTCAAGTTCTTTTTCTCCAGCCATGTGTCCACTACCACAGGCGGTGAATGCTCTTCCACAGCTATTAGGGCTCTCATAAAAAAACTGGTGGCGGCAGAAAATCCACGCAAGCCGCTCAGTGATAGTAAGCTTACTGAAATATTGGAGGATCAAGGAATACAAGTAGCAAGAAGAACCATTGCCAAATATCGGGACACGCTGTTTATACCACCGTCGAACGAGCGCAAGAGATTAGTTTAACGTCAACCTAGTCTTAAAAGTTAACACTGTAAGGAGCAAGCTATGCAATTAGAAATCACAGGCCATCATCTGGAAGTCACTTCACCAATGAAAGAATACGTCGAAAGTAAGTTCGAACGACTGCAACGACACTTCGATGAAATCAGTACCACACATGTCATCCTTGCCGTAGAAAAAAATGAACAGAAAGCAGAGGCCACTGTGCATATAGCCGGAGCCGATCTTTTCGCGCACGCTGAATCCGAGGACATGTACGCTTCCATCGACGCCTTGGCAGACAAACTGGATCGCCAGTTAATCAAACACAAGCAAAAACACAGAGGTCACTGATTTACAGACCATGCAAGCCCTAAAAAAAATCCTGACCCCCGAGCGCACGCTCTGTCGTGCCGCCGGTATCAGTAAAAAGAGAGTATTTGAAACTATCGCCAAAACTATCAGCGATGACTTGCACTCCCTCTCCTACGACAGGGTATTAGAGCAGCTCATAGCCCGGGAGAAATTAGGTAGTACCGGCCTAGGCCAAGGCATTGCTATTCCCCACTGCCGTGTCGACCACTGTCCTCATCCACTGGGAACTCTGGTGACACTTGAAGAATCCATCCCCTACGACGCGCCAGATGATCAGCCTGTAGATTTGTTGTTTGTTCTTCTGGTGCCCTCTGAGGCTCATCAAGAACACCTGGACATATTGGCCGATGTCGCGCGCCTGTTTAATCAGCCAGATTTCTGCCAGGCATTGCGAGCTGCCACTAAGCCACAAGAACTGTATGACTTGGCGACTGGCAGCACAACGTGAGTAATATTGCCATGCGTCTGATAATCATTAGCGGAAGATCAGGCTCAGGCAAAAGTACGGCCCTCAATCAGTTGGAAGACGAGGGGTTTTATTGCATAGACAACCTCCCTATTTCCCTGCTGCCGGCTCTGGTTGAAAAAACCAGCCGCGAGGAGTATCAGCTTTATCAGGGAACAGCGGTCTGTATTGATGCCCGTAATGCATGGATGGACTTGACAAATTTTCGGGAGATACTGGAGTCTCTGCCCGAATCGGTAGACACACAAATCCTGTTTCTCGACGCCCAGGAGCTTAGTCTCATCCAGCGCTTTGGTGAGACCCGGCGCCGGCATCCCCTAAGCTCTGAAACGGTTCCACTGGCCGAAGCCATCGACAAAGAACGGGATATACTGGAAGCCATATTTTCCAGTGCCTCTCTGGTGCTGGATACCAGCCTGATGACTATTTATGAGCTGCGGGACGCCATCAAACAGCGGCTTCTGGGCACCACGGCTGGCAGTATGTCCATTTTATTTCAATCCTTCGGGTTCAAACGCGGCCTACCCGCTGATGCAGACCTGATATACGATGTACGCATGCTGCCCAATCCGCACTGGGTCAAGGAGTTGCGCGTCAAAACCGGACTGGACGAGGAAGTAAGGCACTTTCTCGCTGAACAGCCTATGACAGATGAGCTATATCACGATATCAGCCACTATCTGGATAGCTGGCTGCCACGGTATAGAGAAGGCAATCGCAGCTACATGACGATTGCAGTGGGTTGTACCGGCGGGCAACATCGTTCAGTATATTTGGCAGATCGTCTGTACCAGCATTATCGAAATGAATACCCTGCCGTCCACGTACGACACAGGGAATTACAATAAGCTTCCGACTCAGGCATCAAGCCAAGGCAACAGACCACGTGATCCGAACCCAGTTAACTATTATCAACAAACTCGGCTTGCACGCTCGCGCAGCGGCTAAGTTCGTGGCCTGCACCTCTGCTTTTTCAAGCAACATACAGACCGGCCAAAACGGCGAGCTTATTGATGGCAAAAGCATCATGTCAGTGATGATGCTAGCCGCCGGTAAAGGCACAGTCCTGGATCTAGAAATCGAAGGCAGAGATGAGAACGATGCCTTGATTGCACTACAAACACTGATCGAAAACCGCTTTGACGAACCCGAGTAAGCCGCAGTTCTGTAACTAATTCAGTTGTCGCCCCCCCTCCTTTACCGGATAATTAGCGGTCAGGCGCGCTCTTGTGAGCGTGATCTCCGGGAATCAAAATGGCTCAACAACAGGTGGCATCCCAAAAAACGCTAGACACGCTATCCACTGCGCTGGAAAGCGGCACCTTCGTTGACGCTCGCCGCATGTTCAACGGCCTATCTCCCGCTGACGCTGCACACCTTCTAGAATCCTCTCCCCCAAAATTCCGGCACATCCTGTGGCAGATGGTCGAGGTTGAGCGAGAGGGTGGAGTTCTGGGTGAGCTGAGTGACGAGCTACAGGCGCAGTTCCTGGGTGAAATGGATGCCTCGGAAGTTGCCAAGATAACTGAAGGTCTGGCGGACGACGATGTTGCTGACATCCTGCAACAACTGCCGGACCGAGTGACCCGTGAAGTTCTCAACGCCATGGATCACCAGGATAGGACGCGCCTTGAACGGGTTATGCACTACCCGGATGATGTTGCCGGCGGCTTGATGAACACAGACGCCATTACCATTCGAGCCAGACTAACTCTGGACGTTGTGCTGCGCTATCTGCGTCGCCTCGATGAAATTCCGGAAATGACCGACAACCTCATTGTGGTCAATCGCTCAGATAAATATATTGGGCTGCTTCCCCTGCGCACGCTACTGGTGGCTGATCCATCTGTCAGTGTTCGCGAAATGATGATCAGCGACGTGGAGCCGCTTCGGGTAGACACCCCCGATACAGAAGTTGCCCGCCTCTTCGAGCGCAATGACTGGGTATCTGCGCCCGTGGTAGACGGCACAGGGAAACTGCTTGGCCGTATTACCATTGACGACGTGGTGGATGTAATCCGCGAAGATGCAGATCACTCTTTCATGTCGATGGCGGGTCTGGATGAAGATGAGGACACCTTCGCCCCACTCTCTCGCACTGCGCCAAGACGGGCTGTCTGGCTGGGTATAAACCTGCTCACCGCCTTTATCGCGGCATCAATGATCAATTTATTCCAGGACACTATCGAAAAAGTCGTGGCTTTGGCAGTCCTGATGCCAATCGTCGCTTCCATGGGAGGCATCGCCGGCACCCAGACCCTCACCGTCCTGGTTCGCGGTATCGCCATGGGGCAAGTGGGCAGGAACAACCAGACCTGGCTGATTAATCGCGAATTGCTGAACGGTTTGATGAACGGCGTCTTGTGGGCCACAGTTGTCGCCATCGCGGCATCTCTTTGGTTCGACGACTGGACCATCGGAATCATCATTGCTGCTGCGATGGTAATCAATCTGGTGACGGCAGCTTTAGTAGGCGCAACATTACCGCTGATGCTGACGCGCATGAACATTGATCCTGCCCTCGCTGGGGGCGTGATACTCACTACCGTAACTGACGTTGTTGGTTTCGTATCCTTTCTCGGTCTTGCGACATTATTCTATGCCTGAAAAAACACACAATGAAAACGAGTCCGAGGAGGACTTGGGCCCCAGTAAAAGTGCACTTAAACGGCAGATGCATGCCTTGCAGGAGCTGGGTGAATCACTGGTGACTCTCAACGAGAGTCAACTACAGAAAATTCCTATTGAAAGTGAAGCACTGCTGGAGGCGATCACTGAATTCCGCCTTATCGGCAGTAACAGTGCAAAAAAGCGGCATCTGCAACGGATAGGAAAGCTGATGCGGTATATCGATCCAGAGCCCATCGAGCGTGCGCTTAAGGCCATGGACCAAACACACCAGAATCAAAAATCGGCCTTTCACGATCTGGAAGCATTGCGCGACGACATGCTCGCTGCTGGCAACGGTGGTGCAGAGCTAGCCATGGAAAAGTGGCCAGAGGCTGACAGACAGCACCTTCGACAACTGATCATGCAACATCAGCGCGAGATCGCTAAAAATAAACCACCAGCGGCCAGTCGGAAATTGTTTCGTTATTTGAGGGAACTACAGGAGGACTACGGCGCTTCCGATTGAGTCTGCGCTATAGGCTTTTCATCTTCGCTAGAGCCCACCTCTTCAGGCTCTGTAGGTTCACTACCAACGGCTGGCTCAGCTCCAACTTCAACTGCCGACTCTGCCAATCCTTCAGGCTTCGATTCCAGCGGCGTCTCCAGTAAAAGCTTCTCCTCAACACCTTGCTCTAGCGGGGGTGCTGCATCTGCCTCCACTGCCTTTTTAACGGCTGAGTCTGCGTTGTTGTGGGACGTATTGTCGAAAACTCTGTCGAAGCGAACTACCGGTTCATTCCATGTGCCTTCAATGCTGTAAACGGCACTGGTGAGGCGGTTCATCTGTTTATTAAAGACCTTGCTCACAATGTAAACTCCGGCAGCCACAGGCAAGCTCGCAGCCAACGCAGCGACCCAGGCCAAATTATTAGCCACAGGTAAGATGGCAACCAGCTCTCCGCTCAGACTCTCATTCGCCACTTCGGACACGCCACTGAACTGAAAACTTGCAGCACCCTGCACGTCCATACGTGCCACTTCCATGGTGCCGCTGTGCAAATAAATTTCACCCTGAACTTCGGAAAATGGAATCCCGGACTCAATCATGCCGGACATGCTGAGCCTTGCAACGATGTCAGCCAGGTTGAGAATGCCCGCCACTTTTAAGGCTCCGGAGGCTCCCGGTGGAACCTCGGGGAAGTTTCCAGCGCCCATATCAATCAGCATTGAGCCCTTACCCTCCTCCAATGAAAAATCAATGGGCGTGCCTGGCCAACGTAAATTAACATCGAATTCCCCCTCTCGAGTCTGCACCATTCGCTGATAGCCGAAATACTCCAGCGTCTCGCCCAGATCAGCGAACGACAGATCGGCCTTCAATTCGGTATGCCCGTCGGCTCCTTGGAGCCATTTAAGCTGCGCAGGTTTTTCACTATCGAGACTAAGCTTCGCAAGCTCCCCTACTATGTTGTCCGCTTGCAATAAGGCGCCCTGGGTGACAAGGGAAAAAGAAAGTTCACCCAGACGTTTTTCAGACTGGTAAAGGTTTTTAAGCGTAACTTCCATCGCCGGGAGCTTGAAAGTCGAATCTCCACCTGCTTGTTTGGACACATCGAGATCTACAAGCCTATCCAGATCAAGGTGATTGAGAATGACTTGTGTTGAACCCTCGCGACGATCCAGCACTATGGAACCCTGCAGCCACTCGCAATACAAAGAAAATGTCCACGTCGCTGGCTTCAACGCCAGACTAAGCGCAGCATTCTGAAATTGCTGATCCATCACTATCAAGCGTTCCGTCAATAATTTGTCAACTATCACTTCCAATGGCAGGTCAACTGGTGGCCCATGATTCACAATAGAATCGCCAGCGGTTTCTGTGTCGGGAGTGACTCCTAATTCGGCGGCGGCAACCAATGTCGCAACATCCAGGGAATCATCATCTGAAACGGGCGACACTGCGGACACCAGATCCGGAGCACCAAAATATTCCGTCACAAACTGCAGCCAGTGGTCAACCTGAAGCAGCTGTGTGTGGCCGGCTATCGAAAACACGCCTGGTTGGGCAATCCCCGGTAGGGCGTTGATTCCCAGCACGCCACTTTGCAGTTCGCCCTCCTCAAGGTTCAGCAGCAGCGCCAGATCTTCCCCAAGATTGAGACTTATTGGTACAAGCCCCTTCGTCAGCGGCATTTGAAACTGTAGCCTGGTGGTTTGTTCCGGCGCCAAACGCCATGGCTGCGGTAGATCAAGCGCAACGCCTTGCAGTGCACTGGTAGCTGTCAAAACTGCCGACTCTCCCGGCGCCACCGTCACCTTCACTGCTACAGCCGTCTCGCCGCTGGCCAGGGTAAGCGGTTTCAATGGTAGCCATGCTTGCAGGTCCGTCATTGCCACGCGGGTAGCGAGATCAATTTCAAGTGCAGAGGCGCGCGCATCGTAGGCGCTCGTCCCGGCCGGGTGTTGCTGTCCCACTGTAGCTGTCAGGCCCTGTCCCCAGATAGAGCCCTGCAGGCCGGTTGATGTGAACCCGGACGCAGTACTGTAGTCAAAGGCGCCAGTCATACCAGTCAAGGGCACTTTGCCCGGCACAATCATGACATCAGTATCGCGCCAACGGGTGGCCACATTGACGTCCGGCGCTACCTGTTTATCGCTAAGGTTAAGCGCAAGATTCAGGTCCGCCTCGAACTCTCCTTCCAGTTCCCATTGTGAAAACGTACCGCCTACAATCGTTGTTAAGGCAGAATCGTTAAGCACGTTTAATGCATCTGCTGCCGGCCCTGCCACGTTTCCGGCAACCTCCAGAAGCAAATGCTTGTCCTTGTTGATACGAGTCTCAACCGATAACTGAGTTATTGTGGAATCTAACAGGCTGCCGCGCTCTGCCCACATACTGACCGCGCCATCATCTATCAGAATCACCCACTCCTGCAGCACAACCGCAGGCCACTGGGGGTGATAATCCAACGCTGTATCAGTGGCATTGAAAGCCAGTTGAACAGTGCGCATTTTTGAGGCCTCCTTGCGCAAACTACCTCGCCAGAGAAAAGCCCCCTGATCTATCTGACCGTCGCCAATACTTTCATCCAGCCAGTTCAGCAGGGAAGGTGCCAGCGTGTAGGGAAGATAACTGTCTAGATATCGTGTGTGGGAACCCTCTAATCCAACCAGCAGGTCCATCTCAATCCCTGGGACGTTCTCCGTGAGCGGCACATCCAGACCAAACAGAACCTTCGCTCGGCCCTGCTCAGCCGTCGCCGTAATCAAACCACTGGAGAGACTGAACACCTCTTCATTCCAGCTGATACCCAACGTGCCGTGTAGTTCATCGAACTGTAATGGCTCGCGGAAGATGGTGGGGAAATCGAGCACTAGAGGCTGGCTGTCGAGCACAACCGAACCACCGCCAGGCGCCAGTTTTAGGTAACCTCTCGCACCTACAATGCCAGGCGCACCCTTATAAGGTTGGGCCTCGATATTTTCAAAATTAGCACTTAGCTCCCACTCGGTGGCCGGCTCATCAATATTGGCAACACTCAGCTGCGCAGCTGGCAATACACCGCGCGGCTGCAGCGTTTTTAACGCATCTAGCAGCTTGTCCGGAACACCATCCATTACGGATGCCATATCATTGAGGGTCTCTAGATCAACATCTACCAGTCGGGCCCGCACAGCGCTGCCCTTGCCATCCAGTTGCACTTGCGACAACTGCACCTCAACCCCATTTTGTAGCAACTTCACATCAGAGGCGTGAAGCACCCAATGATCTTTGGCATCCGTAAAGTGAGCGTTCAAGGAGAGCTTCTCCACAGGCCAGCGGCTCGTGGAGTCCTCCCTGGTAATCTGTAGATTCGTTCCGGCAAGACGCGCCTCAACGGCAGTAAGCCCCTTGTCCAACGTACCCCAGACTTGCATATCCAATTCACCCTCCGCCCAAAAGGGCGGCGAGCCGTCGGCCAGCATTGCTTTTGCGGCGCCTAGATCCGGCGTATGGATATCCATATAAACGTTGCCGGAGAAATTTTCGGGCTGTAGTGGGTTGCCGACACCTTTCGCAAGAATGGAAACCACCAGCCCCGCGGTCGATTGTAATCGGGCATCAATCTGCCTGTGGCTTCCGCTGCGAGACAACAGCAAACTGAAATCCAGTTCCCGCTCATCACCATTGGGCATGGTCAAAAACAAGAGGTTGTTATGCAGGCTGATATTTTCGATGTTTAACAGGAAGTCCTGCAGCCAGGTTCCCGGGCCCGGGCTCGAGCCGCCACTGGAAAAGCCTTTCAAACTGATATTGCCGTCTTCAGACAATGTGCCCCGTAAGCTCAGGTCCGTCAGCACAATTTGATTCAATTGCAGCGAAAGTGATCGCAGGCTGTTGAGCACGTGTAAGCTTACGCGACCTTCAGACAGCTCTACCGGTGCGGTAGTGGCATCGGGGAAACTCAAACGTAGATCAGTAAAAATTAATACCGGTGAAAACGAATGCCATTCGCCACTGACTTGCCGCGCTTCCAGCGTGAACGGAAACCGTACATTCAATTCCTGCAGTATCGCCTCACGGTAAACGTTAACGTTGGCCATGAGCAGCCTGCCGGCACTGACATAGATCGCCAGCACCACAATCGCAACAACCATGCAACTCCAGAGCGCGCGACTAAGGCGGTGCAAAAAAGAATTTTCCAAAAAAAGATCCTGTGACTAACAACATGTTGGCAAATGGCTCACGCGTTACTGCCAGCTTCCTTCGCTGAATTCCCAGCAGACGCGTGCCAATTCTATCGCGCCTGCGCACGACATGCAGCTCCCGCAGTGCCATTGGGCATATCCACTTTGAGCAGGGCGATATTCTGGTCTAAAAACCAGAGTGTTGGCGCAGGCTCACTGCGTAAATTGGACTAATGGGGGGGGCTGGCACCGCCAGGGCGCCCAGTAGCTCTATTCTTAGAGGAGAATGATGTCGAACTGTTCCTGAACATAACTGGGTTCGGCACGAAAACTGATAGTTTTACCGATAAATTCCTCCAAATCTGCCAAATGGGCGGATTCCTCGTCTAGCAGGCGGTCCACCACTCCCTGTGCCGCCAAAACCATAAGCCTGTCGTTTTCGTAGGCCCGGGCATCGCGCATAATCTCGCGGAAGATTTCATAGCACACCGTTTCCGCTGTCTTTAGCACGCCGCGCCCCTGACACACGTGGCACTCTTCGCACAGTAAGTGTTCCAGACTCTCCCTTGTGCGCTTACGTGTCATCTCCACCAAACCCAATTCAGAAACACTGGTAATTTTATTGCGGGCCGGATCGCGTTGCATCGCCTTTTCCAACGTTCGGTGCACCTGCCTGCGATGCTCTTCACTCTTCATATCAATAAAATCGACGATGATAATGCCACCCAGATTGCGCAGTCTCAATTGTCGAACAAGCGAAGCGGCAGCTTCCAGATTGGTTTTCAGAATTGTTTCTGCTTGATTACGGCCGCCTACAAAGGAGCCGGTATTGACGTCAATAGTTGTCATTGCTTCGGTCTGGTCAATAATCAAATAACCCCCGGACTTGAGCCCAACTTTACGCCCCAGCGCTTTTTGCAATTCATCTTCGATACCGTGCAGGTCAAACAGAGGACGCTCGCCCTCATAGAACTCCAACAGTTCACCAACCTCGGGAACGTACTCCTGGCAGAACTCCTGCAAAGACGCGTAACCGGCTGGGCTATCAACAATGACCTTTGAAATAGAAGGCCGCACCAGATCTCGAATAGTACGTAGGTGCAACGGTAAATCTTCGTATAGAAGCGCCGCACCTTGTGCAGCTTTCCCTCGTCGCACAATAGCCGCCCAGAGCCGCTTGAGGTAACGCAAGTCGGCGGCGAGTTCTTCGGCGCCCACGCCTTCGGCAGCGGTGCGCAGAATGAACCCTTTAAGGTCGGTCAGTTCTGCAGCTGCAAGGGACTCTCCCAATATCTGCTGCAGCCGGGAGCGCTCCTGTGAATCGTCTATCAGCTGCGACACGCCAATATGATCGGTGTGGGGCATAAGCACCAGATACCGCGTAGAGACAGACAAGTGCGTCGTTAGTCGCGCACCTTTGGTGCCCAGTGGATCCTTGGTCACCTGTACAATAATTTTCTTGCCCTCGTGCAGAAACTGAGCAATTTGATCCGATTGGTTGTTCTTATCTTCGTAGCCGTTAGCGTCCAGCGAGACGATATCTGCGACATGAATAAAAGCCGTGCGCTCCACGCCAATATCGACAAAGGCGGCCTGCATTCCAGGCAGCACTCGCACCACTTTTCCGGCGTAGATATTTCCTACAATCCCGCGACCCGCGGAACGCTCCATGTGGATATCCTGGGCCGCTCCGTTATCAACCAGAGCCACCCTGGTTTCCATGGGTGTAACGTTAACCAGAATCTCTTCACTCACCGCTGTACCCTTTCATGTTTGTGCCCCATCGAGTTTAGTGGCGATACCTTGAGCCACCAGCAAACTTCGTGTTTCTGCCAAAGGCAGGCCAACAACATTGCTGTAACTGCCGTTTATAGCGCGCACAAAGGCACCGCCCAGACCCTGAATGCCATAGCCACCGGCCTTGTCCCAAGGTTCATCTGTCGCGAGATAAGCCTCACAATCGGCGCGAGTCAGCGCGATAAATTCGACATCAGTCTGTACCAATACGCTGCGTGGACCCTGCGCTCCGATCAAACAAACAGCACTCATTACCGTGTGCCCTCGACCGCCCAAACTCATGAGCATGGCCAATCCCGCCGCGTGATTTGTGGGTTTACCCAACGGAACACCCTCTAGCACTACCGTGGTGTCAGCAGCCAAAACCGCTTGCGAAGTCTCGTGAAAGCGGGTCGCTACCGCTTGCGCCTTTTCCAAGGCCATACGCTGTACATAGGAAACAGCGGTCTCGCCTACGACGGGAGACTCATCTATATCCGCGGGAGAACAATCAAAGGATACGCCAAGCTGGGTTAACAATTCACTTCGGCGGGGAGAGGCCGAAGCCAATATCAAACTAGGTGCCGACACTTTAGTTTACTCGATAGTAACGGCGGACACCGCGCAAGACCTGCAGCACAAAGGGCCACAGCAGGGCACTGGTAATCGCAGGAAGTAGAAACAGCATGGAGCTGGCACCCATCCCCTCGAGATTTTGAACCCACTGGGTGATCAACTGATTAACACCCGCCAGAATAAACACCACCCCAGCCTGTTGCGCCAAACTATAAACACGAAGGCGCTGGTAAAGCGTCAGGGAAAGCAGCACGACGACTACCAAGGCAAACGCATTTTGCCCCAGCACCGCGCCTTCCAATACATCCAGGCCCACACCCAACACCAAAGCAGTGGCAATGCCCACTCGATGTGGAAGTGCAATACTCCAATAGATCAACATCAGAACTACCCACTCGGGACGCCCCCATTCAAGCCAGGGCGGAAGAGGTAGTACAGCCAGCACATAAGCAAGCAGGAAGGTCAGCAAAATAACGCCGTAGCCTCGCCCTTCCCTATCGGCCATGGGTCAATCTTCCTGCGTTTTACTATTGGTGGTAAACACCAGCAGTACATGACGACTGCGATCCATCGCCGCGGTGGGAACCGCGAGGATACGGGCAAAGGCTTCACCGGGATCTCGCTCAATTTCGCTCACCACCCCCACGGGGTAGCCCACAGGAAAGCGACCGCCCAAACCCGATGACACCAGTAGATCACCTTCGGTTATATCGGTGGTGGCAGACACGTGATGAATCTCCAGAGTACCCAACGCCCCGGTACCCTCTGCAATGGCTCGAACACCGTTGCGATTTACCTGCACCGGGATCGAATGGGTAGCATCGGTAATCAACAGCGCGCGAGACGTTCCACCGCTAACCTCCACTATCTGGCCCATCAGGCCATCCGCATCAATCAGAGGCTGGCCCACAAAAACACCATCGCTCTCCCCTTTGTTCAATACCAGTTGATGGCGAGCAGGATCAGGTGACACGCCCAGCAACTCAGCTACCAGAACATCGTCCCGCAGCATTGCTGTTGAATTGAGCAGCGCCCGTAAACGTACATTCTCTGCCTGCAAAGAAGACATTTGGTGCGAACGGCCCTGCAGCACCAGGTTTTCGCGGTGCAATCGTTCGTTTTCTTCCAGCAGTTGGGATCGCGAATGGATATGGGTATCGGTCCAGTCACCTAAGCGGCTGGGGAGATCAGCTACCCAGTAGACAGGTGTTGCAGCAGTAACCAACAGCGCTCTGGCGTAATCGAGATTGTTGAAACGTAAATCTGCGGTAATCAGGACGATTACCACCACGGTCGCAAGGAACATTCGCAGCCCCAGGGAAGATTCTTTGACGAATAGGGGCTTGATGTCGACTCCTCAGTTGCCTTGGTCAGCACACCTGTGCAGGGAGGGCCAGATAAAAACGCCTAGGCAGGTATTACTCGGTAGACAGCAAGTCTATGGTGTGTCGATCCATTGTTTCCATCGCGATACCACCACCTCTGGCAACACAGGTCAGAGGATCGTCAGCGACAATAACGGGCAACCCGGTTTCTTCAGAGATCAGTCTATCCAGATCGCGTAACAGCGCACCGCCGCCGGTCAGCACAATACCGCTCTCGGCAATATCTGCTGCCAATTCAGGTGGTGATTGTTCCAGGGCAGATTTGACGGCCTGAACAATTGAGGCCAATGGATCCCCAAGAGACTCAAGAATTTCATCGCTGTTCAATGTAAAACTGCGCGGCACCCCTTCCGCCAGGTTGCGACCGCGCACATCGATCTCGCGCAATTCACTGCCGGCAAAAGCACAACCTACTTCGAGCTTGATGCGTTCAGCAGTAGCGTCGCCAATGAGGCTACCGTAGCGCCTGCGAACATGAGAGACGATAGCTTCGTCGAACCGGTCGCCGCCTACGCGAACGGAATCGCGATACACCACACCGTTCAGGGAAATAATAGCCACTTCCGTGGTACCGCCACCTACATCGACTACCATGCAGCCGGTAGCTTCATCGACTCTGAGGCCAGCTCCAATCGCGGCGGCCATTGGCTCCTCTATCAACCGTACATCACGCGCTCCCGCACTGAGTGCGGACTCGCGAATGGCGCGGCGTTCAACCTGCGTAGACATACAGGGAACACAGACCAAAACCCGAGGACTTGGGCGAATAAACTTGCTCTCATGCACTTTGGCAATAAAGTGCTGCAGCATCTTCTCGGTCACGAGGAAATCGGCGATTACACCATCTTTGAGGGGACGAATGGCAGTGATGTTGCCCGGGGTACGACCTAGCATTCGCTTGGCTTCGGTACCCACCGCCTCAATCGTTTTTTGGCCATTGTGAATTCGGATAGCAACTACTGAGGGTTCGTCCAGCACGATGCCTTTGTCGCGCACGTAGATCAACGTGTTGGCCGTACCAAGATCTATGGAGAGATCGTTGGAGAACACTCCGCGCAGTTTTTTTAACATGAATGCTTGCTACCTTCTGAATACAACGGGGAACCCCGTATTTGCCCTCTGTACCTGTTTGTAACTACTTCTAGCTACTCGTACCCACCATCGCCCTTCTATCTACACCCCTGTTTTAAAGGCTGAAAAGCGCTCCAGAGGCCGTCTTTATGGGGCGTTGTATTATTTCTGCAACTGTAACAACCGCAGGGATTTTGGGCAAGGCGCAAATGTGATAAGTTTACGCCCCCCGCCGCTCCCGCAGCGGCTTTCGGCGGAAAAAGAGATGGCAATAGAGCAAGACGAAATTGAAAAGATCGCGGTACTGGCGCGTATTCGCATCGGCGAGGAACAACTTGGCCCGATCACCGAGCGCATCACCGAGATATTGTCCATGGTGGATCAATTGCAGGCGGCCGATACCGCCAATGTTGAGCCCATGGCCAACCCGCTGGATGCAACGCAACAACTGCGTCCGGACGAGGTGACTGAGACCAACCAGCGCGAAGCCTTTCAGGCCATAGCGCCCGCCGTGGAAGCTGGACTCTATCTTGTTCCAAAAGTGATCGATTAGGCGGCTAAGCCGCATCAGGACTACTGCAATGCACACCAAAACTGTCGCGCAACTCGTAGAAGGGCTACGCGAACGCCAATTTTCCAGCGTTGAGCTGACCCGCGCCTATCTGGAGCGGATCGCCACACTGGACCCGACGTACAACAGCTTTATCAGCGTCGATGAAGCCGCTGCATTGGCCGCAGCCGAGGCTGCTGACCAAATACTGGCCGCTGGCGAGGCCTCTGCACTGACGGGCATTCCCATCGCCCATAAAGATATCTTTTGCACCAATGGAGTCCGTACCAGCTGCGGATCTCGCATGTTGGACAACTTCGTGCCGCCTTACGACGCCACTGTCATCACTCGCTTCAACACAGCCGGCGCGATCATGTTGGGTAAAACCAATATGGATGAATTTGCCATGGGCTCCTCCAATGAGAACAGCTACTACGGCCCAGTGCGCAACCCCTGGAATACCGATTTAGTCCCGGGGGGCTCCTCTGGCGGCTCTGCAGCTGCAGTTGCTGGCTTGTTGGCACCTGCCGCGACTGGCACCGACACTGGTGGCTCCATTCGACAACCCGCAGCGTTCTGCGGCATCACTGGACTGAAACCAACCTACGGCCGCGTTTCCCGCCTGGGTATGGTGGCCTTTGCTTCAAGCCTCGACCAGGCCGGCCCACTGGCGCGTACTGCCGAAGACTGCGCCTTGCTACTCAATGCCATGGCAGGGCACGACCCCAAAGACTCAACGTCATCACCGCAGCCCATTGAAGACTACACCGCAAATCTCGGTGCCAGTGTCCAGGGGCTGCGTATTGGCTTGCCCAAAGAGTATTTCTCTGACGGACTCGATAGCGCCACTGGCGAATGTATCCACGCTGCTTTGAAGGAGCTGGAAGCTCAGGGTGCGATTCTGGTAGACGTCTCCCTGCCACACAGCAAGCTGACAATTCCGACTTACTATGTGATCGCACCGGCAGAGGCCTCCACTAACCTGTCACGCTACGACGGTGTTCGCTATGGCCATCGCTGCAAAAACCCTGTCGACCTAAACGACCTTTACACCCGCACCCGGGAAGAAGGCTTCGGCGACGAGGTGAAGCGCCGCATATTGGTAGGCACCTATGCACTGTCTGCGGGTTACTACGACGCCTACTATAAGAAGGCGCAACAGGTTCGCCGACTGATTAAACAGGATTTCATGGATTGCTTTGAACAAGTCGACGTTATCGCCGGGCCCACCACTCCAGGGCCTGCTTTCGCTTTAGGTGCCAAGTCCGACGACCCTATCTCGATGTATCTGGAAGATGTCTACACGCTGGCGGCCAATCTCGCCGGCATACCGGGAATGTCGCTTCCCGCCGGGTTCGTCGATGGCAAACCAGTCGGCCTGCAATTACTGGGCAAGCACTTTAACGAATCACGCCTGCTCAATGTCGCGCACCGCTACCAGCAGGCAACCGACTGGCATCTGCGCACGCCAGATACATCAGGAGGTGCCGTCTGATGCAATGGGAATCTGTGATAGGCCTTGAAGTTCACTTGCAACTGGCCACCGCCTCAAAAATATTCTCCGGCTCGCCCACTACCTTTGGCGCAGAACCGAACACACAAGCGAACGCGGTCGACCTGGCCATGCCTGGCATGCTGCCCGTACTTAACGAGAAGGCTGTGATGTTTGCAGTCAAATTCGGCTTGGGTATCGGTGCCGAAATCGGCAAACGCTCGGTCTTTGATCGAAAAAACTACTTCTACCCAGACTCTCCCAAAGGCTATCAAATCAGCCAGTTTGAGGCGCCCATCGTTGGCGCCGGTGTCTTCGAAATAGTAATGGAAGATGGCAACACCCGGGAAATAGGCATCACTCGCGCGCACCTCGAGGAAGACGCGGGTAAATCACTGCATGAAGACTTTGAGGGACAGTCGGGTATAGATTTGAACCGGGCGGGCACACCACTGTTAGAAATCGTGACTGAACCTGATATCCGCAACGCTGCCGAAGCGGTCGCCTACCTCAAGGCCTTGCACAGCCTGGTCACCTATCTGGAGATATCAGACGGCAATATGGCAGAGGGTTCCATGCGCTGTGACGTCAATATTTCTCTGCGACCCATAGGCTCAGATACCTTGGGCACACGCGCCGAAATCAAGAACGTAAACTCTTTCCGCTTTGTAGAGAAGGCCATTCGTTTTGAGTTCGAACGGCAGGCGGAGATTCTGGAAGATGGCGGCGTGGTTGCGCAAGAAACACGACTGTACGATGCGGACAAAGATGAAACACGGCCCATGCGCAGCAAAGAAGTTGCCAATGATTATCGCTACTTCCCCGAGCCCGATCTGCTACCCATTGTTATAGACGACGCTTATATAGAAGCGATTAGAGCCACACTACCCGAACTACCCACGCAGAAGCGTGACCGTTTCAGTAAACAATATGGACTCAACACATACGATGCAGGCGTATTGGCGGGCAGCCGGGCGTTGGCAGACTATTTCGAAGCCGTAGTAGAAACCTGCAGCGATGCAAAAATTGCCGCCAACTGGGTACAGGGAGAGCTATTAGGTCAACTCAATCGCAACGAGATTGAGATCCAGGCATGCCCAGTAAACGCAACGCAACTGGGCGAACTCATTATCCGCATCCTGGACAGCAGCATATCCGGCAAGATTGCTAAACAGGTCTTTGAAGGAATGTGGCTGGGCGAAGGCAGTGCCGATGAAATCATCGAGGCTCGCGGTCTGAAGCAAGTCAGCGATTCCGGCGAGCTGGAAGCTATGGTCGACGAAGTTATCAACGCCAACACTGCACAGGTGCAACAGTATCTTGAAGCGGACGAAGCTAAACGTAAAAAACTGCTGGGCTTCTTCGTCGGTCAAATCATGAAAATGTCCAAGGGCCAAGCCAACCCGAAAATGGTAAACGAATTACTTGCCACGAAGCTGGTGTAGTCAAATTAAGTAAAGGGTAAAAGTATGTTGCGCAAAGATAAGGAAAAAGTTCTAGACGAGGTGTGGACAGAAGATCACGTCAAAAGCTTCCTCGATGTGCGCCCGCACGATGGCGGCGACGAAAACTTCCATATGCTATTGAAGTCCTACCAATGCATGCGAGCTTCGGATTTCGAATTGTTTCTGACGTTCTTTAACGGTGAAAACCGTGACCTCAATGCGACCGGAAGAGATGGACGCACCGTTTTGGAGATCGTTTCCAGCCATCGCCACGGTGTGGAATATGCAGATATCTTGAAAGCGGCAGGCGCCTCTTAACGCTCTGGATTGGCTGTGCAGTTCTTCATGCTGCACAGCGAATTGCTCACCATCGCAACCGCAACGCCTAAGTCGGCTCGTACGGAATACGCCCCTTGGAAAACTTCTCTCGATTCTCGCGTTTTCGCTCCTCACTTTTGCGCAATAAAACGTAAACCGCCCCGGTGCCTCCGTGTTGACGCCGCGCGCTGTGAAAGGCCTGCACTATATCCAACTCTCGCAGCCAGTAATTTACATAACCCTTTAGCACCGCGCTGCTTTGTTGCTCCGCTGTATTTTCGCCCTTGCCGTGGATTATTAGAACACTGCGCAAGCCCAGATGGTGAGCTTCTTCAATAAACCCAAAAGTTTCATCGCGAGCTATTGCCACCGTCATTCTGTGTAAATCCAACCTTGCTTCAGCCTCATATCGACCCTGCTTCATCTTCCTAAAGACGCCGTTTTGAATACCCGGGCGCTTGAATTCCAACACAAACCACGGGTCCAGTGCCGCAATGCGCTGGTCCGTAAGCGTGTTTCGGTCTGACTCCTTGGCCTGAACAGCGCTCAGACGGCGCTGTTCCAGTGAGGAATCACGGTCGCGTTGCGTTTTATTGTGCAAATCGATTCGCGGCTCCCGTTGCAGCGGCACTACGTCGGCCATTTCTTCCAGAAACCCGCTGTCTTCGTCACTGTTCATAATTACACCCTGTCCCAAGTCCGGTATTATAGCCTTCGCTATGACTGTTTGAGACAGGCTTATGAAGCAAATTGATCCTAAAGAAAAAATCTGCCCTCTGTGTGGCGTTGACAATAAATGTGCGGCCGCGGCTGGGCGTCCAGCCGAGTCGTGCTGGTGCCAGGGGGTGACCTTCAACAAAGAGTCTCTGGCGGCCATTCCAGAGGAAGCGAAGGACAAATACTGTCTCTGCCCTGCCTGTGGCCGCGTGAGCGAAGATGCACCCAATGGAGGGTAACGTCTCTCAAGGTTCCGACTATTTGATTCGCGGTGCGAAAATGCTGGGGCACCCTTCCCTGCGTTTGTTTGTAGTGGTTCCTCTTGTTATCAACATCCTTATTTTTGGCACCCTACTCACCCTCGGCTACGGATATTTAGCCGAATTAATGGACTCAATGCTTTCGCGCATTCCAAGCTGGCTGAGCTTCATTGAATGGATTCTCTGGCCTCTTATCGGTATCACCGTCAGCTTGATCTCTGGTTATCTATTTACATCTATAGCGCTGATCATCGCTTCGCCATTCAATTCCCTGCTGGCAGAAAAAGCAGAAGAGTTGATCACCGGGCAACCCGTCAATTCACTGGAAGGCCTAGGCGCCGCACTTATGGAAGTCCCAAGGAGCATCGTGAGGGAGATTTCCAAACTGGTGTACTACATTCCGATGGCACTTTTTGTGTTGGTCGCAACCTTTATCCCTGGCATCAATGCTTTCGCGCCTGTGATGTGGTTTTTGCTGGGCGCCTGGATGATGAGCATACAATTCGTGGACTACCCCATGGACAACAATAAGCTGACTTTTTCTGACGTAAAGAACGCCGTTCGCTCAAGACGTTTAAGCAGCATGGGATTTGGCGGGCTGGTAGCGATATGCGCGGGCATTCCACTGGTGAACTTCTTTGTGGTGCCCGCCGCGGTGGTAGGCGCGACACTACTTTGGTGTGAAGAGTTGAATGTGCAGCGCTGATTGTGAGCGCCGCAAGTGAGCTTTAGTTTTTTAGCTGAACATCGCAGAGAAACCTACGCTTGTCTAAACACCCTTTGTCTTTAAGATTCTATCGAGAATTACAAGACGCTGGAACTGCCTTAAAATCTAAACCAGCAGTTCCTGCGGCGGATGTGTGCACTCCAGAGGGGTGCCCAGCAGCGCTTCCAGGTCGGGTAACAAAAAGGCATCGTCTTCGCTGGCGAAGCTAATAGAAACACCTGTTGCCCCTGCGCGCCCCGTACGACCTATACGGTGTACATAATCTTCCGGGTCTTCGGGTAAATTGTAATTCACCACGTGGCTTACGCCTTCAACGTGTATACCCCGGCCAGCAACATCAGTTGCCACCAGCACCTTAATATCCCCACTCTTGAACTGCTCCAGAGTACGGGTACGTTTCGCCTGAGGCACTTCACCTGACAGTATGCCGGCAGCAACACCCGACTTACGCAGGCGTTCATGCAAACGGCGCACCTGATCGCGGCGGTTGGCAAATACGATAACACTGGTACAGCCATCGCTGCGCAGCAAATTGTTAAGCACTCTATAGCGCTGCTCACTACTGACTAGATAGACTTTTTGATCAACAGAGTCTACCGCCACACTGTCAGGTTCGATCTCTATCGTGATGGGCTCATAGGTCCACTGCTGCGACAGGTTGAGTATGTCTTGCGTAAAGGTCGCGGAGAACAGCAATGTCTGGCGGTTTTCCTTCGCAGGCGTTGCTCGCACGATACGTTTTACTTGCGGGATAAAGCCCATATCCAACATGCGATCGGCTTCATCCAACACCAGAATTTCTACGTGATCCAGGTACAGGTCGCGACGGCTCATGAAATCCAACAACCGGCCGGGAGTAGCAACCACCAGGTCTATGACATTATTGCTCAATCGGTTGAGCTGCTTCTGGTAGTCCATACCACCAATCAGAGTCGCCACGTTGAGGCCTGTATGCTTCGCAAGCTCCTCAGCATCTGCAGCAATCTGCATGACCAACTCACGCGTAGGCGCAATGACCAGACCACGTGGCTCGCCGGTGAAACGCTCACCTTCATGAGGATTACACAACATGTCGTTAAACATAGTCACCAGGAATGCGGCAGTTTTGCCGGTTCCTGTCTGAGCTTTGCCTATGGCGTCATGGCCCTGCAGGGTGTGCGGAAGGATAGTCCCTTGAATAGGGGAACAGTATTTAAACCCCAGGTCCGCAATGCCGTGCATAATTTCGTCACGCAAGCCCAGGTCGTGAAAGCGGGTCTCACCCTCTTTCTCCTCCACTGGAAACTCATCCACCGTCCACTGTGCAGCCGGCGCCTGAGGTTGGCTTGCCGCTTCATTTTTCCCCGCCATATGTTCTACCAAATTTTTGCTCAAGCTCAATTATCCTGTAGCTGCCGAAAAAAGCGCGCCAGTTTACCACTTCCCGACGAGAAAAGTCGGGAATTATACAGGGGCTCAAAAACCAGGTTTATCAGGATTTATTGGGCAACAATCGACCCAGATAGTAATCCACGCTGGTATAGCGGCCACCCCCGGTAAACAGCAGGGTGAAGCACATCAGCAGGTAGGTAACGCCGAACTCAATGCCATTGTTGAGGATAACGAAACCACCTTTTTCAGTGAGCCAGGAATAGTTGCCGTTATCGCGCAAAAGATCTCTGGCACTGCCCAGTCGCACTGCAACGTCCTCTGCGGATGAGTCAGCAATTGCCGCCCAACCGTTGTCCCAATGCACTGCGAAGATAGCGACAACCATGGTGAACATCAGCGGCACAGAGATCCAACGTGTGGCGAGCCCTAACAGCAGCAGCAATGCGCCGATGGCCTCTGTGTAGGCGGCCAAATGGGCAAGGACTTCCGGGAAAGGCAGGCCCAGCCCCCAATCCGGATTGCCAAACCATTCAATGGTGCTCTCCATACCAGAGATTTTCTGGGTGCCTGCCATCCAGAACACTGGCACCAAATAAAGCCGGATCGCTAACGGTGCCAATCCATCCAAATGCCTCAATCGAGGAAATATTGCGCTGTGTATGCTGTAATACCATTGGGCCAGTGTGTTCATAGTCGTGCTCTCACAAGTTATTTTCATATCTGACAGCGAAAAGTACTAAAAGGTTTCTCAGCCCTCGAAAGTTCCAAGCCTAATTGGTTCATATTGGTCGGCATGAACCCACACAAGGGTGGAATGAAGGAAATAAGAATAGCAGCCTATCTCGGTGAATGTCGCGCGCTGTTGGCTATTGTGTGGCCAATGCTGATAGCGCAGGTGGCCCAGATGGGTACCGGGGTGGTCGACACCATCATGGCCGGGCACTACAGCTCAATGGACCTTGCCGCCATCGCTATTGGCTACAATATTTGGTTGCCCATCTATCTCTTTTTCATCGGCCTTATGTTGGGCGCCACCACCTTAATAGCCCAGGATTTCGGAGCGGGAAGAATCCAGCGGATACGCGACTCGCTGCCTCAAGCATTGTGGCTCGCGCTGGCCATGGGCCTGATCGGTGGGCCGCTGTGCTATTTCAGCAATCCCCTGCTGGAATTGCTCGAACTTGATAGCGCCACCCATGCCAAGAGCCTGGGTTATCTGCAGGCGATCGCTTTTGGCCTACCGGCGGTGGCAATTTTTCAGGCCCTGCGCTGCCACACTCAAGGCATCGGCATTATGCGGCCCTTTGCAGTCGCCAGTGTGATTGGTTTTCTAGCCAATATTCCTTTGAACTACGCTTTTATCTATGGGAAATGGGGTGCGCCGGAGCTGGGTGCCGCAGGCTGCGGCTGGGCTACGACAATCTCTATGTGGCTAAGCCCGCTATTGATCAGTTTCTATATGACCAGAGCCGCAAAATTGAAGCCCTACTTGCCTCCGTTCAAGTTTGTGCCAATAGATTTTGCAATAGTGCGAGAAATTTGCCGCCTCGGTATTCCCATGGGCCTAACTTTCTTTCTGGAGGTTGCTGTATTTTCCATCGTCGCTCTGTGCATCGCCACGCTGGGCAATACCGCCATGGCCTCCCATCAGATTGCTTTTAATGTGTGGGACGTCGTCTATATCCTGCTAATCAGCTTCGGCTCAGCACTGGCAACCCGAGTAGGCCATGGCATAGGCGCTGGGGACAAAGGCAAAGTAACGCTGGCGATTACCTGTGGTACCTCGATCACGGTCCTGGTGGCGTTCGTCTGCATGTTGACCCTGCTCTGGGTTCCGGGGCTGATAATTTCGGCCTACACCGACGACCCGGCGATTCATGGCATGGCTACCACACTAATTGGCCTAGCCGCGTTATTTATTGTGCTTGATGCCGTTCAAGCAACCGCGACTTTTTCCCTGCGCGCATTCAAGGACACTCAGTTCCCGTTTGTAGTTCTATGCAGCTGTTATTGGCTAGTCACACTGCCATTGGGATATTGGTGGGGTTTGATGCCGACACAGGATCCATTAGAAGGCACTGTGGGGTTCTGGAAGGCGCTGATTATCGGAATTGCGTTGAGCGGCATTATCTTGAGCGCCCGGTTAATTAGGACTCTGCAAAAACCTTTGCCCAGCGCATAGAGGTGCCTGAGCCAAATGGTACTTCCTTATGTCTGGCCGCTAAGGCGCTTTGATCCGCTGTGCCCTAGGCAAAGCGCACTTCCGGTTGGAACCCCACGCCCTTAAGTGGGCCTGGCTACCGAACAGCTCTTTTTATCCCACTGCCACCCGTTTACTGCGATACAGCGAGCCTCGGTAGTGTAAAGCCTCCTAAGGGCGTGGGGTTCAACCGAATGAGGCTTTACACTACCGAGGCTCGCGGCACTGATGGCATCCGACGAGTCGGGATACAGCAACTCTTTCCTAAAGTAAGTTCAGGTCTGAGTCTTGTTAGGCAAATAGTAGCCATACAAATAAAAGTTATGCTGACAAATGGCCGCAGTCGGGGCAGTCAGTTCTAGCGGTGAGCTTCAGGTGGCGAAACTCCATCGTTTTTAAATCTACCATCAGTAGTTTTTCTCGCAGGGGTTCACCATAAGCTGAAAGTATCTTTATCGCCTCCATTGCCTGCAGTGACCCCAACACTCCTACCAACGGGGCCAGCACACCGCTTTCACTACAACTGAGCGCTGTGTGCTCTTCTCCCTCTGCATAGAGACAGCGATAGCAGGGCCCGCCACTTAAGGGATCAAACACCGCCAATTGCCCTTCACTGCGCACCGCTGCTGCTGACACCAGAGGCAATCCATGGGCAATGCAGGCGCGATTCAGCGCAAAACGAATGGGGTAGTTGTCTGTTGCGTCTACTACCAGATCAACGCCGGACAGCAAAGAGTGTAATACATCTTCAGTGAGCGCCTGTTGCAGCACTTGCACCTTTACTTCAGGGTTCAGAGCGCGAATCGAAGCTGCTGCTGAAACTGCCTTGTTCGTTCCAATATCAGCATCACCGTGCGCAATCTGCCGCTGCAGGTTGCTCAGTTCAACTTCGTCACCGTCAGCAAGAAGGAGCTGCCCAACGCCCGCTGCTGCCAAATACAAAGCGGCAGGACAACCTAGCCCGCCAAGCCCAACTACCAGCACGCGAGAATTTTGTAGTGCCTCCTGCCCCGCAACATCAAAGTCGTTGAGTAGTAGTT
The DNA here is from genome assembly GCA_047611225.1 of Halioglobus sp. Taxonomy (GTDB): domain Bacteria; phylum Pseudomonadota; class Gammaproteobacteria; order Pseudomonadales; family Halieaceae; genus Marimicrobium. Next base: position 32,335 of record JBLFWP010000011.1, read on the forward strand.
GCCGGCTGTAGCGCATGAGTTGTTCGTCACTGAGCATGTAGGCGCCCTCCCGTCACACGTTCGTGGCCCGCCAAATCACAGCGCGTTGCAACATCACAGAGCCCTGCTTCGATCATTCGCTTGCGCACCGCACTACCTTGCTCATAACCATGCTCCAACAACAGCCAGCCACCGGCACATAAATGTGCTGACGCTCCCTCTATCAACTGCTCCAAATCGGCCAGGCCTTGGTCATCTGCTACCAGTGCAGAGCGTGGCTCAAAGCGTAGATCCCCCTGTTGTAAATGGGGATCCGCACCGTCGACATAGGGGGGATTACTCAGTAGGAGATTGAATTTTTTTGCCTCCAGCGCCTCGTACCAATTGGAAAGTGCGAATTGCACCCGCTGCAGATTATTGGCGGTACCATTTGCCCGCGCGACATCCAACGCGCTTGCACTGGCGTCCACTGCCGTTACTCGCCATTGTGGACGTTCGCTTGCCACCGCCAGCGCGATCGCGCCACTACCGGTACCAAGATCAAGGGCCACGGCTTCCGCAGGCAGATCCAACTCCAACGCCCAGCTCACGAGAGTTTCGGTTTCAGGCCTGGGAATGAGGGTGGAGTCGTTAACGTGAAGAGAAAGTGACCAGAAGTCGCGCGAGCCAGTGAGATAGGCGACAGGCTCGCCGGCTTCACGGCGGGCCAAGAGCTGCTCAAATTGCAGCGTTTGTTCAGCAGCGATTTCTGTTTCGGGCCAGGTATACAGCCAGGTACGGGACTTTTCCAGCACATGGCTAAGTAGGATTTCCGTGTCGCGCCTTGCACTCTCACTGTGCAGATCATCTTCCCTGCGCAGCAGTTGCGCGACGGTAGCCATTAGCTGTCAGCCATGGCCGCCAATAGATCGGCCTGGTACTCCTGCCGCAGCGGACCGACAACGGCATCCAGCTCACCTTCTACCACTTCTGCCAATTTGTAGAGCGTCAGGTTGATGCGATGATCAGTAAGGCGCCCCTGGGGAAAGTTATAAGTGCGAATGCGGTCAGAGCGATCACCTGTGCCCACCAAATTGCGACGGGTCTCAGCTTGCTCGTCTGCCTGCTTATCTTTAGCGGCGGTGGTCAATCGAGCCTGTAACAAAGACATCGCTCGCGCTCTGTTTTTATGCTGCGAACGCTCATCCTGGCACTCCACTACTACACCAGTCGGTAGATGAGTGAGACGAATCGCTGAGTCTGTTTTGTTCACATGCTGGCCACCGGCGCCGGATGCCCGAAAGGTGTCTACCCGTAAATCCGCTTTGTTGATTTGTATTTCATCCACCGCCTCAGCTTCGGGCATTACCGCAACTGTGCAGGCGGAAGTATGTATGCGGCCCTGTGATTCTGTTTCCGGCACGCGCTGCACGCGGTGTGCGCCGGATTCAAACTTCAGATTCGCGTATACGTCTCGCCCTTCCACACGGGTAATAATTTCCTTGTAACCACCGTGATCGCCCGCGCGCTCAGACAGAACTTCCATTTTCCAGCCCTGATTCTCGGCATAACGCGAATACATGCGAAACAAATCGCCAGAAAAAATCGCTGCCTCATCGCCACCGGTACCCGCCCGAATCTCAAGGAACACGTTATGTGAGTCATTGGGATCACGAGGCAACAGTAGAGTCTGCAACTCTTGCTCCAGGCCGTCTCGCTGCTCGCCACCCGCAGCCAGCTCTTCTCGACCCATCTCCTGAACATCGGGGTCGGAATCAGACATCATTACCTTTGCTTCTTCAATATCGGCAGTCACCTTCGTGTATAGCGCGTAAACGCTAACAACCGCCTCCAGCTCTGAATATTCGCGAGACAAATCTCGAAATTGTTTTTGGTTGGCAATGGTTTCAGCATCACCCAACAAGGCCGATACCTCTTCGTGTCGGTCAGCCAATGTTTCCAACTTAAGTACTAAGGATGCTTTCATTGTAGGGTTCGGCGAGTGGTGTCGGAGGGTGTGGGAGGTAAATCAAGCTCGGCTTGATCCTTGTCTTTACTTTTACTTTCCTTGGCCGTAGCAACGCCTTCGCGCGGCGCTTCAATATCCAGCCCGAGTAATTTACAGGCGTTGTTCAAAATATCCTGACGCCCATCTGCACTGGCCTTTTTAAGCCCCGCAGTCGGTGCGTGAATCAGTTTATTGGTAATTGCCCGCGCCAACTGCGCCACAACTTGCTGCGGGTCATCGCCCTTGGCAAGCGAGCGTTGTGCTCGCTGCAACTCCTGTTCGCGCAATTGCTCTGCCATATTGCGGTATTCTTTTACTGCGTCCAACGCGCCCAGGCTGCGTACTTCCTCAACATAGTGGCGTACGCCTTCCGCGATAATCACGTCGGCCTTGGTCGCCTCATCGCGGCGGCTGCGCAAATTCTTATCCACTATCTCGCGCAAATCATCAACGCTGTAGAGGTACACATCGGACAACTCACCCACCTGCGATTCGATATCTCGCGGCACGGCGAGATCAACCATAAGGTAAGGACGGTGCTTGCGGGTTTTCAGGGCCTGCTCCACGGCTCCCTTGCCAAGCAGCGGCAATTGACTGGCGGTGGAACTGATCACAATATCAACGTCTGCCAACTTCTCTGGGATTTCCGCAAGCAGCACCGCTTCCGCTCCAAACTTTTGCGCCAGCTCTCGCGCTCTGCCCAGAGTACGGTTGGCAATAACAATTTTACTGACACCCGCTTCAATCAAATGCCTGGCAACTAATTCGATAGTTTCCCCCGCACCCACCAGCAGCGCGTTGCATTGATTTAAATCGGAAAAAATACGCCCGGCCAAATTCACGGCTGCATAGGCCACGGACACCGGATTCTCGCCAATGGCGGTATCGGTACGAACGCGTTTTGCGATGGAAAACACACGGGGAAAGAGGCGGCCAAGTTCACTGCCTACACTGCCCGCTTCGCCGGCAACCACGTAGGCAGATTTTAATTGGCCAAAAATTTGAGGCTCGCCCAGTACCATAGAATCCAGACCACTGGCGACCTCAATCAAGTGCCTGAGGGCATTATCCGCCTCATGGTGATAAGCGCAGTGATGGAGTTCCTGGGCTGTCAGGTGATGATAATTGGCCATCCAATCGATCAATTGGGCCGCCTTCTCACTCAGGACTGCACCCTCTGACACAATGGCGTACAGCTCCGTGCGATTGCAGGTTGAAAGAATAACAACCTCTTCCACGTTAGCTTGCTGGCAGACATCAGACAGGGCTTCACCCACTTGCTCAGGGGCAAAGGCCACCCGCTCACGCACCTCTAAGGCGGCGGAGTTGTGGTTAATTCCCAAGGCGATCAAATTCATAGTGAGTACTGCTGGCTCCACAGCGTGCTTTGCCTTCTGGGCGTCATTCGAACTGCCCCTTCCAAAAACCGGCAGAACCTTAGCACACTTTGCGAAAATATCGCCTGATTTTAACAAGTTACGTCGTAAATGACAGTGAACTTGTCCCGCTACTCCCCAGCAGTGTCAACACTCACCCGTGGTGACTAAATACCACTGTTGTGGGTTTAACTGCGCGTCTGTGTCATCATAATGACTGTCTTATCGCCGGAAATTTTCGCTGTACGCCACTATGTTACGCCTCCTGACTTCGCTTGCTGTAATCTCTCTACTCTGCGCCTGTGCGACAGTCGTCCCCTCGCCCACAGACAACGCAAAAAATTCGCCAATGGCGGAGCCCGAGCCCATCGCGGCAGACGTGCCTGAACGCCCCTTCCCGGACGACAGCCTGCATGAACTTTTGGTAGCCGAGTTTGCCCTTCGCCGTAAAGAATATGATGTCGCGCTGAATAAATACATGACGCAATCTACACTTTTGAGAGACAAGAGTGTCAGTTCGCACACCGTACATCTCTCCCAGTTTATGCGTCGAGAAGATGAGCTGTATGAGGCTACCAAACTGTGGGTGGAACTGGAGCCCGATAATATCGAGGCAAATTCCATCATGGGTAATTTACTGGTGCGCCAGGGGCGCGCAGTAGAAGCCCTTCCCCATCTCACGTTGGCAGCCCGCGACGGCAAATCAACTAACTACACAGTACTCCTCAATGGCTATCAGGATCTCAGTGAAGAACAGCAGACTGCGCTGGCAACGGGCATCAACGAACTGGCACTGGAATTTCCCGACGACAGTAAGTTAATACTCACGCAGGCCCTGATACAGACTGAGCAACACAAATATGACGAGGCACTGGATAAGTTGGAGCGGCTTTTTGAAATAGAGCCCCGCCAGCCCCAAGCGCTCATGCTCGAAGCGAAAATCCTAAGCTACCAGAAAGCCGCACAGCCCTACGCCCATATCGACCGGGTACTTGCAGAAGAGCCGGAGAACAAGCTCCTGCGCCTGCAATATGCGCGCATGCTAACCGCTGTCGACATGGAATTGGCCCGCGCGCAGTTCGAAATTCTTTCCACCCAATCCCCCCGCGACGGTGACCTGCTGTTTTCTCTGGCACTGATCAATAAAGAGATGGGGGACTACCCCGCGGCGAGCGCATACCTGCTCCAGATCATCGCACTGCAGCAGCGTATAGACGAAGCTAATTACTATCTGGGCAGGATAGAAGAAGACAAGGACCAGCCCTTGGAAGCCGCCTCCTATTACATGCAGGTAGAAGACGGTAAACAGTATCTGGCGGCGAACAGCCGCATAGCGCAGATATTCTTTGATGCCGGCCAGCATGATAAAAGCAACGCCTGGTTTGATGAGCAGAGGGAAGAGAACCCCCAGCGGCGCGAACAACTTTACGGCCTTCAGGCAGATGTACTCACCCGTTCGGGTGCACCCGAACTGGCCACTAGCGTCCTCAATTCAGCACTGAATGAATCCCCCCGGTCGCCAGTTCTTTTGTATTCCCGCGCAATGCTGGCCGAGCAGCAGAACGATCTCACCACCATGGAAAAAGACCTGCGCCGTATCCTCGACGATGACCCCGACAACACAACGGCACTCAATGCACTGGGCTACACCCTTGCCAATCGAACGGATCGCTACCCTGAAGCACTGGAACTGGTGTCCCGCGCGCTCGCTTTACAGCCTAACGAGCCCGCTATACTCGATAGCATGGGCTGGGTGCTCTTCCGTTCAGGGCGGCATGAAGAAGCCATACAATATCTCAGCCGCGCCTACGCTGAGTTTCCCGATCCGGAAGTTGCAGCGCATCTTGGCGAAGTACTGTGGGCCACCGGGAAAACCGAAGCGGCCAAGACCGTCTGGCAAGGCGCCAGTATCCGCGACCCCAACCACCCCGTATTGCGAACCACCCTGGACAGGCTAGGGGTAGAGTCACTGCGCAGCGCAGCGCCCGCTACCCCAACTGTGCAGACGCAGCCCTAGTATGTTGGCTGGCAGGCTCCTGTTCAGGGGAGCAGTCACCGCTCTGATACTGCTTGCGACCGCTTGCGTAAACCCCAGTATTCAACCCCAATCACCGCAACAGTGGAGCGCTCACCGCGACAGTGTTGCCGCGCTTCAACAGTGGCAAGTCAGCGGAAAAATTGCATTGCGCTCCGATGTGGCATCGGAATCTGCGAATCTTCGATGGCAACAGAATGAGCAACACGCGCGCCTTCTGCTGAGTGGTCCTCTGGGGGTGGGCGCCACCACGATAGACAGCGACGGCAGCAAACTTGAAATCCAGCAAGGCGGCGAATATCGCATCATGGACATCTCAACGCCGACTGCGGTAGTACTTAATACCGGCTGGGATCTGCCATTGCGCGCGCTTCCCTACTGGCTTAAAGGTATTCCCTCACCCGACTACCCAATACAGGCGCAGGCCTTCGAAGAGCAAAGCGCACAACTGCGTTCGCTTCATCAGGATGGCTGGACGATAGAGTACGAAAGCTACCAACAGTTTGCCGCGCTCACACTCCCTACTCGTATCGTTATCCAACGGGACGTGACCCGTGTGAAGCTCCTGTTGCGCGACTGGCAGGATTTAGCCCAACAATGACCCAAACCCTCTCGATACTGTCCCCGGCCAAGCTCAACCTGTTCCTGCACATCACAGGGCGCCGAGCAGATGGTTATCACGAGCTGCAAACGCTGTTCCAACTGCTGGACTGGGGCGATCAGCTCGTATTTACCGCCAACGACAGCGGCCAGATCACACTGGCAGGTAGCGACGTTGGAATACCGCCGGAAGAGAACCTCATTTTACGAGCAGCCAGATTGTTACAAAACGGGAATCAGGGCGCCCACATTCAGCTTGAGAAACAGATTCCCACCGGAGGTGGCCTTGGCGGTGGCAGCTCTAACGCAGCGACCACTTTACTGGCGCTGAACCATTTGTGGGATTTGCAAATTTCTAGTCCCCAGCTGCAAGAACTGGGCGCTACCCTGGGCGCAGATGTACCCGTTTTTGTCGGCGCACACACCGCCTGGGCAGAAGGCATTGGCGAAATTCTCTCTCCAGTTGACCTCCCCACACAATGGTTTCTGGTGCTGGTTCCTGACTGCCATGTTTCCACAGCACAAATATTTTCTCATGATCAATTGACACGCAACTCCTTCCGAATCAAAATGGCGGCCGATTTCGCAGGGGACTCACGAAACGATTGCCAGCAACTTGTACGGCGTCTTTATTCCGAAGTGGATAAGGCATTGAATTTGTTGGATAATTTCGGAGAGGCGAAATTGACCGGTACCGGTAGCTGCGTATTCGCAAGCTTTGACACTCAGGCGCAAGCCTTGGCTGCACAGCAGCAGTTGCCCTCAGAATGGGTCAGCATAGTGGCAAAGGGCGTCAACGAGTCACCCGGTACACGAGATTTCGTCTATACCTGAACATTTTATTGGGGTGTCGCCAAGCGGCAAGGCACTGGGTTTTGATCCCAGCATTCGCAGGTTCGAATCCTGCCACCCCAGCCATATAGAAAGCTGCAGGCAAACTGGAGCACAACTCCAGTAAAATAGATTGCGGTTTGGTTTATATGGCAGGATGAGAACCGCAAGGTTCGACAAACGCAAAGCGTTTGGACGGAGCCGCAAAGCGGCGACGGGGCGCAGCCCCGAGGGCCACAGGCCCGAGTCAATCCTGCCGCCCACGACCCTAAAGGGGTCGCCGGACGAACGACAAAGAGGTAACCGGCGCACAATACCGGCTAAACAGAGCACAGCTAGACCGATACAGCAGGACAAGAACCGAAAGGTTCGGCAGTGGGCGAAGCCCGAGCCAGTTCTGGTACAGAATCGATACCGATCCTTTACTCAACCAGTAACGCCTAATCGCAAGGATAGAGCACAGTGTCCTCAAAAATGATGGTTTTTACGGGGAATGCCAACCCCGAGCTGGCTCAAAAAGTGGCAAGTCGTTTATATCTGCCGCTAGGTAAGGCTGATGTAGGAAAATTCAGCGATGGCGAAGTAGCCGTTGAGCTGAATGAGAACGTGCGCGGCAAGGATGTATTCATCCTGCAATCAACTTGCTCACCGACTAACGACAATTTGATGGAACTGATTGTCATGATTGACGCCCTTCGCAGGGCATCGGCCACCCGCATTACTGCTGTCGTGCCCTATTTCGGCTACGCACGGCAAGACAGACGAGTTCGCTCGGCACGGGTACCTATCACCGCAAAAGTAGTGGCAGACATGATGGTTACCGTGGGAGTCGACCGCGTATTGACCGTTGATCTGCACGCGGAGCAGATTCAGGGCTTCTTTAAATGCCCAGTAGACAACGTGTACGGCTCGCCCGTACTGATAGACGACATTAAGTCCTGTTCTTACGACAACCTGATGGTCGTATCGCCAGATATAGGCGGTGTAGTGAGAGCCCGGGCCATTGCCAAGCAGTTGAATGAGGCTGATTTAGCCATCATCGACAAACGTCGCCCAAGGGCCAATGAAGCCCAGGTGATGAACTTGATTGGTGAAGTCGACGGCCGTGCCTGCTTGCTGGTAGACGACATGGTCGATACCGCCGGCACCTTGTGTAAGGCAGCTGATGCCCTCAAGGAACGCGGCGCATCAAGAGTCGTTGCTTACTGTACCCACGCGGTACTGTCTGGCAACGCTCTGGCAAATATTGAAGGCAGCCAGCTCGATGAACTGGTTGTTACGGACACGATTCCTTTGAGTGCGGAGGCGAGAACAGTTTCTAAAATTCGCCAACTCACTATTGCTGACCTACTCGCAGAATCCATGCGCAGGGTAGCAAATGAGGAATCAATCAGCGCGCTGTTTCAGTAGGCTCCGGCTTACACATTCAGCGTTAACTAAATCCGTTGGAGCACTGGTCGCAGGTGCTGTAATGGCTAATCAAAGGAGTCACGACTATGTCTGACCAATTTGAACTAAATGCAGACACACGAGAAGACAAGGGGAAAGGTGCGAGCCGCCGCCTGCGTCGTCTTGCCGGCCAAGTTCCCGCCATTATTTACGGCGGAGACAAGGACCCACAGTCCCTTCAGCTTATCCGTAAGGATTTTGAAAAGGCGCTGGAAAATGAGGCTTTTTATTCCCACGTTCTGACGATTAACGTCGGCAAGAACAAGGAAAAGGCCATTCTCAAAGACCTGCAACGTCACCCCGCAAAAAACCGCGTAATGCACGCTGACTTTTTGCGCGTCGATGACAACGTTGCGATCAAGGTTAACGTCCCTCTGCACTTCATGAACGAAGACACCTGTCACGGCGTGAAGGTAGAAGGCGGTATGGTTCAGCACCAGGCAACAGACATGGAAGTATTGTGTCTGCCAGGCTTGATACCTGAATACATTGAAGTAGACATGGCTGCTATTGAAATCGGCCAGATTGTTCACCTCTCAGACATTCCCCTTCCTGAAGGTGTTACCTCCGTGGCTCTGTCACTGGGTGAAACACACGACTTGGCCATTGCTTCTGTTCTCGCGCCTAAGGGCACTGACGAAGATCTGGATGGAGCAGTGGTTCCTGAAGGTGAGGAAGGCGCTGAAGGTGAGGAAGGCGCTGAAGGCGGCGACGCAGATGAAGAAGGCAAGAGCGAGGACTAGTCCTCGCTTGGCAACCTTCGGGTAGCCAGCCCTCAAATGTCTACCGTTAAGCTCATTGTTGGATTGGGTAACCCCGGTACCGAGTACCGGGGCACTCGACACAATGCAGGTGCCGATTTCGTCGAGGAACTCGCCAGACAGTGTGGCGTTACTCTCCAGAGTGAATCCAAGTTTTTCGGACTATCCGGCCGGGCTACCCTGGCTGGATATGACGTGCGCCTGTTGATTCCAACTACGTTTATGAATCTCAGCGGCAAGGCAGTTGCAGCCATCGCGAGCTTTTACAAAATTGCTCCGGATGAAATACTTATTGCCCATGACGAACTGGATATACCTCCCGGTTCCGCGAAATTCAAACAAGGTGGTGGACACGGCGGGCATAACGGCCTGCGCGATATTGTGCCAGCACTGGGAAACAACAAAGACTTTCATCGTCTGCGTATTGGTATTGGCCATCCGGGCCATGCATCGAAGGTAACCGGCTATGTGCTGGGAGCTCCGTCGACGCTGGAACGTAACTTGATCGATGCCTGCATCGATGAAGCTATCGCCGCCCTGCCCCTTTTACTCGATGGGGACAGTACCAAAGCGATGACCCGATTACACAGTTTCAACGCAGCCTAGGCTGCCACTAGTAACAGGAAAACAAAATGGGCTTTAATTGCGGAATCGTCGGCTTACCTAACGTCGGCAAATCCACCTTGTTCAACGCCCTGACCAAAGCGGGCATAGGCGCAGAGAACTTCCCCTTTTGCACTATTGAACCCAATGCCGGTGTTGTGGCTGTGCCAGACCCTAGGCAAGCAAAAATTGCGGCCATTGTGGTGCCCGAGAAAGAAGTCGCTACCACTATGGAGTTTGTCGACATTGCCGGCCTGGTTGCTGGCGCCTCCAAAGGTGAAGGCCTGGGTAACCAGTTTTTGGCGAACATTCGCGAGACTGACGCAATTGCTCATGTAGTGCGCTGTTTCGAAGACGAGAACGTTATTCACGTCTCCAATAAAATCGATCCAAAAGCCGATATCGAAATCATCAACACTGAATTGGCACTGGCCGACCTGGAAAGTTGCGAGAAGCAACTGCAGAAAGTGATTCGCACAGCCAGAGGTGGTGACAAAGATTCGATCGCCATGAAGGCATTGCTTGAAGATAAATTGCTGCCGCACCTGAATGAAGCTCTCCCGGTTCGAGCCCTCACTCTAAGCGACGACGAACGGGAACTGGAAAAGCAGTTATTTTTGCTTACCAGCAAACCCACCATGTACATTGCCAATGTCGATGAAGATGGTTTTGAAGACAACCCTCTCGTGGATGTGGTGAAAGAAATTGCGGCCCAAGAGAACGCGATTGTCGTTACCATCTGCAACAAGCTGGAATCTGAAATCGTCGAGCTGGATGACGAGGAGCGCTTGGAATTTCTGCAGGATTTGGGCATGGAAGAGCCAGGCCTCGATCGTGTGATTCGTGCCGGCTATGAACTATTGAACCTGCAAACCTACTTCACCGCCGGTGTGCAGGAAGTGCGCGCCTGGACAGTAAAAGTAGGCGCCACAGCACCCGAAGCCGCCGCTGTCATTCACACCGATTTTCAGAAAGGCTTCATTCGCGCTGAAATAATAAGCTACGATGACTTCATTGCCAACAATGGTGAACAGGGTGCAAAGGACGCCGGTCGCTGGCGCCTGGAAGGCAAAGAGTACGTGGTACAGGATGGCGACGTTATTCACTTCCGCTTTAATGTATAGATACGTATAGGTACGTCTAGCTGCATTCAGGTAAGCCTACGAGGGAGCTCTCTTCCCTTCATGGCGCTCACTATGCGACCATGGCCCTTTCACTAAAAGAATAATACGTTGCCCATGCAAGCTTCTGGCGCGAATACTCCCGACACTTTGTTATTTGGACTGGACGACAATCCTCCGGCGCCGGCAAAGTTTTTAGCGGCCCTACAGCACCTTCTAGCGATCTTCGTCAGCATTATCACCGCCCCCCTTCTGATCTGCCTTGGCATGGGTCTCAGTGCGGCTGAAACGAGTTACATGATCAGCAGTGCACTGGTTATTTCCGGTGTCGCGACATTTATCCAGGTACGCAAAGTAGGGCCAATCGGGTCCGGCCTCCTATCAATACAGGGCACCAGTTTCACGTTCATCGGCCCGCTAATTTTTGCCGCACAAACAATGCGCGACGACTATAGCAGTGATGAACTGCTGGGAATCATCTTCGGCTGCACCCTGGCTGGCGCTGTAATGATGATGATACTGAGCCAATTTTTACACCGCCTGCAGCGCATCATTACACCTACCGTCACTGGCACCGCCGTTATCATGCTGGGCTTGTCATTGGTAATGGTGACTGTCGATAATTTAATGCGCGAATATAATTCGGCCATCGATTCGGGTGCCAGTGCGTGGCTTGTTCCAGCGTATGCCGTTGGCGTAGTCGCAGTAATTCTCTGGCTGACCACGCGCAACTCTCCGTGGCTGCGGCTCAGCGCTATCAGCATTGGTCTGGGAGCGGGCTATTTGGTGGCCTGGATCAGCGGCCAGGTGGATTTCAGTGTCATGGAAGGCCTGCCTACCTTCTTTTATCCGCAACCGTTAATCTACGAACTGGGGTTCGAGTGGAGTATTTTTCTTTCGCTGCTACCCATTTACCTGGTGACGGCAGCCGAATCCATTGGCGACCTGACGGCAACGTCAAACCTATCGGGCCTTCCGGTTAGGGGCCCCTCCTACTGGCAGCGCATTCGCAATGGTGTACTGGGGGATGGCTTCAACTCAATGCTGGCAGCTATCTTCAATACCTTCCCCAATACGACCTTCAGCCAGAACAATGGCGTTATTCGCCTGACGGGTGTGGCGAGCCGCCATGTAGGCATATGGCTCGCGATAATGTTGATCGTGATGGGCACATTCCCAATCATGGGTGGCCTGTTCCAGGCAATGCCCAAGGGGCTACTTTATGGCGCGACAGTATTGATGTTCGCGCTGGTCGGATACTCCGGCCTGCAAATAATCCTCACCTCTAATCACAATACGCGAGCCTGGGTGATTGCTGCTGTCTCTATCGTCAGCGGGCTACTGGCAATGCAGGTACCAAACTATGTGGAAGGTCTTCCACCGACCATCGCCATGTTGCTGGGCTTTCCCGTGTCCAGTAGTACTATCTGTGCGATCGTGCTGGAATTACTCATCCCAAGACAATGGCTCAATCAGGAAGCGTTCGATGCAAGCTAGCAGTCGCCTATGGATTAAAAACCCGCTGGCAAACTTTACCGCTACAGATACACCTGCCGACGGCGGGCTCGTTATCTACAACGGGCAGATTGAAGAAGTATTGGCGGCAGGACAAAGCCCAGCTCAACCAGTAGACTCAAGCTTCGATGCCAGTGCCCATGTCATGCTGCCCGGCCTGATCAATACGCATCATCACTTCTATCAAACCCTGACGCGCGCTTTCCCTGGCGCGCTGAACAAAGAACTGTTCGACTGGCTGAAGAGTCTCTATCCCGTGTGGGCATCCCTACAGCCCGAGATGTTGCACACCGCAACCCGCGTGGCACTCGCTGAACTACTGCTGTCGGGCTGCACAACTGCTGCAGATCACCACTATCTGTTTCCGCGCGGAATGGAAGAGGCTATTGATGTGCAGGTAGATGCCCGCGAAAGCATCGGCTCTCGAGTCACACTGACACGCGGGTCTATGTCACTGGGCGAAGACGAGGGCGGCCTGCCTCCTCGCACCACAGTGCAGGACGAGGACACCATTCTTAGCGATTCGGAACGCGTCATTGGTCTGCACCATAATCCAGAGCCCGGTAGTTTTGTACAAATCGCATTGGCACCCTGCTCACCATTCTCGGTCAGCGAATCGCTGATGCGCGGCAGCGCTGAACTCGCCACGAAACACGATGTAAGGTTACATACGCATTTGGCAGAGACGCTGGACGAAGAAGCATTTTGCCTGGAGATGTTCGGCTGCCGCACGGTAGATTATCTGGAACGCGTAGGCTGGCTGCACGACAAGACCTGGCTGGCACATGGCATTCATTTCAATGATGAAGAAATTGCTCGACTGGGCAAAGCGGGCGTCGGTATCGCGCACTGTCCAGGCTCCAACATGATGCTGGCCTCCGGTATCTGTCGCAACCTGGAGCTCGAAGCCGCTGGCTCGCCAGTGGGGCTAGCCGTGGACGGCTCCGCTTCCAATGACTCCAGTAACCTGATCGTGGAAGCGCGAATGGCACTGTATCTGCAGCGTTTACGCTACGGCGCATCCAAAGTTAGCCATCTGGATGCATTCCGTTGGGCGACAGCTGGGTCCGCCGCCCTATTAGGGCGCGAAGATATCGGGCGTCTTGCACCGGGTTGCCAGGCAGACCTGGCACTGTACAAGCTGGACGACCTTTCCTTTGCAGGAAGTCACGATCCTCTAGCGGCTCTGCTACTGTGCAACGCGCAGCGTGCTGATCGTGTGATGATTGCAGGCGAGTGGCGCGTAGAAGGTGGCGAGATTTCTGGTTTAGATTTAGAGGCCTTGAAGGCCCAGCAGCGCGCACAAGCGGCACAACTGGTCGCCGATCATCTGTAGATAACACTCAGAACACTATAAAAATTCATTAGCCGGTACGTTTAGAAAGGAACACATACATTGGACAGCCTACTGGATCGCATCTTTAAACTCACAGACCACAACACCAAAATATCCACCGAAATACTGGCGGGCCTGACGACGTTCATCACCATGGCTTACATAATCTTCGTCAACCCGCAGATGATGGCCTCCGCCGGCATGGATCAGGGTGCAAGCTTTGTCGCGACTTGCCTGGCGGCTGCGCTGGCGTGTTTTTTTATGGGCTTCTATGCCAACTGGCCCATTGGCCTCGCACCCGGAATGGGCTTGAACGCGTTTTTTACTTATACCGTCGTCGGCGAGATGGGTTACAGCTGGCAGGTCGCTCTTGGGGCTGTATTTCTCGCCGGTGTGCTATTTGTCATTATGAGTGTCACCCGCTTGCGTGCCTGGATGCTCAACAGCATCCCTAAGGATATGCGAGTCGCCATGGGCTGCGGCGTCGGCCTGTTTATCGGTTTCATTGGCCTGAAAAGCGGCGGCATTATGGTCAGCAACCCCGCCACGCTTTTGAGTCTGGGAGACTTCAGCCAAACGCCTACCCTACTCGCAGCGCTGGGCTTTTTGCTCATCGCCGGCCTGTCTGTGCGGCAAGTGCCCGGAGCTATAATGCTTGGGGTACTGGCTATAACTGTGCTCGGATTGTTGACCGGCGAGGTTCAATACAATGGCCTCGTTGCCAGCCCCCCAAGTATCGCGCCTACCTTCCTGCAATTGGATATCGCCGGGGCACTTGAGTTGAGCATGATCAGCGTTGTTATCGCTATCCTCTTTGTAAATTTGTTTGACACTGCTGGCACGCTAATGGGTGTAGCTACGCGTGCCGGGTTGGTCGACGACCAGGGCAACATTCACAACATGGACCGCGCATTGAAGGCAGACAGCACATCAAGTGTTGCCGGTGCCTTCCTTGGATGCGCGCCGGTAACAAGTTATGTCGAAAGCGCCGCTGGTGTAGCCGCTGGTGGGCGTACTGGTTTAACCGCCGTTACCGTGGGCCTTTTGTTTTTGGCAGCAATGTTTTTCGCACCACTAGCGGGTATGGTCCCGGCGTTCGCCACTGCCGGTGCTTTGATTTATGTCGCATTGCTGATGATGTCGGGGATGCGAGAACTGAATTGGGATGATGCAACCGAACTACTCCCAGCCCTACTGACAATCATCATGATTCCCCTCTCCTTCTCGATCGCCAACGGTATCGCCGTTGGATTTATCAGTTACGTGGTTATTAAAGTGATTGCCGGGCGTAGTGCCGACGTTAGTTTTGGGGCGTGGTTTCTTGGCGCGATTTTTTTAGCGAAGTTCGCCTTCCTTTAATCTTTCTTCGATGAAGCGAGCCCCCCGGGGGCGGCTTAACCTCTAAGTACATACCTTTGGTACTCCAACCATCTGTCCAATAGCGCCTGTGCCACAGCGCAAGTCTGTGTCGGGCACGCGTTGTCTTCAATCCAACAATATCCAATAGCCCGCGCGATAGTAGGCTGCTCACCGGAGCGTACCGCCGCGGAAAACTAAGTTGGGTGCCGAGGTCTCTCACGAGACAGCGCAGCGCTTTAAGGCTTGTGAGCGACCTCGGGAAGCCCGAAGGGCCACCCAACTTTCCGCGCGGTACGCTCCGGTGAGCTGCCGGGCCTCCACGAGGAATATCGAAGACGCACATTCGAATTTGCTCAATTGCGCAAGACCGTATGGGAAGCGCGCTGAGCCCGAATATTCCAGCCTTCTGAGGGCTCAGGGCGCTTCTCATACGGTCACTGGCACCAAACTACGGCACAAATAATGAACCAAAAAAAACCCCTACTCCTTTCGAAGTAGAGGCCGACGTCGACGCTAGGCCAACGCTTTACAGACCCTAGAAGTCCATGCCGACTCGAACCATGTACTGGCGTGGTGCGATCAACTCATCGCCTGTCGCGCCAACACCAAATACGTCGGTAAAGCGGGCGTTAATGCCATCTTCGTCCGTGAGGTTTTTGCCAATCAACTCCACGCGCCAGTCGCCATCATTCGGTGACAAGCGAATCACAAGGTCAGTTACGCCGTAGCTATCGACGGTGTCAGTCTCTGGGTTGTTAAAGATGCGGTGCTTGAAACCACCGCGGTAGGTGTAGCCCAGTGTGCTTTTGACCTGCCCCCAGGACCCAAGATCATTGTCATAAGTCAGAGTGAAGTTTCCGGTAAAACCCGGTGTCTTTGCCAGCTCATTACCGTTTACATTGACAATTTGCTCAGCGCGGGCAATCTGGATTTCCGGACCGAACAAGTCGGCGCCACCAGCTAACAGTGCGTTGGTGGCGGCATCGGACTCAACATTGTCCAGGGAAAAGTGATCGTCGGTGATTTCAGTTTCCAACCATGCCATGCGCGCATCGAATATCAAATTATCGGTAATGAACGAGGCAAACTCGATTTCAGCACCATAGATCTCAGACTTGGGAATGTTGCCCACACCGCCCTGAAACACCTCAGGATCAGTTGCCTGATACTGGAGGTTCTCATAGTCGTAGTAGAACAACGCACCATTGACGCGAATTCGGCCATCGGCCAAATCAGTCTTCAATCCGACTTCATAAGCATCCACAGTTTCTTCTTCGAAGATGGGTAGCACTACGATTTCAGCAACTTCGCTCTCCTGACCAAATGTCAGGTTGCTGCCGCCGGGCTTGAAGCCCCGGGTGAATGAGGCGTAACCCAGCGTCACGTCGTTGAAGTCGTGCTCAACGGCGAGGCGGCCAGTCACTTTCTCACTATCAATTTCCAGGATTTCGGTGCCTGAGCGGCCAAAGAAGTTGGTGACTTCGGAATACACCTCATCTTCGGTATAACGCATACCAAATATCAGACGTGTTTCGTCGGTGAAGTTCCAGGTGCCTTGGCCGTATATCGAAACTGAATCACGTTCGGGCTGTGCGTCCGAGATAAAACCGGCATCCGCTGGAGCAAATGTAAGGATATCTTCAACGGTAAACGGATCGAAGGTGCCATCAAATCCAAAATCCAATAATTCCCGAATGACAATATCAACTTCAGTATCGAGATAGAACACTCCGGCCACCCAATCCAACTTGCCGAATGCGGGCTCAGCGGATATCAGGTTAATTTCCTGAGTGAAGGTCTTCTGGCGGTTTGTTTCTGGTGCAAAGTAGCTAGGCAGCTGCGCAAACGGCGGCAGTGAGGCTAAGTCATTACGATCATTGTCGCGGAGAACGGCGATATCGTCATCCTGCCAGCTGGACAGTGATTTCACGGTAAAGTCAGGCAAGTCCCATTCAACCACCAGACTATACAGCTGTGATTCCAGCTCGTAGGAAGAGAGTGAATCCTGGGCCAGCTTGCGCGGATTCGGAGTCGGGTCAAGAATACCCTTCTGGGCGGAGCCGTTTACTTCCTCTTCAAAGTACTGAGCGGTAACGTGGGCACGCAGGTTATCCATCGGTTCGTAGAGGAAACGCACTCGCGCTGAAAAGCTGTCTGCGTCATCGAGATCCTGACCAAGAACGATGTTATCGGTAAAGCCATCGCGCTTATTGGAGGCCAAAGACGCTCGGACTGCAGCTTGGTCGCCCAATGGTACGTTAACCGAACCGCGGGCCCTTACCAGATCATAGTTACCCAGCGTTAAATCAGCCGTTCCGTATATTTCGTCCATTGTCGGTGCTTTAGATATGACATTGATGGCACCACCGGTAGAGTTCTGGCCAAATAAAGTCCCCTGAGGGCCACGCAATACTTCGATGCGCTCCAGATCCAGAAAATCGGTCTGCAGGGCAAAAGGCGAGGCCACGTAGATGCCGTCCAGGTGATAGGACACGGACGGGTTGGCTATCGCATTCTGATTGGCCTCATTACCCACGCCGCGGATTGTAATAACCGTCTTGAAACCTTCATTCTTCGCGATATTGACGCCCGGCGCGATGGCGCTGAGGTCAACAAAGGAGGTCAGATCGCGCGCATCAAGATCTTCTGCACTTAGCGCGGTTACGGCTTGGGATAAATCCTGCAGGCTCTCATTGCGCTTCTCGGCGGTGACTATCACCTCTTCAAAAACTTTCTTTTCATCCTGCGCCTGGGCCAAGGTAGCACTGGTCAATACTGCGGCTGCAACAGCCAGACACACTGGCTTGAGTGGAAAATGGGGCTTATTCATGCGGAATCCTTATCAGAGTGTGGGTATTTTTAGGGGCTCGGGCACCTTATTTTGGACTCTTTATACCCTCAAAAAGATCAATTTGCACTCTTCACGGGCAATTTAAATCTGTGATAGCAACCCAAGGATTACTCGGCACCAACTTTTGAGCATGGCTGGGGATTTTGATTAGAAGAGAACCCTAATAAAATCAAAAAATTACGGCTAGAACATACTGCTACGTCACAAAAGCAGGTATTTCCAGTGTAATTCCTCCGTAGCCCAGTCGAACCGAGTCTGGTATATTTCTTGACACCAGTGTTAGGTTTTCAGGCAGACCCGTGATTCGATTTCTTTTAGATTTGGTTGAACACCAAATCGAGCAGCTAGACCCCAATGCCACCGTACTCACCTACTTGAGAGAGCAGCTGGGGCGTACCGGTACCAAAGAGGGCTGTGCTTCCGGGGATTGCGGCGCCTGCACTGTTGTCGCAGTCGAGCTCATTGGCGAGAAACTACAATACCGGGCCATCAACGCCTGTATCACGCCGCTAGCCAATCTTCACGGCTGCCAGTTGCTTACCGTAGAAAGCCTCAAACAAGGCAACACACTGCACCCCGTGCAGCAAGCGATGGTGGATTGCCATGGGTCACAGTGTGGCTTTTGTACGCCTGGTATCGTGATGTCACTGTTTGCCCATCGTAAAAGCCACGTACAACCACAGCCCGAAGAGCTGCTGGAATCTCTGGGCGGCAACTTGTGCCGCTGTACCGGGTATCGCCCCATCATTGCAGCGGGCGTGCAAATGTACGAACCGGAAGCACAGGATTCCTTCAATGCCGATTCTGATGCCACCGTGGCCACTCTTACTGCGATCGCTCAGGATACTTCGGATATATTCTGCCAGGACAACGGTCGCTATTACCATGCACCAACCTCGGCAAAAGGCCTGGCGGATCTACTTGAACGCCACCCCAAGGCCAAGATGGTCGCCGGTGGTACTGACCTTGTACTTGAAATCACCCAAAACCTGCGCCAGTTCGAATCCTTGGTGTATACCGGCCACGTAGCCGAACTCAAACAACTGCATGAGACGCCTGACGCTCTGCACATAGGCGCCGCGGTCTCCTTCAGCGACGCTCGCGCAAGCCTGTGCCGCTATTGGCCGGATCTGGCAGAACTGATCGACAGACTCGGCTCCCTGCAAATCCGCAATCAAGGCACTCTGGGCGGCAATGTGGCCAACGCCTCTCCCATTGGCGATATGCCGCCAGTATTGATCGCACTGCAGGCGACCCTTGTACTGCAATCCAACACCGGTAAAAGAGAATTATCCATTGAAAATTTCTTTCTCGGCTACCGTAAAACTGCACTTAAGCAGGGTGAGTTTATTCATAGCATCGTGATTCCAAAACCCGCCACCGGAGACTGGTTTCAGGCCTATAAAATCAGCAAGCGCCTTGAAGATGATATTTCCGCTGTGTGTGGCGCATTCTATCTGCGCATCGAAGCGGACATCGTGCAGGAAGTCAGTATCGCCTTCGGTGGCATGGCCGAGATTCCAAAACGCGCGACGCAGGTGGAACGGGTCTTGGCAGGTCAACCCTGGAATGAAGCTAGCATCGAGGTCGCTATTACGGCTCTATCACATGACTTCACCCCCATCTCAGACTTTCGTGCCAGCGCCGAATACCGCGCGCAGGTAGCGGGCAATTTACTTAGGCGCCTGCTGCTGGCGCATACGACACCGGCCAGCGAATTACGAGTTACCCATCATGCGTAGCCTGCCTGATACAAAACCAGTCACCGATGGGGCAATGGGCAGCGTCGGCACCGCGGTGAAACATGAGAGCGCGCACAAGCACGTTAGCGGTGAGGCAAATTACGTTGACGACAGACCAACTCCCTCCAGCACTCTGCACGCCTATGTCGGTTTAAGCACTATCGCCCATGGAAGAATCCACAGCCTTGACCTGGAGGCGACACGTAATGCAGAAGGCGTAGTGGATGTAATCACTGCGCAAGACCTACCGGCACTAAAAGACATCGGTGCAGTGTTCCCCGGTGACCCGTTGTTAGTGGAGGAAGAAGTCAGTTTCTATGGCCAGGTTATATTCGCCGTTGCTGCGACCAGTTACGATGCCGCCCGCCGGGCCGCACGCCTGGCCACTATCGAGTATGAATCTTTGCCAGCTGACCTGAGCATTGAGGAAGGGCTGGCCAATACAAGCTTTGTACGCCCAAGCCATACACAGAGACGCGGTGATGCAAAAGGCGCCATCGAAGAAGCACCGCTGCGTCTAAAGGGCGAGTTTCGCGTGGGCGGACAAGAACAAATGTACCTCGAAGGGCAAGTTTCACTGTGCATCCCTGCCGAGGACGGGGGAATGACCGTCTATACGTCTACCCAGCATCCAGCAGAAGCACAAAAACTGGTGGCCGAAGTACTGGGCGTCCCTATGGGTCGGGTTACCGTCGATGTACGGCGCATGGGCGGCGCATTCGGCGGCAAGGAAACCAACGCCAATCAATGGGCCTGCCTCGCGGCCGTACTGGCCCAACGTTCTGCAAAGCCGGTTAAAATTCGGCTCGCGCGCGCCGAGGACATCATCACAACCGGCAAGCGTCACCATTTCCTCAGCCAATACGAGGTAGGCTTTGACAGCAATGGCGAAATTCTGGGACTGGAGATGGAGCTCAGTGGCGGCTGCGGTATTTCACCGGATCTGTCAGATGCCATTGTCGACCGGGCAATGTTCCACGCCGACAACGCTTACTTCTTGCCCGCTGCGCACATTCAGGGGCACAGAGTGAAAACCAATACGGTATCCAACACCGCTTTTCGCGGCTTTGGCGGGCCCCAGGGCATGATCGCCATAGAGCATATTATCGAGCAGATAGCGACGGCCACAGGACTGGACCCGCTCGCCGTCCGTAAACGCAATTTATACAGCGCAGACAACGGGCGCGACACCACACACTACGGCCAAACTCTTGAGCAGCACATTGTCGGCCCATTGATGGAGCGGTTGGAGCACAGCTCGCAGTATCAACAGCGCCGCAAAGACATTCGCGCGTACAACGCCAGCAGTAAAGTACTAAAGCGTGGCCTGGCCCTGACACCGGTCAAATTTGGCATCTCTTTTACCGTGCAACATCTCAATCAGGCAGGCGCCCTACTCCATGTCTATACCGACGGCAGCATTCAGCTGAACCATGGCGGCACAGAAATGGGCCAAGGGCTGTACACAAAAGTCGCACAAGTCGTGGCCACCGAACTACAAGTACCTTTGTCTTCTATCACCTGCACTGCCACTCGCACTGACAAAGTGCCAAACTCATCACCTACTGCCGCATCTTCCGGCAGCGATTTGAATGGCATGGCCGCACGGGATGCCACCCACAAAATTAAGCGGCGTCTAACCGACTTTGCCGCACAACACTTTCAGGTAGATGCGGACTCGGTTGAGTTCGACAAGGGCCAAGTGCACATTGGAGAACAATCGCTACCCTTCACAGAGCTGATACAGCTGGCTTACATGAACCGTATTTCACTGTCGGCCACTGGCTACTACCGCACGCCCAAAATCCACTACGACCGCGAGACCGCTCAAGGCCGGCCATTTTTTTACTTTGCCTACGGTGCCGCCTGCTCTGAAGTAGTATTGGATACGCTTACGGGCGAGAATAAAGTATTGCGTGTAGATATTTGTCACGACGTGGGGCAATCACTCAACCCAGCACTGGATATCGGGCAGATCGAAGGTGGTTTCATACAAGGCATGGGATGGCTGACTACCGAGGAGCTGGTCTGGGGCGATGATGGCCGCCTGCAAACGGACAACCCTGCGAGCTATAAGATACCAACGGTAGGGGACACACCGGCTCAGTTTAACGTCGAGCTAATGCCTGACAGCCCCAATGTGGAAGCCACCATCTTTCATTCCAAGGCCGTGGGCGAACCTCCCCTGATGCTGGCTATCTCTGTATGGGCCGCCCTACGAGACGCTGTGGCCTCTCTGGGAGAACACAAACACAGCCCGCAACTCGATACACCCGCTACTGCACAACGGCTACTAGCCGCCTGTGAAGGCATTCGCGCACGAGCGCGGGAGGAAAACTGATGCAGCCACTCAATACCCATCGGCATTGGGCCGAAGCAGCAGATCTTTTGCAGCGACGCGGCGAAGACTACGTATTGGTCACAGTCTTATCGGTGCGTGGTTCAACCCCGCGTGACGCAGGTAGCAAGATGTTGTTTTCTCATGACGCCAGTTTTGGCAGCATTGGTGGCGGCCACCTGGAATACAAGGCTGCCCAGATCGCAGCCAAAATGATCAACCAGAACGGTGATACACAGCACCTGGAATACTTTCCATTGGGGCCAAAGCTAGGTCAATGCTGCGGTGGCAGCGCGCATGTCTTATTTGAGAGTTTCAAGGGGCACGGTATGAACATCATGCTATTTGGTGCGGGACACGTGGGTCAGGCACTGGCACCGATACTTGAGCAGCTTCCCTGTCAGTTAAAATGGGTAGACAGTCGCGAGGCATTTGCGTCTATTACACCAACTGAAAGCATCTGCGCTCTAACAAACGAATACCCTGCAGAAGAAGTTGCCGACATGCCACCAGGCAGTTGGTATCTGATCATGACGCACAACCATCAGCAGGATTACGACATACTGCGCGCGGTTA
Source organism: Halioglobus sp. (assembly GCA_047611225.1). GTDB lineage: Bacteria > Pseudomonadota > Gammaproteobacteria > Pseudomonadales > Halieaceae > Marimicrobium. The sequence goes on from JBLFWP010000011.1 coordinate 54,794, forward strand.
TTGACCGAAAAGACGCTGCCTATATCGGCCTGATAGGCTCCGACACAAAGTGGCGACGTTTTCAAATGCGCCTGCAACATCAAGGCTATAAGACGGCGGATTATGAAACCGTACATTGCCCCATTGGACTGGAATCAGTGCCCGGCAAACTCCCAATGGAAGTCGCCGTCTCCGTTGCCGCACAAGTCATTACTGTCCATCACAGTAGCGCGGAGCCGGCCGTGACAGCACCCACGCTGGATCGAAAAGCGCTGACACCCCTGCTATTGTCGAAAGAGAGGACGCAAAAAACGGCGGCAGAGAAAGCGAAAGACGCGACAAACCGCAAGTCCGAGGAAACCATCGAGTGACACAATCACACCACTTCGCACTGCGCAGCCAGCGAGTAATGACCGCTGAGGGCGAACGTGCCGCCACGGTGGAAATAAAGGACGGCCTTATTCATGCCCTTCTGCCCTTTGAGGCAACACCACAATGTCCGCTGGAGAATTTGGGCAACAAAGTATTACTTCCCGGACTCGTGGACACCCATGTTCATATTAACGAGCCGGGGCGCACCGAGTGGGAAGGTTTCAATACGGCCACCATGGCGGCAGCCGCCGGCGGTATAACGACAGTGGTAGATATGCCACTCAACTGCACCCCTGTTACCACCACCGCCGCCGCTCTACAGCTAAAGTTGGACTCTCTTGGTAATCAGCTCTGGGTCGATTGTGGCTTCTGGGGTGGCGTTGTTCCCGACAACCTGGAGCAACTCGAAGAATTGCTTCAAGCAGGCGTGTTGGGCGTCAAGTCCTTCACCATCCACTCTGGCATCGATGATTTTCCGCAGGTGGATGAACACCACATGCGCAGGGCAATTCCCCTGCTGGCAAAATATCAGGTGCCCTACCTGATCCATGCCGAGCTGGATCGAGACAATACTCCCCCCGCCGACATTGGACGCAGCTACCAAAGCTTTCTGGCATCGCGACCACGGCGCTGGGAAAACGACGCGATTGGCCTGATGATTGAACTGATGACCGAAGCAAGGGATGCCGGCCATCAACCACATATCCATATTGTGCATCTGTCCTCCAGCGATGCCATAGCGGCAATTGCAGCCGCTAGAGCAGATGGCCTGAACATCAGCGCCGAGACTTGCCCGCATTACTTGACGCTGTTCGCAGAAGCCTGCCCCGATGGCGAAACACTTTACAAATGCTGCCCGCCTATTCGCGAAGATGAAAATCGCACAGCACTTTGGGCAGGGCTTGCGGCGGGCGACATACAGTTTGTTGTCTCTGACCATTCACCCTGCACTCCAGTACTAAAGCATCTGGACAGCGGTGATCTCGAACTGGCCTGGGGCGGTATTTCTTCGCTACAGTTTGGCCTGTCCTTGATATGGACCGAAGCACAACAACGCGGTTTTACACTGGCACAGGTTTCCCAGTGGATGAGCTCCCGCCCGGCTCAATTTGCAGGTCTTGAAGATCGCAAGGGTGAAATTGCCGAGGGCCGCGATGCAGACCTGGTTCTGTTCGACGACGCTGGCGAGTACACCATCACGCCGGAGATTATCAAGTACCGCCACAAAATCACTCCCTACAAGGGTCGGCGGGTGCGTGGTATCGTTGAACGCACTTGGCTACGCGGCCAAATGATTTACAACGAAGGCGAAATTCTCGGACAAGCCACGGGCCAACCCCTGCTGAAGCAACAATGAGTGACATGGATATAGAAAGCCTCAACCAGCAATACACTGACTTACTAGATGAAAGGGTTGGCGGACGTGCACTGTCGTGCTCTGATGAATGGTTCGCGCCCTGTGAAAACCTGGTCAAACACGAAGAGCCCATTTTCCGCGAAGGGCATTTCGTTTCCACCGGACAATGGATGGACGGCTGGGAATCACGCCGCAGCTTTGGCCGTCGCGCTCGCAAGCTTAGCGGGCTGGATCACGATTGGTGTATTTTACAATTGGGTATCCCCGGCACTATCGCTGCTATTGATATACAGACAACACATTTCAAAGGCAACGCTCCGGAATTTGCAGCAATAGAAGGCAGCTGGGCTCCGGACGGCCCCAACGAAAAGACGCCGTGGACTACCCTACTGGTAAAGAGCGCCACCGCCGCGCACAGCCACAACCTTTTTAGTCTTGAGCAAGAAAATCACTGCACCCATCTGCGCCTGAAGATGTACCCCGACGGCGGTGTTGCAAGGCTTCGTGCCTGGGGCACTGCACTCGCAAACGCTCAGCAATATTCCGAGGAAAATTCTATCGATCTGGCGAGCGTACTCGTCGGTGGCCGCGGCCAGCAGTGCAGTGACATGTTTTACAGCTCCCCCAGTAATTTGCTGATGCCCAACTCTGGCATCAACATGGGCGACGGCTGGGAAACAAAACGCCGCCGCGACGATGGCCATGACTGGTGCATCATAAAACTGGGTCTGCCAGGGAACATTTGCAAAGTCGTGTTGGACACGGCGCATTTCAAGGGCAACTACCCTGACCACTTCACGTTGGAAGCGACTTCTTTGGCCGCTGTTGAGGGCGATGACGCAATAGCAGCTGATGCCGACTGGCAACTAGTGCTCGGGCCAGGTGAATTACACCCGGATCAAATACACACCTACGTCGACGAAATCCTGGCTGCCCCTAATGACAACTTTACCCATGTGCGTCTGAATATATTCCCCGACGGGGGCATCAGCCGTCTGCGTGTTTATGGCCGCCCGCAATGGGAGATCCAGGCGTGAGTCTCAAAAACTTAAACAGCCTGCCCACGCCTGATGCTCGAAAACTGCTACACCAATGCTGTACCAGCGAAGCCTGGGTAGACGGCTTGTTGGCCAAGCGTCCCTTTGCCAACGCCCAGTCCCTGCGCAGCGAAGCGAACATTATCTGGGCTGTGTTAGAGGAGGTTGATTACCTGCAAGCCTTTGAAGGTCATCCCAAAATAGGTGATGTGAATTCGCTTAAAGAAAAATACGCTGCCACCAAAGCGCTGGCCGCAGGAGAACAGTCTTCGGTTAATGAGGCGAACGAGTCAGTTATTGCCGCACTGGCTGAAAAAAACCAATCTTATCAGGATAAGTTCGGCTTCATTTTCATCGTATGCGCCACCGGCAAGAGCGCCGAAAAGATGCTTGGTTTGTTGGAACAACGATTACCCAATGAGCGCTCGCAGGAACTAGGCAACGCTTGCGAAGAACAGCGTAAAATTTTTCAACTGCGCCTGGAGAAGCTCCTATGAGCCAGATCACCACCCACATTTTAGATACCGCACGCGGCTGCCCTGCTGCTGGGGTCTCCATTAGCCTGCACTGCGAAAGCGAAGGCGAGTCGCAAATAATCGGCAGTGGAAAAACCAACAGCGATGGCCGCATTTCCGATCTACTGGCCGCGGATAAAGTATTACCGGCAGGAAGTTACCGAATGCATTTTGCTGTCGCACCTTACTTCGAGCAGGCTGGCGACACCGTATTTTATCCATGGGCTGACGTCGTGTTTAATGTGGACGACTCCGGCACGCACTATCATATCCCGTTACTGCTTGCGCCCTTTGGCTATTCTACTTACCGCGGGAGCTGATATTTGGTGATCGAACTTGCGCTACAACCGTTGACCTCCCAGGCCTTTTCTCCCTTTGGGGACGTGATAGAAGTTTGCGACGACAATGAGCAGCTGGATATCAACTACGGCCGCACCGTTCGTCATCACGCTCTAGCGACAGCCGATGTTACAGCGCAGGAAGGCGCAGCGATCATGAGTATTTTTAGCAGTCAGCCCATAGTACAGCCCTTCCCTATCCGAGTAATGGAACGTCACCTCCTTGGCAGCCAGGCCTTTATTCCTCTGTCGGGCAGACCCTACGCAATATTAGTAGCGCCCGCCGGTGAGTTCGACCAAAACAAACTGTGTGCCTTTTTAGCCACAGCCGAGCAGGGCGTCAATTATCATCGCGGCACTTGGCATCATTACTGTATGGCATTGGAAGCGGAATCTAACTTTCTCGTTGTGGACAGGCAGGGCCCCGGTGACAACTGTGACGAAATCGAATTATCGGGTGAATTATGTCTGAACCTACCGAGTTGAATGAACCAGTCTAATCGACTGGATAAAATGTATTGAATCAAATTTCAAGCAAAGGATTTTAGTTAGCGATGCAAGCCTACCGCAGCAGTATTCTGCACTTTAAAGATGACCCGGATATCTGCGGAGAAGCGCAGAGCTACGACTATTTTGACGATGGTTTATTGCTGGTCGATAACGGTATCGTCAACGCTGTAGGTAACTACGATGTATTGATTGAGTTGCTACCGGACGACACCACGCCCGTGGATTATTCCGGCCACCTGATCATGCCAGGCTTTATCGACACTCACATTCACTATCCACAAACTGAAATGATCGCCGCCTACGGTGAGCAACTTCTTCAATGGCTGGAAACCTACACCTTTCCAACAGAAGCTAAGTTTTCTGATGTCGCCTATGCTGCGGGTATCGCGAATCGTTTTCTAGACCAGTTGCTCTGTTGTGGCACAACAACCGCCATGGTATTTGGCAGCGTGCACCGCGAATCTGTAGACGCGTTTTTTGCAGCTTGCGAACAGCGCGGTTTACGGATGATTGCTGGCAAAGTGCTAATGGATCGCAACGCGCCCGATTATCTCACGGACACCGCCGAAAGCGGCTATCAGGACAGCAAAGCATTAATAGAGAAATGGCATAACCGTGGTCGTCTACAATATGCCGTAACACCACGCTTTTCACCGACCTCCACACCACAGCAACTGGAAAAAGCAGGACAGTTACTTGAGGAATATCCCGATGTCTATATGCACACACACATCTCGGAGAACCGCGACGAAGTAAGCTGGGTAGCCGAGTTATTTCCCGATTGCGACCACTACCTCGATACCTATGACAAGGCAGGCTTGCTGGGTCGACGATCCGTATTCGCGCACGCCATTCATTTGGAAGATGCCGAATGGCAGCGGCTGGCCACTTCAAAATCAAACATCGCCCATTGCCCAAGCTCCAATCTTTTTCTGGGCAGCGGTTTGTTCAATCTAAAGCGCGCTGTAGAAGAAGGCGTCTGCGTGGGCATTGGGACGGATGTAGGTGGCGGCAATACGTTTTCCATGCTGCAAACGATGACAGACGCCTACAAAGTACAGCAATTGAACAATTACAAGCTCACGCCGTTCAAGTCTTTTTATCTGGCTACACTAGGTGGTGCCCGCAGCCTGGATTGCGAGCAGCAGATTGGCAATTTCGAAGCGGGCAAGGAAGCCGACTTTGTAGTGCTAGACAAAGCCGCCACTGATTTTCACGCCTTTCGCATGAGTCACTGCACCAGCCTGCTGGAAGAGTTGTTTGTATTGGCAACGTTGGGAGATGATCGCACTATCAAAGCCACCTACTCCGGCGGCAATTGCGTACACCAGCGTACACCCGAATGAGAAGGGCTCAATAATAATGGAAGCGTATTTTCTCGATTGGTTGCAACTCATCTTTCGCTGGCTGCACGTCGTCACGGGCGTCGCCTGGATAGGCGCCTCGTTTTACTTCGTGTGGTTGGACAATCACCTTGAAGACCCACCGCGCTGGAAGGCGGACAAGGGCATCAAAGGCGATCTGTGGGCAATCCATGGCGGCGGTATTTACGAGGTCGCTAAGTACCAGCTTGCACCGGAGAAAATGCCCGAGACCCTGCACTGGTTCAAATGGGAAGCCTACAGCACCTGGCTCACCGGCATGGTTTTGTTAATACTCGTCTTCTATGTGGGCGCCGAGGCCTACCTGATCGACCCGCGAGTGGCAGACCTAAGCCAATGGCAGGCGATTGGCATCGGACTTGGCTTTGTCTTTGGCGGCTGGATAATTTACGAGTTGCTGTGCGCTACACCGCTGGCAAAAAATGGCTACTTGCTTGGTCTGGCGCTAATTTTACTGGCGGTAGCGTTTTCCTACGCGCTAACGCATTTATTCAGTGGGCGCGGCGCCTTTATTCACATGGGCGCTCTTATCGGCACGATAATGGCCGGCAACGTCTTTCGTGTCATCATGCCCTCGCAGCGAGCACTGGTTGCCGCAATCGAAGACGGTACCGCAGCAGACCCGTCGTGGGGCATTAATGCCAAGCTGCGCTCTAATCACAATAACTATCTCACCCTGCCACTACTTTTCATTATGATCAGCAATCACTACCCGATGACCTACGCCCATCAACACAACTGGCTCATACTGCTGGCAATCATCGCGATCACGGCTTTTTCCAGACACTATTTCAACCTACAGCACCGCGGGATAAATCGACCAATTATTTTAGTCGCTGCGTTATTTGCAACGGGTGTATTGGCCTGGGCCGTTATGCCGCAGCCAACGGTGAGGGAAGCTGTCGCGGAAGATACCGCAAGCCCTGCAAGGGTTGCCGCAATTGTCCAACAACGCTGCGCCAGTTGCCATTCAGCAGCGCCAACCGACGATGTATTTACTGTAGCGCAGGCCGGCGTATTGCTCGACACACTGGATCAAATGGCGCAATGGGCGCCGCGTATCAAGGCACGAGCCATCGATTCGCAAGATATGCCCTTTCTGAATAAAACCAATATGACTGAGGCCGAGCGTGGTATCGTCGGCTACTGGATAGACACAGGAGCACCCACTGAATGAGCACCTACCAACACCAAGTTAATTGCCCCTCTGCAGAGTTGGATATGGATTTCTGGCGCAAGCCAAACGGCATCAGCGTACCGGATGACGAACTCGAATTTCTCCTGATACCCGATGAAGTAGAAGCGCTTGGCATCTTTGATGTCGCAACTCAAGTGCACGACTACCAGAGCAAGCAATTGAACGGTGGCAGCCCCATTACTCGCGCTCTCATCGTCACCATGGGTGGCATGTTACCCGGTGTTTTATTGTACGACCACCTGGTGGATGGCCGCGGCGAAGGCGTAGAGAAAATGCAGTTCGGTACTATCGGTGTGTCCCTCTACAAAGGCCCCGGCGTGCGCTACGACAATCCTCGGGTACAACACGGCATCTCTATTCCCATATCAGACGAGCCCGTATTAGTGATAGATGACCTGGGCGACCGCGGCGGCACCATGGCGTTCTTGAAGCAATACGTTAAAGACAGCGGCGCGAGCCAGGTTCTTACCTTGGCGCTCTATATGAAACCCCAGGCGCTGGAAGCCTGCCCAGCGGATTTCTGGTTTGGTGAAACACCTCAGGACACATGGATAATCACCCCGCGTGAACGGGTTGAAACACTGATAAAACGTGTGCCAATTTGGAAGGGAAGAGGCGCGGATGAAGCCGAGTGTCACCGCCGGTTGGTTGACCTTATCGGTTTTCCGCAAGCCCTTGTGAACTACTACTTGCCCCTGGCGTATCAGAGACCTGCGGCGTCTGATTAATGGCGCGTAGTACCTATCAAGTAGGCCAGATAAGGCGGAACAACGAAGTCGCTATCTTGGGCGCGGCGGAGCAAGAGTTCGCCAGCCATGGCTTTAGCGGCACCTCAATCAGCCGTATTGCCGAGCGGGCCGGTGTGCCTCGCAGCAATGTTCATTATTACTTTCAGTCAAAGGAAGATTTGTATCGCAGACTGCTGGTAGACGTAGTGCAGCTTTGGAATGATGCCTTCCCCGAAATTACTCCAGATGATGACCCTGCTGTAGCGCTGGAATCCTACATTCGCGCAAAGTTGGAATTCTCGCGTACCAGCCCGCTGATTTCCAAAATCTATGCAGATGAAATTCTACGCGGAGCGCCGGTATTAAGAGAATATCTGGAACAGAATTACGCCAGCTGGTTACAGGGCAAAGTGAAAGTCATTAGATCGTGGATCAGGCAAGGCAAGATGGACAAGGTAGATCCCTTACATCTAATTTTTATGATTTGGAGTACCACGCAGCACTATGCTGACTTCGACGTTCAGGTGAAAACAGCACTGGGTAAAAAGGACTACACCAAACGGGATTTCGAGCGAATCGCAGCGACAATCACCCACATCATTATCCAGGGGTGCGGTATTAAGCGTCCGGCAAGTGCTCGCGCATAATTTCAAACAGCGCTGGACGATTTTTCCGAATCTCTTCGACATCCAGCCCCTCAAGCGAATGGGGGTACTTTAGCCAATCTTCCGTTTCGTAAAGGTAGTAGTCCGGCTCCCGTTCGGTCTGGTTTCGAGTGGGTTTGTAATAAGGCACTGCAACACGAATGTCTCTCGGGGTATTCAAACGCGCCTTTTCTCCCAGATGGTTAATCACCGCATTGATCGTATGCCCGGTATCGAATACATCATCAACGATTAACAGCCTGTCTGCGTCAGTCACAGTCTTGATCAGGTAGTTCATGCCGTGAATCCGGATTTCAGAAGAACGACCGTCTATACCAGTGTAGGAAGACGTGCGTATCGCAATGTGGTCGGTTTCAATTCCCTCGTAGGCCAGCAGCTCTTGTACTGCTATTCCCATGGGCGTTCCGCCACGCCAGATAGCGATAATCATCGAGGGCTTGAAGCCACTGGCAATGACGCGGGCACCAAGGGTAAAGGAGTCCTCCAGCAACTGCTGGGCGGAGAGATAGGTTTTGGTAGTCATGGCGTGAACGTACTATTATTCTCGGAAGTGTTTTCGATAATCATAGTATAGTGCCCATCAACGAGAAAATCCGGAGTTCCGTCATAAACCACCCAACTGAAAAACACTTTGTGGACGAGGAATCCCTCGTTAATGACTCCTTTCGCCTCGCGGTAAAGATTTTTGAAAGCGGCTTCAAGCCCGATTTTATTGTCGGCGTGTGGCGCGGAGGCTCCACGGTTGGCATCTACGTACAGGAATGCCTACAATATCTGGGCGTAAAAACAGACCACATCGCCATCCGCACGTCCTATCGCGGTATGGACGACTACCTGCAGCGTGTCGACAGCCCTGAGGGCATCCGGGTTCACGGCCTGCAATACCTGTTTGAAAACCTGAACCGCGAAGACAACCTGTTAATCATCGATGACGTGTTCAGCAGCGGCCACAATATTGAGGCGGTTATCAATCGGCTGCAGGCAAAAACCAAACGCAACATGCCCAAAGAAGTGCGTATCGCGGTGCCCTATTACAAGCCCGAACACAATGCGACCGGCCGCAAGCCCGATTATTACCTGCACGAAACAGACGATTGGCTAGTGCTGCCGTACGAACTGACTGGACTGACCGATGAGGAAATTCAGCAGCACAAACCCTGGGTTACGCCGATACTAAAGCAGGCTCGTAACCCCAAGGTAGCCTAGAATCGAGGTATCTGGCGTCAAAGCGGCCTAGCGTCGACTCTTCCTCCAAAAATTTACCAGGGCAATTCCTTGCCACGATAATCCAGGAAGCGGCCATTGTCGCTCGCCTCCAAACCTTCGATCACAGACAACATGCCAGAAACGCTTTGAGTCGTGTCTATCTGGGCACCTGCGCCACCCATGCGGGTTTTCACCCACCCCGGATGCATCACGACTGCGATCAGCCCCGTTTTACCCAACTCCAGTGCCAGTGTGCTATTCAACATATTGAGCGCCGTTTTGCTGGCGCGATAGCCGTAACCACCACCCCAATTGTTCGTAATACTGGCCATCGTGCTACTGATCTGAATAACCTTCTTCCCCTTCCCTGCTTCTAAATTATCCAGCAGCGCCTGTGTCACCCGCATGGGGCCGAGGCTATTAACATCGAATGCGAAGGCCATCGTATCGAAATCAGTCTCTTTAAAACCAGGCGCTCGCTGCCCGCCGTAGCCAGCATTATTGATCAGCAGGTCAACACCCTTACCAGCAAGCCTATCGGCAAATGCTTTCACACTAGCGGAATCAGTCACATCCAACTGCTCCACCTGAACCTCAAGTGCATTTAGGGCAGCTGCCTCAGCGGGTTTGCGCGCAGTGGCAATCACCGTATAGCCTAGCGCCTTTAGCTGCGTCGCAAACTCCAGGCCTATACCTCGATTAGCACCGGTCACCACTGCAATCAGGCCTTCCTTTGCGCTTGCTGTAGCGCCAAATAGTAAATAGAAAGAAACGAAGACCGTGAAAAGTAAGGTTTTTAGAATGATTTTTCCTTGAGTATGGAAACCGGGACGAGGGTTTAACGGCAGTATAGTGGCTATCTGTATAGTCGCCCGGCGGCGCAGACTACAAGGAAGCTGGGGGCTTGCCCACCTTGACTTGACCCCACAAATTCTGGAAAATGCGCGCCTCTTCCGGATCTCTGGTCCCAAGCACCCTTTTTTGGCTACGTAGCTCAGCTGGTTAGAGCACAGCATTCATAATGCTGGGGTCGGTGGTTCAAGTCCACCCGTAGCTACCA
>JBLFWP010000012.1:0-62880 GCA_047611225.1 Halioglobus sp.
TACTGCCCCTCCAGCTCTTGGATATTGGGTGTTATCGCTGTGCACAATTGGCAGCTGGCGCTATTTGACGATCAGGCCGCGCAGGATGTCTGGTCAGAAGATCCAACAACATTGATTTCGTCATCCTATGCACCCGTCGGCAAAGTTAAAGTGGTCGATGGTGGATTCAAACTTAGCGGACGCTGGAGTTTTTCCAGTGGTTCTGAACATTGTGAGTGGGCATTTCTTGGTGCGGTCGTACCGACCCCGGAAGCGCCTTTTGACATGGCCAACTACCGTACATTTTTGGTCCCCAAAAGTGATTACGAGATCATTCGGAACTGGGATGTAGTTGGGCTGCAGGGCACAGGTAGCCACGATATTGTGGTTGAGGATGGATTTGTGCCAGAACACCGTACCCATAAATCGATAGACGGTTTCCTGTGCGACAACCCCGGTAATGCTGTGAATGACGCGCCTTTGTATCGCATGCCTTTCATGCAAGTGTTTGTTAGAGCGGTCTGTACAGCCACACTGGGTGCCTGCGATGGAGCGCTTGATGCCTTCATTGAAGTGGCGAAAACACGTGCGGTAGGCCCAAACAAAATGAAAAATGACCCCTTTGCGCGATTGATTGCCACTGAAGCCAAGGCTTCTATCGAGGAAATGAAACTCACAATGTTCCGCAACTTTGATGCGATGATGGACTGTTGCCTAGCTGGAGTGCCTATTCCTGTCGAGGACCGCGTGAGATATCGCTATGATTCAGCGGTGGTAGCCGACCGCTGTGTGGCGCTGTCCTCCAGAATGCTGAAAGCCTCCGGTAGCGGCGGCATACGTGACGATAGCGTTTTACGTGGCTTCCATCTCGATATGGTGGCAAGTCAGGCCCATGTGGCGAACAACTCAACGCCCTTTGCTATTAATATGGGCGGCGTATTATTCGGTGAAGAGAACGCGGACTTTGCTCTTTAGGTCCGGCTAACGGATCAGTTCAACGGTAGCGAAACAAGTATCGCGAATAATTTAGGGAGACAGCATGGAAATGAACGGACGTTTACCTGAGGCGAATTATGCCCAGTGCGCCAATGGTTATCGCATACACTACCTCGATGAGGGGCAAGGCGAGGTCGTTGTTTTTTTACACGGCTCAGGACCTGGCGCCAGCGGTTACAGTAATTTCAAAGGGAACTATCAGTCGCTGGTAGACGCGGGATACCGCTGCATTATTCCCGACCATATTGGCTACGGATTTTCAGACAAGCCCGATGATGTTGATCACCCACTGTCTTTCTTTGTGGAATGCATCAAGCAAACCCTGGATATAGCCGGTGTAGAAAAATGTACGATCGTCGGGAATTCTTTGGGCGGCGCTATCGCACTTGGGTTGGCCCTCGACTATCCCGAGCTGGTGGGAAAGTTGATTTTGATGGCACCGGGCGGCCTGAGTGAAATGGTCGATTACCAGACAATGCCCGGTATGCAAAAAGTCTTCCAGGTGTTCGGTTCAGGAGAGCCGGTCACTCCTGAAGTAATGAAGGATTTGTTTGCCACGGGTCTGATGCACGATGCGAGCTTCGCTACCGATGAACTGGTGGAAGAACGTATGCAGATTATGCAGATCATGAATGGCCATGTCATGGCGACCATGAAAGTCCCTGTGCTTGTGGACAGGCTAGCGGAAATCAAATGCCCTGTGCTCGGCTTTTGGGGAATGGATGAAAAAATGATGCCAGAGAATGGCATTATGAATATGGCCAAAAACCTCGAAAACCTGCGCCTTATCCTGGTGACCCAGTGCGGTCATTGGGTGATGGTAGAGCACGAAGACATGTTCAACCGTACCTGTCTGGATTTTCTGAACAACGGCTAATCTGCTCTGGCGGCGACTTTGCAGGCCACAGTAGCTTGGCGTCATTCGGACAGTTAATTGTACTGTCGAATATCAAAAGGCATGTAAAATCTCCGCCTGATTATTATGAGGTGTACGGGCTTATGATGGACCAAGATCGAATTGCAGCACTGGGGCAGGAACTCTATGAGGCGCTGTGCTCCCAAACGACTCTCAGCCCGCTGACGGAGCGCGAAGCAGATATCACCATAGAGGATGCTTACCACATCTCGCTGCATATGGTGAATCAACGGGTAGAGCAGGGCGGCGAGCACATTGTTGGCAAGAAGATAGGCGTAACTAGTAAGCCGGTTCAGGATATGTTGGGTGTGTTTCAGCCTGATTTTGGTTTTCTGACCAATAAAATGGAATTTCCCGATGGCGCTGATATTTCCATAGCGCAGACCATGATTCAGCCTCGCGCCGAGGGCGAAATAGCATTCCGCTTGAAAAAAGACCTGGTTGGTCCAGGCGTGACTGAGGAAGACGTGCTGGACGCGACGGCCACCATCATGCCCTGCTTCGAGATTGTCGATTCCAGAATCAAAGACTGGAATATCAAAATTCAAGATACCGTCTCGGACAACGCCTCCTGCGGCGTCTACGTGCTAGGCACCAATGAGGTAGACCCAAGGGACTTTGATTTACCCAACCTGAAAATGACTATTCTTAAGAATGGCGAATTCATTGCTGAAGGCATGGGGAGCGCTGTGCAGGGCAATCCGCTTACCGCTGTCGCCTGGCTGGCCAATACGCTGGGCGAATTCGGCATACCCTTTAAAGCGGGCGAAATAATCTTGTCCGGTTCATTGGTGCCCCTGATGCCAGTCGTGGCCGGAGATACTATGTCGCTTGAGATTGAGGGCATAGGTGGCTGTAGCTGCCAGTTCGTTTAATAGGGTTGCTTGCACCTCTAGCGACAAACACAGTTTTGACTAATGTTTCATTGCATACCGAAGTGAAAGAGATCTGACATGAGTAACAAAGTAAAAGTAGCCATTATTGGCCCGGGTAATATCGGCACTGACTTGTTGGTTAAGGCTATGCGTAGTGAGCTCATTGAGCCGGTGTGGATGGTGGGTGTAGATCCGGAATCTCCTGGCTTGGCGCGAGCATCTGAATTAGGGCTCAAGACAACCGCCGACGGTGTTGACGGCATGTTACCCACGATGCATGAAGACGGCGTGCAAATTTGTTTTGATGCAACCTCAGCCTACGTCCATGCCGAGAACAGTCGCAAAGTGAATGAGCAGGGCGCTGTGATGGTGGACTTGACGCCAGCCGCGATAGGCCCTTTTTGCGTGCCCCCAGTAAACCTCTCTGAAGCCGTTGATGCGAAGGCGATGAACGTCAATATGGTGACCTGCGGTGGTCAAGCGACAATCCCGATGGTAGCAGCGGTCAGTCGTGTGCAAGCAGTGTCTTATGGTGAGATTGTAGCCACCGTGAGCAGTAAATCAGCCGGTCCCGGAACGCGCAAAAATATTGATGAATTCACCCGTACAACAGCCAATGGCATAGAGAGCGTGGGTGGTGCCGCCAGCGGTAAAGCGATCATCATTATTAACCCAGCAGAGCCACCTTTGATGATGCGCGACACTATTCACTGCCTCACAGTGGAAGATCCTGATGAGGAGGCGATTACGAAGTCCGTGCATGAAATGGTGGCTGAAGTTCAGAAGTACGTTCCCGGCTACACCTTGAAGAACGGTCCAGTGTTCGATGGCAAGCGTGTGTCTATTTATATGGTAGTAGAAGGCTTGGGAGATTTTCTGCCCAAGTACGCAGGCAACTTGGACATCATGACAGCCGCAGGTCTGCGTACGGCGGAAATGTACGCTGAAGAAATTCTGGCTGGTAGATTTGTACCCACCGCTGCATAGTAGCTGGGCAAGCTGCTGACGACGTTGTAGATAAAGAATACGAGAGAACATACCCATGGATCTTAAAGGCAAAAAAATCACCATCCACGATATGTGTCTGCGCGATGGCATGCATCCTAAGCAACACCAAATTACAGTCGATGAGATGGTAACCATCGCCAAGGCGATGGATGAAGCCGGAATACCCATGATCGAGGTCACCCACGGCGACGGCCTGGGCGGCGCTTCCGTTAACTATGGTTTTCCAGCGGCCAGCGATGAGGAATACCTCACTGCGGTTTGTAAGGAAATGAAAAATACCAAGGTGTCGGCTCTATTGTTGCCCGGTATCGGTACTGTTGATCACCTTAAGATGGCTGTTGATTGCGGTATCTCATGTATACGCGTGGCCACACATTGCACAGAGGCCGATGTTGCAGAGCAACACCTGACTATGGCGGGGAATTACCCTGAGCTGGATACGGTCGGTTTTCTGATGATGGCGCATATGATTGGCCCCGAAGAATTGGTGACGCAGCTGAAGATGATGGAGGACTTTGGTGCTAACTGTGTCTACATCACTGACTCAGCCGGGTATATGCTTCCCGATCACGTGACCGAACGGGTCGCGCTGGCGCGGGCTGAGCTGAAGCCAGAGACCGAGCTGGGTTTTCACGGCCACCATAATATGGCGATGGGTATTGCCAATTCACTGGCGGCAGTAGAGGCGGGCGCCAACCGTATTGACGGTTCGCTGGCGGGGCTGGGTGCTGGAGCCGGGAATACACCACTAGAAGTGTTTATCGCGGTTTGTGATCGCATGGGTATTGAGACCGGTATCGATTTGTTTAAGGCCATGGACGTGGCTGAGGATCTCATTGTGCCCATGATGGACCACATGGTGCGTATAGATAGGGATGCACTGACGTTGGGTTATGCGGGTGTCTATTCTTCCTTCCTATTGTTTGCCAAGCGTAGCGCTGAGAAATATGGCCTGTCCAGTCGCGACATTCTGGTCGAGTTAGGTCGTAGGCGTACGGTAGGCGGTCAGGAAGATATGATCGAAGATCTGGCTCTGGATATGGCAAAAGAACAGGGCACTGTCTAGCGCTCAGGAAACCACTCAAATACTGTTACGATGATTGCACGCGCCGCTGTTGTGCTGCGGTGCATTATCAAGCAAAGGGAGTTGATGTGAAAAGGAACAGATTGGGAAAGAGTGGCATCGTAGTGTCTGATATCTGCATGGGGACCATGACATTTGGTAATCAGGCCGATGAAAAGACGTCTTTTCGCATTATGGATATGGCCTATGAAGCGGGTATCGATTTCTTCGATACCGCTGAGATGTACCCAGTACCCCCGGATAAAAAGTACGCTGGTTTGACGGAGGATATCGTCGGCCGCTGGATGAAAACCAAGGATCGCGATTCCCTCATTATTGCCTCAAAAGTAGCAGGCCCCAGCCATATTTGGATTGAAGCGCCCCTGCGTGGCGGTAAGACAAGCCTTGATCGTCATCACATCATGCGAGCAGTAGAAACCAGCCTTAAGCGTCTGGGCACCGACTACATCGATTTGTATCAGACGCATTGGCCTGACTGGGAGTTTCCACAGGAAGAGACCATGATGGCGCTGGATGAGCTGGTACGCTCAGGCAAGGTGCGTATTTTGGGCTGCAGTAACGAATCTACCTGGGGTTTGACCAAAAACCTGTGGGCCTCAGATGCGCATGGCCTGGCGAGATACGAAACCATTCAAAATAACTTCAGCCTGAACAATCGCCGCTTTGAAGATGAGCTGGCACAGGCCTGCAGAAAGGAGCAGGTCAGCCTGATACCCTATTCGCCGCTGGCTGGTGGCGTGTTGAGCGGTAAGTATGATGGTGGAGCCTTTCCCGAAGGTGCGCGTTTTACCCACTATAAAAATGCCCCTGTGAGGCAGCAGGCCATGATGCTGCGATTTGTTAATGAAAGATCGCTGGAGTCCACCAGGCGTTTTCATGAAATCGCCGCTGACATCGATATGTCGCCCGTCACTCTGGCGATTGCTTGGAGCAAGCAACACGACTTTGTTGCGTCAACGATAGTAGGGGCGACTACCGCTGAACAGGTTCCAGACCTGTTGGCCGCGTCAGATGTCACACTTAATGATGAAACGCTTAAGCGCATCAATGCGGTATCGAAGGATATACCTTACCCAATGGGCTAAAAAATAGTTGCAGTTACTTATGCAGCAATCAAACTTCGCGCTGAAAAGCGCGCAGAAATCTTCCCCGGTATTCCAATCAACGAAGGCGCCCACTCTATGGCGCCTTCGTTGATTTCAAATTGGGTAAAGCGCTCGGCATTTAGGTGTGGGTTGTGTCGGTGTTCATGTGTACCCGATGAGAGTCCAGGCAAAAGTTTTTGCACCTGTTGTTCAAGTTCAACCGGAGCTCTAGTGTAGACTTGCCGGGCGTTAAGTTGAATTGCACCGGTCGTTGAATAGCAGACAGGCAATGATGTGAACGAATTAATGCTGGTGCCCATAGCCTTTTTAACTTCAACCGTTGCCGGGATCATGGGGATGGGCGGCGGTATTTTGTTGATTGCAGTAATGCCAGGCCTCGTACCGGCTGCTGCTTTGCTGCCGATTCACGCCATAACACAGCTAACCAGCAATTTATCGCGGTCGGCCTTCGGCTGGCGTGTGATTGATTTTGCCATTATTCCCGCATTTGCTCTGGGTGCCGTCGCCGGTGCCTGGCTGGGAGCCGAGGTCTACCAGAGTCTTAACATGCAATGGCTGCCGGCATTGATAGGCGTGTTCATACTGGTACTCACATGGGTGAAGTTGCCACAGGTACCAGGGGGCGGCCAGATGTCACTGGTGCTGCTGGGGTTTTACCAGACAGGCCTAGGCATGCTCGCCGGTGCGACTGGCCCGGTAGGTGCAGCGGTATTACTGCAACGTAATAGTGGCAGAGATTGGCTGGTGGTGAATACGGCTTTATACATGACGCTAAATCACAGCTTCCGTGTTGGTGCATTCCTCTTGCTGGGCTTTAGCTTTGCTCCCTGGTGGCAGCTGGTGGTTGGCATGGTGATAGCGGGTATCTGTGGTTCCTGGGTGGGGACACGCTTGCGCAGTCGCCTGCCGGAGCTGAATTTCAAACGCATCTTTCAGGTGATGGTGACGATACTGGCGCTGAGGATGATAACCCTATCTCTCCTGTCACTGGCTTGATATACCTATAAGTAATCTTATAAGTATCTCATAATATATTGAATAATAAGGATATTATTCAATAATACTTTCGACACTCTGCGCGTAGGTCATACTGAGTGCAGCTGTGCTTCAAGCCAGAGAGGCGACACTCTTAAGTACCAATCGCACTAATTCTGCCTGCCGGGATACGCCCGTTTTTGAGAATATAGATTTCAGCTGCGCGCGTGCGGTGTGTTGAGAAATACCTTGGGCATTAGACACCTCGGCCAAGCTGAGCCCGCGGGCGAGTAGGGTGGCCAGATTGGATTCAGCGGGTGTTAGTTCAAACAGCTCTCCAAGAATTATTCTAGAAGTGGATTCATGTAAGTCAGGGTCACTGATAAAAATAGCCGCCGAGGGGCTGGATTGGCCTTCGCTCCATTGTGAAGTGGGAACAGGCCGAATCACTAGGCCAAGATCCGAGCGGCCGCCTGGCCTGGGAATTCGTAGCGCTCGGACCACTGACGTTTCACCCGCCTGCTGCGCTTTGATAATGATGTTGAGAGATTGCTGTAACTCTTTGTTGATATCCCTGCCGTCTATGTGCAGATGATCATCTCTTAAGCTAAGACCCTGCCCCTGATCCAGCAGCGCCTGACCAACTGCGTTGGTAGTCAGTAGTCGGCCCTGCTCGTCGAGAATAATACTGGCAACCGAGAGCTGATTTACAGCGCCCGCGTAGACATCACGTTCTGATGTAGTACGATTTAGCTTTGCGTAAATTTCAATGGCGCGCCGCAGATGCGGTGTAATCTGCGCGAGTAGTTTACGTTCGCGACTTAGGAAGCGGGCTTCAGTGCGGCGGCGAGAGAAGCGTAAGCGCGCCAACATGCCACCCGGTTCCGCTGTGTCTACGCCCAGGATTCGAAACAAATCGATTGGCTTCAGGTAGTGCAGGTAGTAGTCCGACGTCATCAGTTCTTTGTCTGGAGAGATATCCTCCAGGGCAATCACTTTGTCCAATGGCAGATTAATAAAGGGGTCCAGTGAAAAGAATTGTTCGCGGTAGGCGCTGACTTCCCAGTCATTCGGATCAGCCAGTGAAGCGTCTGCTTGGTTCCGATCTTTTTCCGGCCGCACGCAGTTGAGGATTACACCTTGATCATCTGCAGTGGGTGGACGCAATACCAGTGAAACCACTTGTGCATCCAGTGCTTCGCGCAAAGCGGGCAGAGCACTCTGCCAGGGCTGATCTTCCAGGGCACCCTGATAAACCAGCCCGATAAGGTCGTCGTAGTTTTTGTGAGTGCTGCTGGGAGGCATAAGCTTTTACTACTTTTCCAGATTTGCTAAATCAGCAGTAACTTCGTCCAGTGGCTTTGGTTTACCTACTCCCCAGCCCTGTAAGTAATCCACGCCGATTTCTTCCAATTTCCTGACAATGGCGTCGTTTTCGACAGATTCGGCGATAGTCTCCTGTCCTAGGAAGTGGGCGAGATCATTGATAGAGCGGGTCATTGCGTAGTCGTGGCGATTTTTATGAATGCCCGTAATAAAACTGCCGTCGATTTTTACGTAATCAACAGGCAGCTCTCGTAAATAGTTGTGGCTGGCAAGGCCGGTACCGAAATCGTCAATGGAAAACTTGCAGCCTATGTTTCTGAACGCGCGTACGAAGTCCGCAGCTTTGACCAGGTTTGAAATCGTGCCGGTTTCTGTGATCTCAAAGCAAAGTCGGCTTGTCCCCACTCCAAACTCGGAAATTTGTTCCAGCAAATACTCCATAAAACTATCATCGGTAACGCTAGTGCCGGACAGGTTAATTGCGAGGTAGGGCACGACTTTTTGAGCGTCCATTAAGCTGCTTATCCAGCTAAAGGCTTCACGCACCACCCACCGATCGACCAGCGGCATAAAGCCGTACCTCTCAGCTGACTGGATAAACTCCAAGGGGGAGGACAGGCTACCATCCTTGTTGAAGATACTGAGCAATAGTTCGTAGTGCTGGCTTGTCTCTTCTCGGTCGGCAACTGCAGTTTGGACTATCGGTTGCGCGCGCAGTAGGAATCGTTCAGTAGCTAATGCATTTTCAAGATCCTCCCGCATGCGATTTTTTTCCAGCCTGAAGTCACTGGCAGTGCTTAGCTCTTCCTCAAATTGCACAACCTGATTGCGCCCTAGGTGTTTGGCATGCAGCATTGCTGAACGTGCGTTATCCATAAGTTGGTCAACGCCGGGACTGTGTTCTGCGATGGCGAGCACGCCTACCGAGACTGTAAAACTGACATGTTCTCCATCAATGTCCATGCTGCCACTTTCTATATCGGTACGGATTTTCTCGGCGATGTCCATTGCCTGCGTGATACTGCGATCCAGTAACAGGACGGCGAATTCGTCACCGTCGAGGCGTGCAGAGGACGATTTTTTACCGTGTAGCTGCGCCAGTAAACGCGCAAATTCCAATAATACTTGGTCACCAGTAATGGTGTCATAGACTTCGTTCACAAGATTGAACTGGTCGATATTCAGGTACAGCACCGCGTGACGAGTTTGCTTACGTTGGCTGTGTCGCAGCGCCCGGCTCATCTGATCAACAAAAGTTTCCCGGTTGATCAGCTTGGTCAGGGTGTCGTGGTTGCGGGCAAAACTCAGGGTCTTTTGCACGTGCTCTAGTGTTTGGTACATGCTCTGGTCTACAACCGACAGCTTGTCAGTTGGTGACGGGGGTTTTGCCCCCCTACTGAGCTGCCTCGCCAATTGGATTGCGGTTAAATCTGCCACTTTTTGACCTCGCTCGTTAACGAAGATATAGCGATCCTTTGCAGGGCTAGTCCACGCGAGTTGCATACGTTTTTTGTTATCATTTTTGTCCCGGTATGTGAGCCAGCTGTTTTCTTCTAATTGTTCGACCCGGTGTACCCAGCGGCGCAACCTGGGTAAGTCTTCTATCTTGGCGCGTCGCAACTCGGGGTCGGCATTTACGTCCAGTGTTGTTTCATCGATGGTAATAGTTTCGACGGCGAGATTACCTGCGAATATCTCGGCCAATTGCACCAGCACCAGTTCATGATCAAGGTGTGTGGGCAGCGCGCTGGAAATTTGTTGTCCAATCAAGTCCAGCAGCGGCTCTGCTTCCAAACTACGCTGGATCATGACGTCCCCATCGACTTCGCCCAGTTGTTGCTCGCCTAACCACAGGGCCAGCAAATCGAGAATTTTGATTTGTTCCGACCAGGAATCGCTCTTCGGGCCTTCTTTCACATGGGTGAGTACCAGCAAGTCGCGCCAGCCGCTGTCAATCAGTTCAACGATAATCTTTGGTGCCGCGGGAGGTTTGATCCGCCAGCTGATTTGTTTTTCGACAGCTCTTCTAGCATCAGCCAGTTTCTCCTGGCCTTCCTGCGTACGCACAACACGTTCGATGTTGCGCGCCAGAGCGCGTTCCTGCTGAGCGACCAAGCCGTCAATACGGCTAAGCGCGGTGTCGAAAACTGAGGCATCGCTTTCGTAATCGGCGATTATCTCGTCGACAATCTTATTAATGCGGCCTTCAAGTGCTTTGTTCGGGAAGTTGGCGGACGCGGCTAAATGCGACAGTTTGTTAACCACTGCTCTGGCAGTGTGACTTTGGTCGACAAAAAAGCGCGGGTCCAGCAGAGCCATTTTGGCCAGAGGTATCTGTAAGTTACCCAGGGCTGGCTTCAATTCGGCGCTAACATCCAACTGTGATTTGATGGTGCCAAACAAATTGTCGACCATATCCAGCTGATTGAGGCTGTCAGCCGTCAGGCCGCTGCTATTTTTGAGGCCACCTATATCTTGTTTGTGGCTCGCTAGATAGGCACGCAGCGAGTCACTCTGCTGCACATCTTTGCGAGCTTGGGCATTGCGTTGTAGGTTACTCAAAGCGCTGGCGATGGATTGGGCGTCGGCTAGGTTGCTTTGATCGAGCTCCGTGCTGGCAACAGTGCCGCCTTCCCAAGTACCACTCAGGGCGGATCCGCTGGCAAGATCCTTGCCGTCTGCAAGCCCCTCTGCTTCACGCTTGTAGTTGAGCGCATCCACCACCGATCGGTACAGTGCTGTCGGGTTCACCTGCTGCATAGCACCTGAAAGTTGTTGTCCTAGATCGCGATGGAATTGATCCATCTCACCGTTGGGGGAATAGGGTCGGCCATCGGCATCCACCTGGGCCATTGTGTCGTAAAATTCCCCAGTGCCGGGGTGCCTGCGGCGTATCCGCTTGGTCTGAACTTTGCGCTCTAGTGCAGCGGCTGGTTTGTTACATTTGAGAATGTAGCCCTTGCTTTGAATTTCCACTTCCACATTGGAAAGAACTCCCTGCTCCGCAAGTAATGTGTTGAGCGGGTTGTAGAAGCCACTAAGTTGACGGATAAAGCGTTTGGCGAAGTAATCGAAAATATGGGCCAGAGCCTCTTGCGGCACTCCATATTCCAGTAACGAGGCTTGGAATGCGCGGCAGATCTGTCGCACATGAACTGGCACCCGTACAGCGTTGGGGTCAGCGCCAATAAGCTCTGCCACTCGCAGGGTCAGGGCTTCCAGTTGCAGCCTGTACAATTCCTCGCCCACACTCACCATTCTATCGATAGCAAGGAACTCTTCAAACTCCTCCAGTGCGATGATGTTCAGCTCTCTGGAGTCGCTGCCTATGCTGTATTGCCAAAGTTGGTCGTCACTCTCAGGCGGTGTCAGATCGAGATAGTAGTCTTGCAGTTGCTGCAGAATTTCTGCCGCGATCCCATTGCTATTTCGAGCCAATTTTATGGCGGCATCGTGGATTTCGTTGTGACCTAGTCTGCCGAACTTTTCGTGCGATGAAAGGCCCATCATAAATGCAGTAAGGTCTTCCAAAAAAGGCGGAAGCGCTAGCTCCAGTTCTTCAAGACTTTCTCGCTGTAAGGTGTCTAGCAGTGCTGCATACTGTGCAGTGACACCCATGGCCAGAGGGCTGCGCTGCAGAGGTTTCGACCGCGCTTCGTATGCAGCGGGTTTGAAGGCGTCAGTCACTCGATTCCTAGCTGTGGCCATTGAGGTTTCAACGTCCAGGACCTTGCTGGATTTGAAACGTCCGCTTAGTACGTCTCGGTATTGTTCCGCGAGTACCTCGTCGCCTGCATCAAACTCGAGTGTGATGCCGGACTTGTTGTGGACGATTATGGTGACGGGTACAGCTTCTGGAAGCCCGCTTTCGCCAGTTCTGGGGTGAAGCGTTAGTATGCCGCGAGACCCTGCAGTAGCAGTGGCGACGGTTGTATTACCGGTTTCATCTTCGGGTTTTGCCGGCTGCAGCAGGATGCGGCCATTTTTCACGGAAGCTAGAGCCCCGGCGAGCTGTTTTGCATCATTGAGCAATAGGGTCGCCGTATACTTTTCTGGCTGTGATGAATCGTTGGACATCGGATCCCTGATGGCGCGCGTTTTCTAGACTCGTAGTCTGGCCAGACGCCGTCGTCTGTGTGAGCGTTGCTGTTACCAACAGTTTAACAGGACTAAGGAAAGTATTCCGCGTAGCCGATATGCCTCAAATTGTTCTAGGCGAGAGTATTTTTAGGCCATCTAACGTTTGACAAAAAGTGTTTTCTAATCGTCCGGCTTGGCATTGGCAGCCGCGAGAAAGGCAGGCTTTTCGCCACCCCCGTGAACGGCGAAATTGGTGCCAGTAACATAGGTGGCAAGTGTTGATGCGAGAAACAGGCAGGCATTTCCCACATCCCCGGGCACTGCCATGCGCCCCAGAGGAATTGTTGCACCCACAGCGGCAATACCATCTTCGTCGCCGTAGTGAAGATGAGACTGTTCGGTCTGAGTCAGACCCACCACCAGAGCGTTAACACGCACCTTGGGAGCCCACTCCACCGCCAGTGAGGTACCCAGGTTAACTAAGCCCGCCTTGGCGGCGCCATAGGCGGCGGTACCCGGAGAAGGACGTATGGTGCTGACGCTGGCAATGTTGATGATGCTGCCGCCGTCAGCCTGTTTTTGCATAACTCTATTGGCGACCTGTGCAAAGTTGAGGGGTGCTATTAGATTGAGGCGAATAATCGACTCCGAAAACCGGGGAGAGGCTGTGGCGGCTTCAGCATAGGGTGCGCCACCTGCATTGTTAACCAACACATCAAGGCTGCCGTACTGCTGTACGGCAAAGTCTACGCAGGCCTCGATCTGTTCGTAATCTTTGACATCGCAGGGGGTAAATACAGCGGTGCGGCCATCGGCCGCCGGAAGTACTTCGGGCTCTGAGCGGCCGCAGATGACGACATTTGCGCCTGCATCCAGAAAACTTTCGGTAATGCCCTTGCCAATACCCTTGCCCCCGCCGGTGACGATGACCGTCTTACCGATAAAATCCAGCGCATTATTCATACCTTTTCTCCTGCTTATAGAATGTTGGGCGGGCAGTCATAGCGCGTCACCGCGCTTGAGATAAGCCGGTGATTTACATAAGATGCTCGGGCTGTGCGTATCCTAACCGAATTGTGATAAGCAGGAAATTTACACAGGCGCTCTTTTGCAAGGCGCACAGGACAATTCATCTGCAGTTGCACATACTGAACTAATCCAGGCCGTCTCGACGGCCGCATCTCATCAGGAACAGAATCTATGACAACAGACAGCTTACCCGTGCTCGCAATTTTGGGCGGTACAGGGGATTTAGGGACGGGTTTGGCACGCCGCTGGGCACAGGCCGGATACCGGGTCATTATTGGCTCCAGGACACAGGACAAGGCCGAAGCCGCAGTCGCTGATTTACAGGAAGTGATGGCAGAGCGCGGTGTCTCCGAAGTAACCGTGCAGGCGATGGAAAACCTGGCCGCAGCAGAGGCTGCCGATATCATTACGCTGACCGTGCCATTTAGCCATCAAACCAGCACATTGGAGCTAGTTAAGCCTGCGCTGCAGGGGAAGATTCTGATTGACGTAACAGTGCCCCTGGTGCCACCGAAAGTGGCTAGGGTGCAGCTGCCGGCGGGCGGAAGCGCCGGGCAAATTGCACAAGATCTGTTAGGCGAGGAGGTATCGGTAGTTTCAGCGTTTCAGAATGTTGCTGCGGCGCACTTGCAGGAAGGCCGTGGACTGGAGTGCGATGTGCTGGTCAGTGGCAACAAAAAAGTTGCGCGCGAGGAAGTCATTAAGCTGGTGCAAGCAGCTGGAATGCGAGGTTTTCATGCCGGTATGATCAATAACGCAGCTGCGGCAGAAGCACTAACCTCTGTATTGATTACTATCAACAAGCAGTACGGGTGCCATGCCGGGATCGTGATTAGCGGGCTGGATGACGCGCACTAAATGAGTGCTGGTCTGGAGATAATCCCACTGCGGGATTTCCCGCTGGTTGATCCGGGGGATGATCTGGCTCAGCTTATTATAGCGGCGCTGCAAGCCAACGGGCTCACCTTGCAACTAGGTGATGTTTTGGTGCTCGCACAGAAAATTGTGTCCAAAGCGGAAAATCGTTATGTGCGACTGGCGGATGTAGAGGTCTCTGCCCAGGCGCTCGAATTGGCCCAGCAGGCAGATAAAGATCCTCGCCAAATTCAACTTATCCTGCAAGAGAGTTCGGAAGTGCTGAGAGTGAGGCCAGGTGTCGTTATCGTTGAGCATCGCCTCGGCTATGTACACGCCAATGCCGGAATAGATAAGTCGAATATTGTAATGGACCTTGAGGATCCTCAGGTATTGCTATTACCTGAGGATCCGGACGGCTCTGCCGAAGCGCTGCGCCAGGCACTCAAGAAGGTGGTCAATCTGGCTCCCCAGATCATTATCAATGACAGTATGGGGAGGGCATGGCGCAATGGCACGGTGGGTCTCGCGATTGGTACAGCAGGCTTGCAACCACTCAATAATCAGATTGGCGAGAAAGACTTGTTTGGCAATGTGCTGGAAGTAACAGAACCGGCTGTGGCGGACGAATTGGCGGCGGCGGCGTCTTTCGTTATGGGCCAAGCTGCAGAAGCCTGCCCCGTGGTCTTGATCAGGGGAGCCAACCTGGCGGCCGGGGAGGGTGGCTCTTTGCCATTGCTACGGGATAAGTCCCTGGATATGTTCCGCTGATGGTCACGTCATCCAAACCCATACTCGCGCTATCCGGCGGTGTCGGTGGTGCCAAGCTGGCGCTGGGCCTGGCGGATGAACTGCCAATGGGGCGGTTGCATGTATTAGTGAATACCGGCGACGACTTCACTCACCTGGGGCTACACATCTGCCCCGATATCGACACCCTTCTGTATACACTCTCCGAGACATCCAACGCAGCTCAAGGCTGGGGCCTCGCAGGAGAATCCTGGAATACAATGGGTGCTTTGGAGAAGCTAGGCGGTGCAACCTGGTTTCAACTGGGCGACAAAGATATCGCTACGCACCTTTGGCGCACCGCTCGGATAGCACAGGGCGACTCCCTACTGCAGCTTACGGCTGCTTTGGCGCAACAACTGGGTATAGGCAGCCACGTGCATCCTATGTGCGAGCAGGCAGTACGCACAACGGTGCACTGCACTGAGCAGAGTATGCCCTTCCAACACTATTTCGTGCGTGAGCAATGCGCTCCAGCAGTCAGTGGCTTCAGCTTTGAGGGTATAGAAGCTGCCTCGCCAAATCCCCGAGTTGCACGAATGTTGGAGGAAGATGCGTTTGCGGCGGTGATCGTCTGTCCATCCAATCCCTTTGTAAGCATTGATCCTATATTGCAAATTCCCGGGCAGTGGCAGCTGCTTCGCGACAACCCCGCACCTGTTGTGCTGGTTTCACCCATTGTCGCCGGTATCGCACTCAAGGGCCCGGCGGCAAAAATGATGGCCGAGTTAGGTGTGCCTGTGACGGCCAAAGGCGTAGCGCAGCATTATTGTGATCGATATCCGGGCTTGCTCGACTACTTCGTTATCGACGCAAGTGACGCTACACTAGCGCCCGAGATAGAGGAGCTCGGTATAAAGGTGGCAATAACAGAAACAATTATGAAGACACGGCAGAATAAACAGCAATTGGCCCGTTTCGTGCTGGAAATGGTGGTCTAGGACGATGGCGCAGGCACAGGCACTGGTTCCGCTGAAGGATCTGGTTCGGGCAAAAACACGGCTTGCCGGATTGCTTGGCCCCTCAGAGCGCCGAGCACTGGCTCAGGCTATGGTCGAGGACGTTTTGTCCGTGCTTGGGGCACACCCTGATATCTCCGGGATTACGCTTGTGTCTGATGATCCTGGTGCGCCTTTGCTGGCTTCGAAGTATGGCGCCACGTATTGGTCAGAGCAGTCCTTAGGTTGCAGTGGCCTGAACGCGGTCATTGAATGTGCCTCCAAGCGCTTGTTGGCCTCGACCGATGATCCCTTATTAGTGTTACACGGTGATTTACCGCTACTTGAAACGGCCGATATATCCGCGGTGCTGGAGGTCTTGGAGCAACATGGTAGTCTGGTGATAGGCAGCGATAGCGCGGGTACTGGAACAAATTTACTTGGGTTTTCGAAAAGCAGTGTAGTGCCTTTTCGCTTCGGCTCCAACAGCTGTCAGGCACACCAGCAAGAAGCACGCAAAGCTGGCGTGCGAGCAGATATTTTGCAAAGATCGGGCATTGCAGTCGATGTTGATGAGGCTATGGATTTACAGGAACTTATGGAAAAGTTAAACAGCCGACCCAAGAGCAATACCTTTGCTTTACTGTGCGGGACTGATTTGGGCGCGCGCGTTGAGCTTGCATTGGCCACGCTGCATGGAAAGCAGAGCGTAGAGCCTGTATCCGACGCTGAAAATGATTCGAACGAAGGAATGGCAAGCTAATGTCAGATTGGTCGCTTATTAAGGCTAGCCTTGAGCGTGGGGCTTTACCCTCACACGAACAGGCACTGTCTCTGGCATTGTTTGAGGACACCAGTGCTCTGGCGCAACAGGCCCGTGTGCTGCGTGACCGTGGCCACGGCAACGTGGTGACCTATTCGCGTAAAGTGTTTATCCCGTTAACGCAATTGTGCCGCGACGTGTGCCACTACTGCACCTTTGCGCAGACCCCTAGCAAAATTGAACAGCCCTTCATGCCTATAGAGGAGGTTCTTGAGCTGTGCCGCGAAGGAGCGCGCATGGGTTGTCAGGAAGCCTTATTTACGCTGGGAGAAAAACCCGAGTTGCGCTACAACGCTGCGCGGCGTGCGCTAGAAGAAATGGGTTATGCCACTACACTGGATTACGTCAAAGAGGTTGCCTCCAGAGTACTAGCAGAGACCGGGATGTTGCCGCATATTAATGCTGGTTGCATGACGGCAGAAGAAATTGCCGGCCTACGCACAGTGAGCGCCTCCATGGGCATCATGCTGGAGTCTGGTTCCCAGAGGCTGTGTCAGAAAGGCATGCCGCATTATGGGTCCCCCGATAAGGATCCGGCCAAAAGGCTGGAGACATTGGCGCTGGCAGGTCAGGCTTGTGTGCCTTTCACCTCCGGCATATTAATAGGCATAGGGGAAACCCGCCTTGAGCGCATAGAGTCTCTATTGGCGCTGCGTGAGGTACACGATCAGTACGGGCACCTGCAGGAAGTCATTGTGCAAAACTTCCGAGCGAAACCTGGCACCCTAATGTCTGAGGCTCCTGAGCCTGATTTAAACGAGTTGCTGTGGACAATAGCAGTCGCCCGATTGATCTTTGGTGCCCAAATGAATATTCAGGCGCCGCCAAACTTGAGCCCCGGTGTATTGCCGCAATTGGTGGATGCGGGCATTAATGATTGGGGAGGCGTATCACCACTAACACCCGACCACGTGAATCCAGAGGCGCCCTGGCCGCATCTGGATCGTTTAACGAATGAGACTGCTACAGCGGGTAAATTCCTGGAGCAAAGGTTAACAATTTATGCGGCTTATGCCATCGACGGTGAGAAGTGGTTGGACCCTGCAGTTCGTACCGCTGTGCTGCGCCAATCCGAT
Organism: Halioglobus sp.; assembly: GCA_047611225.1. Lineage (GTDB taxonomy): Bacteria > Pseudomonadota > Gammaproteobacteria > Pseudomonadales > Halieaceae > Marimicrobium. The sequence goes on from JBLFWP010000012.1 coordinate 17,856, forward strand.
GCAGCCGGTTTCGCGCGGCGTGATGACTGGGCGCCCGGTAGCGAGCAGGAAGTGCCTGAGGTGGAAGCCCGTCTTCTGCAAAATGAATATAGCGATGAGGCGCTTTCGACTGATGTCAAAGCGCTGGTGCAACGCTGTTGGCAGCAGGACGATCTCAGCGAGTCACAAGTGACCCGCCTGTTCAATTCTCGCGGTGCCGATTTTAGCTACGTAGTCGAGCAGGCCAATCTAATGCGAGAGCAGGTGAATGGCGATACGGTGAGCTATGTGGTTAATCGCAATATCAATTACACCAATGTGTGTTACTTCAAATGTCAGTTCTGTGCTTTTTCAAAGGGCAAGCAAAGCGAAAACCTGAGAGGGCGACCGTACGACATCAGTGGCGAAGACATCGCCCAGCGATGTATGGAAGCCTGGGATCGCGGTGCGACCGAAGTGTGCATGCAGGGTGGCATTCATCCAGACTATACCGGGCAAACGTATCTCGACATTGTGAGTACTGTTCGCGCTGCTACCCCCAATATGCATATCCATGCCTTTTCTCCGCTGGAAGTTTGGCAGGGTGCGCAGACCTTGGGAATAGGCGTCGCAACTTTCCTTAAGCAACTGCGTGAGGCCGGTTTGAGCACACTTCCCGGAACGGCTGCAGAAATACTGCATGATGAAGTGCGCGCGGATTTGTGCCCAGACAAAATTAATACCAGCCAGTGGCTGGAGGTTATGGCAGCGGCTCATGAGGTGGGGATGCGGACCACCGCAACGATTATGTACGGCCATATCGACAGGCCGCGCCACTGGGCCAGTCATCTACTCAAGATACGTGCTTTGCAACAGCGCACAGGTGGTTTTACGGAGTTTGTGCCGCTGCCCTTTGTTCATATGGAAGCTCCCATGTATCTCAAAGGAAACGCGCGCAAGGGCCCCAGTTTCCGCGAAGCGCTTCTTATGCATGCAGTTGCAAGATTGGTTTTCCACGGACTGATCGACAACATTCAAGCCTCCTGGGTGAAGATGGGCAGGGCGGGTGTAACAGCTTGTCTAAATGCAGGGGTTAATGATCTGGGTGGTTCTCTGATGAATGAAAGTATCACCAGAGCAGCTGGCTCCGAACACGGTCAGGAATGGGCGCCAGAAAACATGGAAGCGCAAATACGTTCCGCTAAACGTTCGCCCCGCATGCGCACCACACTCTACGGTGATGCACCCCAAGAGCGACATCGTGCAGCTATGGCTGCGGAGCCACTGGTAGAAATAGAGGGTGCTTCCGCGGCAAAGCAACAGCGCAGTAAGCGCCTTAGTCAGGAGTTTCTGGAGCTGATTCCGTCCCGTTCTCTGGCGGTAGAGGCTGTTCCCATATCTGCGCTAGCACATTCGGCTGCCAAGCAAAATCAGGACAGCGCTCTGTACCATCAAGTGGTATTGATGGCTGCCTGTAATTGAATGATTGCGAAAGTCAGTGACTGAGCTCCAAGACAAGGCTATTGATTTAGAGCCAAGCTGGTTACAGCCTTTGGCGGAAGAGTTCGAGAAACCTTATATGCAGGAGCTGAAGCAATTCCTGCACGCCCAGAAGCAAGCTGGCAAACACATCTTCCCCAAAGGTCGCGAGTTTTTTACCGCCTTCAAACACACCCCCTTGGACAACGTGAAAGTTGTGATTCTGGGGCAAGATCCTTACCACGGTGAAGGCCAGGCCCATGGCCTTTGTTTCTCCGTACCACCGGGCATTGCTGTGCCACCCTCGCTGAAAAACATCTATAAGGAAATTAACGCAGAGCTTGATTTGCCGATTCCATCACATGGCAGTCTTATTAGTTGGGCCGATCAGGGCGTACTGCTACTCAACAGTGTGCTGTCCGTTGAAAGGGCGCAGGCCGCGTCGCATCGGGATAAGGGTTGGGAAGTATTTACCGATCGTGTTATTGAGGTGATTAATCAGCAAAGAGAAGGTGTGGTGTTCTTGCTTTGGGGCAGCTATGCACAGCGCAAGGGCGCTATTATTGATGGCGTTCGCCACTGTATTCTGAAGGCTCCCCATCCATCCCCTCTGAGTGCCCATAGAGGTTTTGTCGGTTGTGGTCACTTCACTGCGACCAACGATTATTTACAGGGGCGGGGCGAGTCCGTCATCGACTGGAGTATTCCAGAGCAAGCTTGATGCCCTGGGTCTGTTTCACTCCTCATCTGATGTGATGCTGTAAGGCAGATCTCCAATAACCAGTTTTTCCCCATCGGCACTGTGTAAATAGAGGCCTTCGGCGGCGCCAGAAATCGTCGCAGCGACCAGCAGCTGTATTGTTTCGCCCTCAATCGAGGAGTTGATGACGTTGCCCACGCTCTGCTCATTTCCCAAAGTGTAGACCGGAGTGCCGGCCACGAGTTTCTCGGCAATACTTAGCTGCGCCAGGAATGTTCGCCGCTTCGACTTACCACGATAGTGCAGTCTAGCTACAACTTCCTGCCCGGTGTAACAGCCTTTGCCAAAATCAAGATGGCCGGTGAAATCGTAGTTGAGAATTTGCGGCACAAACTCCTCGACTGTTTCCGCTTCGATACGCGCAATACCGGCGGCTATTTGCTGAGCCTGCCATTGGCTTTCCGGACTGGGAGAGAGGGCATCCTGGATATTTTTCAGTATGCCGCTGGCATGCTCTGCATCGAGATAGCACTCAAAATGCTGCCCGGCTTCATCGGTTTGTAGTAGAGCATAGCCGTCGCCACTGCAAGCTGTGAATTGCTGGGCTGGGACCTCATCAAATAATTCAGACAGTGCGCTGCGAATCTCCGCCCCCCAAAGGCCAATCGTGACCCAGTCGTCTCTTGAGTCATCCAGTGTCGCCTTGGAAAAGATAATGTACTTGCCGAATACCGTGCTGCTGGCACTGCGAATAGCGCGACGCATGCGCATGGCAAAGTGCTCATGACCCAACTGGGCGAGCATAAAATCACAGACCACGCGGCCCTGTGGTGTGCAGTACACGCCTGGAACCGAGCGGTTAGCATCGACCAACCGAGTATCGCAGGTAGTTTGCCCCTGCAAAAAGGTGAGGGAGTCAGGGCCGACAATATGCAGTAGCGACTCTTGTTCCAGCAGACAGTAATTTGCGTTCAAATGTGTGACTCCAAAGTAGAAGCGTCAATAATAGGGCCTGCGCTGTCTCATGTCAGTAGATTCAAAGCACTGCAGCAACGCTTCTCGTGGAAATAGAGGATATAATGGCCGCATTAGATGGCCACTTTAGTTATTGGGATAGGCAGTATGTCCAGGGAAGAATTGAATCGTATGCAATGGGCTGCCAGGCGCGGCATGCTGGAGCTCGATCTAGTACTGGAGCCCTTTGTAAGGCTGCGCTATGAGCGCTTGGGTGATTCCGACAGGCGCCAATTCCAGCAACTGATGCAATGCGAGGATCAAGATTTGTTTGGTTGGTTGCTGCAACGCGGAGCACCGGACAACAAGGAGCATGCGGCGATTGTCCAGCAGATACTCGAATTCACCCGCACTGCGCCTGAGGATCGATAAGTCTCTTACTCGATTTGTGCTTTATCTCCTGCTTTGTTTTGCCCTTATCTGGGCTGAGATTCTACTGTTCCTGGCTGGTTATTGGATACTTCTATGCCTCTTTGTTCCGACGGCGGCAATTCTATGTTGGCAGCTTGCGCAGCAGCGTTCTCACGGTATTCATCTGTGTTGGCAGAAAGGCCTATGGCAGTTAGAGGATAAGCGGGGGCTGACCAGTATTGTGCTGGCAACTCACCGAGTGGCGTTGCCCGGGCTGATTTATCTCGCCTTTTTCGAAATGCCGGATGGGCAGCGACAGCGGCTTTGGCTATTCAATGACAGTGCAGATAGAGCTCAGTTGCGTCTGTTGAGAGCAAGGTTAACCTTGCAGCGAGACACGCCTGGCGCCCGCGGATGACTTTACAGGGGGCTGTTTTGGGGTGTTAGTACGGTGTCTAAAGCTTCAGCCAGAAGCTCCGGGTAATCCAGTGTGTAGTGCAGTCCGCGGCTCTCCTTACGTGAGATTGCACAGGTGATCATCAGTTCTGCGACCATGGCCAGGTTGCGCAGCTCCAGTAGATCATTGCCAACTTTATAGTTGCCGTAGTATTCAGCAATCTCAGATTGCAGCAATTGCACGCGGTGCTGTGCTCGTTGCAAGCGTTTATCGGAACGAACAATACCCACGTAATCCCACATGAACCGGCGCAGCTCATCCCAGTTGTGAGAGATAACCACGTCTTCATCCGAGTCGGTCACCTGGCTTTCATCCCAGGAGGGTGCGTCAATCGGGCCATTGGTCTGCTGGTCGCGCTCGACAATGTGTGCCGCTGCAGACTCTGCAAACACAATACACTCAAGCAACGAGTTGCTGGCCATACGGTTCGCACCGTGCAGGCCAGTACAGGAGGATTCCCCGACGGCATAAAGGCCGGCCACATCGGTATGACTGTGTGTGTCTACGACAATGCCGCCACAGGTGTAGTGCGCGGCAGGTACCACCGGGATCGGTTCAGTACTGATGTCTATTCCGAATTCCTCACAGCGTGCCAGCACAGTGGGAAAGCGGCTCTCCAAAAAGGATCTGGGTTTGTGGGAGATGTCGAGAAATACACAATCCGCGCCCAAGCGTTTCATTTCATGGTCGATCGCTCTGGCTACGACGTCTCGAGGCGCAAGCTCTCCCCGTGAATCGAAATTGTGCATGAAGCGCTCGCCATCGGGCAGCAGCAGATGGCCCCCTTCGCCGCGAATCGCTTCGGTGATCAAAAACGATTTGGCTTCGGGGTGGTAAAGACAGGTGGGGTGAAACTGGTTGAACTCCAGATTGGAGACTCTACAGCCTGCTCGCCAGGCCATTGCGATACCGTCGCCGCTGGCACCGTCAGGGTTGCTGGTATAGAGGTAGGCTTTGCTGGCACCGCCAGTGGCTAATACCACAGAGGGAGCCTGGAATAGATCAATGTGACCGCTGCGCTGGTCGAGAATGTAGGCGCCCTGACATTTGCCCTCACTGACTACCAAGTCCACCGCCATGCGGTGAGTGAAAATCTCTATATTGTCGGCCGCGGCAGCTCGCTCTGTCAGGACTTCGGAAATCGCCCGACCCGTTCTGTCGGCGGCGTGGATGATGCGCCTATGGCTGTGTCCGCCTTCCATGGTGAGGTGAAATTCAGTGCCCTGACGATTAGCTGTGTCTTCGACCCGGTCAAAATCTACACCTTGGCTGACTAGCCACTCGACACAGCGTTTGCTGTTGCCAACGGTAAACTCCACAGTCTCTTTCTGGCACAGTCCCGCGCCAGCAGCGATGGTGTCTGCCGCATGGGAGTCGACGGTATCCCGATTATCTAATACGGCGGCCATTCCGCCTTGTGCCCAATACGTGGAGCCCTGATTCAAGTCCGCCTTTGACAGCAGTGCGACGCGGTAGTGACTTGGCATGCGCAGCGCCAGGCTCAGGCCAGCGGCTCCGGCTCCAATAATTAACACGTCGTGTTCGTGGCGGATGGACATCGCGTTCAGTGCTTGCTGCTAGGGGAAGTGAAATATATGATGCGTCTCAAGGGTTTAGCTTCGTTTCGCAGGAGTGAGTGGAAGTATATACGACCCGATCAGAAATACGACAAATTTACGCGGGAGGCCACGACTGGCCCTTCCATCAGCCATTGGGCGCCAACCGGGGTTAGATGCGAACTAAATTGCAAACACGTGGTCTATTGTTGCCGGAGTTGAAGTTAACCAGGGCAGGAATGTCAGGGCATTGGAAGGGGAACCAGGCATGACTGCCGCAGAGACGGACAGGCAACTCGTCGCACGTGTACAAAAAGGCGACACGAGGGCGTTTGACCTGCTGGTGCTAAAATACCAGCACAAAATATTCGGGCTGATCAGCCGCTATGTGCGCGATGCTGATGAAGTACAGGACGTGGCACAAGAGGCGTTCATTAAGGCCTACAAAGCGCTGCCCCGGTTTCGGGGTGACAGTGCTTTTTATACCTGGTTGTATCGGATAGCTATCAACACAGCCAAGAACCATCTGGTGTCTCGTTCAAGACGCCCGCCTGGGTCGGATGTGGAGATCGAGGATGCTGAATACTATGAGAGTGGTGGGGCGCTTCGCGATATTGAAAACCCCGAAAACGCACTGTTTGGTGCGGAACTGAAAGCCGTTGTGGAAACGGCCATCAAAGAACTCCCAGACGATCTGCGTACAGCGGTAACTTTACGTGAATTTGATGGTCAGAGTTATGAGGATATTGCCGATATAATGGATTGTCCGGTAGGTACCGTTCGCTCGCGCATCTTTCGCGCGCGCGAATCGATAGATCAAAAGGTGAAACATCAGATCGGTGTTGAAGATTAAAAAAAGCGTGAACAGTTAAACGGGCGTATCCAGTAACCCCGCACAGTTGGGAATGGATTTTTCGAAGTAATGAGTCTTAAAGTAGGTTTTAGAAATGAATGAAAACATGCGCGAATCCTTGTCAGCATTGATGGATGACGAAGCCAACGAATTAGAGTTGGAACGTATTTTGGCGTCAGCCTCCAAGGACCCCGAGCTTCGAGCGGCCTGGGCGCGCTACCACCAGTCTCGGGATGCAGTGGCCGGTCAGCCAGTTGCGCACGGTGAACTGGATATTTCCAGGCAGGTGCTGGCAGCTATCAGCGGCTCGCCTGAGGGTGGCTTAACAGCACGTGCCAAGTTTCGGCAGCGAGTGCTGCGCCCTGTGGCCAGCTTTGCAGTGGCAGCCTCCGTGGCAGCCACCGTTGTTATCGGTGGCCAGCAACTTGCGCAAGTCGGTAATACAGACCCTTACAGTGCGCAGCGAACCGTGGCGGCGATAGGTTCCCCGGTTGGCATGCTCAACAGTCTGGGCGCTACTACAGTGCGGGCAAGTTATGGTACGCAGTCTGCTGTTCCGGCATTGCTGCCCGCGACGCGCACTGCTTATCAGGAATTGGCGAGGCAGCGTATGGGTAGATACATGCAGGAGCATGCAGAGCACGCTGCGCTGAATTCTCCCCACGGCTTGATTCCCTATGCCCGTGTCCCGCGGATCAGGGAGTGAGGTGATAAAACCTTTGCGATACAACATTACAAACAGGTTCCTTGGGCTCCTTCTATTGTCTTTGTTGGCTATGCTGCCTTTGTCGCAGGCGGCCAGCGCATCGGTGCAAAGCTGCAAAGGGGCTGATCCCGAGGCTCTTCAGTGGTTGGATAAAATGGCGACCAGCCTTAAAAGGGTCAGTTATCACGGCGTGGTAACGCTGCACCGCGAAGATGAGATGCAAGTTATACAGGTGTCCCATTTAGTCGGCCCCCAGAGCAGTTCCGAGAGGTTAATTCAACTAACTGGACAAGGAGCTCAGGTAGAGCGCGGCGTACATCCGCTTACCTGTGCTCACCCCGGTCATCAATTACTGCAGATAGGTAATGATCTTCTTAAGGGCGGCTGCTCCATTACACAGCAGTATCGCCTCAAGATAGTCGACAATGAACGAGTCGCCGGGCGCAAGGCTGTTCGTATACAAATCGCACCGCGAGACATGTACCGGTATGGCTACGTTATGTCACTTGATCGGGAGACCGGCCTGTTACTAAAAACCAAAGTTATTGGGCTCGACAAAAAGGTACTGGAGAGATTTGAGTTTGCCAACCTGTCTTACTCCCAGGAAATGCCTACGGTAGCGGAAGTCGATATTGTGCATCACGCAAAGCATCCACATCCGGGCGCCCCTTCAGACTCTTCTTTGCAGACTGAAGGCTGGAAGGTTCGATGGGTTCCCAATGGCTTTGTGGCGACTGACAGCTCCTCCGAGAATGACGTGCGCAGGACATACACCGACGGGCTGGCAGTATTCTCTGTCTTTATGGAAGATCTGGATCGGGAAATTCGCCCTGGCGAAGGCTTGGTGCGCGAAGGTGGTACAACATCGTACACGCGCGGTATGAGAGTTGCGGGCCGTCCAATACTGGTGACAGTCATTGGAGAGGTGCCCGTTAACACCGCGCGAATTGTTGCTGATTCAGTGAGCTGGGCCAAGTAGCATGCTCACTGAAACCGGTAGAGTTGTTGCAGTCGACGATCGAGGTCTATGGGTCGAGACCATTCGGCAGTCTACCTGCGGTACTTGTGCTGCACAAAAAGGGTGCGGCCACGGCATACTCAATACCCTTTCTGAAGGTAAGCGCGGCTACATCCATGTTCTCCCCGGCGAAGTGGCTACCCAAGATTACGGGATAGATGATGAGGTGCTGATCAGTATTCCTGAGGAAGTGATTCTGCGGGGCTCCTTCATCGCCTACCTATTGCCGCTGCTGACGATGTTGGCCGGAGCCGTGCTAGGCGTCGATTTAATACCGCTGGGAGCCGATGGTGCATCTGCTCTGGGCGCTGTGATTGGTTTATGCGCTGGTTTTGCCCTAGTGCGTTGGCATGCTGTCACGCATCAATCGGATCCGAGCTTTCAGCCGATTCTGTTACAGGTGCTTAAAACCCCCGTTGCAACGGTGAGCTTCGTCTGAAGCCCGCGTCTCCCGTTTTCCACTTATCGTTTTTACATTGGATCTGCTCTATGAAAGTTAAGTACCAATTTAGCCGTATTGTTCTCTTCGCGATTGTCCTGCTCACTGCAAATCTAGCGACGGCGAAAGCCTTACCGGAGTTTCGTCAGATTGTTAAAGACAACTCTCCCGCGGTAGTAAAGATTGTCGTGGAACAAAGTGCCAAGGCAGTGGCAGGAGGGCAGCAGGCCCCCAAAGAGATCCCTGAATATTTGAGGCGCTTCTTTGAGTATCGAGGTGCACCTCCAGGGGAGCAGCAACGAAGGGGTATGGGGTCGGGCTTCATTATATCGCAGGACGGCTACATCCTTACCAATAATCATGTGGTGGAGAGTGCCGATTCAGTGGTTGTTCGCATGAGCGATCGCCGTGAATTCGAGGCGGAAGTTATAGGCGGTGACCCTCGCTCTGACCTTGCGTTGCTGCGCATAGAAGCCTCCGATTTACCTGTGCTCAAATTGGCAGCAACAGACGATCTGGAAGTAGGCGAGTGGGTACTGGCGATTGGTTCGCCCTTTGGTTTGGACTATTCGGTTTCGCAAGGCATCGTTAGCGCGAAAGGGCGCAGTCTACCTACGGAGCGCAATGAAAATTACGTGCCATTCATTCAGACCGACGTGGCTATTAATCCCGGCAACTCCGGCGGGCCGCTGTTCAATCTGGAAGGTGAAGTAGTAGGGGTAAACTCCCAAATTTTCACCCGCGGTGGCGGCTCTATCGGTTTGTCTTTTGCCATTCCAGCCTCAGTGGTACGCAATGTGTTTCTCCAATTGAAAGAGAATGGACGCGTAACGCGTGGTTGGCTGGGAGTCAGTATCCAGGATGTGAATAAAAGCCTGGCAGAGTCTTTTGGACTGGAGCGGCCAAGAGGGGCATTGGTTGCACAGGTCTCTGAAGATGGGCCTGCAGACAAGGCCGGGATTCAGTCTGGTGATATTATTGTCAGCTTTGATGGCAAAGAGATTCCCTCGTCGGGTGATCTTCCCCATGTGGTGGGGCTGATAGCGCCGGGTAGTACAGTGCCCCTTGAAATTATTCGCGATAAAAAGACAAAACGCCTCAAAGTAAAAGTGGGTGGTTTGGATGCAGATGAGCGTTATTCACTGCAAGCTGGCGTCAAGAAGGACTCAGGCGGCGGCCGTTTGGGGTTGGTTGTAGAGAGTGTTTCTCCTGAGAGTCTGGAACGTTCGGGGTTAAGTGGTGGCGTAACCGTGCGACTGGTCACTCCCGGCTCCACGGCTGCACAGGCTGGGATTGTGGCGGGTGACATCATCACTCTGATTGATACTAGCCCAGTAAACTCGGTAGAGGCTTTTGAGCGGGCTGTGAAGAATTTGGACAGGGGTAGCTCCGTGCCGCTGCGATTGTTCAGACGTGGGTCGCCACAATTTATTGGGCTTAAGATTCCCGATTAGTAAAAGTACCGCTTTTCGCTACATCTATCAGCGGAAAACCCTGTCGTTGCGGGGGGCTCAGCGTGGCGGTTGTATCTCCATTGGGTTACAATCGCGCGTTTTTTGGACGCAAGTCAGCCGCACTGGTTGGCTCCTATGCGCTGTTTATTGGGCTAATTGAGTGAGCGACGTCAAATACATTCGGAATTTCTCCATCATCGCGCATATCGATCACGGCAAGTCGACGCTGGCTGATCGGTTTATCCAGCATTGTGGCGGTCTTAGCGCCAGGGAAATGGACGAGCAAGTACTCGATTCCATGGATATTGAGCGTGAACGTGGGATTACCATCAAGGCGCAGAGCGTAACGCTCAATTACACGGCCAATAGTGGGCAAATCTACCAGCTCAACTTTATTGATACACCGGGTCACGTGGATTTCTCCTACGAAGTTTCACGCTCACTGGCGGCCTGTGAAGGTGCTCTGCTGGTAGTAGACGCGGGGCAGGGGGTAGAGGCCCAGTCAGTGGCAAATTGCTACACAGCGATCGAGCAAGGCCTGGAAGTTCTCCCTATTCTCAACAAAATGGACCTGCCGCAGGCTGATCCGGACAAGGTGAAACTGGAGATTGAAGAGATAATTGGCATCTCTGCAACTGATGCCTGCCAGGTCAGTGCGAAATCCGGTATGGGGATTGAGGAAGCACTGGAATACTTGGTGGAGCACATCCCTCCACCTGAAGGCTCCAGAGAGGCGCCTTTACAGGCTCTCATAATCGATTCCTGGTTCGATAATTATCTGGGTGTTGTTTCGCTGGTGCGTGTTAAGGCTGGGATACTGCGCAAGCGAGACAAAATCGTTGCAAAGACCCTTGGCAAATCGCATCAAGTAGATAGTCTCGGGATTTTCACGCCCAAGCGCGTCGAGCAGGCTGAATTACGCGCGGGTGAAGTGGGTTTTATTGTCGCTGGCATTAAGGATATCCACGGCGCGCCTGTTGGTGACACGCTGATCCACGCAAAGGATCTGGACGTACCGGCACTGCCCGGCTTTAAGCAGGTGAAGCCACAGGTCTATGCGGGTATTTTCACGATATCCTCAGATGACTACGAAGATTTTCGCGACGCACTGGCGAAACTCACACTCAATGATGCATCCCTGTTCTATGAGCCCGAGAGCTCAGATGCGCTGGGTTTCGGTTTTCGCTGTGGTTTTCTCGGCATGCTGCACATGGAGATTATTCAGGAGCGACTGGAGCGGGAATACAACCTGGACCTGATTACTACGGCGCCAACCGTTATTTATGAGGTGCTGCAGAAGAATGGGGAAACCATCACTGTAGATAACCCCTCGTCGCTGCCCGATGTCGGTGACATAGAGGAGATGCGTGAACCCATCGCCCGCTGCAATATACTCGTGCCGCAGGAGTATCTGGGGAATGTGATCACCCTGTGTGTGGATAAGCGCGGCTCGCAGAAAGATATGCAATTTCTCGGTGCGCAAGTTTCTGTTGTTTACGATATTCCGATGGCGGAAGTGGTGCTGGATTTCTTTGATCGACTCAAGTCAGTAAGCCGCGGCTACGCCTCACTGGACTATGGCTTCGAACGCTTCGAGGCGGCGGACCTGTCGCGCCTGGATGTACTTATCAACGGTGATCGCGTCGACGCCTTGGCGATCATCGTACATCGGGATCAGGTGCAGCATAGAGGGCGGATACTCACGGAAAAAATGAAAGAACTGATTCCCAGACAAATGTTCGATGTGGCCATTCAGTCTGCAGTCGGTGGCAAGATTGTCGCGCGGCAAACGGTGAAGGCCCTGCGCAAGAATGTAACCGCAAAGTGCTATGGCGGCGACATCAGCCGCAAACGCAAATTGCTGGAAAAGCAGAAGGCTGGTAAAAAGCGCATGAAGCAGGTGGGAAATGTCGAAATTCCACAGTCTGCTTTTCTTGCGGTACTCAAGGTGGATGGCTAAGACGTGAACGATTTTACAATTGATTTTCCCCTGATTCTGGTCGGTCTGGTGTTTGGTAGCGGCCTTCTATGGCTGCTCGATTCACTGTTTCTGGCACCGGGGCGCCGGCGCCTAGCCCTCGAATTGCAAGAGCGCTATCCCGCATGGGAGAAAAGTGGCAGCCCAGATGCGGCAAAATATGAGGCGCAGCTGCAGGAAAATGCCAGTGAGCCAGTATTAATTGAGTATGCCCGTTCCTTCTTCCCGGTGTTACTGGTGGTCTTTGTATTGCGCTCCTTTTTGGTAGAGCCGTTTCAGATCCCCTCATCATCCATGGTCCCGACCCTGGAAGTGGGGGACTACATATTGGTCAACAAATATACCTACGGCATTCGTTTGCCGGTGTTACGTACGAAAGTGATGGCATTGAACGAGCCCGAGCGCGGCGATGTCATGGTGTTTTTTCCTCCGCATATGAATGAAACCTATTTTATTAAGCGGGTGGTGGGCTTGCCCGGCGATACAGTGGAATACCGCGACAAGCAGATATTCGTCAATGGCGAGCCGGTAGAGCGGGAGCCGAACACCGAAAATGCCACCGCAGGCTCCCGGTATCGCCTTTCTAACGAGATGCTGGGGGATGCAGAGCACCTTATGCAGGTTGATACCATGCGCCCGGCACGGGATATCTCGGTTGTTGTAAAGCCGGGGCATTATTTCATGATGGGAGATAATCGTGATAATAGTAGCGATAGTCGTGTTTGGGGTCAGGTGCCTGAAGAGGATATAGTGGGAAAAGCTTTTGCGATCTGGATGCATTGGGACAAGTTTATGAGCCTCCCTTCATTTAGTCGCGTTGGGACAATCGAATAAACATAAATCGAATGAAGGGGAGAAGCTTTATGAAGGCATCCAGAGATCAGGGAGGTATGTCAGTACCGGGCATCCTCGGTATTTTGGCCATGCTAGGATTCTTTGCTATGTGCGCCATTCGTATGACTCCGCTGTACTTCGAGTATCTCAGCGTGCAGAGCATTATTAGCGGCCTGATCATGGAGCCTGGGTTGGGAGAGTTCAGCGCTACCAAGATTCGTCGCAAGATAGACCAACGCTTTAACACGGACCAGATCTACGCCTTGGGAAGTAAGGACGTTAAGATACTGAGACGCAAGGGCGAGGTATTCCTGGATTCCAGCTATGAAGTGAGGATTCCCATAATGTGGCGCATCGATGCCGTGATGAAGTTCGATGATTTGCACTATAAATTAGGTGATCCCACAGCCATGAAAGCTATGCTGCCCGCCAAGAAGAAATAGTCGCGCATGGCTGATGAGGCGCGCCTGCAAAAGGCGTTGGGTTATAAATTTGGTGACCCACTACTGCTTAAGCTGGCATTGACGCATCGTAGTGCCGGCGGGCAAAACAACGAGCGGCTGGAGTTTCTTGGCGACTCGATTCTAAATCACATCATTGCTGAAGCTGTGTATCTGCGCTTTCCCGAAACACGGGAGGGTGAGATGAGCCGTATGCGAGCTTCACTGGTTAAAGGCGAAACATTGGCAGAAGTGGCACGCGAATTACAGCTGGGCGAATATCTGCAACTTGGCTCTGGCGAGCGCAAGAGTGGAGGACAACGCCGCTCCTCCATTCTTGCAGACGCATTTGAGGCTATAGTCGGCGCGATCCTATTAGATAGCGATGTCGAGCGTTGTCGGGCATGTGTGCTGGGGTGGTTCGAGATCAGGCTGGGCCAACTTACCGCGGGCGCTACCGACAAAGACGCCAAAACTCAATTGCAGGAAAGGGTCCAAAGCCGCAACAAGCCCTTGCCTGAGTACGAGCTGCTTGAGGTTGGTGGCGATGACCACGCACAGCAGTTCCGCGTAAAGTGCCACCTGCAATCACCGCATATTGCAGGCGAAGGGCAGGGTTCCAGCCGTCGCAAAGCGGAACAGGCCGCCGCTAGCGCCGTACTCGAAAAGTTGAACAACAATGAACGTTGAAGAAAATAAAATCTGCGGCTATGTGGCCATTGTGGGTAGGCCCAATGTAGGTAAATCTACGCTGCTGAATCATTTGCTGGGCCAGAAAATAAGCATCACGTCGCGCAAACCTCAGACAACGCGCCATCAGGTGTTAGGCATTAAGACCGAGGGCAATCACCAGATCATTTTTGTCGACACCCCCGGACTTCACCGCGACGAACCCAAGGCGATTAATCGCTATATGAATAGAGCAGCCACCGCGGCAATTCGCGATGTTGATCTGGTTGTCTTTGTCGTTGACCGCACTGCCTGGACGGATGAAGACCAGATGGTGCTGGAGCATGTGGCCCGTAGTGGATTACCGGTTATGCTGGCAGTGAACAAGGTGGACCTGCTACAGGACAAGGAAGAGCTACTCCCGCATCTAAAGGTGCTGGAAGCCAAAGGCGAATTTGCAGCGATTTTCCCGCTCTCGGCGCTGCGCATGCACAATGTTGCAGAACTGGAAGAAAAGATTTTGGGCTTTCTCCCGGAGTCAGCGCATTTCTTCCCGGAAGATCAGATCACCGATCGCAGTCAACGATTTCTGGCAGCCGAGCTGGTGCGTGAGAAAATCATGCGTCAGTTAGGGGAAGAGTTGCCTTATGCGATTACTGTCGAAATCGAAGAGTTCGCGCTTCAGGATGCCATTTTGCATATATCTGCCATCATTTTTGTTGAGCGCAAAGGGCAGAAAATAATTTTGATCGGAGATAAAGGCGCCAGGTTACGTTCTATTGGCACCGATGCGCGGCACGATATGGAAGCGCTGTTCGACAATAAGGTCATGCTCCGTTTATGGGTGAAAGTGAAATCAGGGTGGTCAGACGATGAGCGTGCCCTGCGTAGCCTGGGATATGACGACAAATAGTCACAGCGGGGGATAGTATGCGTGTCAAGCTTCAGCCCGCTTACGTGTTACACAGTCGCCCCTATCGCGATACCAGCGCGATACTGGAGGTATTCACCGCAGAGCAGGGACGCATTAGCCTCGTTGCCAAAGGCGCAAGGCGTCAGTCTAAGAAGGGCAGTGCTGCGGCCTCGTTGCAACCTTTCACCCCGTTGCTTATTTCCTTCAGTGGTAGGGCCGAACTCAAGACACTAACGGCGCAAGAAATGGCCGGTAGCGCTATTCCTTTGCGGCACGAACGCTTGTTTAGCGGGATGTACATCAACGAATTGTTAGTTCGACTATTGCATCGTCACGATCCTCATCCCCGAATTTTTGCCAGCTACGGTGAGACGCTGGCGCGTCTGGTTGAAGAAACCCCGATTGATACCCTGCTGCGCGAATTCGAGATGTTACTTCTAGAAGAGCTGGGTTATCACCTGGCACTGGATACGGATGGCGCCAGTGGGGCAGCGATAGAGGCTGGCCAACGCTATCGGTTTGATGCTGATTGTGGCTTGGTTGCGTTCACGGCAGGCGACAAGCAGGCGGGTGCCGGATACCCGGGTTCCGATCTCTTGGCTATGGCCGCAGGGGAATTGGGCGGCGAGCAACGTCTAATTGCAAAACGGCTACTACGCGAAGCACTGGCAGTTCAGTTAGGTGATGTGCCGCTACACAGCCGTCAGTTATTCAGGGGGAAGGGGCCAAAGCGAGATCAGCATGAGCTGCCCCAGCCCAAGATCGTAGAGGGTGGAAAATCGCTTTGATTGCAGTGGGTACGGATATCTTAAAAATAGACCGCATTGAAGCGGTGTTATCGCGGCAGGGCGATCGCTTTGTAGAGCGAATTTTGACGCCGGTCGAGCAGCAGGAGTTTCATAGCAGTAAATTGGGGCCTCGATTACTGGCTAAACGCTTTGCGGCTAAAGAGGCAATTGCCAAGACACTGGGCACCGGCATAGGTCGTGGTGTGAGTTGGCAGGATATCCAAATTGAGCACGACGACAACGGAGCGCCCACAGTCGTTTTGACCGGAGGTGCTCTGGAAGTTGCAACACGTAGAGGCGGCAACCGAGTAGAATTGAGCCTGGCCGATGAGATCGATTATGTGGTCGCTTTCGCAGTTTTGACAAAGTAGAGCCGGCTATTATCCACTTCAGAAGCCAAATCGTAGTTTCACCTAATTCGACATGGCCCCAAAGGGCTGAAGTTGACTATAATCTGACCCCCGATTGGCGGTAGTCCACGTATGCCAGAAAACGCTACACCACAATATCCGACCATTGAAGCCTGTATAGGTAATACGCCCTTGGTGCGCCTGCAGCGGCTTCCCGGGGATACTACAAATACTATTTTGGCTAAGCTTGAGGGTAACAACCCGGCGGGGTCGGTAAAGGATAGACCAGCCCTGAGCATGATTGCCCAAGCCGAAGAGCGAGGGGATATAAAGCCTGGCGATACTTTGATTGAGGCGACCAGCGGCAATACCGGCATCGCCTTAGCCATGGCTGCCGCGATTCGTGGATACAAGATGGTATTAATCATGCCCTCTCATATGAGTATCGAGCGGAAACAGGCGATGTCTGCCTATGGCGCACAACTCCTGGAGGTATCACAGGATATTGGTATGGAAGGTGCCCGTGATCTGGCCCTTCAGATGCAGGAAAATGGCGAGGGCACGGTTCTGGATCAATTTGCCAATCCCGATAACCCACGCGCCCATCTGGTCGGTACGGGGCCGGAAATTTGGCAGCAGACTGCAGGGACAATTACCCACCTGGTGAGCTCAATGGGCACCACTGGCACCATCATGGGGTGTTCCACTTATCTAAAACAACAAAGTGATACTGTGCAAATCGTAGGGCTACAGCCGCTGGAGGGTTCCAGTATCCCCGGTATACGGCGTTGGTCAGAGGCATACTTGCCCAAAATCTATCAGGCACCTCGCGTAGACCGTGTAATGGATATTTCTCAGGAAGAATCTGAGGTCACCATGCGACGTATGGCAGCCGAGGAGGGCATTTTCTGTGGTGTTTCCTCTGGGGGTGCCGTTGCGGCCGCCTTATCGCTATCCAGAGAAGTCGAAAACGCGGTGATCGTCACCATCATATGTGATCGTGGGGATCGCTATCTCTCCACCGGTGTATTTACCGGTGCCTAAGACTCGGGTGTGTCATGGTCCAGGTTCGCCAACAGCCTCACATTGACTCCGCAGGCGGAGTCGACCTTGAGCGCTGGCTGCAGCAATTGTCTGCCCAGCTGGACAATGAAGATCGGTCCAGCCTGCTGCAAGCCTGCCGAAGTGCGCAGCTTGCCAGATCACTGCCCTGTGTCGACAGCGGTGATTGGGCCAAAGAATCTGACTGTTTCATCGCCGGTCTCGATATTGCGCTTGTGTTGGCTGATCTCCAGGTAGATCGTGATTGCCTGGTCGCTGGCGTGCTGTATAGGGCGGTACGCGAGCAACGCTTGTCGTTAGAGGCAGTGAACGAACAATTTGGGGAAGCTGTCGCTAACTTGATCACCGGCGTGCTGCGCATGGCTGCCATAAGCGAGCTGCCGCTGGAATCTGATAGCCCGGTTCTCGGGCAGGCCCATGCCCAGAAAGACAATATCCGCAAGATGCTGATCGCTCTGGTCGATGATGTGAGGGTTGCGCTGATCAAACTTGCCGAGCGCACCTGCGCGATTCGCATTGTGAAGGACGATGCGCTACGCCGTCAGCAGGTTGGACAGGAAGTGTTCGACGTGTATGCGCCTCTTGCCCATAGGCTCGGTATTGGCCAGTTGAAATGGGAGCTTGAAGACCTATCCTTTCGTTATATTTACGCGGATGCCTATCGCAAAATCGCCCGTTTGCTGGATGGTAAGCGGCTGGAGCGAGATCAATTCATTGTCCGTGTTGGTAGCGACTTGACCCGTGTGTTGCACGATGGTGGGTTGGAGTTTGAGCTGGGAGGCCGCGCCAAACATATTTACAGTATCTGGCGAAAGATGCAGCACAAAGGTATCGGCTTCTCGCAGGTTTATGATATTCGTGCTGTTCGGATTCTCGTGCCCGAGGTAAAGGACTGCTACGCGACTTTGGGCCTGGTCCATGGGCTGTGGCGCAATATTCCCAATGAATTTGACGATTATATCGCGAGCCCCAAAGAGAATGGCTATCGCTCCCTGCATACCGCCGTAATTGGGCCAGAGGGGAAGATTCTTGAGGTCCAAATCCGTACCCACCAAATGCATGAGGAGGCGGAACTAGGTGTTTGTGCCCACTGGCGCTACAAGGGCTCGGATGCCGAGCAGGCCATGGCGAGTACCTACGAGGAGAAAATCGCGTGGTTACGTCAGGTTCTTGACTGGCATGAAGAGACTGGTGACGCTCGCGGCGTGGCAGAACAGTTCAGTTTCAATGTGGCTCAGGACAGGGTCTACGCATTCACTCCCCAGGGTGATGTAGTTAACCTTATACAGGGTGCAACGCCACTGGATTTTGCCTACCACGTGCACACCGAGATTGGGCATCGCTGCCGTGGTGCCAAGGTGAATGGTTCCATCGTCCCATTGACCTATCGGCTCAATACAGGTGAAAGAGTCGAGATTCTTACCAGTAAGGAATTGTTGCCCAAAAGAGACTGGCTGCAGCCTGATTTGGGCTACCTGAGGACCTCAAGGGCGCGGGCAAAAGTGCAGCACTGGTTTAAGGGTCAGGCGCGCGAAGACAATGTTGACGCCGGTAGGCACCTGCTGGATAAAGAGTTCAAGCGGCTGGCCCTTACCAGCGTTGATTACCAACGTATCGCTAGGAAGGTACAGTTCAATACTGTTGAAGAGATGTTCGCTGCTCTCGGGTCTGGGGATATCTCTTCGGCGCAGGTATTACATGCAGCTGAAGGGTTGCTGGAGTACCGACCTCGGCCGCCTCAATCCCTGGGACATAGCGACCCGGTGCAGGTGCACGGTGTTGGACAAATGCTGACCCATGTTGCTGGCTGCTGCAAAGCACTGCCCGGTGATCCGATATTGGGCTTTATTACGCGCAGCAGAGGGGTAACTATTCATCGTTCAGATTGCGCGCGGATCCGCACTTTGCAGGAAAAGGATGCAGACCGCATTGTGGCGGTCGCATGGAATGTGGCACCTACAGAAAACTATGAAGTAGATGTAGCAATTGAAGCCTACGATAGACATGGCTTGCTAAGCGACATTACTCAATTATTTGCAAACGCTCGTATCAACGTTTTATCCATCAATACGCAATCCAATAAACAAAGTTACACTGCGACGATGCGAATGCGCGTTGAGGTGCCAGATCTAGCTTCATTATCCAAGTTGTTGGAACGAATTGATCGTTTGAAGAACGTGATTTCTGTTGTTCGTACTTCCGGATAAGAGTGTGAAATGAGCGAGCAGCCATACTCATTGTCAGACTTGCTTCGTCTTATGGAGCGCTTAAGGGATCCCGAGACCGGATGTCCTTGGGATCTCGATCAAGATTTTCACAGCATAGTGCCCTCAACAATTGAGGAGTGTTACGAACTGGCGCAAGCGATCGCCGACGAAGACCATGAGCATGTAGCGGAAGAATTGGGCGACGTGCTATTTCAGGTCGTCTTTTACGCACAGCTAGGTCAAGAACGTGAATTATTTACTTTTGCGGAAATTGTAAACACGCTTGTCGAAAAGCTTATCCGAAGGCATCCCCACGTATTTGCCGACGGGCAGTTGGAAGGTGTCGTCACTTCTGCCAGCTCTGTAGAAAATGTAAAGGAGAGTTGGGAGAGTATTAAGCAGGCAGAGCGCAACCACAAAAATCTTACCGGCCTATTAGACGATATTCCACAGGCGCTACCGGCACTCAGCAGGGCCCAAAAATTGCAAAAGCGGGCGGCGCAGGTCAATTTTGATTGGGAAAGCACACCTCCTGTGCTGGATAAGGTCTATGAGGAGCTCGCCGAGTTGAAGGCAGCTATATCATCGGCAAATGTGGGGCAGGTGGAGGAAGAAATGGGCGATGTGATGTTTAGCTGCGTTAATCTTGCTCGCCATTTAGGGCTTGATGCAGAACAGACCCTGCGATGCTCTTCGAGTAAATTCCAGCAACGTTTCCAGCATATGGAGGCAATAGCAATTTCGACGGGCTCTGAACTGGCTGCGATGGATGATGAGGCACTGGATGCACTGTGGGAGCGGGCAAAAGCAGGGTCAAAGGCGCTAAAGTAGGGGCTTGTAACCCTATCTGGGGCTGTGTATCGTTAGCGCCCTTTGAGCGGCGAAAAGCGGAAAGTACGTGTTTAAGAAGTCCAATTTTCTTTTGATAACTAGTTGAGGAAGTAGCCATATGCGATTGATTTTATTGGGAGCTCCGGGCGCTGGCAAAGGCACTCAGGCCCAGTTTATTTGTGAGAAGTACGGTATTCCTCAAATATCTACAGGCGATATGTTGCGAGCCGCAGTTAAAGCCGAAACAGAACTCGGTTTAGCCGCTAAAAAAGTGATGGATGAGGGCGGTCTTGTTTCTGATGGAATAATTATTGGTTTGGTGAAAGAGCGGATCACCGAAGTTGATTGTGAAAACGGTTTTTTGTTTGATGGTTTCCCCAGAACAATTCCACAAGCAGAAGCGATGGTCGATGCAGGTGTTGATATTGATCATGTGGTGGAGATTGCGGTAGAAGATGAAGAAATCGTCTCACGTTTGAGTGGTCGGCGCGTACATCCAGGTTCAGGTCGCGTTTATCACGTGATTTTCAATCCATCGAAGGAAGAAGGGGTTGATGATGAGACTGGCGACGCTTTGGTCCAGCGTGAAGACGATCAAGAGGACACAGTGCGGAAACGCCTTGAAATATACGGGTCCCAGACAAAACCGTTAATTTCGTTCTATCAGTCTATGGCGGGTGACAGTGCACCTGGCTACCATAAAATAAATGGTGTCGGCGGCGTAGAAAGCATTCGAGACGCGGTGTTTTTATCGCTCGAGTGACAGCTTTGTAAGCGCGAATAAAAAAAGGGAGCCACTATAGGCTCCCTTTTTTGTTTTTTAGTCTCTCGAACGCTTTACGAGAGTGTGTATTTTCTGGTATTGCGCCTATTGTATCTGCATAACAATATTGCTACTTTTGAACTTGCGGTATCCCAATTGCAGGTTTGGAGATTAGCGTTATGGCAAAAGCGAAAAAGAAAGCAGTAAAAAAGCGCGCCACGACTGCCCGTAAAAAAGTACCAGCGAAACGTAAAGTGACAATAAAAAAGATGAAACGGAAGGCGCCTGTGAAACGTGCCACTACAAAAAGAGCTGCAAGCAAAAAAGCAGCACCCGTAAAAACAACTGTCACTCCGGCTGTTGCTAAAGCAAACGAGATTCTGGCAAAATTGCAAAAGGCAGTTGAAGCAGAAAAGAAAATGCTTGCCGCTACTCGGAGAAAGATTAAGTCAGCTCGAAAAGCTGCCGCAAGAAAGGCTACCGCAGCTAATAAAAGAATAGTTACAACTGCCGCCTCTAGGTCGGCAAGATCTACAGCAAAAATACAGTCCCTACGCACGCGAGTGGCCGCGGCACGGGATAGGGCAGGTAAATTGGCTGAGAATGCACGTCTCAAGGCCAATGCGCTCGCTGCAAAAGAAAAGGTTTTGGCGAAGCAAGCACAGTTAGCTGCTCAGACTGAAATCGACAAGATGGAGGCTATGGCCCGGGAAGCCGAAAGATGGTTGAAAACCCGGACCGCAGCCGACAAAAGGAAAGTTGCTGCATTGGAGCGGCGTCTCAGAAAGCAAATTGAAGCGATGGAGCGGAAATCCGCAGCCAAAGCCCGAGCTGCTTTTAATAAAGCTGAGACGAAAGCACGAGCAGTTGCTAAAAGGGCTGAGGCGAAGGCCAGGAAGGTGGTAGCGAAAGCTACCAAGGCTAAGTCGAAAGCAAGTAAGTCGAAAACCAAGACCAAGTCAAAAACTAAAGCGAGGCTAAAGACCACTGTGAAGCCAAAATCTAAAGCAAAGAAAGCAGCAAAGCCAAAGGCAAGAGCTAAGCCAAAGGCAAAAGCTAAGCCAAAAGCGAAAGCTAAGCCAAAAGCTAAGAAGAAGCCAAAAGCTAAAGCTAAGCCAAAGGCAAAAGCCAAGCCTAAAGCTAAGAAGAAGCCTAAAGCTAAAGCTAAGCCTAAAGCGAAAGCCAAGCCTAAAGCTAAGAAGAAGCCTAAAGCTAAAGCTAAGCCTAAAGCGAAAGCCAAGCCTAAAGCTAAGAAGAAGCCTAAAGCTAAATCTAAGCCTAAAGCGAAAGCCAAGCCTAAAGCTAAGAAGAAGCCTAAAGCTAAATCTAAGCCCAAAGCGAAAGCCAAGCCTAAAGCTAAGAAGAAGCCAAAAGCTAAAGCTAAGCCTAAAGCGAAAGCCAAGCCTAAAGCTAAGAAGAAGCCTAAAGCGAAAGCTAAGCCAAAGGCAAAAGCTAAGCCTAAAGCTAAGAAGAAGCCAAAAGCTAAAGCGAAAGCTAAGCCAAAGGCTAAAAAGTCTAAGAAGCGCTAGCGCCCTGGACCCTATGAAAAGCCCGTTGGAGTTACTTCCAGCGGGCTTTTTTGTTTGTTTTTCTACTGGATATAAAGATTTACTCGCCGCTTAAATAGTGGCGAGAGCTTGACCTGCACTCAATCCAGTTCGTTGAAGTTCTGGAAGGCTATCTGCTGGTCAGAAAAATCAGCGCTTAAGGCGTTTCCCTCTGCATACCACTCCCTGACTGCTCGCTGCCCTCCATCCAGAAATTGCGTCACAGATGATAGCCGGGCTCGATCAATGAGGGCGCACAGGTATTGAGCACGCGCTCCGTCATGGGCGTAACATATGCCAGCTGTTCCCCCCGAAGCTTCTATCACCTCTGCCAATTTTTGCGCGAGATCGAAAGGTAATAGTGGCATATCACAGGGCACTACCAGAACGCGGTCGCTGGTAATTGATGCGCTGGCTGCCTCAATCCCTGCAAGAGGCCCCTGATAATTGGATCGGGAGTCGCCTGCTACTACCGGTGCATACTGCTGATACACATCACTGTTTCTATTACAGCTTATGATTATTTTATCTACTTGAGGTTTAAGCCGCTCGATGATGTGTTCGACGAGCGGCTTGCCCTGCCAATGGACCAATCCCTTATCGCGGCCCTCTACCCGGCGTCCGGCACCACCAGCCAGGATCAGTCCTGTCATCGTATTTTGTGTTGGCATTAGCTTATTTGTTCACAGTGTTTTTCTGCGTGCACCAGTACTTAGTCAGGGCTCGCTGTGTGATAATTGAAGGCCGTCACGGTAACAGCTTGCACTAATAATAGGTATACGTACGCGGCATGAGTACAGAAGGTATGAGCGGTATCCTGGCTATTGAAACTTCAACGGACGCTTGCTCCGTCGCCACTGTGATCGATGGCAAAATCAATGAGCGGTATGAGCTCGCGCCTCGACAGCACAATCAAATACTATTTGGCATGCTGGACGATTTACTACCCCATGGAAATTTGGCGCAACAGGGTATAGCTGCTATTGCTTATGGAGCCGGCCCCGGTTCTTTCACTGGTCTTAGGATCGCAGCTAGTGCAGTGCAAGGCTTGGCATTCGCATGTAATTTACCGGCTATCGCCGTTTCCACGCTCGCGGTGTTAGCGCAGGGCGCTTTGCGTCAAGGTTTGGTCAACGAGACATCATCAGTGCTGTGCACTTTGGATGCTCGCATCAATGAAGTGTACGCAGCGGTTTTTGGGTTTCAGGATGGGCTGGCTTATTGTACGCAGGGGCCCTGGGTCTGTTCCCCTGCAGATTTACCTGTAACTCCTACGGAAGGATTGCAGGTGGTAGGCAGCGGTGGGAGTTTCTCCGATCAGTTTCCAGATTCTCTGCGGGATTGCATGGTGACTAATAACACCCAGCTAATGCCAGCAGCGCAAGATGTCATTCCACTTGCGCTGGCAAAGTTGGATGCAGGTGAAATCCAAGAGGCAGCCGCTGCTCAGCCGGTGTATTTGCGGGATGAAATTTCCTGGAAAAAGTTATCCGAGCAGGGGAAGCGCGGATGATCGATATTTATCAAGCCATCCTGCTGGCGTTAATGCAGGGCCTAACAGAATTCCTTCCAATTTCCAGCTCGGCACATCTGGTGATTCCGTCCCTGATTCTGGGGTGGCCAGATCAGGGGCTGGCCTTTGATGTCGCGGTGCACGTGGGCACGCTTTTGGCAGTAGTGCTTTACTACCGTGAGGATTTAGTGCGCATGGCGGTGGCGTGGTTTGGATCTCTCACCGGAGCAGGGGCTACAGATGATAGCCGGATGGTGTGGTATTTGGGGATCGCTACAATTCCCGCGGGGTTGGTCGGGCTTATGGCGGGAGACTTCATCGAGGGTAATCTTCGATCACTGCCAGTAATAGCCAGTACCACTCTTGGTTTTGGCCTGTTATTGGGCTTTGCGGATCGCCGTGCAAGGGGTGAGTCTACCCGCAGGAAACTCGATTTGTCAGTGGCGGTTCTGATAGGGCTGGCGCAAGCAGTTGCTCCGATTCCAGGTGTTTCCCGTTCCGGAGTGACAATGACAGCAGCGTTGCTGCTAGGTATGACCAGACTTGATGCGGCACGTTTCTCTTTTCTAATGTCGATTCCGATTATTGGTAGCGCGGGTGCGCTGAAAATAGTGGAGTTGTCCGGAACAGCAACGCAGGTAGACTGGGTTTCGATAGGAGTCGGCGTGGTTGTCTCGGCGGTTTCAGCCTATCTCTGTATTGCCGCATTCCTGCGTTTACTCAATACCTTGGGCCTGATGCCTTTTGTCTATTACCGGATTGCTTTAGCAGCGGTGTTGTACGGTATCTATCTCATGTGAATGGCCTGTTGCAGCCCGCAACGGTGACAACTGGCGTGATGGCATTGCGCCTTTTTTTTGACGGTGGAAAAGACTATGCAACAACTCGATTTTAATAGGGAACTTTGTGAATTCCTCACCGCGTCAACGACTCCGTTTCACGCGGTAGCGCTGATGGTGGGCCGTCTAAGTGACGCTGGGTATCAGCGTCTGGTGGAAGATGAGCAGTGGCAGATTGAAGCCGGCGGAAAGTACTTTGTAGTGCGCAATGGCAGTTCAGTTGTCGCTTTTGCTACAGGCCGCGATGCCGACTGCAGCAGTGGGATGCGCATGGTGGGAGCGCATACCGATAGCCCTTGTCTCATGGTAAAACCAACCGCAGAGTTGGTGCGGAGAGGGTATTTCCAGCTAGGCGTGCAGGTCTATGGAGGTGCGTTACTCAACCCTTGGTTTGACCGTGATTTGTCTCTCGCTGGCAGAGTCAGTTTTGAATGCAGCGAAGGGCGGTTGAGGTCAGCGCTGGTCGACTTTCGGCGTGCAATTGCAATCATTCCCAGCCTGGCAATACATCTGGATCGGGATGCGAACGAGAACCGAACTATCAATGCTCAAAAGGACATACCACCGATTCTTTCACAGCTTAGCGACGGAGAGTCATTGGATTTAAAAGTATTGTTGGCGCAACAGCTCATCGAAGAACATCCTGATTGTGACGTAAAGCAGGTGCTGGATTATGAGCTGTCCTTTTATGACACCCAAGGTCCCGCACTTGTAGGCTTGCATGAAGAATTTATTGCCTCTGCCCGTTTGGATAATTTGCTCAGCTGCTTTACTGGGCTGCAGGCGCTTCTGGCAAGTGACGGCTCAGAAAATACATTGTTGGTCTGCAATGACCATGAAGAGGTAGGTAGTTTGTCTGCAGCGGGTGCGCAGGGTTCACTGCTCACTTCTGTTCTGAAACGGCTGGCAGGAGATGAGCAACAATACGCGGTACTCACGGAGCGGTCGATGATGATTTCTGCGGACAACGCCCATGGGGTCCACCCTAACTTCTTGGACAAACATGACGAGAACCATGGGCCGATTCTCAATCGAGGCCCTGTCATTAAAGTGAATGCGAGTCAGCGCTACGCTACCAACAGTGAAACCAGCGGGCTGTTTCGCCAATTGGCGGCGCAGGTCGACGTGGCGGTGCAATCCTTTGTTGTGCGCAGTGACATGGGCTGTGGCAGCACCATTGGGCCTATTACGGCCAGCCTTACTGGCGTTCGCACGCTGGATATTGGGGTGCCAACTTTTGCGATGCACTCTATTAGAGAACTAGCCGGCTCCCAGGATGCCTTCGACCTCAGCACAGTACTACGGCAATTCTACAACCACCCCGGGCCTCTGCGCGCCGACTGAGGTGCGGACTATGAAAGTGCTATTGCTGTCGGCTTACGCCGCCCACAGCCATAGGCACTGGGCCGAGAGCCTGCTGCAGATGTTTCCCGAATGGCAGTGGCAGGTGCTGGAACTGCCGCCGCGCCACTTCAGTTGGCGGGTACGCGGTAACCCCCTTTATTGGGCATTGAGTGAGCGGGAAGTACTGGAACAGACGTACGACTGCCTGCTAGCGACCTCTATGGTGGATTTGGCGACCCTGCGTGGCCTGGTACCAAGCTTGGCGCAAGTGCCAACTGCCGTTTATTTTCATGAAAACCAATTTGCCTACCCGCTGCAGAACTTGCCGCAGCAGCCACAGAATCGACCCAGTAATCTGCTGGAAGCGCAAATGGTAAGTCTCTACGCGGCCCTGGCTGCCGACAAGGTTTTGTTTAACTCGCAGTACAACATGGAAAGCTTCATGTCCGGTTGTCACGAGCTGTTGAGTAGGTTGCCCGATAAAGTACCTCCTGGTGTGCTGCCTATACTGCAGACGAAAGCCGATATACTCCCTGTGGCTATCGATATTCTCAGCCGACCCGCCGCTCAGCCCGATTGGCCGGGTATCGATAGATATTTCCCTGCAACTCCTTTGCGAATTGTCTGGCTGGGCCGTTTTGAGTATGACAAGGGTCCCAATGGTCTCTTGAGGATTTTGAGCAAACTAGAAGGGGAGAGCATCGACTACGAAATTGCTGTAATCGGCCAGCAGTTCAGGAAGTCACCAGCCAAGTTCGATGATATCGAGAAGACCTTTTCCCATAGGTTGGTGCATTTTGGTTATATCGAATCGGGGGCCGAATATCAGGCGATGCTGCGTGGCGCAGATATTGTGTTGTCCACTGCTTTGCACGAGTTTCAGGGCTTGTCCGTCCTAGAGGCGGTTTGCGGCGGCTGTATTCCAGTGGTTCCCCAGAGGCTGGTCTATCCCGAGATATTCAACCAGCAGTATTGTTACAAGAGTTGCGACCAGGAGCCCGAACAGGAGGCAGCAGCAGCCGTAGGCCGTATTCTGCACTTCGCACAGCAATTGCGCGCTGGTGAGGCAGAGGTCCCCGACGTGAGTGCATTTCGTCGGGAGCGATTGGAGCCTCGTTACCAAGCGATGTTTAAAGCTCTACTGCACCTGCAAGATAGCCAGTAAGGGTCAATCCCAGTATCATTGGCACCTTTTGCGAATGGGCAAAGCCATGGGTAAAGAGCGCGTATTGACCGGTATCACCACTACCGGTACTCCTCATTTGGGCAATTATGTGGGCGCCATTCGCCCTTCTGTTGCGGCTTCACGCGATCAGTCTGTGGATTCCTTTTTTTTTCTGGCCGATTACCATGCGCTCATAAAGAGTCAGAACCCTGATTTGGTTCGACAGTCTAGTAAAGAAATCGCAGCGACCTGGTTAGCGCTGGGCTTGGATATCGAAAACGCAGTATTTTATCGGCAGTCGGATGTGCCTGAAATTACTGAACTGGCCTGGGTATTGAGCTGCAGTGCAGCAAAGGGCTTGATGAATCGGGCACACGCCTACAAAGCGTCTGTACAGGCCAATGAAGAGGCGGGTGAAGACGCCGACTTCGGTATCACCATGGGCCTGTTCAGCTACCCCATTTTGATGGCGGCTGACATTCTTATGTTCAATGCGCACAAAATCCCGGTCGGCCGGGACCAGATCCAGCACGTTGAAATGGCACGGGATATAGCACAGCGCTTCAACCATAATTTTGCAGATGTCTTTACTCTTCCTGAGGCTGTTATTGGCGATGATGCCGCGGTGCTGCAGGGCCTCGATGGCCGCAAAATGAGTAAAAGCTACAACAACACCATCCCGCTTTTTGAGACTGAGAAGAAACTGAAGAAATCCATTAACAAGGTCAAAACCAACCTGCTGGAGCCGGGCGAGCCGAAAGATGCGGATGACTCTACCGTGTTTCAATTGTGGGCTGCGTTTGCCTCGCCTGGCGATACTGCGGCTATGCGGGCTGAATTTGAGAATGGTATTGCCTGGGGCGAGGCAAAGAAGCAGCTGTTTGAGCTGATCAATGGTGAGTTGTCTGAAGCCCGCGAGCGTTACAACGGCCTTATGGAGAACCCCACCTATATAGAAGACGCCTTGCAGGCGGGGGCCATTCGGGCTCGTGAGCACAGCGCAGCTCTCATGGGCCAGGTACGTGAGGCGGTAGGTATCTCCTCAATCAAGTAGTTGGGACTCTCGAAACCACTGTGCGTCGCCTGGAGCCCTGTGTTTTCGCGCCTAACTGAGTCGCCCAATCGTGAACTATCTCACAAATTTTCTTGGTATATAGGCTTGTACCGGGCAGCTGGGGGCCAAAAGCTTCTTTTTCAGCCCCTAATATGGCATTGTCGCCCGTACCAGCGAGCAACACAGACCTATGTTTCGCGCGCCGGTCAGCCATGCGGTATGTAGAGACGCAGGGAGTACAGTTATTCAGACTGTTTCAGCCCTGGGATTTTTTATAATACGGCTAGGCAAAAACAATAAAGGAGCCCGGAATAGAGATGAACCACCCCGTCAAAGATCACGAAATTTTGTCAGCCGTATTTGCGAAGATGGACGTTGTGGCACTTTCGGTTTCGGCCGGAGTCCTATGTGCGCTGTCATTGCTTTGCGCGACCTCTATTTTGCTAATGCAAACTGTCCCTGCAGATTACCCTGTGGGCCCTCATCTGAGTGCTCTGGCTGAGTACCTTCCCGGTTATAGCGTAACTTGGGGTGGGGCATTGGTCGGTAGTTTATACGGCTTTATAGTAGGTGTGATTGCTGGGTTTTCCGCGGCAGTCTTCTGGAATATAACGCACTACGTTGCCCTAGGGGTGATGCTGATCAGTTCGGCCGAATTGGCAGATTAGGTAGCAATAGAAATGGGGAACTACCAGACAATGCAAGCAGCTCATCACAACGTCAACGGAATCAACCTGAAGCTTCTCTACGCGGCGATTCGATTTAACTCGCTGATGTTAGGTATCACCGGCGGCGTACTCACCGCCTTAATAATGTATTTTACGACCCATGCGTCTTTGGCGAAGTGGGGTGCTGATTCTGGCAACTACCTTGGTCTACTGGCGATATTTTTTCCGGGCTACTCAGTATCAAGTACCGGCGCGTGGATCGGCGCTTTTTGGGGCTTTCTTTATGCCTCGGTATTTTTCTCTTTAAGCTATCGGCTCTATGGCCGAGTGTTAGGAACACGGATTGCGGATTTGCTTCTCAGCACGCAGCCGTCAGATAACCCAGTACTCAAACCTTCGATATTACGCCTCCATGGCATTAGCCTGGGTATGGCAATTGGGGCGATGATGGGGCTTGGATTGTTTTTCTCGACCACATGGTTGGTTATCCGCGGTACCGCAGGTGAAAGCGTGCACGCAGCACTGCTTTCAAATTATATTCCCGGCTACAGCGTCACCCTCTTGGGTGGACTGTGGGGCGCAGTGCAATTATTTGTCGCCGTTTTTCTTGCCTGCCTTTTATTAGCCGGGGTATATAACAAAATAGTCGGAATCCGTCACAATTAGGCGTTTGGCATGGAAAATATGAATAAAAATGAACATGTAGTAATTATGGGCGCTGGCCCGGCCGGTCTTGCAACGGGCCATGAGCTCAGTGTCAGTGGCGTCAAGGTGTCCGTGATAGACCGTAATGACTTTGTTGGCGGTCTCTGCAATACCAATGATTATAAAGGCTACAAGTTTGACCTCGGTGGGCACCGGTGGTTCTCCAAGAATGAGGATCTCAATAACTGGTTCCGCAGGCTCATGGGCGATGAAGTGGTCTGGGTAGAGCGCATCAGTCGTATTTACTATGACGGTGGTTACTACACATATCCGATCAGTATTCTCAACGTGATCAAAAATGCAGGTATCCCGACCATTATTCATGCGGGCATCACCTATCTGATCTCAGCCTTGCAATACTCCATTCTCAAT
Source organism: Halioglobus sp. (assembly GCA_047611225.1). Classification (GTDB taxonomy): domain Bacteria; phylum Pseudomonadota; class Gammaproteobacteria; order Pseudomonadales; family Halieaceae; genus Marimicrobium. The sequence continues at coordinate 47,883 of JBLFWP010000012.1, forward strand.
AAGCCGATCAATAACATGAAGGACGCTTATGTTGCCCAATTCGGCACCAAGCTGTACGACATGTTTTTCCGCCGCTACAGCGAGAAGGTTTGGGGTCTACCCTGCGAAAAATTGTCTTCGGACTGGGTTTCTCAGCGCAGTGCCGGTCTGTCTATCTGGACGGTCATTCAAGAATCTTTGTTAAAGACAAAGTCGGACAACGAAAGTCTGATTGAAGAATTTATGTATCCTCGTGATGGCTATGTGCGGATTCCGCAGCGAATGGCTGAAGATATCGTTAACAACAGCGCCGAAAATACTATTCATCTGGAATCTACGGTAACCAAGATTAAGTACCATGGTCCTAATGATTTTGAAGTGATCCACACGGACACCAATGGTCAGGAAAGCTCAGAGAGAGCGACGAGTGTGGTGTCGACTATTCCGTTGGGCGTGCTGCCGAGAATTATGGAGCCTGGTCCCGAGCAACAAGTTATTGATGCAGCCCAGGCGCTTACTTTCCGCGCTTTGATAACCGTTAATTTGATACTGCGCAAGAAACGCGTTTCTATTGATACTTGGTTGTATGTTCAGGACGAAGACATTCTGTTTGGGCGTTTGCACGAGCCCAAGAACTGGAGCCCGGCAATGATACCGGATCAGTCTACGACGTCTCTCGTTCTCGAATGTTTCTGCACCAAGGACGACCACATCTGGCAGATGACAGATGAAGAAGTAGGTGCCCGGTGTGTGGTGGACCTTGAGGAAAAGCTCAAGTTTATTAAAAGCTCAGAGGTGATCGACTTTGCTATTGTGCGGTCGCTGCAAGCCTATCCTGTCTACGATCTGGATTACGCTGCTAACATTCAGAAGATTAATGACTACCTGGTTGGCTTTGAAGGTCTGCACATTGTGGGCCGCGGTGGTACGCACCGCTACAACAACGCAGATCACTCTATTGAGATGGGCTTATTGCTGGGCAGAAAGATACTGGGCTACGACGTCGATTATATGGACGTGAATACCGAGGCGGAGTACCACGAAATCAAGAGCTCAAAGGACCCACAGCGCGACTACTACAAAGTCGAGGAAGAGGTCAGCTAATATCGGCTTTACCGGATTTTTGCAAAGCACAACTGCAAGGCGAAGCTTTCAAACGTGGTTCCTAGAGCTCGCGATCATAATCAAGGTGTGACCCGTGAATATTGGCGTTGATGCTACCTGCTGGTGGAACAACCGCGGGTTCGGTCGATTTACTCGAGAGCTGTTAGGCGCTCTGTTCCAGCTAGACTCCGCTCATCACTACTACCTGTTCACTGACCAGCCTCTTGCGGGGCTGACGCAGTTTGATAACGTTAGTATCATAGAAGTCAGTTCCAGCCGGCCAACGACCGAGGCTGCAGTGGCCGATAGTAGTCGCTCTGTGCGCAATATGTACGGTTTGTACAAAGCAGTGGCCGATACCCCTCTAGACATCATGTTTTTCCCCGCAGTTTATTCCTGGTTCCCAGTACCGCGTAGCTTACCAACGATAGTTACAGTGCACGATGCAATAGCAGAGCATTATCCTAAGCTGATTTTCTCTAGTTGGAAGAGCCGCTTTTTTTGGACGCTCAAAGTGAAGTTGGCAATCTGGAACAGCCAACGCATCATGACGGTATCAGCTGCAGCCAAGGAAGAAATTGTCGAGTATATCGGGGTCGACCCAAGCATTATTGATATAGCCGGCGGAGCCCCAAATCCTCTTTTTAAATTTGAGCATGACCCGCAAAAACTTCAGCAAGTAAGAGCCAAGATGAAGCTCCCCGCGGATGCTCCTATCATCGTTTATGTGGGTGGGCTGGCGCCTCACAAAAACTTACACGGTCTTTTCGAGGGCTTTGAAAAAGCGAGTGCCAAAGGCCATGTTCAGGATGTTCATCTCGTTTTAGTCGGTGATTTTGAAGGCGGGGGCTTTTTGTCAAATTCCGAAAGTCTCTTTGAAACAGTGGAGGCTAGCCCAGAGCTGCGCGGCAGGGTACATTTTACCGGCTATGTTTCGGATGATGAACTGGTGGCGCTGTATAGCAGCGCTCTTGCAGTCGCTATGCCATCCTATTCAGAGGGCTTTGGCTTGCCAGCAATAGAAGCGATGGCGTGTTCAGCACCAGTACTAAGCAGTAACACGGGGTCTCTGCCTGAAGTGGTGGGAGATGCGGGGGTCTATTTTGACCCCTTCGATACAGATGCCATTGCCAGTGCCATCATCGAAATGGTCGAAAATACAGAGTTGCGTGCGCAGTTATCCGCTAACGCATTGGCCCGAGCGCCAGTGTATACGTGGGATAGGGCAGCGCGGCTAACCTTGGGACACCTGGAAGGTTTACGTAGGGGTTGATCCGTGAAGTTTTGCATGGTGACCACATTTTATCCGCCCTACAACTTTGGAGGGGATGGCACCTATGTACGGGCGCTCTCGGAAGCGCTGGTCCAGCTTGGGCATGAGGTAACCGTTGTTCATTGCGAAGATGCTTTTCGACTGAAGGCCATTGACAGCGAAGATCTGTCGGAAACACCTAGCGCTGTGCGGGTTATTCGGCTCAAGTCAAAAGGCGGCGCGCTTTCACCAATGCTAACCCAACAGTTAGGCACGCCAGGCTTGAAAGGAACTCAGCTGAAGAGAATCCTCGGCGAGGATTACGATGTCGTCAATTTCCATAATATTTCTTTAGTGGGTGGTCCCGGTGTACTGCGGTTGAGCAAAGCGCGGGTGACTTTGTACACCCTGCATGAACATTGGCTGCTGTGCCCAACTCATATATTTTGGAAAAACAAAAAGGCAGCCTGCGAAAGCCGCCAATGTATTCGTTGCAGTCTCAAGTCAGGTATACCGCCTCAATTGTGGCGCTACACACCTCTGTTCGAGAATGCTCTTGAATCGGTAGACAGCTTTATTGCGCCAAGTGAATATACAGCAGCGCGCCATCGAGAGCTGCTGACGCTCAGGGCACCTATCGAAGTGATGCCCCTGTTCTCCTATCTCGCTCCCGAAGATTTCAGTTCGCTCAATGACGGTAAGCTTCACTTTGTTAGTGTCGGTAGAATGACCGCATCCAAAGGCATTGGGGAGCTTGTCGAGTCCTTTTCGAAGTGGCCCGAATTCGCCCTGACGGTCATTGGTGACGGTGAATTATTGGCGGACTTGAAACATCGCTATGGCGATTGTCTTAACATTACATTCACTGGAGCAGTGGCCCAGTCTCAGCTCATTACGTACTACCGTAATGCTACGGCACTTATTCTGCCTTCATTGGCGCCGGAAACCTTCGGCTTGACCGTGGTTGAAGCTTTCGCCTGTGGCACACCTTCCATTGTGAGGAGTGCTGGCGGGAATCGAGAGACCATCGACAGGAGTGGGGCAGGATTTCTGTACGATGACGAGGCCGGTTTACGGCAGGCTGTACAGCGTTTTGCAGATAATCCAGAGTTGAGGGTAAGCCTGGGCGCACAAGCGAGAGGCGCCTTTGAGGCCTTTTATACGGCAGAAAGACATATTTCGAACTATCTTGATCTGGTCGACAGAATTAGGCGCGAAAAAGCACATTCTGCTTCAGTAGGTTAAGATAGAGGGCGAAGTTTATAACAATAATTTTTGGTGTATTAATCTATGGGAAATAGCGAATCGACGGCCTCTGTAAGCGCGGATTCCGACAGTCAGGCACTCTCTCTCAGCATAATTATGCCGGTATACAACGGCGTTGATTTTATTTCCAGGAGCTTGCCACCGCTTATCGCTATGCTGGAGCGAGGCGAGATTCTTGAAATCATCGTAGTAGATGACAGCTCTACGGATAACACCGCCGCAATGGCATCCGATATGGGGGCTAGAGTGGTGCCTTCTGGTGGGCGTCTGGGTCCTGGCGGAGCCAGAAACCATGTCTCCAGTCTCGCGCGCGGGAATATTTTGTGGTTCGTGGACGCGGATGTGGTGTTGCACGATGACGCAGCACAAAAACTTCTCAGCGGTTTTGTTGATGAATCGGTTGTTGCCGTCTTCGGTTCCTACGATGACAAGCCGCCCGCCAAGAATTTTTTCTCACAGTACAAAAACCTCGTCCATCACTACTACCACCATCTGGCCAGCGAAGAAGCCCAGACTTTCTGGTCGGGTTGTGGCGCGGTCAGGCAAGAGGCCTTTCAGGCTGTAGGTGGCTTTGATGTATTGCGCTACAAGTATCCCTCCATCGAGGATATTGAGATGGGCCATCGCCTGATAAAGGCCGGTGGTCGGATTTTATTGCGCAAGAATGTGCTGTCTACGCACCTGAAGGTTTGGCGTTTGGGTAACTTGTTACACACGGAAATTTTCAGACGGGCAATTCCCTGGTCGCGTTTGATAGTCAACGATGGTGCCTTATCCGACGATCTCAACGTGGGCATGACCGAGCAAGTGCGAGCGGTTGTGGCGGGGATTTTTGTGCTGGCGTTGTTGGCCGCACTGGTGGGCTGGATAAGTCCGGCAGTACTGCTGGCGACTGTGCTGGTAACTGTATTTGCGAACCTGGAGATAGCGTTATTTTTTCTTCACAGAAAGGGGCCCTTGTTTGCCGTAGCTGCCTTGATGTACCACCAGATCTACTATTTATACAGTGGCGCAGCATTCGCCTGGGTCGTTGTCGAGCGCGCTTTTAGTAAGTTGTTTGCAGGTAAGTCCACTGCTTCGGCCGAAACAAAGTAGTGACAACATCGGTGATCAGTCCGTGCTAAATGATCTGAGGCGACGCTTTTCGAAGTTCATTTATCGCTTGCTCGCTCTGAGTGGTATTCGCGTACCCGTCAACTTACTCATGCGAGTGACACGACAAAATTTTACCCCGGCTGTGGTAGAGCTACCGCGCGCCAAAAATGTTTTGGTATTGGCGCCCCACATGGACGATGAAACCATTGGCTGCGGAGGCGCCATACGAATTCACGTGTCCAGAAGTGAGCGGGTACAAGTAGTCTTTGTTACAGATGGTTCGCGGGGTTTTGAGCACGATGTTTTAAATGCACATCGTACTGAAGAATTGTGTGCTATTCGCAAACGCGAAGCCTCAAAAGCGTGTGAAATGCTAGGTGTGTCAAAGATACATTATCTAGGACTCCCGGATGGCCGCTCAGAGGCTACTGGGGATGCAGTAGCGAAATTACTGTCCATCGTTGATGAGGTACAGCCCGATCTTATTTACCTCCCTTTTATTACCGACAGCCACCACGACCATCTCGCCACTAACCAGATATTTTTGGCAGCGGTAGAGTCCGGCGGCAGTATCGCCAGTTCAATGTGTTGTTGCTACGAAGTCTGGACCCCTTTGCATCCCAATTGTGTTGTGGATATCACTGCTCATATCGAAGAGAAGATGGCGGCGTTGGCATGTTATGACAGCCAGCTGGAGATGAATAACTATCTCAGTAGTGTGCGAGGCCTCAATGCCTATCGCGCCATCGCAAACTCCAGTCAAGGTTATGCTGAAGCCTACTACCTGACTACCGCAAGAGACTATTTATCCCTTTCTTCGCTCTTGTAGAGCTTTTGTTTAGTGGCATCATAGGCTCCCCGTAAACACCCCTCTTTGGTGGGTGCCCAGAACTTCGGCCGAACTAAAGCTCTGACCACTAGTTCCAATAATAGGTTTCAACCCCAGTGAAGGCATTTCCAACCAGTACATTGCGTGAACTGCTAAGGCTGTCTCTGCCTATGGTAGTGTCGCAGGGCGCCTTTGCGGTTATGATTTTTTGCGATCGCATGTTCATGTCCATGATCGACGCGCCACACATGGCGGCATCGCTGGGCGGTGGCGTGGCCTCGTTTTTCTGCATGTCATTATTTATAGGCGTGATTACATACGCCAATGCACTGGTCGCACAATACTACGGTGCGGGGGAATACAGTAAGTGCTCCAGAGTCACTACTCAGGGTTTTCTAATAGCACTGGCCAGCACACCAATTTTGGTCTTGGCCGCTCTCTACGGAGGAGAGGCCTTTGTTCACCTCGGTCATGAAGAATCCCAGGTTCCTCTGGAGCAGGTCTATTTCCAGATACTAATGTTGGGCAGTGGGTTTGCGCTGGTGAAGGCCACTTTGGCGTCTTACTTTTCAGGCATTGGTCGCACCCGTGTAGTCATGATTGCAGATGTATTTGGAACAGTTCTCAATATTCCACTTTCTTGGATTCTGATTTTTGGGGAATTCGGCTTGCCAGAGTTGGGGATAGCGGGTGCTGCTTTAGGCACTGTGATCGCCACCATTTTCGCCATTATTGTTTACCTGATTTTTTATCTTTCCGCTGCACATCAGCAGGAATTTTCGGTGCCAGCTTCCTGGCGTTTCGATAGAGCAATCATGCGACGGTATATTCGTCTGGGGATGCCATCAGGTCTTGAAATGTTCATGAACGTTGCGACCTTCAACCTATTCCTGCTGTTGTTTCAATCTTATGGAGTTGTGCAGGGAGCGGCGATGGCCATTGTGTTCAACTGGGATATGTTGTCGTTTATACCCATGATTGGGCTCAATATCGGGGTTATGAGTCTTATCGGTCGCTTTGTTGGCGCAGGAGACATGGGGAGGGCCAATCAGGTTATAGCGTCGGGGTTTATGGTTGCCCTGGGCTACTCGGCTGTGCTGGCAGTGGTCTTTCTAATTTTCCGCGACTCTCTTGTAGCGATATTTGTCACCACCGATCCAGACAGTGCAGAGATTCACGCCTTGGCCAGCCATATGATGCTAGGCCTTGTGTCCTACATGATCGCGGACGCTATCATCCTGATATCCGGAGGAGCCTTGCGCGGGGCTGGTGATACCCGGTGGATTATGGTGGCCTCAACCTCGCTGCACTGGGTCATGCTTATTATTCAGTACTTCGTCATTCTGGTGTATCAATTGGGGCCGAAGGTGTCCTGGTGGGTATTTGTGGCGAGCCTGATTTGTCTCGCGCTACTGTATTTAAGCAGGCTTCTGGGAAGTACCTGGCGCGAACCTGAGCGCCTGGCCAAGATGATGACCGGATAGGAGTCTGCCGAGCTGAGGGTGATTCTACTGCGGCGGCGGAAACTGGACTCGCTTTTTAGCGCACCTCTTGAAGAATCACTGGGCCCGATAAGTTCCTAGAGTGATAGAAATCGCCTGAGTAGACTGTCATTACCCTTCGTTTGTTCTCGGGTAAACAGCAGTTCTGTGAGCTGCATTTCGATCTGCTCGGCCACCTCTGCTCGAATGGACTGAAGTTGTGTTTTCTTGAGCGTCTGCCCTTGATGCTGCGAGAGATCGACCGGCTCGCCGAACCCAAGGTAGCAGCGCTGGGGTTTGGGGAAGGGTGTGCCTAGGGATCCCAAGGGAATGGGCGGCAGAATGTCCGATCGGAAATCATCATTCAAAACACCCATGCGTGTTAGCACTCGCCCAAGTCCAGAGTCTGGAATATCCTGCCCTTCCATAAAGTGGCTGTAAAATTCGTCTGGTCCCACAAGTCCGAAGGGCATGATGGTGTAACCATTGGCGGCTGCGAGCTTTACAAAGCCATAACGTTCTTTCCATTGCAGTTCGTACATTTCACTGGCGGGTTTTACTGCCTCGTGGGCGCCTCCGGGGAACACCAAAAGGTCTTGTCCATCTTTCATCAGAGCAGTGCAGACCTTCGGGTGTCCCATGACAGCGCCTGTTTTCATGAGAAAATCAGCAATCGGTCTATTGGCAAAGAGAAATTTGTCGCCCATAGCGCGGGGGAAACGCTGCAACTCGTTCATGAAAATAGGAGCGATAACGAGCCCGTCCAAAGCAAACAAGGAGTGGTTGCCAACAAATAGACAGGGTGCGTCGGGGATGTTTTCGGCCCCCATAACCATGGGCCTGAACAGGCGCTTAACCACCTGATAGTGGAGTCGCGCATCCAATCCAGTGGGTTTCGTAACCCCCATGGCCAGCTGGATATGCTCTGCCAGGGCGGCTTCGTCTGCCAGTGGGTCTGAATCTTTATCGAATGTGGCCATGTTGCCGAATCCTGAATGCGGTGGGGACAGTGAGGCGGGTAATTATAGCGGTAAGGAATTGCCTACGAAAGCAGTGCTGTAAGCCGCTTTGCCGATAGTTGTAAGTACGTTAGAGTCCAAGGCTGAGTTACAGCTCTTCAGTAAAATGAATGCGATTACGGCAGGGAGTAGAGGATGAAAGGCAAACACGTTGCTATAACGGGGCCTACCGCAGGAATAGGCCGGTACACCTGTATCGAATTGGCGCAGCGGGGTGCTGATTTGACGTTGTTTTGTCGAAATCGGGAGAAAGCGGATGCCGTGCAACAGGAGATATCGGATGCAGTAGGCTCGCCGGCTACAGTGATTATTATGGATATGGCAGATCTAGGAAGTGTGCGTGCAGCCGCAGAGACATTTCTGGCCATGAACAAGCCACTGGACGTACTACTGAACAATGCCGGGGTGGTGAACCTGAGCCGGCAGGAAACAGTGGATGGCTTCGAGGAGACACTGGCCGTAAACCACTTCGCGCCTTTTCTTCTCACTGGCATGCTGTTGCCATGCCTGCTGCAAGCGCCTTCTGGTCGCATCGTCAATGTGGCATCGGATGCTCATGCCTTTGTAAAAAGCATGGGTTTCGATGATATGCAGGCGCGCGAAGGATACAAAACATTCCGAGAATATGGCCGCTCCAAGCTAGCCAATATTCTTTTCACGCGATCTCTGGCGACTCGTTTGGCGGAACATTCGATTACGGTAAATTGCCTTCACCCCGGTGCAGTATCTACGTCCTTGGGCACCCAGAATGGAGGCTTTCTCAGCACAGTTTTACCGCGCTTACTGAAGCCGTTTTTCAGCACCCCGGAGCAGGGGGCTGCGACTTCACTCTATCTGTGTTGTAGCGAAGAGGTGGCCCAGACAAGCGGCGCCTATTTTGCCAAGAGCAAAGAAATTAAGGCTAAAGCCTGCGGACGAGACGATGCCGCTGCACAGCGTTTGTGGGACTACACAGAGGAAACTATCGGTTTCAAGTACGATATTTGAACCGTTCTCTAGTCAGAGAGTAACGTTTCTCACTAAGGGGTCTGATCGACCCTGAATAGCTGTAATTAAACACTTTGGCTGCACACTTTTTTTTGTAATAATGTGCCCCGATTTCAATCTTCCTATATGAGTTACCCCATGCGTCACATACTGCTTTGGTCTCTGTGCCTTTTTGCCCTACCTTGCTCGGCGGCGGCAGATGAGCACCGTTCTTTCCAGTTTACTTACGAAATAGAGTCCACTGATTTCCCCGTCGGTAAGGCTGTCGATATCTATATTCCGCTTCCTGTGGAGAACGAGGCGCAGCAGATTCTGGGGGAGTCTATTCAATCGTCCCATCCTGGGAAGAAAGGGCAGGAAGAGGCCTACGGAAATACTTACTACCATATCCATCGCCCGGCCAGTAACACAGAACCCCTGTCAGCAACATTAAGCTGGACTGTAAACAGGAAAGTGCTCACCGCCAACGGCAAAGGAGAGCTGAGCGATGCGCGGCGAGAGCAGTTTCTGGGCCCCAATAGCCTGGTCCCTGTGGGGCACGAGATTCTAAAGCCTATTCTTGAAGAGATTCACCAGATGCGAGGCGATGACTCACCCCAGGCAACGGCTCGGGCGATCTATGACTGGGTCGTCGATAATGTGGAATACAAAAAGGTAGGCTCAGGTTGGGGCAATGGCGATACTTTTTGGGCCTGTAACGAGCGCTACGGAAATTGTACGGACTTTCATGCGCTGTTTATTTCTTTGGCGCGGTCTGAGGGTATTCCCGCTCGATTCGAGATTGGTTTCCCGGTACCTATGGACAGGGACAGCGGTTCTATAGGTGGTTATCACTGCTGGGTTCAGTTCTATCTACCAGAGCTGGGGTGGGTGCCTATCGATGCCTCCGAGGCAGCAAAGCATCCTGAGCAGCGGGAACTACTTTACGGTAGCCATCCAGCCAATCGCATCCACTTTACTACCGGTCGGGATCTGGTGTTGTCCTCTGATCCATCGGGAAATAGCCTCAACTATTTCATATACCCTCACGTAGAGATAGATGGAGAAGTGTATGGCAAAAAAATTGCCACTCGCTTTTCCTTCGAAGAAATTCTCGACGCTCCCTGAGCTGGGAGCGGTGGAAGTTAGCAGCTGAATCCCAGGGAACTACCAGGTAACAGCGACACCGCTGAGCCAAGGGTGTGCAAAAACGAAGGCCGCCACGGTGATGCTTGCCAGTATTACTGTTTTAAATTCAGCTCCCCATGAGGGAATATCATCTTTGTTCCATGCACCATCGCGTTTGCTGATGGCGAACATCTCTACTACCGCCCACAGGGCCATGCTTGAGAACAACAATACAGAGCGGCTATCACCATTGAGAAGTAGATGACTTAGACCCCACACCGCAACACCCATCAGTTGAGGGTGCCTAAAGATTTGTCTAAGCCGAGAGTTTACTGAACTTGCAGCCATGATTAAAAATCCACAGGCCATAAGTACCAGTGCAAAGTGCTGTAGAGCGGCAGGGGGTTGATACACAAATGAGGGCTCAGCACTTCGCCAGCCGATAATAATAAGAGCGAATGAGGCGAGTAGTAACACAGAGAAAGTGCCTTTGTAGCCGCCTTCCCCTAAACGTTCATACCAGCTATTCTTCAAGGCTGGGACCAGAGCGGGAACAAAATGAACGACAACAAATAGCAAAATTCCGAGAATGAGCAGCGTCATGATTTGTACCTTTTTATGTGAGTGGTGCCAGTGTAAGCAGCCTTAGGATAGCAGTCTGTACTGTGAATACCATTATCGCTTTGCAGGTCAAATTCGGGCCTTAAGCTGCAGAAAAAAACGACAACTGACCCGGCGAGGTTAGCGTATTACGTGGCTTCCATGGCCCCGCTCCGATAGAATTGCCCGATGTTTTCTGAGCAAACAAAGCAACTGCCGATTTCCGAGGTTCTGGATCAGATCAAGCTCGCCCTGAGTGTGGGTGACGAGGCTGTGTTACAGGCGCCTCCTGGCGCGGGGAAGACGACAATAGTGCCTTTGGCACTGTTAGATGAGAGCTGGCTATACGGCCGCAAAATTCTGGTGCTGGAGCCACGAAGAGTGGCTGCCAGGGCCGCGGCGCAGCGCATGGCTCAGTTATTCGGTGAACCGCTGGGGCAAACAGTCGGTTACCGCATTCGACTGGAAAATTGTGTCAGCGAGAATACTCGCATCGAAGTGATCACCGAGGGCATTCTTACCAGACGCTTACAGAGTGATCCTGGCCTGGAAGACGTCGGTCTGGTGATCTTTGATGAATTTCACGAGCGCAACCTGGACTCCGATCTCTGTCTGGCGTTAGCCTTGCAGGGGCGTCAGGAATTTCGCGAAGGGCCCCCATTAAAGTTATTGGTTATGTCTGCAACACTGGATGGTGAGGCAGTAGCCGACCTTCTGAACAGTGGGGCCGTTATCAGCTCCGAAGGGCGTCAATTTCCCGTAGAGACTGTCTATGGTCCAGCGTATCAGCTACGCGATTCTATTGTGGTGCCTATCGTGGCAACAATTCTGCAAGCGCTGGAAGAAAGACAAGGAAGTATTTTGGTGTTCCTTCCTGGCCAGCGCGAGATTGGTAGCGTTTCCCGAGAGTTGAATCGAGCGCTGGACGCCAGCGTAAAAGACCATACTACGGTACTGCCATTGTACGGCGGTTTACCACTTGAGCAGCAGCGGCGCGCAATTCAAGCCGCCAGTGAGGGACAACGTAAGGTCGTGCTGTCGACAAACCTTGCTGAAACCAGTCTCACTATTGAAGGCGTTGATGTCGTCGTGGACAGTGGTTTGGTTCGAGAGGGTGTGTTTGATTCCGGTACAGGAATGACTCGCCTCACCACTAGGCGAGTATCCCGAGCGTCCGCAGAACAGCGGCAAGGGCGCGCTGGGCGACTTAGGCCAGGTGTTTGCTATCGTATGTGGAGTGAGCAGCAACATCAGCGGCTAGTCGCCTATGGGACACCTGAGATACTGCAAGCTGATCTCGCACCCATGGCGCTACAGTTGATGTCCTGGGGTGTGCAAAGTAGTGATGAATTAAGCTGGCTGAATCCTCCTCCACGAGCTCAGTACGACCAGGCTGTTTCGATGTTGGAGCAGTGTGGCGGTGTGTTCAAAAATGACGTGGGTGTCTACCAGCTGACACCGCACGGTGTCCGTCTAGCGCAGATGCCACTGCATCCTCGGCTTGCGCATATGCTATTGGTAGGCTGCGATATCCACGCCACGGAAACTGCCTGCCTGTTGGCGGCCATTCTCTCGGAGCGCAATCCATTGTCGGTATTAGGGGTCGACATTCAAGCTACGGTAGCAGTCTTGATGGGAGAGTCGCCTTGCCCCAGCGAGAGCCAGGGTTGGTTCAAGCGTATTTGGAAGCAGGCGCGACGTTTCGCTAGATTGGCTAATGAAATACACAAGCCGCGAAAATTTGCGCTGGCCGTGGACCAGTCAGACGTTTTAGGTGTATTACTCGCGAGTGCTTACCCTGATCGCATCGCCCATTTACGCGAGGGCGAGACCGACCTCTATCAATTGAGCAACGGGCGCAGTGCCGGGCTTTCCGCTGAGGATACCTTGGCCGGAAGCGAGTGGCTAGCCGCTGCAGAGATTGGTGGAACGGCAGGCCAGTCCGTAGATCGAATCTATAGTGCAGGCGTACTTAACCCGGCTACTTTTCAAGAAATTTTATCCAGTCTCGTTAGCGAAGAAGAACACGTGGAGTGGGATTATCGCAATGAGCGCTTTGTGGCGGAAAGTCATAGGCGCGTCGGCAATATTCTGCTGTCAACGGAAGCAATGCATAGCGTCTCTGATGCAGCCCGCGGTGAGGCACTGCTGGGTGTGGTTCGTAAGAAAGGGCTGTCGATACTACCGTGGCACAAAAACCTTCTCCAGTGGCGTGCCCGTATCATCATGCTACACGGCAGCTACACTGCAGATGACGAAGAAAATCCGTGGCCGGATTTTTCCGATGATGGGCTGTTAACGAAATTGGAAGAATGGTTATTGCCCTATCTGGACAAGGTCAGGAAATTGGAAGATTTTCAGAATCTGGATTTGAAATCCATTTTGAGGGCGCAATTACCCTGGCCGTTGCCATTGGAATTGGAAAGGCTAGCGCCTGAACGCTGGGCTGCGCCCTCCGGTTCTAGTATCGAAATTGACTACACCGTGAGCCCACCCGTGTTGGCGGTCAAGCTACAAGAGATGTTTGGCTGTAAAGAGACTCCCAGCATTGTCGATGGCCGCGTCTCTTTGGTCGTGCATTTATTGTCCCCGGCCCAGAGGCCCCTGCAAATCACTCAGGATCTAGCCGGTTTTTGGCGCAGCAGTTATCAGGATGTGAAACGTGAAATGAAGGGGCGATATCCAAAACACCCCTGGCCAGACGACCCCTTGAGCGCTGTCGCAACTCGCCATACCAAGCGTAAGGCCGGTATTAGTTAATCGCAGTTTTAAGGAGGTCTTGCGCCAGTGAGTCCCTTATCTCGCTGGACAGTGCCATATCAACTACTGCATAAGCAGGGTGTTCAATTCCCGCAGAAATAGCAGCTCCGCTATGGGCTGCCGCTATCATACTGGGGCTCAACTGGAAGCGCAGGAAATGAACGGACGATGTTTTGACGTCATTTGCCCGCTCTAGATCTTCATCCGCAATGGGGTAGACCCTGTCGCAGCCTTCTACCTGCAGCCAGACCTTGTCTTCTATGCCAATCATCTCTGACAGCTTTTGTGAGCGCTCTTGCGGATCGTCATACTCGATCATAAAAGTCGCCTTCCAGTTGTCCCCGTCTGGAATCAGCGGGTTGTAAGCTTCCAACTCCTCATTGATACCTGCAGCTTCAAACACCTTTTCAATACGCAACATTTCTTGAATCTGGTATTTGATAGTGAGCCGATCCTCGAAATAGAGTCGGGCATGTTCGCCCAGTGACACCTGTCGAATTTTTTTGTGCGCCATTATCTGGGCGCGAAAACTCGGGCGTTCCTCGGCGTACTCTTCCAGGGACCAGAGATCAGCTCGGGATAATTGACTCATGATTTTTTCCTTAGCCTTATAAACCGTAGGCCATGCGCAACAGCGTCATGGGATGTTCGGCTTTATCGACTTTCTCTGAGAGATTGGCGATGTGTGTGGCAGCCATGGGGCAATCACTCATAAAGTGATCTGGCTCTTGTTGGTCTACTTTGCGTACCACCGGGCGAGCAATCTTTATCGATTTGTCGCGCGTTTCTTTTTTAATAGCGTAGGTACCGTCGTGTCCTGAGCAGCGCTCAATGGCGGTGACGTCTGTGTCTTGAATCAGATTGAGTACGTCGCGGGTTTTCAGCCCTATGTTCTGTACGCGTTGGTGACAGGCAACCTGATAGGCAATGTCACCCATCGCCTTGGGAAAGTCTGTTTTCAGTGCGCCGCCCCTGTGCCGTAGCCACAAATACTCGAAGGGATCGTAGAATGCTTTCTGCACTTTCTTTACATCTTCGTCATCAGGATATAGCAGCGGAAGTTCTTGTTTGTACATCAGTACGCATGAGGGAATAGGTGCTGTTAAGTCATATCCCTCATCTACTAGCTTTGCCAGAACGGGTATATTGGCTTGTTTGAGCTTGTCGACTGAATCCAGATCACCCAGTTCCAATTTTGGCATGCCGCAGCACTTTTCTTTGGGCACCACATCAACGTGCATGTCATTGTGTTGGAAGACCTTGACGAAATCTGTGCCGATCTCTGGGCTGTTGTAATTACCGTAGCAAGTAGCGTACAGCGCAAGTTTCCCCGTGGTTTCACCCACGGCAGTTGGCTGTATGTCCTGCAGCAGTGGTTTGACCTGTTTGCGAAGTGTTTTGCTGTGAAACTCTGGTATCGGGGCTTCCTTATGAATACCCGTGGCCTTTTCAAGTACCTGGCGGAAACTGTCATTTCTGTTGAAGGCGTTCACCGTGATATCAACTAGTGGAATTGATG
>JBLFWP010000013.1:0-60239 GCA_047611225.1 Halioglobus sp.
CACGGCCCGTTTGTCTTTGACGTGTACCCGGTAAACGGGCCCCAGCGGGACGCCGTCGACAGTTGGACCGGGGACGGTCTGCCACACGGAACCGGAGCGCGCCAGTGTCAGTAGTTCGTCGGTGCCCTCCTCAACCACCAACAACAACTTGTCCCCAAGCGCGATCTGGGAATGGTCAATCTGAAGCCGATCTATAGCCAGCCAGCCGTCGTTGGGATCGAGCGGGAAGGGATCCTCCGCGTCACCCTGACCGTCGCCGTCGGTATCGGGATTGTTCGGGTCGGTACCGGCGGCAATTTCATCGACATCGTTGACGCCATCGTGGTCAGTGTCGGCGTTCACTGGGTCCGGGTCGGTGCCGTCGGGCAGGCCATCGCCGTCAGTGTCGGGGTCCAGGGGGTTCATACCTGCAGCGACTTCAGTGCCATCATCCACGCCGTCGTCGTCGGAATCGGGATTCAGGGGATCGGTGCCTGCGATTGCCTCGTCGATGTTAGATAGGTCGTCGTCGTCCATATCCGCATCGCAGGCATCGCCCTCGCCATCCACATCGAAATCGGCCTGATCACTGTTGGCGAGGTCGGGGCAATTGTCATTGGCCTGCATCACCCCATCGACGTCCGTATCCCAGGTCAGGCCCGGCGCTGTGTGCACATTCAGTTCATCCCAATGCTCATAAACCGGGTAGTCGGTGATGCGGTCGCTTTGGATGGTGGCCAGCAGGGTCGAAGACGCGCTGATACGGATACCGTAACGATCATCGTCTTCCGGGGCCCGGGCATTGGAACGGGAAATAAAGGGCCAGCTGCCATCGCCGAGTTCGTAGCGCGCCACGGTACCGAAGACTTCAGCGAAAACCTGGAAGAACGGCGCTGCAATAAAAGCGGTATCTCCGGTGATGGTCACCGAGTGGCCGAAACCGCTGGCCGCGTCGCCGGTCAGTTCCACTGCCGGTGCCCAGAGCGCATCGCCATCGTCCTCGAAAATGTAGGCGCGGTCGATACCGGGGGCACCGACGATGATGCGCTGTGCGTCGGCGTCTATCGACGTGCCGAAATCGCTGCCATCACCCGGGCTGTTCAGGGTGCCGGCGGGGTTCCAATTACCGACACCGTCGTGGCGGTAGACGTAAACCGTATTAGCCAGCGGGGCGGCGATGAGGGCGAGGTCATCGGCCAGTACCACCGATGTGCCGAAGCCATCGGCCAACTCTGGAGAAAACAGGGTGGACATGTGGCTGCCTGTGGTTGGGTCGAACAGGTCAGCAGCCCCGGGCACCGCACCGGGCCGGCCGACTAGCAGGTGGGTCGCGTCCAGGTCCACAGCCGCGCCGAATTGATCTTCCAACGCGCCGTAGACGATAGTCCGTTCCAGGGTAGCCGCTACGCCGGCCAACTGGTAAAGATGGACCCGGCCAGCGGCTGTTACCGCAAATTCATCCCAGGTACAAATATCCGCGCCAAATCCTAGCGTTTCCCAGGTGAACGTTTCACGAGCGCCGATCGCAATGCGTGAGCCCTCTATCGCCAGCGCACTACCGAACTTTTCGGTACCGGCGGCATTGACCGGCGGGAATATACCCAGCGCCGTTGAGGGGGAGCCGTCCCAGGGACCGGTGACGAATACAGGGTTGGCGTTAAAGTAGGATTCTGCTTCGACTATTGGGGGGAAAAACCCAAAAGTCCACCAGACAACTCCTTTTCTTGGTTCTCCCGCCCCGTACAGGACGTAATTGTCGGAGGTGGCCAGCGAGCGGGGTCTCACCGGGTAGTTTTGGGCCACTGAAAAACCGCAATTTCTCGTCTCATAGCCGTACTGGAACCAGGACCGGGTGGAGGTATCGGGCCCTGCCGCTGCAACGTTGGCGCAGGCAAACAGGCCCGCGAGGGTAGTGATTGCCAGGTGAAGCACGCGCATGCGCAAAGTCCCGCCGTTTCTCACTATTATTTTCCTCGTACCGAGTGCGATTAAGTCAGTATGGGTCAGGATTTCGCCTTCTTCAACCGCGCAACATAGCCGTTGTATTGCAAACTGGTGGAATAATGGGGGTAGATTGTAAGCTCCTCCATCTTTCCAGGTTAGTCAAAAGCTCTGTGCAACCGGTATTATGGAAAATAACACTACTGCCATTTACCTAATTACCGACCATCACTATGCATTATCTGGTTAGCGCCATTATCGAGAAACTAGAACTCGAACTCAGCACTGCTATCGCTGCCAGTCGGCAAGCGCGCGACAGTGCGACCCATTCTGAAAATATTGCCGCCAACAAGTATGACACCCTCGCCGTGGAAGCCGCCTATCTGGCCCATGGACAATCCATGCGTATTGCCGAACTAAAGCAATCCATCGCCCTGTATCAGCATTTCAAACGCCCCACCTTTAACGAGAGCGCCACTATTGCACTGGGCGCACTGGTCTGTATTGAAGATGAACAAGAACAACAGCGGCGCTTATTGATTGGGCCTGCTGCTGGCGGCTTGAGTATTGATAGTGAGCAGGGGCCCGTATTAATCATTACCCCTACTGCGCCATTAGGTCAGGCATTAATGGGTAAACGTGTTGATGATGAGGTGGACTGGCGTTTTAATCAGCGCAAAGCGTCCTTCAGTATTGTGGCTATCGAGTAAAACAAATGGTTCTGCCAAACGAATCACCATGTGTTCGGCCCTGACAAAATAATGAGGACAGATTTATTTTCTGTACTGTGTTCGATGTAAACGCTTAAAAAAGATTGGCTACAAATAAATCTATCCTCGTTGATTCTTACCCAATGACTATTACATTGAAGCGAAGAATACGCCCAAACCCTTGACGAGGAAGCATAGGCACCTGGTAGTACCTGGAGGAGTTAATCTGTCGATACCGTCTATACTAGAAGCACCACTTGTGATCCATAATTATAAAATTCCTGAAGGCAAGCTACTGAAATGAAAAAGAACACTGAGGTATCTCCCCCACCCGGCACCGGACGTACCATGCCCAGGCGCGTTTTCCTGAAAAGACTTTCTGCGCTGGTCGCAGTAGGCGTCGTTGGCCGCAGTTATTTTTCCGCTGGACCGGTACTTGCCGATAGCTCGGCATCCCTCTTTTTTCCGGATGGAATAAAGTCGGGAGATCCGACGCCAGAAGGCGCGGTTATCTGGACCCGTGTTGCGGGAACCAGCCCAGACCCGGTCTCCGTATTGTGGTCCGTAGCAGAAGATGACCTGATGCAAAATGTAGTCCGGGGCGGAATTCAAGACGTTGACGCATCAACGGGCCACAATCTCCACGTACAGGTGCGGGGGCTGAGTCCCAACCGCTGGTATCACTATCGCTTCGAGGTGGAGGGAGTGGGTAGCGTGATCGGCCGATTACGTACCGCACCTGATATAAATTCGTCTCCAGATCACCTTCGCTATGCTTTCGCCAGCTGCCAGCAGCGAACTCAAAGCTACTATGTTGCGCATCGAGCTATCGCGAAAGAGAATGTCGATTTCCTGCTGCACTTGGGCGACTACGTTTATGTGCATGACTCCGCAACGCTGAGTGTTGATGACTACCGCAGCGTGTATCAGCGTTTCCATTCCAATCCCGAACTGCAGGCACTACACGCGCAGGTGCCATTGGTAGCCGTATGGGATGATGGCGAGTTTTACAATGGTGTCGACAGCACGGGTGATCCCCAGCGTTTGGCGAATGCCAGACAAGCCTGGTTCGAAGCAATGCCAGTGATGCGCAACAGGCTCGATCGTACCTTCCGCAGTATCCGCTGGGGTAAGCTTGCGGAGATGCTACTGCTGGATACGCGCCAATACCGTGACCCGGAGGTACCAGCCAATACCACCTTCGCCGGTTTGCTCGATGCACAAGATACAACTATACCGCCAGGCGAAGACATGTTCGCACCGGGCCGCACTACATTAGGCGCTAAACAGTGGCGTTGGTTAACGCGCCGTCTGTCGAATACCCAGGCACGATGGAAAATTATGGGTAGCAGCTATGACATGGCGCCATGGAAGCTCACCGATTTCGACACGCCGGAACTGCGCGCTGAAGATCCAGACTTGCAAAAGAATGGCGGGATATATGTATCCAATGAGGCATGGGATGATTATCAGGACGAGCGTCGTAAGCTGATGCGCCATATTGAGAGTGAGGAAATTTCAAATGTACTCGTTTCAGCGGGTCATACCCATTTCTACAAAGCCAGTAATATCCAGCCCGATTTCGATGACGCCAACTCGCCGATTACCGCTATGGAATTCGTCACCGGCTCTCTCACCGCCGACCCTCCGGCTACTGATATAGCTCCTATCGAACTGCTGCAACTGGCCCAAGACATTATGATGGATGCCAACAGTCCGTACCTGCGTCACATTGATTTGTTGCAACAGGGCTATGCGATTGTCGACGTTACGCCACAGAGGACGATAGTCGAGTTCCGCGCTATCGACACATTGGATCCCAATGCCGAGGCTTGGACGATGGCGCGCTTCAGGGTAGTGAATGGTGTACCCGGAATTGAAACACTGGATGTAAATGGCCCTGGTTGCTGAAACCTGTCCAGGAATACTTAGAAACGACATCGGTTTTCACTCGAGGAATACAGGGTCAGGCCTTACGTTTTACGTGGCCATTTGCGCGAGCTGTAAAATGTAAGGCCTGATCCGCATACGTGTTTAACACCGTGCCAGACAGCAGAGGAAATGATATCGGGTGAGGGCCGCATAGCTGGAATCGACGAAGTTTGAATGCCTTCATACGCGCAAAGCGGGGTAGGCTCTCTAGCTATTCTACCCGCTTTCCGCAGTCTACTTGCCAGTATCTCGCCCAAGGGTATAGCGACCCATCACGCCAGAGATGCGGCGCAATATCCATCGTGGCGTAGCTCTTCCGGCCACGGTTGCGGCGAGATTAATTGCGCCGGGAACACAAATAGCGTCACCCTTAAGACAAGCTCGGTAGCCCTGTGCAGCAACATCGTCAACGTCACCTACTGCGTAGTCAGGAATTTCCAACCCCCCACTTTTCTCCTGTGCATTCGCGTACATATTGGTGGCTGTTACACCCGGGCACAACGCAGTTATGGAAACGCCCGTTCCGCTGAGCTCCTCCACAAGTGATTCAGTCAGCGAAAGTACATAAGCCTTGGTGGCCGCATAAGCGGCCAGGCTAGGTACAGGCTGGAACGCCGCAATCGATGCCACGTTGAGTACGCGCCCTTTCCCTCGCGTTACCATGGGCGGCAAAAAATGGTGCAGCATGTTTGTCAAACCACTAACGTTCAAGTCAATCATGTTCTGCTGAGTGTTACTGCCTAAATCGACAAAGCGCCCGTGTTCCAGCACACCGGCGCAGTTAACCAGTATATCCACCTCAACACCCTGCCTAGCAATAGTCGCGGCAAGTTTTTTCGCCGAGCCGCGATGCGACAAATCTGCGGCTTCTACCCATACCCGTCCAACTGTCTTTTTTTCAAGTTGTCGCGCCAAAGCTTGCAGCTTGTCTTCGCTGCGAGCAACCAACACGAGGCTGTAACCATCCTCGGCAAACTTCATTGCCAGGGCCTCTCCAATGCCAGATGAGGCACCTGTTATCAGGACAGTTTCAGACTGCATATTAATTTCTCCAAATGTTTAATGTTCCGCGCAAAAACGCTGCACAGCCCGCCTAGTGATGATCGGGTACGATCAGCACTTTACCGTTTCTAGCACGCTGTGCCGCACGCGTAACAGCTTGCTTGATCTCGCTGACGGTAAAACGTGAGTCAATGCTGGCCTTAAGGGCTCCACTGGCGATCAAAGGAATAATTGTTCCGAACGCTGTTTGCTTCTCCTCCACTGAGGCTTTTTCAAACCACTTGGAAAGCCAAAAACCACGTACGCGAATATCGTTAAAAATGGCAACCGCCGGATTGAAGCTTGCAGGTTTTCCGGACAATACTCCATAGGATACGAGCGTCCCTCCATTTCCCAGGCTTTGTGCCAGGCGCGTAAATGTTTCACCACCCACAGCGTCGATTGCGAGTAGCACTGGCTGCTTGCCTGTCGCGTTGGCAATCTGTGCGGCAAGATCAGGGCCGTCGATCAACACGACCGTCGCGCCCTTCGACTTCAGATCGTCGGCCAGGCCTTCACGGCGAACAACATTGATGGTCTTTATTCCACGTTGCTTTGCGAGCTGGATTATATACCCCCCAACCGCAGAATTTGCTGCAGTGTGAACAAGCCAGTCACCTTCTTTGAGCTCTACGAAGCTTGTCAGCATCAACAAGGCAGACAGCGGATTAATCGCCGTCATTGAAAGCTGTTCAATCAATTCAGGAGTCTCGACACCAAAATTCGGTAGGGGAACAAAGTACTTTGCAGGGGCTACTATTTCTTCTCGCCATGTCCCACCAGCGGTAAGGAGTACCAACTGACCCACTGACAAGCGAGTAACTTGAACAGAGGTTTCCACAACGCGACCAATGCCTTCGCTGCCTGGAGTAGAGGGTAATTTGGCCGCAGTTCCATAGTTGCCAGAAATCTGTAGCAGATTCGAGGGGTGTATGGGTGACGCCAATACCTTCACTCTGATTTCACCACTTGCCAGCGGCTGCGCTACATCAGACTTTACCTCCAGTACTTCAGCAGGGTCGCCGATCTGACTAAATTGAATGTATTTAGGCCCCGATCCACTCTCGTCAGGCACCGCGCTGTTACTGTTGCCCGCCAGAGTCACGGCCGTAAAGCCAACTACAACAGCCAGTGTCCGCAATCTGGATGATTTATTTGAAACAAGGTCTAAGTACATTTTTGATTGTCCGTTTTACAGTGATGATAGTTGAAAAAATTGCGTCGATAATGTGTCGCTGATACTAAACCGCTTATCTCACAGCGCCTAGATATCATTTTATATCTTAACGATTAGCTTGCCCTTATTGCCACCGTTAAAAATAGGTTAAGCCCTTCCATAGCCGTCTCCAGACCCTCCAGAATATGGCTACGGTATTTTATTTTCCCGCTCATCACGTAAGGGGTCAATTTGGCGAGCAACTCGGGTGCCTCATCAAAGTGATCAGGCATAGCAAACCCACGAATGGATATGCGCTTTTTAATCAGGGGGATCCAATTGGGGCCCGCACTTGGCGTTGCGCTAGCGTAGTCGACGATCTTTACGCATACGACAATTCGTCCATGTGCGTTCATCCGCTCAAAGACATGATTTTGAATAGGACCGCCTGTGTTTTCGAAATAGATATCTACCCCGTTCGGAGTAAATTCGGCAAGCTTGCTCGCTACATCGTCCGTCTTGTAATTTGTGAGCCTGGTGTTATCGACGATAAAGGCCGTTGCTTCTAATTTACCGAAAGCGGCATTTTTCCCATTAGTAAACCCATTAATGGCGAGCCTGCAAGTCATGGCAATGGCAGCACGGTCGGCTTTGCAGCAAGAGAACCGTCATTTGCGGATGCATGGCACAAAGCCGGGCTAGCCAATGGTGGTACCACCTGCGAAGAGCCTCCCGGCGTTAGTGAGGGTGTGGCCGGTAAGCTTTATCTGGCCTACTTGCGAGATCCATCGGGCTACAAAATTTGCGCTCTTCATCGAATCGCTTAATCCGACCTCATACTGCGCGCCTCCGGGCAAATTTCGGGTAAGGCTTGGAGGCCCTTGGGGCAGGTAACTTGTCAATACTTTCTGGTAGGGGTGGCGCCCGCTAGTCTGTAGAAAGAGAATGCATCCAATATCGACGCGCCTGGTGCATCTGACGAGACAGCGCCGCCAGTGCAAGTAATAATGCCAGGCAGGACAAAACTGGCGGATTGGACCACACCCATAGCATGAGCCCGAAAATCGCTAAAGTGAAACAGGCAGCTATCGTCACACTGTAATCACGCAAGTTTGCTGGTTCAATACCATCGAAAAAATAATTGTTGGCCGGATCCTTCCGGGCACGACGCATGGCCATGTGATTGGCTAAGGTAGTGATGGCAAAAGTTGCTGCCAACAACAAAAACCAGGGGCCCAGAGTCTCGGGCCCCATCAAGTCGATCATTCCGAATTCCAGCAAGCCTATAAAAAATGGAATCAGAGTATCCTCCATGGACGGAAGCCAACTAAAGCGCAGTACTACGCTGATATAGAGAATCCAGATCAGCAACATGCCGAGAAACATTAACAGCAGCTGCATCCAACCAATCGCAGCGCTCCACCCGCCCTGCCAGAGAAAATCACTCTCACCAATTTTTGTCCAGTACAACTCAAGAGCCAGGGCCTGAATCATACTGAGCACCGTGATAATTATTGCCGGCAATAGGTTTCTGGCGCGGTTCTGATTCGGTTCCACTGCTTAGCCCTCATTATTAATGTATCAGCCTGAAGTAATGTGACGTCATTCTTGGCGAATGGTCCTGACACGTTAACGCGTCTGTACCAAGTAAATCCAGCCTCCGAGTTGCAAACAATCGTACTACTAAACTCATCGAGCGCGTACTGACTCATTGATTGGAGTCGATGAGTGACCGTGACAAATTACTAACTGGCGATGGCGCAAGCGCCGATGATCAGGCTTTCCTAAATTTCCCCTGGAATGAGGGCAATGTTCCCGGAGCGGCTTCCCAGATTACTTCAGTGGTCAGCCTAGGGCAGCTGTTTTGCGGGCAAGCTGCACCTTGCGGCACCGTTGATGTAGATGTAAAACCCGCGCCTCTCCCCGCTATACTGATGCTACTTGGTCTTGGCCTGGCAAGACTGGGCGTTCGACGTGAAGCCTAGAAAAATCCTCGAAGCAAAAGCCCGGCGCCTGCGGGCTTTTTTTTTTGGCGTTGTTTATACTTAATGTACCCGCAGTGAATTAGGGAAACGATTTAGCCGGAACTGGCTATTTTCTTCGCGCTTTTCCTTTTCTGGATCGGCCTTTGTTTTCACTTTCACGCCATCCATGGCTCTAGCGAGTGCGTCCTTTGATTCGTCACACTCAAGCTCCTTACCTATATCCTCAAACGGCACTGACAAATGGCTACGCGCTACGCATTTCGAAGGTAATCGGCATTTCCTTGATGCCCTGCACGAAATTAGACTTCATGTAGACCACAGGACCATTGAACTGCATGTTATCCATGCGGCAGAGAATTTCCTCCAGCATTACTTTCATTTCCATTTTCGCCAGATGCATGCCAAAGCAATTGTGACGACCTATACCGAAGGAACGTATATCGCGAGGGAGATCCTGGCGGTCTGCTCGGTGAATGTCGAAGGCTTCTGGATCCTCAAATACCTCGGGGTCACGGTTAGCGCCCGGATAATACATAATAACCTTATCCCCCTTCTTGATGGGTGCATTGTCGAGTTCGGGAACCGTAATGTCCTGCGTTGCCGTCCTGCGCATACAGATGAATGGCGGGTTGTAACGCAGCATTTCGAAGATAGCGTCCTCGATTTTGTCCGGATTTTCCTGCAGGTAACGACACTGCTCGGGGTTCTCAATCAGGTTGCGAACGGCGTGGGTTATCGTCGTGCGCGTGCTCTCATTGCCAGCGACGATAATCATCAGAAAAATCCAACCAAAAGTCTCATCGGATACAGGCTCGCCGTTGATCACGCCGTTCAATAATTGGCTGCTGATGTTCTTCACATCGGAGTTTCGATACTTGCCTGCCAATTCGTGGGCGTAGAGCATCAGTTCAAGCGAGGCTGTATCCGCTGCCTCGCGACCGCCTGACACATCTGGGTCATCCCCGAACATCATGGTATTGGTCCAGTCAAATATCTTGTGCCGATCTTCCCCGGGGATATCAAAGAAATCGAGAATCATCAGCAGTGGTAATTCCCCCGCTACGTCGGTGACAAATTCACAGGATGTTTTACCCGTCATCCTATCGACAACTTTCCTGGCGTAATCCCTCGCCCTAGGTTCATAGGTAGCAACCGCCGCCGGTGTAAAGTGATCGCGGATGAGTTTCCGATAGTCAATATTGTCAGGCGGATCCAGGTTGATAAACATCTGGCTCTGAATATTATCTACCATGTCCTGATCGAACTCCATTGGTATCGCTGTGCGCAACCTTGACGAAAACAAATCGGTGTTCTTAGACACGAAATCGATAGCCGCGTGTTGCGTGATAGCCCAGTACGGAACACCGGTAGAGGGATCATCGATCTTGACCGCGGGACCAGCGGCGCGAATCTCCGCGACGTCGTCTCCGGTGAAGCCATCACCTAAGTAAGTGGGCTCCATGATATTGGCAAAAGGACATTCCGACATTAATTTTCACCTGTTTGGATTGAATTGTGTAGGCCTGCGATGATCGCCTCTTTACACTTATCTGGCAATACTCCGGGGCGAAATAAAGTAGGGCTGTATACTTCATCGTACAGTCCGGTATGAATACGTATTCACTTATACAGAATGGGGACGAATAATGGGGATAGATCTATTTTCTGCACTGTGCTCGATGTAAATGCCGAAGATAAACTACAAATAAATCCGCCACCATTTCAAGCCGAATTAGACTATCCGTTAGCCGGGGGGAGCTTCACAATCTAACATCCCTGTGTCAGTTTCCCTACAAGCCCTCAGCTTTCCACGCCACGTTGCTCAAAACGGTCTATCTGATGTCGCAGCTCACCTAGCTGCGCGTTGCAAGCGGGTCACCAATGGCCGCGATAGAGTATGATCGCCGCAGGCCTTTTTGACAATTCTTCTGCCAGCGATATATGCCCACCACCTACGCGCGCCAGCTTGAAGTCGGGCGCGATGGTTCCCAGAGCAATCGCATTAGGCGCAAGCTGACTACTACCGTAGCCAGAATATTCATCGCTACCGGGCTTTTAGATGGTGTTTAGACAAAGGTACTGCTGCACCTTCTGCCTGTTCAGCAGCTACGTTATCATTACAGGCACTGGTCAGTGCAAGCGCCGCGGTCAATCGAATCCATCGTTACATTGGGTCTACCTGGTTTTTCGAAGCGGTAACAATTCAGATTGTTTTTACAACCTCACTAGTACTTTGTTCAACGTTTGCTAGCGTATTGCAGTGTCGGACAACGTAAGCAACAATGTCGGAGTCAGGGCTTGCATCTCACATCTAACCGGAATGACTGTGCAAAATGTAAGACTTGAAGCTCCCCGATTAACCAAAATATTAGTCAGCTTCCATTTATCTTTTATCGCCTCAGGCAAGACCATTGCGGCGAATCAAGTCCAAATAAATTCGTCCCCATTAACTACGAGTAAAAGTAAGAAAAGCGCGTAGCTTTGCAGTTTTACTCTGCGAGAAAGCCATCGCATTCACCCTTGGCCAGAAGACTGACAAGGGTACCGGCATTGGCTAACAGCGTGTTGATATCGCCGGCATCAAAGTTACCGCTGCCGTCAGCGACGATGGCTGCCACCGTTGCGGCAGCAGCCTGCAATGTCGCCTGATCAGCTGGGCTGAACCGGCCAAGATCGGCAAGCCCTAGTTGCAACACGGCATCCAGCGCAACGGCATCGCTGTAGGCTGCTAGCGGGGCGGCACCATTGAAGACAGGCGTCAGCGCGGCACTGGCCAGTTCCGTGGTCAGGCTGGAAGCGATATTGATCTGCTGGTAGAGTTTTTGGAAATCAACAACTGAAATATCATCACCTGTGGTGTGATAACACGGGCCGGTTGCATCACTGAAAAACACTGTCGGCACTCCGGCGTTTATAAGATTAATATAATCGCTGCGAAATTGTCCGAAGATAGAACTGAGTAATTGCGTATTGAGCGGTTGCGTGTCGATAGCTGCCTGCACCGCATTGACAAACCCTGCCCCTCCAGATTCGGCGCCCAACGCAAAACTGCTGCCACGCAAACTGGGCGACAAATTTGCACCCTGTATATCGAAATTGATATACGCGACTGTATTACCTAGCGGAACCAAGGGATTATTAACGTAAAAATTTGAGCCCAGTAACCCATCCTCTTCCCTATCCCATAACGCCAAAACAATAGAACGTCTGGGAGCCGGTACGTCACCATTTCGAATTTTTAAAGCGATCTCCAGCACGGCGGCGACCCCGGCCGCATTGTCTGTAGCGCCGTTACAAATCGTTGCCCCGGGCTGGTGCGCTGTACAACTGGACACGTGATCGTAGTGCGCGCCGATCATAACGTATTGGCCCGCTAGATCAGTGCCCGGAATCAGTGCGAGGATATTCGTGCCACCGCTAAACGCCTGTTTGAAATCTGCGCCTGCTTGGCCGCCGCCATTCAGGCCCTGGGCTCCAAAGCCTGACAGCAGGTCTATCAGGAGATTCTGTGCCTCTATCGAACCCGCGGTATTGTTATCGCGGCCATTGAGGCTATCGTCAGCGAGGATATCCACATTGACAACAGCGCAGGACGCGCTCAATAAACTGCAGGTCAAAAACGTAGCTAATAGGCTCAGGCGCACAGTGAATCTCGAATCAGATGAATTAGGTAATCTTGAGTATAGTCGCTTCAGCCGAATACGAAATTTGGGGCAAATGTGCGGGCAGACCAAACATAGACCAGGGGAGCTTCAGTCTGCCCGAAGTACTCGGTTCCGTTAAAACCTGTACCGAATCTTCGCCAGGACTCTTTGCCTTGTTACATCGTCCCAGGCATTGCGGAATAACTTGCCATTGCTGGCTTCGTTGTCATTCTCATCCCAGAACCCACCGCGTTCGTAGACCAGAAAAATGTCTGACAGGGGTGCGAGCTGGTAGCGATACCTAATCTGTATTGCCGTATCACTGACACTGAAATCATCAACCGGCGATCCCGATGGAGTGATACGCCCATCGGCGCCTATCCCCTGCCCTGCAAGCGCATCAGCCTGGGCGGCAATCCACTGCAACTTGACCCGAATCTCCTGGCGAGTGTCTGGGTACCAGTCCAAGCGCAGATTCATATCGTAGACATCCGCCTCGTAGGTCGCCAATTGCGATGTATCAGAATCCCACAGTAGCCATTCCTCGATCCAGCTGTAGGACAACTCGCTACTGAGTGTAACGCGATCATGAACATACCAACTCGGGTTAAAAATAAATTCGTGGCCCGGTTTATCGGTGCCCCTGTTGGCCGCCTCGTAGGCCAGCGTATAGTTGAAGTCTCCTCCGCGGGAGTTTAGGTAGGTGGCCTTGAATGCGTGTTGTGGGTCCAGTTTGACGATGCCATTACCGCGCGTGATGCGGTCGTCCCAAGGGTCGACTACTTCGATATTGGCCTGCAGGGAATACTCTTGGGTCGTTTCCATTTTCCAGAGATAGGTCAGCTCAACAGCACCCTGCAACACGTCACCAGCATTATTCTCTTCCTCTGCCAACTTGATGCGCCAGTAGCTGGAACGCAGTGCCTTTGAATCAGGGTGACTGGTGTAATCCCGCTGATACAAGCCCACCACGCGCATCCAGTCATTACGCTTGAGGAAACCCATGTCGTTCATATCGAACTCGTCGCCATAGTAGTAGATCAGCGATTGCCACAGGTGCTCATCGTCTGGCCGATATTCAACTTCACCCCAGCCTGCCCAGTCCTTGTCATCACGGTCCAAATTGTTATTGGCTATATTGGCGTCCTGCTGCACATCACTGTAAAAACCTTGGCCCCGAATCCGTGCGCCAGCGTCCTGCCAATCCCAGTCCAGGCTATTGACCACGGCCTTCCTATCGAGGCTGGGTCTGTCGGCATAAGTGAGTGCGTGGCCGAAGGACAACTTATCCACATGACCCTGGACCCGAGTAGAGAGAAAGTCACGGCCATCAGCGTCGCCTGTATCGTCCTCGGACACTGCAAACATCGCCAGATCAAAAGAATCGCCATAGTGGGATACTTTTGCGCCGGCAATAATATCCGTCAACTCCTCATCACCCACATCGGGCGCGGCACCAATACGACGTGTGTGTACCAACCGGTCGCCGATAGGAACCCGGCTGTTAAACAGCGCATTGTTTTCAGTAAAAAACGGCCGCTTCTCTGAGAAAAACGTTTCAAAGGCAGAAAAATTTACCTCCAACTCGTCGCTTTCCACCTGACCAAAGTCCGGGTTAATGGTGCCAGTAAATTGCGTCGCACTGTTCGGACGCCAGACAACATCGACGCCGGCTTTCAGCTCATTGTCGTCATTCTCGCGGTCATGAGTAGCGGTGACGTAGGGAAACCAATCAAGGGTCTGGGTTTTCGCATAGTTCACCTCGACAGGCTGCCAGTCAGAAAGGAACGTCGGCCGACTGGTGGCAGCAAAGGGATAAGCGAGACGAATAGACTCGGCCCAGACAAATCGCCCCAGGTAGATCTTCATGGTTTTGCGATCAGTGCCCGGGTCTGACATTGGCGCTACAGTCCAGGGAATGAAAATTTCCACGTACCAGTAATCCTCGTTCTGGCTGGTCTGGGAATACCAAGTGCCATCCCAGTCGCCAGAATAGTCCTTTTCACCGCGGTAGGTGGCATCAGACTGTGAGTTGGCAATGCCTACTGTGAAGTCGTAACCAGACAAGCCGGTCCCATCAAAGTCGATGCCGACGATATTGCGATCTGCCTGGATAAATTCGTCGCGGGCAAAACGCCGCTGAATACGGGGCACTTCTGGGGGCTGGTAATTAGTGAAGCCTATATAGATACCATCGTCATCGCTGTACAGACGCGCTTCGGTGGCATGGGGCGAGGCGTCCCCTGTCATGGGCTCGGTAACGACAAATTCGGTGAATACCTGCGCCTGCCGCCATTCGGCCTCGTCCAGCACGCCGTCCACGATGATCTCGGCTGCCACCCCGCCGCAATAAGCGCCTAGAGGCACTAGCATCCATTTTAATGCTGCTGAAAACCTCGACATAGAAACTGGTCCCAATGTGGCCATTTTTTTTGTTTTACTCTCAAGCCCGCTGTGACAGTTCCCTGTCTGCGCAATACTTGTCTACGTGCTGCCCGCGCAGTGGTGGGCTCCACGACAAGTGCGCAACATACTGTCTGGATTTGGGCTTCCTGACAAGTTGATTGCTACCATAGCGCGGGCAGCCCCGCCCGGTGTTGATCCAGTCTCGGGGCATAGCCGAGGTTAATAGGATAGATTTATTTTTTCTGATTATCGAGAACATACCACAATTTTGAATGGCGTTAATGTGGTTCCTCTGCATGGGTTCGATTCCGATAAATCGTGGTCTGCCCGCGATGCTTTTACCGAATTTAGAGCGATGTAAAAAAGACACGCAAGAAAATAGTCACCCCACTGATGGTAAATGGGGATGAGCTAGTTACTTACGCTTTCTATATCTAATTGCGTTCAACAACTTCGTACATCCAGGCATGTCCGGCAGTGACCACTTCGGAAGAATCCACCTGCATACCATATTTCCGGCCAAACTCCTGCAGCACAGGCAGTACTTCCAGGCCTTCCATAATGCGCTCAAGTCGCTGCTCATAGAGCTTGCCATCAATCCGCAGGATGACGCGATCATCAGCGTCAAGATAGTGCGGCCATTTTTTCCACATCTTGCCGTAACCCGTTGTCATGTACCCGCTTATAATAAACAGACGGCCTTCGTACGTCGCAAGCCAAACTACCCTGGACGTACTGGGGTCCATCGTCTGGAACTCAATCGTTTCTCTGTCCTTGAGGTACCTCCAATCCTCGGGCGTACTCGATAATTCGCCGCTAGTGAAAGGGCCGCCTGAAAATATTTCAATCGGACCATCGTGAAAACGCATACTAGTTAAGAACGCCACAATCCCGAGAAGGACCACAGCGATCGCAACTCCAAACCATTTTAGAAAATTTTTCATTTTTTACGTCCTTGAGTGTCCGGGCGAAATACCATGCATCAATGAGATTCTTATCATCCAATATTGAGGCCTAAAAATAAACATGATTAGTTTCTACCCTGACTCCAATTATGTAGCAAGCAATCCCCGCAGAACGCGGACTGGGCTCAAGGTCCTCATCGAACAGTAGCAGACGGCTGGGGACATTCGCCGCGGTCAGGCAGAAATCATCGAGCCAGGTGCTAGCGTCATCTGAATCACATTGGCAGAAATATCAAAACTGCGAGTATTAGCACTCGTATCAGCGCAGTAGTTCACCCAGTGATCAAACCGCCAGCCATCACGAGGGGTGCTTGGTAAGTCTCCTGGTACGCCTCCCCGACGTAGTTCCTACTCCAACTGGTCTGCTGCTGCTGCTGATACTTTTCCAGAGTGAAGATTCTGCCGTTTGTTGACCAGACATCTCCCTCACCAGTGATTTCGATGAGGTGACTGCAGGCGTATAGCAGGGCAGAAGTATAGCTGCCATCAAGTGGATCAAAGATCGCATGAGGTCAGTGGCTATTTATCGTCTTCATTTAAGTATAGTCGACCCTGCCGCAGAACTAGATGGTCAGAGGGTTGTTACACTGGGGGAAGATCGGAGTTCTTTAGCCGAAAATCTCCAGTGGCGTAGGACTGCGTCTCCACAATTATTAGATTCTGATCACCTCGCTCCAGCTAGCCAAAACCGATTCACCCGGCGCAAGTAAATCTTCCAATACAAAGGTGCCATCAAGTTCAGTTACAAAAGTAGCTCTACATTTCGCGTTTTTTGCCACTGATATCAGTGTTGATGATGCAAAACGTTTCGTTACGGGGCAAAATAAAAACTCTGGCTTAGCAGCAGCCAACACCAAGATGACGCTTATTGCTGAGTGTTCAATAACGAGAACTACAAACAGACTATGTTTACAACAATGATGACATCATCGCTTATGAAATTGGCGTTAATGCAGCCTTAATAAGGGGTGACTATAAAATCGCCTTAAACCGTGGCGGCACCAACGACAATAGCGGGCATCTGTACAGCATCGCACAGGACCCGGGCGAGACAACAACGCTAGAAGACTTAAAGCCTGCCGTATTTTCTGACTGGCTTTCTGAGCATGCAACCTACACCAGAGAAAACGGCGTGATAACAGTAGCTCAAGACAATCAGCAGAAAACGCAGATCTCTCGTAATGGAATTAAAACCAAGCTGAAGAGTCGGTTGAGTAGTTCGATTGGAATATTTATCACGTTGATGGTAGCGGCAATAATTATCGTACCGATCAATCGAAAGCTCAAAAAATTGAAACTATAGTCAAACATTTGGACCACTAAATGGCAATTTCCGAACACGCCTCAAAACTGAGTTTGCCGCAGACTAATCCTGGAGTCGCCACAGTACTGGAATACCTGATTGTCAAATTCCCCTACATTGATGCCCATATTTGGCGGCAGCGTATCGCAGATGGCAAGGTTCATTGCCATGACGGCTCGCTGATAACAACACAATCACCCTTTCAACCGCAGCAACGAATCTACTACTACAGGGAAGTTGAAAGCGAGCCCAGCATCCCCTTTACCGAAACGATACTGTTTCAGGATCAGCATATTTTGATCGCCTATAAACCCCACTTTCTAGCAGTCACCCCCGGCGGTAATTATGTGAATGAATGCTTACAAAATCGCTTACGACGCAGCACAGGCATTGAAGCCTTACAAGCGTTAC
Organism: Halioglobus sp.; assembly: GCA_047611225.1. Taxonomy (GTDB): domain Bacteria; phylum Pseudomonadota; class Gammaproteobacteria; order Pseudomonadales; family Halieaceae; genus Marimicrobium. Next base: position 17,474 of record JBLFWP010000013.1, read on the forward strand.
ACCGCCTGGATAGAGTTACAGCCGGCTTGGTCATATTCTCTACTAACCCGGACACGCGCCATCGCTATCATCATTTATTTGAAACACGGAAAATACGCAAAACCTATCAGGCAATTGCCAAAATTGGCGGGGGTGAAAACCTTATAGGCCAGGAGTGGGAAATTAGAAATCGTATCGAGCAGTCCGAGCCGCGCTTTCTCATGCGTGTGACAGAAGGCGAAGCCAATAGCCACTCTGTGATTCGATGCTTGCAACAATCTACTCACAAAGCACTGTTTGAATTGCACCCCGTTACTGGTAAAACCCACCAATTACGCCTTCACATGGCTGCACTGGGCTGGCCCATACTGAATGACAAATACTACCCGGAATTACAGCCCCTATCAGCGGATAACTATTGCGCACCATTGCAGTTACTGGCAAAGGAGCTTCAGTTTATTGACCCAGTGACTCAGCGCTCAAGGTGCTTTAGTTGTGACAGTAACTTATCGCTGAATTGACATAAAAAAGCCTACGGCGAACAACTATTTGCGTTCTCGAAGTAAGATAGCGTTATGGAAGACACGCCCTGTCACTATAGGAAAGATGAGTGATAAGTCATTAGCCGCATCCCGCGATTCGATTGTCTGTATAATTCAAGTTCCACCCGCTCAGTGCCACACCGTCCATCGGAATGAGAAATACATATGGAAATCGCTTTCTATCGATATCTACTCAATCCTGTAATACGCACACTGCTGCGCTCTCCCCTACACTGGATCACCAGCAAGAATATTGCCATCCTGCATTTTAGCGGTCGCAAGAGCGGCCGTAAGCTCAGCACCCCACTCAGTTATACCCAGGAAGGCTCTACTGTGCGACTGCTCTCAAATAACGAAACCCAATGGTGGCGTAATCTTCGTGGCGGAGAGGTGCCTGTTCATATTGAGATCGCCAGGCAGCGCCTAGCCGGTACGGCGGTGCTATTTGAGGGCGACAGTGAACCGCTACGTGAGGGCGTGAGGCGATTTATTTCAGCGCTACCCCGGGATGCCAAAGTGTATGACTTGCAGCTCGATGAATCGCGTAATTTGCGGGAGTCTAGTCTGGCTAGTATTGCGCCACGCCTGGTGCTGGTAGAGATCAGCGTCGACCCGATCTAGGAACCAAGGGGTCAGACTCCATGCCACTCCTGTCATTTTTATCGCCTCCTATCTCCGCCTCAACCGCTAGATACAGCCCGTCGATAGGCACACTGCGAAACTGATTTCTTAAAGGCATTACTCCCTGCGGGCAAAAATTGGGGACAGACCACGGTTTCGCTAGTAAGAAGCGCTCACACAAGCTGAAAAACCGTGGTCTGTCCTCGACTGTTTCCGCCCGATTGTTTCGGGGAGGCACTGGTAAGGCCGCTAATCCCTAGGACCGAGCTTGTAGAGCAACAGGTAGGCTATCCACCCGACCAGTGAGACGGGAATCGGCCTTTGCGCCTCTTTTCCGCCCTTCCTGTAGCGGCAGGATCTGAACCATAGGCGCGTGGCGAGCTGTTTCAGGCTTCGGTTTGGAATCTTAGCCATGACCGCGTACTCGCGCTGCTCCACCCAGCTCGTCGGCGCTTCGGTAAGCGCTATAAGAACTCGAGAAGGAACGGGTGCGCTCCACTCAGCGGCCAGGTAGTTCAACGCGTGCTGCAATTGGCACACTGTTCGACTTTGCCTGGCGAGTTTCAGCAGTAGCTCCCAATCCACTGGGTCATCGTATTTCCTGAGAATGGACATGGCGTCGGGTATCCAGGTTAGGGGAGCATAACTCCATCGCACCCCGTGCACGCAGGTGTGATACAGAGCAACCGTCGGCGAAGGTACATGCACCTTGCTACTTCCCCACTCCACCGTGCTGGCCGTGGCCCAGATAACGGCATCATCCTGCCAGACGAAGCGTGACAGTTGTGCATGTAAATCCAGCTCTGCGTCTTTCCGCTTAAAACTACAGCCGTGTGCGAAGCCCAGACGCCTGGCGACTTGCATGTGGCGCAGTGAAGTGCCCTGGATCTGCCAGCCAGAGTCGACTAGTAGAGTCATCGCTCGGTCGTAATCGGTGGGCCGGACCATGAGATCCATATCGTGCATGAAGCGAGCGCCGGCGTCCTGATAATAGCCGATACTCAGGGCGCCGCCTTTCAGCAACATACAGTCAATGCCCGCTTTAGCGAAAATATCGGCAGCGTGTTTGGACTGGTTGGTCAGCATCTGGTTCTTGAACCAGGTATGCCGATAGACGACCTTGAGTCTTGCGAGCAGTTGATCGGTGGGATCCAACGTTTTCAATCTCAGATAAATCAGTGGTAATAGGCGGAAGGAGGCAGAATCCACGTCTTCAATGTCGACCTCGCCACACCATGCTCGCCACGCTTCCAGCGAGGCGTCGCTGCTCCTAAGTACTGCGGTCAGAAGATAGCGTTGTGAACTGTCTGGTGTGCAGTCATGCAAGTCATAGGTAGTGGATTCATACCCGGTGCTCATGAACGGCGCCTGTCCAGGTGGCGCTTCAGTACCAGCAGATACTCTCGATGAGCAGCAGGATTATCCCGCCCCTTGTTTTGCGTGTGCAGGCGGCGATACATGACTACCTCGGGCAGCATAAGTTGCTGCAAACCCGCCGTGGTGATACGGGACACCCATTCAACCACTTCTGCGTTGCGCAACCCAATGGAAAAGCCGCCAGAATTGCGCAAGGCGTCGGCACGGAAAAGCGCCGCTCCGGGATGCTGCCCGGCGAGCGGTCGGCCCGCGGATTCTTCCGGGTTCTGATCTTCGGTGAATTCCTGCACATGACCCCAGACGACATCGAGGTTCGAATCACTGGCAAAAGCCGAGACCTGCAAGGCAAGCTTCTGTTGCGTCCAGAGGTCATCAGCATCCAAAAATGCAATAAATTCACCGGTCGATTCACGCACCCCATAGTTACGTGCAGCTCCGGTGCCGGCGTTTTCCTGGTGTATATAGCGTACGTCGGGGCAACTTTGATCGATTACAATGGCAGTGTCGTCCGTTGAGCCGTCGTCTACCACTACGATTTCGATGTCGGCGTATTCATTTGCGCGCACAGACGATATCGCCTGGGCGATATACTTACTGCCATTGAATACCGGGATGACGACACTGATGCGCGTGGGGCCCGGATTATTTTCTTGTCCTGTCATACCCTACCCTGCCTCAGAATTGCACAAACCAGTCCCAATTTCTTACATCCTCCTCGATCTTCCTGAATGCCTGCAGTCTGATCGGTGGCACGCCGGCGGCGCGCCTGACCCTTGAGCGCAAAGTCTGATTCACCTCTGGCGGCGCGGGAACTTGCTCGTAGCCCGGGTAAGTGTTGATACATGCGAGCACTTTTTGAATGGAGGGTAGGTGTACGTCATCGAACACCACTATACCGCCCACCTCGAGCATTCGGTTGATGTAAAAAAATTCCAGCATGACTTGGTCGAAGGTGTGCCAGCCATCGACATAGACGAAATTAAAGTGGAGATCTTCGGTCAGCAAGGCCGGCAAGCACTGTTCCGACAAAGATTCGTGGAAGCTGATGCGTTCGGTAGGCCCGGCGAGTTGTAAGTGTCGGCGACCGACATCGCACCACTGTTGCTGCTGGTAAGCATCTATGACGTGATAGCACTCAATATCGCGATCGCTAATAGCCTCGCAAATATAAAGTGAGGAAATGCCGTAGGCGCAGCCGATCTCTAGAAGACGTGTGGCCGAGGACTCGCACAGCCAGTGCTGTAACACACCGCCTTCCTCGGCCGGAAGCTCCGAGTGCAGCGGTAGTGATCTCCCGTCTGACGTCACTACACAGCGGCTGGTAAGGATTTCGCTGAGTAAGTTGCCCGCGATGTTGCCGTCGTCATCCTGCTTAGTCATAACTGTTCCCGCTTTCGGCGAATCGATTCATGCAGGAGTTGAAGCAGTTCTTTCTGGATAAATTCCGCGTGACGTGACTGGTTCACACTGTGTATGCGCCTTTCCAGGATGACCTGTGATAGAAGCTCCATCGTCACGTTGGCATCCCGGGCTTTCGCGAACCAGTCGGCGTCGCTGGAAACTGAGTAGCGTTCATCGAACAGGCCGATGGTGTCGAAAACACTGCGCCGCGTACAGAGGGCTCCTGGCAGGTAACCTGCAACGGCTTCGTCAAGTTTTTGTAACTGGAACCAATCCGGAGCGGTGGCTCCCGGCTGGAGGAAGCAGACCTGGTGGGCCAATGTATAGCCCAGATCAGGCTTGCTGTATAAAGTGTGCAGGTGCGTTGCGAGGGCGTCGTGTCGCCAGCGATCATCCTGGTCGATAAAAGCGATGTACTGGCTGCGGCTTGCCAATATACCCGCGTTGCGTGCAGCAGTGACTCCAGAGTTTGGCTGCGTCAGCATGCGTACACGTTCATCTCGGTCAGTGTATTCAGCGATGATGGCTGCACTGCTGTCATTCGAGCCGTCGTCCACCACCAGTATTTCCAGGTTGCGTTCGGTCTGCGACAGTACACTGTCCAAAGCTTCCGCCAGGTACTGCTCACCGTTGTACACGGGAACCACCACGCTTACCAGACTGCCCGCCTGTGTCACCATTCCATTCCTTCTTCGTAACCCAGTTGTATCAGAAGCATACCGAAGCGCTGCTTGAAATGCGCCGACACCCGCTCTGTAAAGTGCGGACGCCAGCTACCCTGAGTGCCTATCCTGTAGTGGTGGCTGCTGTCTAGCTGCCCCGGTGAACGGCCATCTGTTTTATTGTCGAAACTGTGCTGCTCCACTACGGCATAGAGAGCGTCTGTACCAATGGAATTCGTATTCCAGCGAGGTAGTAAGGGGCCGTCCAATCGTCGCTCGACCCCGGACAGTAATTGGTTTGCACGCGGGCGCAGATGAGTACTGAGTCGGTCCGTAGGCGTTATATCGAGACCCCAAAACGCTAGCAACTGCTGAAAATGGTGACCGGGGTCAGTGACCAGCTCTTCCATTCTCCACTCCAGTATTCGTGGGTCATTGTATTGCCATGCACCCAGGTGACCAAACTGCTCCGCACGACAGTCCATCTCAAGTAAAAGTCCCTGCTCCTCGTCTACCGACCGCAGTTCCTGTCGATGGGCCGCCAGTTCCGGCCATTGCTTCAGTGAGTGACTCTCACGATGAGAGTAATAAGAGGATATAAGTACGTCCCGAGGGTCGCGAATCAGGTGGACGCCTCGAAAATCCGGAAGATCTTTCAAGTAGTCCCTGCGAGCGTTGGAGAATGTCAGTAGATCGTGGCGGCTCAAGCGACAGAAAGCGGAAAGATCATTGCCATGCATCTCCGGATTGTGCACCGTCAAGTGCCGCCAGCCGAAATGTCTGGAGAGCTCTCTCAAGATGTCATTGGTCGAACTGCTGGCGCTGCGATGATGGGCGAAGAAGCAATACATGGCTAGCCTGTTTGTTCACCACGTCGTAGCCGATGCCTGGCGACGACTTGCAATGTGCAGTGGCGAACAAGATCTATGCGGTTGGTGGCATTGTCATCGTGGCGACGATGAATCAGCGCAAGCCGGTCGCTGCGGTGTACAGACACATCCATAGATTGCGCAGCGAAGAACCAGTCAAGGTCTTCACAATAGCGCAGTGTTTCGTCCAACAAGCCTACGCGCAAAAATGCTTCCCGCCGCATGAAGGCGGTGCACAGACTGTTGGCGTGATGAGGCTCCGCCGGGGGTGTTTGTCCGGACTCGTCTGCGTGCAGTAGCTGCAGAGTCCCCTGCACTACGTCAACCTCCGGGTGTGCCTGCAGGTATTCTAGCTGCCACTGTAACCGGCCTTCAGGCCACAGATCGTCGGCGTCCAGAAACATGAGAAATTCGCCTCGGGACTGCTCAACGCCCCAATTGCGAGCGGCGGCTGGCCCACGGTTTCCCTGACGGAGTAAAGTCACCGAAGCCGCGTATTGCGATACAAGCGTCGCTGAGTTATCTGTGGAGCCGTCATCCACCACGATAATCTGCAGCCCCGGCATATTCTGCGCCAGCACAGAGTCCAGTGCCCGGCAAATATAGCGAGCGCTATTGTAGACAGGAATGATGACCGAGACTGTTGTTGTCATTCCTGGATCGCTAGTGCGCGACGCAATACATCGGCCACTGCGGCCGGAGTCGGGCCGAGATTAAGGCTGAAGCAAGGCAGGGCTGTCACCAACCTGCGCACGAACCCTGTCGTCTGTTGGCCTGCGCCCGGCAGTTGGAACAAGGTGGTTGGTGCCAGGGCTAGAAAGGCGGCTGCTGGATCCAGTGGTTTCAGCTGCGCCGGACCGGCAGTTACACAGGGCACTACAATGGCGCGCAATGCCAGGGTGTCGCACAGCTGGTCGGGGAAACTTCTCGCGAGGTAGAGTACGGCCTTGTCCAGCTCAGGACTGGCAGGAATGTCTACGGCATCTGCCAGTGCCGGTAGCATTTCCAGACCGTAGGCGCCCACCTTGGCACTGTTATACAAACTGTGTACTCGCGGGACGGGTTCATCCATGTCGCAGATGACATAGTCATCCCCGAGGTATTGCATGCCAGCGGCCAGGGCTGTCAGAGCTGTTGTCGATTTACCCGAACCGCCCTTTCCTGTCAGCAGGACTGCGCCGGATTCAGTGCCGACCGCAGCAGCGTGCACCAGTTGTTGTCCTTGGGCTGAAAACCACCAGTGAAACAAACCGCGCAAAGGCGCTGCCGCCTCCCAGTCAGGGCAACGTTGCGCGTCGGCCATCCAGACCAGGGCGGTGGCGCTGTCAGCGTGGTACATCGTCAGTACTGCTGAGCCGGGTTGGAATGTGGCGCGGACACTCCCGCTTGTATCCAGCCCGAGTATTTCCCCGCGTGCTACCTGCGCATCATTCGTCCAGGGTGGCGTGGGCAGGGCAATGCCTGTTGATGCACTGTCGAATATTCGCACCTGAAGAGCGGCATCGCGCTGCGAGTCACAGCACAGGTGTTGCATGGCCGGCACGAAACAGGGAATCATCGCGTCTCCCGCAAATGAGAGCCGCACGGACTGTCCGGCAATCAATAGGTCGTGGGAAGTCTCAGGCCGCTGTTCGCAAGCCTGTTCAAAGGCCTGTGTTACTTCGTCATAAAAGGCTTCTACAGTGCCACAGCTATCCGGCGATGCTGTCTCTCTCATCCGTTGGCTGTAGATTGGCCTGACGCGTCGACGTCATGGATGGGGTCCAGCAGAAGGAGTTCTTGCAGGTCTGTGTACTTCTGCAACTGGGGCGGCTGATAATCCTGACCGCTCCCGCTGGCAACAACTGCCGGTTCTGCCGGGCCTCTGTCGGACACAACAACCAGTTGCTCTTCGAGTAGCTGGCGGATTGCCTTCTCAATCTGATCGCCGGGATTGTCGTTGATATCCGGGTAGTGGGCGGTCAGTAGCGTTTCTAACTGCCCAAAGTTGACACCCTGCGTGATGCCTTCCCATAGCAGTTGGAGGCTGCCATTGAGACTGTAGTAAGTACCACTTTCGAAGTTGAGAATAATAGCCTCACCCTCAATGACCTCGGAGATAACGCCGGGTTCATTTATGCTAAAGGTTGTAGATGGCTGCATTAAGTCTCCAGATTTTGGCCGCAGGGGTAGCACGTAGGCGTCTGCTGGGTAGTTAGTGTACTCAAACGTGCCACAACAAGTAAATATGCCGAGTGGCCGGCCTGGGGTTATAGCCTGGCATTCGACTTTTATCGGTTTGCCACTAGAGAGAGGCGGCGTACTGGAAGCACAATCTATTAACGCCTTTTGATGTTGGTGGGGCCTACAGCGATGCAGTAAGACACAGAGCTACCCAGGAGATCCAACATGGCGTCCGTGTCGTCGGCAGGGTCCAAGTCAAGCCAGGCTTGTTCGGCATCCTGCTCCAGTAACCCCTGGCGCGCCACAAAAAATTGGGGACAAAAAAAATTGGGACAGACCTCGGTTTCGACCACTTCAATTGCTGCCCTCCCCTATTTTGCCTATACCTCAAACACCTAACATCCCAGCCATCTCTATTTACCAAGCTTATTCACCGTGTGCAAAGAATTCACCGTGCCCGAAGGGCTAGACTCGCGGATTAACCGTGATCAGTCCCCGATTAAAGAAACCGGGCTGAGTGTGTCCTTATCAGACATGCTTCCATAATGACTTATGGGGAATCGGGAACTCGGCAGTATTCGACTGCCACTACCCTGTGTAGTATGCTCCGCCGCAATAAGGGCATAGATATAGTTGCCTAAAAACCGACCAAAATAATCCAAAACTGAGTAGTCGCCCTGATTCCCGCCAGCCTGGACAGCTCCAGACTTATTCGTATGCTCACAGAGCTTGAAACCTCGGATGTCCGCGTCTCGCCGCAACGCTTTAGCGAGCGCCTGGGAGCGCTGATTGACCTGGCAGACTCCATAAAAATTTCTATGGCCCACGGCAAACTGCGTTCTTCCCATTTCCAGCCCTCTGGAAGCAGCGGTGAGCGCCTTCTGGCAGATTTCGCCAGCGCCCGTGCCACTTTGGTGAAATCGGTCATCGGAGAATTCGGGCCCCGTGTCCGCACCAGTCTGCCCCAACCCGGCGCTTCAGAGCCTTTGGAAGCTGGTGCTGCGCTGGAGGCCTACCAGAAATTTTACAGCGCCCGGCAGGGGAATCTGCAATTCAAGATCAGGCATTTGCACGAGCGCTTCCGCGACCAGGTGGGCGCCGTTTCTCCCGCGCTTGGTCAGCTCTGCGCGCTGGACGCTGTATTGGGAGAAACCATGGGGCCCTACAGCAAGAAAAAATTCAGCGCTGTGCCACGGCTGCTCGCACGCCGAATTAAACATTTGCACAGTGACAAAAGCTGGAACGATACACATCAGCAGGTCTGCCGGGAAATGCAGGCACTGCTACTGGCAGAAACCGAAGCCAGGTTACTACCTACCGTAGGCCTGATCGAAGCATTGGATGAACACAAAGATACATGAGCAATATGACTAAATTTTTATTCGTCGGCGCGACCTCCCTAGGCGCAGCAGCTGTCATCTGGATGGGCGCGGGTTTTCTGGGCACTGATGCACTGGCCTTTGCAGTCACTGCAGTTATAGGCTGTGCCTACCTGATTGGCATCGCGGAGCTGTATCGCTACCGTCAGGCCACAGCCACCCTCAAGGCGGCATTGGCTTCATCGCCGACAACAGACACCTCCCCCGCCGACTGGGTGCAACAACTGCACCCGTCTTTGCAAAGTCCCGTGCTATTGCGTATTGAGGGCGAACCCATGGCCCTGCCCACGCCTATCATTACCCCCTATCTGGTTGGCCTGTTGGTCATGCTGGGGCTGCTGGGCACTTTCATCGGCATGGTCGACACACTTCAGGGAGCCGTCGTGGCTCTACAGGGCAGCACCGAACTGGAAGCTATCCGCAACGGTCTGGCTGCACCCATTGCGGGTCTGGGGGTTGCCTTTGGCACCTCGGTGGCCGGCATTGCCGCCTCGGCCATGCTGGGCCTCAACGCCACCCTCAGTCGGCGGGAACGCCTGCTGGCAGCCAGGCAACTAGAGCGCTGTATCGGCACAACATTTCGCCAACATTCGCTGTCCCATCAACGCCAGGAAACCTATACAGCACTGCAACAGCAAGCGGGGGCACTGCCCGCAGTCGCGCTCCAGCTCGAAGCGCTGGCCGGCAGCCTGGAACAAATGACCGAACGATTGACGGAAACCCTGCTGGCCAACCAGAGCCAGTTTCATGAATCTGCCACCGGCGTCTATACGGAATTGGCAGCTTCAGTCGATAAGACCCTCAAGCAAAGTCTTGCCGACTATGGACGGCTGGCAGGGGAAGGTATTGCGCCTCATATCGAAGCCACTATGGCCGGTATAGGCAAGCAGGTAGAAGACACTCAACAACACTTGGCCGAAACCGCAGGCACACAGCTTGAAGCAGTGTCCACCCAACTGGCGGCAACCCTGATCGAGATCACTGCGGCAGTCAGCGAGGCTGATGGCAAACGCCTGCAGCAATGCACTGATACCCTGGCCACCAGCCAGACAGAATCCAGTCGACAACTGACTGATACCACCGAGCATTTTTTCCAATCAGTGAATAAAGCATCGCAGCTACTGCAGGAAGGTATCTCCAATAATATCGAGCGGGATACCGCACTGCTGGAAGAGCGTCGGCAAGTATTGGAAGACCTCCATACCTTGTCGGGTTCACTACAGAAATCCTCTACCGAGCAGCGCGAAGCAGTGGCGGAACTGGTCATCTCCTCCACCTCGGTGCTGAACGACGTGAGCAGTGGCTTCGGCGAGCACGTCAGCGCGCAGGCGAACACCCTGTCGGAGATTTCGGCCAACTTTGCCGGTAGTGCCACGGAAATTTCAAGCCTCGGTGAAGCGTTCACCCTGGCTGTGCACTTGTTTAACGAATCCAACCAGAACCTGGTGGAAAACCTGGTGCGTATCGAGGCCTCCATGGACAACTCCTCCGCTCGCTCCGATGAACAAATGGTTTACTACGTGACTCAGGCCCGGGAGATCATCGACCAGAGTATGCTCAGCCAACGCGAGGTGATCGAAGAGCTGAGGCAGCTGGGCCACACCGAAGATCTGTTTGAGGCTGAGGCGAGTTAATGGAATTACTGGAACAACAGGCAGACGACACTCCCGTCTGGGCAATCTTCGGCGACCTAATGGCCGGCCTGGTAGGCGTCTTTGTATTGATACTGGTCTGGACCTTGGGTTACCAGTTGGAGCTGTCGCAATCGCTGCAGGAAGAAGTTAGCAAACGCGAAGCGGAACAGCAGCGACGGATGGCACTGGAACAGGCGCTGGCCGCCCCCCTGGCCACGGGTCGCGTCACCCTGTCCAATGGCCGTATTGGCATCAGTGGCAACGTGTTATTCGCGCTGAACTCCGACCAGTTACAGGATGAGGGCCAGCAACTTCTGGAGTCCCTGGTGGCCCCGCTGCAGGTCTACCTCGGTGAAAAAGGCGAGTTACTGATGGTGAGCGGTTTTACCGATAACCTGCCCATACAGGCTGGCAATAGCCGTTTTCGGGACAACTGGGATTTATCCGCCCAGCGAGCCCTTACCGTCACCCGGGCGCTCATCGACGCGGGCATGCCTGCAGACATGGTGTTTGCCGCCGCCTTTGGCCCGCAGCAACCGGTTGCCTCGAATGAAGAGAGCGCGGGTCGCTCGAAAAACCGGCGGGTGGAGATGGCCCCGGTACCGCGTGCGGCAAATCAGCAGGCGGCCAGTGACTGAGCTACAACAACGACTGCAACAATTGAGACAGGCCGGCGAAGACAATTTCGATCCCGTGCGGTTTCGCTTTATTGAGGCTATGTCGCAACGCGCTATAGAACATGCGGATGGCTGTTGCGGCGATGCAGTCGCTGCGGTTGTCGAGAAAAAGGCAATGGCCGTATTACGAGAGTATAAACAGGATCTATCCAACAAGGTCGATAGCGAAAAAGACACCCGGTTAAACCCGGTCGAGGATACTCCCGGCGCAACGACGCTCAGCTTACTGAAGTCTCTCAACAGCAGTATGAGTATGACCCGCGAGGGCTCCGCTCAGCACCCCGCCGAACCGGTCTATAGAGAACTGAAATCAACCCGCCTGCTGAGACACTCCCTGTCGCGTATCGGTTCCCAGAAACGCATAGACCTGGCACTGGAGGAAGCACCAGAGGACTCCGGGCCGCTCAACCCACAGATGCTGGCTATTCGCTCCCTGACCACAATGCGGGACATTTCTCCGGCCTACCTGAACCGTTTCATTTCCTATGTGGACACCTTGTTCTGGTTGGAACAGGCGGATGGCAAAAATGGAGCAGACCGCCCACCGCCACTTTGATCCAGGTATTGGCTGCGTATTTATTCAGTGCCATTCTTCAGAATGAAACCACCGCGGAAAGGATTAAGGGGGCGGGTTCAAGGGGTCAGAGTCCTTATTCGATTGTCGCAAGGTGATTGTTTGGGTGGCTGGTATTTCATCAAAGGGCTCCCACCCCGTTACACTACTGTTGATGGCGTTGTGCGGCCTTAGCTGCAACTTCCCGAACAATTCAAAGGATTATATGCAATGGCTTTTCGTTATGAGATGACCGGCCCGGGGCCGGAGAATGTAGTGAAGGTAGAACGCGATGCGCAGGCTCCCGCACCGGGCGAAGTGCAGCTACGGGTGCGAGCTTCGAGTTTAAACTTTCATGACCTGGTGACCTTGAGCGGATTAATTCCTGGGATCGACTACCCGCGGATTCCTCTATCTGATGGTTGTGGTGAGATAACCGCCGTGGGACCGGGCGTGTCTGCCTACGCAGTGGGAGATAGAGTTTTGCCCCTGTTCCATCCGCTATGGCAAAAAGGCAGGCCCAGTCGCGAGAACAAGCGACTTATTCTTGGCGAAAGTATGGACGGCTGTATGCAGGAGTTGCTGTGCATTGATGCAAATAGTGTAGTGCGCGCTCCGCACAGCCTGAACGACGAACAAGCGGCGTCTCTGGTGTGCGCCGGCCATACTGCCTGGTATGCACTCGTGGAAGAGGGACAACTGCAGGCGGGACAGACAGTACTGGTTCAGGGCAGCGGCGGAGTCTCGCTGTTTGCCCTGCAATTTGCCAAAGCGATGGGAGCCAAAGTCGTCGCCACTTCCTCTTCTGATGACAAGTTACAGCGCATGCAGGACCTGGGCGCTGATTACACAGTGAACTATCGTGAGCATCCGGATTGGGAGCAACAGGTGCAGCAACTTACCGGTGGCGTGGATGCAGTGGTCGATGTTGGTGGTGAGGCCACACTGGGGAAATCGGTAGCGTGTACGAATACCGATGGCTTTATTGCGGTGATAGGGGTGCTCAGTGGCTTTGGTAGTGCGCCGGTCTCGATTATCGAAGTCATGCAAAAAAATCTGACTATAAAGGGCATTACTGTAGGCTGTGGTGAGTCGTTTGATCGTATGTGTCGGTTTGTGGACGAGCACAATATTGTGCCGTGTGTTAGTCATAGCCTCCCCGCCACAGAGCTGCAACAGGGCCTGGAATTAATGCAGACAGGGCAGCATTTTGGCAAGATAACGATACGCATTGACTAGCTAATGCCTGGTGGTTGCTGCTATCGCCCTTACTAAATACAACTATGTGAAACTCAAGTTAAGCTCTTCAAAAGGTAGGTCAAATAACACATCACAAATCAAAGCTGCAAATCGCCTACGCCACGGTAGGACGTTGCCCGACACCTTATGTGTATCAAACGCGGGGACGAGAGAATGTCTCGAACCAGCATGCCTACTAGCACCGTGGATGACTTTGTCGCGCCTGAGTGTGAGGGCTTTGTCGAGATTTTGTATCACGATGACGACATCTTGCTGATCAAAAAACCCAGTGGCCTGCTCAGTTTGTCAGGTAAAAACCCTCTCAACCGAGATTCAGTGCACTACCGTTTGGTACACGGCCAGCACGGGGTAACGCCTGCATTGCCAGAAGCAAAGTTACCGCATCGATTAGATTTTGGGACATCGGGCATTATGGTAGCGGCGCTGAATGCAGCGTCGGCGCAACATCTCAATAAACAGTTTCAGGCGCGCAGAATTCAAAAACGTTATGTAGCGATGTTGGAAGGTTGGGTTGCCCAGGATCAGGGCCGGGTTACAGCGGCTATAGCGAAAGACAAGGACCATTTCCCCCGGGTAAAAATTTGCGACCTCACCGGTAAGTCAGCCATAAGCGAATACACGGTTTTGCGCCGCCTGGAGCAGCCACGCAGGAGCTTGGTACAATTTACGCCTCTTACTGGGCGTACACATCAGTTACGGATTCACAGCCAAGTGCTAGGCCACCCCATTATTGGGTGTGATTTGTATAAAAGCTATGACAGTGAAAAAATGTCAGATCGGTTACTGTTGCATGCCACTGATCTGTATTTCGAGCACCCTACCGGTGGTGAGCAATTCCATGGCGAGTGTCCCTGTCCGTTTTACAATAAGGCCTTAAAAATGGGGACGGAACACGACCAAACTACGACGGTCTTTGGTTAAGGCTGAATCGTGCTCTGACCAAACAAGTTTAAGGGCCCTGCCCCAAATACCCAGCTCTTCTTTCACAGGCTCTAATCCCAAATATAAAAAAACGTATGAAAACACGTATCAAAAATTAATAATTCTTCATGTATAAGTGAAAGAGGTGGGGATGCGCGATTCATATCTCTGGCACAGAGAATCGTCGCGGATCATGCCGTCGAGTGGATGTTTATTAATCTTGGTAGAGATCTGATTTGGGCCTAGCGCTATCGGGATCTAGGGGTTACTCCACGCCCAGAGTGGGCTCGCGCGGTTGTTCGACCTTCCGTAGCTGTATTTCTTTGACACAAAGACCTAATTTTGCAGCACCCCGTATACGGTTTTTTATGGGTAAGTTGTACGGTGGAAACTGTGCCTTGGCCTGCTGCTCCTCCCTTAATCGTCGAAGTCGGTATTTGGCCGTCTGTGGACGAAGGAATGGATTTGTTTTATAAACCATTCCAGAAATCAAATGCTGATTACAGTGCCGTAGAATCGGCCGAGGTGCTTTCATGGTTGGTTACGTGCGACGACTAAAACTACAGTTACAACTACTCCTTTTACTGGCGCTGTCTGCGTCTGCTCTAACCGTACAGTCTGCAGGCATAGCCGTGGACAACTTCGTATTGTTGGATCAGTACGGGGAGGCGCAGGAGCTGTATTACGACAAGGACGTTCGCGCCATTGTTCTTATCGTGCAAGGAAATGGCTGCCAAATCATCCGTTCGCTAGCGCCTGATATTAGCGCGATTCAGTCAGATTATGAGGCACGCGGTGTGCGTCTGATGATGATCAATTCCAATCTGCAGGACACTCGCGCAACCATCGCCGCAGAGGCTAAGGAGTGGGAGATTGAGATGCCCGTGCTGGATGACACCGCCCAGATCATCGGTCGTTCCCTAGCGCTTACTCGCACGGGTGAGGTATTGGTCATCGATCCCAAAAGCCGGGAGTTGGTTTACCGGGGAGCGCTGAACGACAGGGTGGATTACGAGCGGCAAAAGAAAAATGCCAATGCGACGTATGTCAGGGACGTGCTGGATGACATGCTCGATGATAAATCAGTAGCGTACAGCGAAGTGAACGGACCGGGTTGTCTGATTAATTTCTCCAACGCTGATGCCAATCAAATTAGTTACGTTCAAGACATAGCGCCCATCCTTACGCAGAACTGCGTCGGTTGTCACTCCGAGGGCGGCATCGCGCCTTGGGCCATGACGAGCTATGAAATGGTTAAGGGTTTCGCGCCAATGATTCGAGAGGTGTTGCGTACCAAGCGCATGCCCCCTTGGCACGCAGATCCAGCGATCGGTACATTCACTGGCAATCATGGCTTGCCTGATGATGAGTTAGCGAGCCTGGTGAACTGGATCGAGGCCGGTGCACAGCGCGGCGAAGGCAAGGATCCGCTCGCAGCACTAGTTCCTCCCACAGAAGTGTGGACTATGGGTGAGCCTGACTTACTACTGGAGCTTCCCGGCTTTGATGTTCCCGCCTCAGGAGAAGTGGACTATCAGTATCCGTTAGTCAAAAATCCTCTGGACCACGGAATTTGGGTAATTGCAGGCACCATTGTTCCAGGCGACGCGAAAGCAGTGCACCACGTGCTCGTAGGCTCCATGGACGAAAAGCCAACGGACAGTAACGAGGGCGGTGTGTTCGACAACTATATTATGGGTTACGCGCCGGGCAATGAGTCTGGTCTGATGCCCGAGGGTACCGGTGTCTATGTGCCTGCGGGAGGTTATTTCTCCTTCCAGTTGCACTACACGCCTTATGGCCGCGCTACAGTTGATAAAACCAGAGCGGGCTTCTATCTCGCAGATGAGCCGCCGGCCAATTTTCTGCGTCAGCATGTAGTACTAAATCCCGACATCGAGATCAAACCGCGCGAGGCCAATCACGAGGAAACGGCGTATTTCGAATTCTGGGATGATGCGACCATCTTTTGGTTAGTACCCCACGCGCACTATCGCGGCAAGTCGGCAACCTTTGAGCTTCAATATCCCGACGGGCGCAGCGAAGTGATCCTCTCCGTACCCAACTACGATTTCAACTGGCAGCGTACATACGAGTTTGAAACACCTATCTCGGTGCCAGCCGGTACGCGGATAGTGCATCGTATGATCTATGACAACTCCACGAACAATTCCGGCAACCCAGACCCGGACCGCGAGGTACCCTGGGGCCTGCAGTCTTGGGATGAGATGCTCTATGGCTCGGTATCCTTCTCTTGGGACAACGAGCGCTCTGATGCTCCCCTACACGATAATGTCACTGCCGATGTTGCTCAGTGGATGGGGTTCATGGATGAAGATGCGGATGGCCTGGTACAGCGCGGCGAGTTACCCCTTCGGTTACGTTTTGGTTTGTTGTTCTCTTTTGGGGATCTGGACGGCGATGACGACGGCGGCCTCAATCTGAATGAGATGGTAGATATGTTGGCTCACCTTCGTGGGGAAAGCGGTTAAGCTACACTTCTTTGTTGGGTAGTTATAAATGTGGGGGCTGAAAGATAGGGACTGAGCTTCCCCCTATTCTTCCTTGGCTGCCATTAATCCAGTGACTGCCCCACTTCCAGCAGCAATGCCCTGACAAAGGATTGCAGTGGGTCGGCCTCATTGCGCTGACTCCAATACAAATGCATGGGCAATTGCGGCTGCTTGAATTGGGTTTCCACTACGCGAACACCGGCCGCCTCCAGCAGTGGCGTCGCCACCTGTTGCGGCACTAACCCTATGCACTCGGAGGCGCCAATCATGAACGGCATCAACGGCAGGCTTGGCACATAGGCTTGTATGTGTTCCAGCGCAGGTACGCCAGCGAGGCTAAAACGCGAAGAGCTGGGCAAGTTCGTATCAGCCATGTACACAATATGAGAATGGGCTTGATAGTTTTTATTCGAAATCTGGTCTTTGATTGAAGGGTGATTCCTGGCCACCAGGCACAGCATGTTTTCGGTGTACAAGTGCTGTGATTTTACGTCAGTACCACCCTCCAACCCCGGTGGTGCCACCAACATATCCAGGGTACCAGTGGTCAGGCGTTGCAAAGACTCGCGCACCGGTGTCACGGCCTGCATCTGCAACTTGGGAGCACGTTCTGCCAGCAGTTTGTGTAGGCCCGGTAACAGGGAGATAAGGCCGGTGCCGATGGTGAAGATTCCTGTGGCAACCAATGGATCGAAGCGCGGTACCTCGAACAAACCCTCAATCCCCAGTAGCGAAGCTTCCAGTTCCGGCAGTATCTCCTGGGCCCGGCTAGTTAACACCAGGTTGCGTCCGCTTGGCACCAGCAAGGGATCATCGAACACATCCCGTAATCGTGACAGTGCGCCACTGACCGTCGACTGGCCCAAGTCCAGGCGCTCTGCTGCACGACTGACGCTGGCAGTGCGTAACAACTCACGCAAAATGGTCAACAGGTTAAGGTTAATGCGTCGAAGATTCATTCAAGTAGACCTATCGCTATTTACGATAGTTTATATCCCATAAATCCATTTAACAAATAGGTCACCTCTGCGTATGGTAGTCGATTGACTATCGGAGGCTTCTACATGCCCGACCTGACAACCTTGGTACTGCCCATATTTGCACTGTGCATCCTGGCTGAAGCCATCTTTTCAGCGGTGCGCCAGCAACAGCTCTATTCATTGCAGGATTTTGGCGGCTCTATGTCGCAGCTGGGCATGAATATCATCGTGAAATTGGCCGTCGATGGCTCAATTATCGCCCTACACTTCTACCTGTTTCAGTTCCGCTTGTTCGATTTTGAGAACACCTGGGTCACCTGGCTAATTACTCTGGTCACTCTGGACTTCGTCTTCTACTGGTACCACCGGGTATCGCACCGCAGCCGTGTTTTCTGGGCGGCGCACGTGGTACACCATTCAAGTGAACGAATGAATTTCGGCACTGCGTTGCGGCAATCACCGACCGGCCCGCTGACACGCATGTGGTTCTACTGGCCACTACCACTGCTGGGATTCGATCCGCTGGTAATAGCCAGCGCCGGCGCTGTAGCTACCATTTACGGCTTCTGGACCCATACTGAGGTGGTGCGAGGCTGGTGGCATCCGCTGCAGCGACTATTCGTATCTCCAGCGCATCACCGGGTACACCACGCCTCCAACCCCCAGTACATCGACAAAAACTATGCCAACATGCTGATCATCTGGGATCACCTGTTCGGAACTTTCGCTAAAGAAGAAGAACAGCCCAGGTATGGGCTAATCACCAATATCCAAACTTACAACCCGCTGAAGATCGCCTTCCACGAGTGGCACGCACTTATTCGAAGCATGTTAGACGCCTCCAACATTCGCGATGCGTGGCAGCATTTTATTATGCCACCTGATTGGCATAAACCCAGGCCCGATACTGCGCAGGAGCCCGACTCCTCAAATCAGCCACCTACTAGCGCTGCCTTCGTGAAATAAAAAACCCGGGGCGGTTCAGCCTGCCCCAAATTCTTGATTAGAACGCGTAGCGCAGTTCGACGCCCAGAGTCCGCTGCGCGTATTTCGGTACCAATTGCACATAGGCGTTTGGTATCAAGATATCCGCGTGGGCAAAGATGATACTGGCATAGTCCTCGTCAAACAGGTTCTTCACGAAGGCAGTGACACGGTACTTGTGCTCACGACCAACGAAAGCCAGGTTGGCGTCGACAATGGTGTAGGCATCCTGCACATTGAACGGATCTTGAGCGATGCCGTAAAGCACGTCGTCCTGCGCGCGTACGCTCGCGCCGAGTACGACATTGAAAGGCACTTGCTCTGGCTGCCAGGTGTAATTGGTGCTCAGGTTAAGCTTCCATTGTGGTGTCGTCGGTACTTGGCCGCCAGAGAGGTCCAGGAAACCCTCGGGGCATTCGCCGCGATAAATCTGTCCGGCACTACACGGGCCGCCGGGAAAGTCCTCAACAGTCGCGTCTGTCCATGCGAAGCCGCCAAACAAGGCCCAGTTGTCCGTGGGCTGGCTCATGATTTCCACTTCAATACCCTGGGTAGAAATCTCACCGGCGTTGACTAAGATAAAACTGCCTGGCAGCAAGTCGTCTTCGTTGGTGTCTGTGTAGGACTCTGCCTGGAAGTTATCGTATTCGGCGTAGAACACCGCGATATTCAGTATCAGGCGGCTATCGAACCATTCGGACTTAATGCCCAGTTCATAAGCGTCACTGGTTTCAGGATCAACCGATTGCTCATTTTGTATGGCTGCGAAGTCCAGGGCTGGGCCTTTATAGCCTTTTACGTAGCTGGCATAGACCATAGCTTCATCGCTAACAGCCCAGCTCAGTGCGACTTTAGGGGAGACGTCATCTTCATCCAGGTCAGCGACCGCAGTTGCCTCGAGAGGAAACACAATCGAATGGGTGCCCAGTTGTTCTTCGTTGAATTTCATCTGGTCTCGGGTATAGCGCCCACCCAGAGACAGCTCCCAGTCTTCAGCAATATTAAAAGTGACCTCGCCAAACAGTGCGTAGTTCTTACTGCTGAACTCGGTATTGGTTCTTCGAGTGCCCGGCTCCACAAAAGGCGCACCGAGTGATGTGGTGATTGCGCTGGTGGTCTGGACGTCATGATCATAGTAAAAAGCGCCCACTACAAAGGAACCCCAGTCCGCCGGATCAGAGCTTAAGCGCAGTTCCTGGGAGAGCTGCTCCAGATCTGATCTGAACATTTCTGGAAAGCTGAATTCCAGTGTGTTGATTGGGCTACGGTCGAAGTCGACTACTGACTCGTTCTGCCACTCACGCCACGCAGTGATCGAGGTTACCTGATAGTCCGACAAACCCCAGTTAACAGTAAGCGCATGTCCTGAGGCCGAATTGTCGTTAATGGTTTCCTGGTCATTGTTGACGTCCTGGGTGTCCTCGGCGGAAACCACCGGCAACTGCTGATCAATAAACGTGGCCTGATCGGGTGATTCCATGATGGAGCGCAAGCTCAGTGCTGTACAATTGCATTCGCTATCGCTGACATCGCTGGTCCACAACATTTCCAGGTCTTCATTGACTGCCCACAATAACTTGCCGCGAACAGTCCAGCTCTCTCTGCCGTTTACATCTTCACCGTTAAACGCATTCGTGGCCCAGCCGTCATCGTCGACTATGTTGCCAGTGATCCGAAAACCTAATTGCTCGTTGATGGGGCCGGAGAGTGTGCCATCCAGGCGATATTCATCTTGCTCGATGGCGGTCAGTGCGACGGTTCCGGATAATTCCTCGCTAGGGTCTTCGGTAATAATATGAACAACACCGCCGGAGGCGTTTTTGCCATAGAGTGTACCCTGAGGCCCGCGCAATACTTCCACCCGTTGCACGTCGACTAAATCTATAAATGACATACCGGAGCGCGCCATCACCACGCCGTCGAGCATGGTAGACACGCTCGGTTCGACGCCGGAGGCAAAGGTACGTGTACCAATGCCACGAATATTGAAAGAAGATGTGCCCGGCCCGGAGCTGGCTTGCAGATTCAGTGTGGGAATCATGGTGGCCAGTTCGGTGGCGCTTCTCAGTTGCGCTTCCGCCATAGCCTTGCCTGACAGCAAAGACACGCCCACCGCCACATCCTGCAAGTTTTGTTCACGCTTACGGGCGGTGACGATCAGTTCCTCCAGTATCAGAGAGGAGTCAGCCAAGGCAGGTGGGGAAATTGACACAGATAATAGCGAGATGGCGCACAAGCTGAGCACAGACCAAAGATTGCGGTGTGCGCCTTGCTTAGTAGATAGGTCCATTGGGCTGCTTCCTTTCATTATTTTCCTTATTCTGGGGCTCTTCCTTGAAAGAGGCAATAGCCTGAAAATTCTGGAGTTCCGGGACAGAGTTCCGGGGACAGTTTACTTGAGTATTTGGTGAGTTTTTGGGGTCAGAGTAGAAACCTCCTACAGCGTGGCTCTAAGGCTGGCGCAGGAGCCTGAATATTTTTGCTCTGACCCCAAATATCCCCAAATATCGATTATCATTCAACGACACCAATCCTCACAGAGTTTAAACCATGCAATCTATTATTGCTGAAATGCGCGTGTTGCCAAAAATCGATGTTGAAGCAGAAGTCGTTCGGCGAGTAGATTTTATAAAGTCTCAATTGAAGGCCGCCCGACTGCGCACACTGGTGTTAGGCATTAGTGGCGGCATTGACTCATGTGCTTTGGGTCGTCTTGCACAATTGGCGGTGGATCAGCTGAACGCGCAAGGCGATGGTGAGTACGCATTCATTGCCGTCCGATTGCCATACAACGTGCAGCAAGACGAGGCTGATGCACAGGCATCTATTGATTTCATTCAACCCAGCCAAGCACTCTGCGTTAACGTGCAACCGGGTGCTGACGCAATTCATGATCAGACCTGTCAAACACTGCAAGAAAATGGGCTGCTGCCCGCCAGCGACAGCAAGCGCGATTTTGTGAAGGGTAATGTAAAGGCGCGTACGCGGATGATCATTCAGTATGAGATTGCCGGGATGTTAGACGGTTTAGTGTTGGGAACGGATCATTCGGCGGAGAACATTACCGGCTTCTATACCAAGTACGGTGATGGTGCCTGTGATCTGGCGCCATTGTTTGGCCTTAACAAACGCCAGGTCCGGCAAGTCGCCGACTATTTAGGTGCCCCGGCGCATATTGTTCACAAAGCGCCCACGGCAGATCTGGAATCTCTATCGCCACAGCTAGCCGATGAACAGGCCTTGGGAATGACTTATGACCAGATTGATGATTTTCTTGAAGGAAAACCTGTAGACCCAGCCGTTGCGAAAAAGCTGGTTGAAACATTTGAGAAAACCCAACACAAGCGGGTTCCGATACCGACTATTTACGACTGAAGTTTGGGGTCAGCATAAAAACGCTTAGGACGGAATTATTGTTTTCCAGCGTCCTCGATGAAAACGCCAGCCCAGCATAGCGGCTTTGGTAATGTAGTCGCCCATGAGTGCCGCGTAGACCCACTCCACTGCCAGCCCGAGGGAGGTTGCGATAGCGGCCAAACCCAAACGCACGATGATAAGCCCGACTATCGCTGCCAACAGCGGAAAGCGCGTGTCGCCGGCGCCACGCAGACCGCCGCCTAGCCCCCAGTCGACTGCCATGAACGGCATCATTGCCCCAAGCAGGTAGACAAAGTTAACAGCCAACTCCACGGTCTCCGGGTCGTCGATGAAGAACAGTACCAGCGGTTCGGCCTGGGACATGCTTAGCGCCCCAATGACAACCATGGCCAGTACTGCATAGCCCGTACAGCGCCAACCGGCGCGACTGGCACCGTCGGGATCGCCCGCTCCCAGGTGTTGCCCTACCAGGGTGGAACTGGCAATGGCAAAGCCGCTGCCAATTGTAATTGCTACCAACAGAACATTGACGCCCACGTTATAAGCGGCAAATGCCGCAGTCCCGTAAAAGTTCCCGATGATTACCAGGAAACCGATGAACCCTGCTTGAATGACAAATTGCTCGGCACCCGCCGGGTAACCGATATCCAGAAGACGACGCAGTCGTTTACGTGTGAGAGCGCCCTCCCAGATACTGGGCAGGTCGATACGCTGCTCCAGCCACAGCCAGCATAGGAACGCAGCACCGAGACAGAACGAAAGACCGGAGGCAACCGCGACACCAATGACTCCCAACGCCGGTAAGCCCCAGTAACCGAAGGCAAAAATATAGAGCAGCGGAATGTTGATAACATTGATGCCCGCAGCAACCCAGAGCGGTGTCCAAGCGTCACCCGCGGCCCGCATACCGGCAGAGATAATGAAGGTCACCGCGAAGGCCAAATTGAACACCGAGGTCCAACGTATATTATCGGCGGCCAGTTGCGACGCATCGCTCTCCAGTCCGAAGGCAGCGGCCAGATACGGCGCGAACACAAAGCCAATAATCGTAATGGGCAGCGCTACGCCACACGCCAGCACCAACGATGCGCTGGTAATTCGCCCCGCTTCGTCTCGATCGTTCGCACCCCAGGCCCGAGCAACAAGCGCTGTGGTGCCGATACTCAGGGCCATCAGCACCGCCTGCATCAGGAAGAAAATGCGCTGCCCTGCCCCTACCGCCGCCAGTGCCTCGGTGCCCAGTTCGCCGACCACACTGGTCTGCACCAAGCCAACCAGAGTGAAACTCAGGTTACCCAGTATTGAGGGCAGCGCGAGATCCCAGATGCCGGGGTGTCTGGTAGCAGATGAGCTTTGCGCGTTGTCAGCGTCGTTCGACATGAGGTTAAGGACCATGGGTAAAGGCGAGAAAAGGAGGTGTGAGCCCTTTGCTCGGGAAGAGTTTATCAAATGAGGAAATGATAGCGGAAATTGAGACTTTGATTGTCGAAGAAACTGTAAAGCGTTTGTAGGGACTGGTCCAGTCCACGAACGAATAACTACAGCGATGTACTGTTGAAAAGCTTAAACATCAATGTTTGGATATTTGGGATATTTGGGATCAGAACCCTTAAGCTAGCGGCCAACCGATGCTAACTATCTAAATGCTGGGCAACAACGGGCTCTGGCCCCTTAAGTTGTGAATGAGCGCGGCAAAGTCTCCGAAGGGTTTTCCAGGCACACTGGCGGACTGTTGGCTCGGCGTTTGAAAAATCACTCATTACGTGAACTCCCGTTATCGCATCTTCTACGCGGCATCCACCTCTACCTTCACGCCTGTCATAAACGACTGATTGCTGATCTTTTCATAGGAACCCGGCCCCGTCGGTAGAAGGTCGTTCACATTTGAACCGGCATACTTCGCCGCTATTTTCATCGTCTTACCCTGATAACCCCAACCGTGCGTTATAGCAACGGTGCCTCGCTTGAGGGTGTCATCCAGTGATACCACTGTACTAATCTCCCCATATTCATTTTTGACCGTGACCTTTGACCGGTCACTAAGATCTCGGTCTCTCGCGTCCTCAGGGTGAATGTAAAGCGGATTATTCTGGTGTCCGGGTCTCTTTAAAGACGGGACGTTGTGGAACCAGCTATTGATCATGTAATTGGTTCTACGAGAGATCATTTTCAACTGGCTTTCAGGTTCATCCGCCAGCTCAAGAAATATTTCCTTACAGCGATTGATGGCGTCACCGAAGGATACCGGCAAGCAATCAACTCGATTGCTTTCAGTCTGGATAACGTTAGAGAAAAATTTACCAGGTTTTATAGGGCTCAAAACCACCGTCCCTGCTGATTTTACATTCTCAATACTGAGATCAGACTGCTTTAGCATGTGGTCAAATCGGTTGAACAGGCCTAATTCGTCAATAGCGTCCTGGTAGTTATCCAGCTCACGGTTTTGTGTTGCGAAACCTTGCGCCTGCTCGATTTTCCGCAAGATCCACCATTCGGGTCGTCTTTCCGCCTTCGGCGGGACGATGAAATCTGTGTACTGGATAAAAGGTTCTTTTTGCATGCCCAGTCCGCAGATGTTGATATCTGCTCGTTCAAGCATATCCGTGGCAGGTAGAACATAGTCAGCGTACTCTGCGGTAGCGGAAGGGTAGATATCGATAACCATTACAAATTCGAGACTTTCGAAGGCTTTGCGCGACTTCTCTCCCGCCCCCATCGACAAAACCGGATTGCCAGCAATTACGATAAGTCCCCGGATAGGGTTTTCCTCAGCAAGAATCATATCTGCCATAAGATTCCCTGGCAGTGAACCGCGAATTGTTCGTACATCTCCAAGAGGAGTCTCTTCATAATTCACTTCACCGCGTAGCCTTCCTGTTTTAGCTGCCGGATAAAAACCCTGGGAGTAAATATTGCCGCCAGGTTTATCCAAATTTCCTGTTGCGACACTCAGCATAAACAGGAGCCAATAGGCAAGCGATCCCTGGCGACCCATGTTGACGCCGGTAGACATGTAGAAAGCAGCACTAGTTGCCGATCCGATGTCGCTTGCAAGGGCGATAATGGTTTCCTCACTAACCCCAACGATATCGGCAACCTGTTCTGGGCTGTAGTCCTGAATGAAGGCTTTTAGTCCATCAACGTTGTCTGCGTGATCATTTAGATAGCCTTCATCCACCTGGTCTGTTTCAAAAAGCTGATATAGCAGGGCCGCCATGAGATAGACATCAGTGTCCGGTTTTACTGGAACGTGAGTGCCTATACCCTTAATAGATTCGTTGTATCTTGGATCTACAAAACGAATATCTGCACCGCGCTTGGCAGCGGATCGCAGCGCCTGCATAGGGTCAGCGATTGAAATAAAACTCATATGAGAAACGCGGGGGTTTGCGCCAAAAACGAGCAGGAAATCGGTGTTGTCTATATCAGGAATCGGGTGAATTGTGCTGGATCCGAAAACCGCTTCGGAAGCCGCAAATTTGTTCGTGCAATCCTGGGTGCCCGAAGAAAAGTTTCGTCGAATTCCGTTGTTCCGCAGAAATGATCCTATCGCGGGGCCGGCGAGCGAATTGAAGGCTAACGGATTCCCCGTATAAGAAGCGATTGACTCCGGGCCATACTTTTCTTTTAAGTCCGCAATGCGGGCAGCGATCTCTGTTGCGACCGTATCCCAACCGACTCTCTTCAGCTGGCCATTGGATGCTCTGCGTGAGGGGTAATTCAGCCGATCAGGGTCTTTGTGAATTTCGAGTGTGGCAATGCCTTTGTGGCAAGCAAAACCTTTTGTTACTGGATGTGACTTGTCGGGTTTCAAGGCAACTATTTCATCGTTTTCTACCTGAGCGACTAGTCCGCAGGATGGCTCACATATCCGGCAAAAGGTTTTAACTGTTTTCACGATTAACCCAGTGTTAAGAGACAGCATTCACCCTAATGGCTTGTACAACACAGGTCAAATTTGGGAATAGTAATGATACTGGTACTAAGACTAAAAAGGGCCGCGCAATGGGCAGCCCTGCGAGGTATGAATCACAAAAATTTGGGACAGACCACGGTTTCGATAAAACATCGAGAAAAGAAGATCAAGGACACTGATCCCTTGATCTCTCCTTGATCTCGACCCGCTATGAGCCAACTATTCCAGAACGCCATCCCAGCCATCCACCAGACATGGCCCAGGCCCGCAGGCATTAATGATTGTGCTCAGCGGGGACATGAAAGCTGATATCTGCTCCATTGCGAATGGGTCACGCCTCGGGCGTTCGTGGGGATCGTTACCTGTTCGTGGCGGCACGTTAACAATGGGGGGCACGTGAGTGCCGGTGTCATCCCACTCATCGTTAGGACCGGGGCCACCATCGTAGTACACCAGGCCCGAGCCCATGTGCGGATAGGTGCTTATAGTCGTTTGCTCTACATGTGGATTGATATCATGGTGGCGCCCCTCAACCAATGCGGGCTGATGCAGCGGAATTCCCATAGTCCGTGCCATGATTTCAGCACTGGTGTGAGTCACCTGATGATCGCCGAACGCCACTTGCAGCAATACATTTTTGGCAGGTGTATTAGGCAGTGGATCAGATACCAAATGGTTGGCATAACCATTGTTCTCACCCCTGTCCCACAACATCTGGTAGAGAGAAAGCAATATAGTCTGGTCAAGAACATTGGGATAAGCCGGCTTCAAAATGGATGAATAAAGATCGAAGTCAACACTGCGCCGCAGCAACAGCGAATAATTCATGCCCGGCACACCCAGCACGCCATTCTCAATATTCGGGGCAGTCGCTAGCAGCGCTCCACCGAATATTCCGCCTTCGCTGTTGCCGTAGTAGTAAACGTAAGTACCGTCGTAAACACTTCTACCGTCAACTTGAAACGCCTCATGTGTAGAGAAGCCATCCGCGTGCCGCAGCAGTTCCGCTAGATACATCCAGCCGATAAAACCTTGTTGGGTGCGGTCAGGCACAGCAGAAAAATCGGCTGCGCCTTGCAAAATTGCAATGGCATTGGGGACATCACTCTCTGCCAGACCGATAAAGTCCATCGCACAATTCATTAAGTTAAATCGATTTGACAGCGTGCCCTGATGGGCACCATTGGTGGACTGGAAACGGGTGCCTAGTAAACCGTGGCCATACAAATAGACTCGTGTGGCACCACCTGACTCAGCAGATTCGGCCGCCAACTCCAGAGATTGATTACTTATGTTGCAAATAAACGGCTGTACAGTGGTGTTGTCGCCATTCATGCGATCGGGCAGAGAATCACCGTCATCCGCATAGAACAAAGATGAGCCAGCGCTGGCATCTTCGCTGTCCATAAAATTGGGGATAGTAATAGTGCCCTCGATTCTTCGCCCCCAATTGGGGTCTGTCATGCTCAGGTCTTCAACACTATCGATAGTGAATTCGGGACTGCCCGCTGCCAGTGCGGCAAAAGCCGTATCGCGCATATGAAGAATGCGTTCACTTAAGCTACGCGTAGAAGACACCGTAAAGTCCCACGCCAGATAGAGATCTTCGCGCGCTATATTGGCGCTGGCGAGCGCTGAAAATAGCTCTTCCATGGCAGGACGCCGCGCCTCTGCTGCGTCACTGTCTGTAGTGATGTTATCTCGGTAAGCTCGAAATAATTCCCCGGGTGGAATGGTCTCCCCCGCGGCATTCTTCATGTTGCGCAGGGCGACTATATAACGCTGCCCGTCCTGCAGGTTCTTAGCCACTCGAATGAGCAAGCTCATTTCGGCCTCCTCCTCAGCATTGGCGTCAAGCTCACTCCAAATTAACTGCCGCTCACCCGTCGCGGCGTTTATAACGACAATAGGACTGTCGTCCTGGCGACTGTCTGATAAATCTATCAAGCGGGGCGCGCCGGTCACATCCATATCCAACGCTGGCACTTGAGTTATCATCACAGTGCCCGGAGAATAACCGTCATTGCGATTCCACTGCGCAGGGTCAACCACGCTGCCCGAGGCATTTACCGGCATAGCTTCATTAGAGAAGTTAACAAGCAGACCGTTGTCGGTTGCGTCACTTTCACGAGTGAAGAAATTACTGGGGAATGGCAGCAAACAACTTGCAGTATCCAATAATTCGCAAAATTCGGCGCTGCTGTCGTCAATAGAGATAATTTCAGCAGGCTCCATCGGTGCCGACACTCGATCCCGATGGTCACTGCAGGCAGCCAGTGAACCAATCAGCGCTATCAACAAAATACTCTTCTTCGCTCGAAAACTTACAGCCACTTTACGCTCTCCTACACTAATAATTATGCAGCTAAGCATAGAAGAACAAACTTTATATGTCGAATAGGTATCGAGAAATTAACTTCTGTTAAATCAGAAATACCAGCATCTTCATTCAGGCAATCGCCCTGCTCCATTCTGCGAACACACTTTCCCTAAGATCCCGATAATATTCCGCGCGCACAAGATGCCTACCGAGCTTGAATACATTGGAAACAGCAGCATCCCCACCCAAAATATTTTTGAGCCTGCCTACCGATTTAAACTAGCGCATCCCTCGCTCTCTTACCTGGTCGCTACATACGATTTCTCAGCCCGATTATTCTCATACTGCTCAGTGCTGTGAATCACATTGGGCATCAACTCACGGTGAGCAACGCCATAGCTTCGCAACTTATCAGTCACAATTTTCTTGGGTTCGCGCCCATAACTTCTCAGCAAACGCTTGAAAAATGGCCTAGCCGCAGCGCCATCCCGCCTCACCTGCAGGAATACATCAACCACCTCACCCTCCTGGTCTACCACTCTCCAAATATAATGCTGTTTGCCATTGATCTGAATGGTCCGGCACACCGGTGAAGGGTACTGACAAGTTAACTTATTTTCGCTTAAAAAGTGGGCACTGGAGGCTACATAAAACACATAAATAGAGCGAAAGTGGTGGCGCCTGACTTATTCGATGCTGCTAGCGGCCTTTTTGTGCAGCGCCAGTCCATCGTATCAAGTTAACTTGCCAGTACCCTGCTGGTCCAGCCGCCGGGCAACGGTGGAGTGGTTGACCCGCATTTGCTTGGTGGCACCACTGAGCCAGCCGATAAAGGCGACGGACAAAAAATATTCCAGATGAGTCCAATCCAAGTGTGCATATTTGCACAATCGATTTGCACTGGTCGACAGTTTACGCCGATATGGATTCGACCTACTATCACGCGCCTGAAACAACTAGCTTAGAGACGAGTGGAGAATGAAAAAATCAGGAATTATCATTTTCGTTATCGCCCTGGTCGGTGTGCTGGCATATAGCCAGAGATCAACTCTGGCAGAAAAGATTATGACCAAAGGTCTAGAGGCCCGAATTTCGGCTGATGTATTAGGTGAGCTGCCCGACGGTTTACATCTAACCCTTTGTGGCGCCGGTGGCCCTATGCCGGCACCCAAGGCTTCAGGGCCTTGTGTAGGGGTAATCGCCGGCGATCAATTTTTTGTGGTTGATGCTGGTACCGATGGGGTTCGGAACCTCAATCGTATGGGGTATCAGGCAGGCGCTATCAATGCTGTGTTGTTAACGCACTTTCACTCCGACCACATTGACGGGCTGGGCGAAATGGCCATGGGCCGCTGGGTCGGAAAGGCGAATATTAGCCCGTTGCCGGTTTATGGCCCCATGGGTGTCACTCACGTTGTCGATGGGTTTAACACAGCTTATTCGCATGACGCCATCTACCGCCATGATCACCACGGCGATACCGTGGCCCCGCTGAGCGGCACAGGCATGATCGCCAAACCCTTCCAGCAACCCGCTGCCGGCGAGTTAACTACTGTGTATCAAAAGGACGAGCTAATCATTGAGGCGTTGGCTGTGGCGCACGACCCCATTAAGCCAGCCGTCGCCTACCGCTTCAGTTACAAAGGCCGCTCACTTCTTATCAGCGGCGACACGGTAAAGTCCGCCAATATTGAGCAGTTTTCTCAGGGTATTGATCTACTAGTACACGAAGGGCTGGCACCCAATCTACTAAAAATGATGAACGTGGCAGCCACTGAGGCTGGCAATCCTGTACTCGCGAAAATCACACACGATGTTCAGGATTACCACACCAGCCCAGTTGAGGCCGCTGAAATTGCGCGCGATGCCAAGGTGGGACACCTACTGTACTACCACGTAGTACCACCCATTATTTTTCCGGGACAAGAAGCCCTGTGGCTCAATGGTGCAGAAGATGTGTTTGAGGATTACACCGTGGGCGTTGATGGCGTGACCTTCTCCATGCCTGCCGGGTCGGACGAAGTGATTAAAATTCGTGATGGTCTGTAGCGCGTTAGCTTAAAAAAGAGAGGAACAGAGTTTTAGAATGTTCAGAAATATCAAAATTAGAGTCATGGCTATTGCATTCATCGTAATTGTCTTATCAATGGTAATTTATTCATTATGGAACCCCCTGGATAACTCCAGCACTATTGCAGAGTTCTATAACAGTAATCTGGATGCTGGGCCCGATGCAGAATTATGGGGTCGTAGTGGATCGTATTTTCGTTGGCAATCAAGCCAGACTGAAAACAGTCAATTTCCTGAGCTAAATATTTTTTACCGTACATTCGGCAATATGGATAACCCCGCCATCGTTATGATTCACGGCTGGCCAACAAGTAGTTATGATTTTAAGGAACTCATTGGCGAATTAGAGAAAGAATACTATATCGCGGTTATCGACACGCCAGGGTATGGTTTTTCTGACAAACCCAAGGGAGGCTATCGCTACTCCATTCCTGATGATGCTCAGCTTGTCGATCACTTCATTCGAGAAGTTTTGGGCCTTAGCATATTTACCCTGTTTACCCATGACAAAGGCGATAGTGTTGGCTTTGCATTTCTTACCCTTTACCAACAGACAGACTCACCCGCCTACCAGATAGATCACCATTTCATTCTTAACGGTGGCATATATCTTCCTTTGGCAGAGCTGTCCGCCGCTCAAAAATATTTGACCCTGCCAGGATTTGGTCAGCTGATGACGCGCTTTATTTTAACGCCTGATAGATTCACAAGGGCTTTGGCTAAGGTATATTTGCCTGCGTTAACGCAGCAAGAACAGCTAAATATGTCGTCTACTTTTACGTACCAAGGTGGTACCACGGTATTCCCGAAAACTCTCAGGTATCTTCAGGATCGGCACAAACTTGAAAAAACGTGGTTACAGACGCTCAGTCATAGTGAGATACCCGCAACTTTAATCTGGGGTGAACGCGACCCGATTGCGAAGACAGAGATTGCCGATTTTGTCTGGGAGAACCATTTGCGAAACAGGGGCGCTGCCGCTTCCTATTGGCGCCTGCCTTGTGCCTCGCATTACCCTCAGAATGATCAGCCGAAAATTGTCGCTCAGTTGGTACGTCTGTCGTTATCTGACGAAAGCGCTGCGTTTACTGGAGTGAAAAATTCAAAATGCGCCCCCGTTCTGGTGCAGGAGATGTAGAGATTTCAACTGAAGATGAATTTGTCCCCCTTTAATCGGGTTCAGCCCCAATTACCTTGATTGCACCCACAATCTCAGAAGCCGATTCAGGCAGCACTTCCACTACCGCAGAAACTACATCACTAGAATTATCTGGCGAAACTTCCGACAGCCTTTGTACCAGCTCCACCGCTTCTTCATAACCTGGTTGGATTATCGATTTTGTTTCGAACATGTATTCTGCGTACTCAGTCGCCACGTCGACGGCACTTCCAGGTACAGCCTCCACCACCGCAACGGCTACATCCATGGCATTGTCTGGAGCCACTTCTGTTAAACGATGTACCAGCTCTACGGCTTTTTCATTTTCATTTTCTTGTTCGTTGCTCTCTGATTTATCGCCAATATGGGCGGCATATTCAGCGGCAACTTCCGCTGCACTACCGGGTATGGCTTGTGCCACGGCGACTGCAAGATCCATAGCCTTATCGGGTGCTGCCTCGGTAAGCCTTGACATCAATGCTACCGAGTTTTGATATTCAGCCTCATCAACGTCATTAGAATCAATTGCGTTCTGTAATGGCGTTGAATCTGCAATAGCAAGGCTTTGATCTTTTTGCTTGTCTTTAGTTGGTTTTTCATAAAATATCAGATCATCGCCTATACCTTGGGAATGACTAACGATATATTCCTGAGCTAATGATACCGCAGATTCAGGAATAGCACCGGCCAACGCTGCAGCAACTTCCACAGCTTGATCGTCTGCGCCTTGCCACAATTGCGTCGCAATATGTACTGCCTCTTCCTGGCTATTATCATCCTCTCGCTCAGCGTGTCTAACAGAGCCAAGTTCCTCCGCCAATACTTGAGCGTAGTACTGAGCGACTTCTGTGGCTGATTCGGGAGCCGCTTCTACCGCAACTCTCGCCATCTCCACACGCAATTCGGGCAAGCTCGTACTAATTTGAGCCGCAACCGCGACAACCTCATCTGGCTGCCATTGTGCGAGCTGACTGACTAGTTCGTAAGCCAGATCAGGCCGGGTAGTGACTATAGCGTGAGTAACTTCTTGTATTTTTTCTGGTATGGCCTCCTTCATCACTTGGTAAAGACCCAATACATCAATTCCGTCGACAGTCGCTACTGCCGCTGCGACGCCCGCACCCAAATGTGGGTTTTTGATAGCGACCGTTTTCGCCATTCTTACAGCGGACGCAGGGTCAATTTCAGCAACAGTGACGGCGGCTTCGGCCTCAGCGGATAGTGGTTGACTCTGTTCGATGTATTCAGCACGCGGATCAAGCTCAATGGCACTCGACATGGCCACGCCCTGCATAACAAAGCTCTCCTGGTCTGTAACAGGCAAAGCGTGGCGAGCAGACATTCGATACACCACAAAAGCTGCGAGCAGCAGTTGCACCAGCGCCAAATAGTAGAACAGAGCTTCACTACCAAACGCCGTCATTACGATGGATGCGGTGAAAGGGCCTAATACACCGCCCAAAGAAAAGGCTAGAATCATCGACCCCATTGCCGCCACCATTTCACTTTGCCGCAATCGATCGAATGATTCGGCGACGCTCAGTGGGTAGATGCAGGCGATGATCCCGCTGGTCACTGCGGTTGCAAAAAACAACGCAGAGGTATGGCCAAGGTTAACCAAAGCGACAACCAGCATTCCAGCTGTGGCTGATACTAGTAACAACGACAGCAATACGGAACGTCGGTCATAGCGATCAGACAAATAGCCAACCGGAAATTGCAAAACAAAAGCGCCAAAAATGGCCGCCGCCATGTAGAGTGACAACTGAAATTCAACAATCCCAAAGTGACCCGCGAAAACAGGGAGCAAGTTGAACAGCGCAGAATAAACTAGTCCTGAAGTTAAACAACAGACAACGCCAAGCGGGGATGTTTTGTAGAGCTTTGCAAGTGACATTGAAATCACTTCGTCAATCACTGGCCCGCTCTTTCCACTCATAACGACTGGCACTATTGCAGCGCAGAGCAAAATTCCTGAGATAACAAATAGAGTGGTGTCGGCGGGACTGGCAACATTCATAAAAAACTGTCCACCAAACAGACCCGCAAGTACGGCAGCGTTATACATTGCAAGTACTTTGCCTCGTGTGGTTTTGGTAGAACTGTCACTTAGCCAACTTTCGATCGCTGTGAATGCACAGGCATTGCAGAAGCCAATAACAAGTCGCATTGCCCCCCACAGCACTGGCTCAGAATATAGGCTGCAAAGCAAAATGCAGACCGTTGCAATCGCAACGCAACCGGCATACATCCGTATGTGCCCCGCCCTGACTATCAGGTATTTGCTGTAAATTGCGCCGAAGAGCATCCCAACGTAGTACAAAGACAGGACAAGACCAATCTCATCGGTACTAGCGCCATCCAGGCCCATTCGAACCGGCAGCAAAACATTGATCAAACCGTTGCCAAGGAACAGTATGAAACAACTGATAAACAGCGACGTTAGCGGGCCAATGACTTTAAACACTCAGAAAATCTCGCAGAAAAATTGAGGGCTGCTCCGGCAAGAGAAAGTATGCAAAAGCTCGGGGAAGGCCGCCAATGCTTCTTCTTCCTCAATTTGCCAGAAGAAGGGGCAGTTATCAAAAAGCGGCGTTCCTGCCTAGCTATCCTGCTCGACGGAAAACGACACAAGCTACATAATCCGCAATGATGCAATAATCAGAGGCTGTGCCCTACTCAGAAAATCGCCATATTGTCTTATAAATTAGTCTTGCAATGGCGCCATTGCTGGCGCTTGGAACAAGGGATCAATCTGAGGTTCCCCCAGCCTAAAGTTTGGGATCATAAAGTTTGGGGGCAGAGTAAAAACTCTCAAAGTTTGGGATCAGAGTGATGTTCCCAAAATATCTGGAGATCGCGGGGCGAAGATGATTAGTTTTTACTCTGACCCCAAATATCTCGAGCATATAGAGCGCCTAACTTGATACACGAGAGGCGCATCGATTCGCGACTGACAGTGATGCCACGCTCAGCAAGCAAACCCTTAACATCTGGATGGCTGAGATTGAAACGATAGTAGAGCCATACTGCGTAGCTAACAACTTCGGGTGGGAATCGGTGGCGTTTGCAGGTATTCATCCGCCGATTCTATCAATGATGGGCAGTTAACTTGTCAGAACCGTTATTAGCTCATTTTTGCCAGCAAGTCCTTCTGTAAGTGCTTGCAGAGCCAGAGATAGGTTACTCCGGAGGCCCCGTAAATCATAGCCGTATAGCGCAGAGCATCCCGAATACCTTCACCAGTGGCCTGACGACAGGCTTCCAGCATGGCCTCGCTACCCGCTGCCAATATAGTAGTATCAGTTCCCTTGCAAAGCTCCAGTGTCATCTGGATGCCTACAGCCGCGCTGCTAACGTAAGATGCTGAAAACATATCGCTGATCGCGCCAACAAACAGTGGGCCAAGGCCATATCCGATCAGGTTGACGACGAACAGCAATATGGCGATTGATGTCGCTCGTGCTTTCACATCGACGACACCTTGAGCAATCGTATATTGTGAACCTAGATAAGTGTAATGGAGGAATGCCGCGACGATAAGCATCACCAGTGCACTTGATTGACTGTCAGTCGTGAAGCCAATCCAATATAGCGGCAACGATACAATGAGTGACCAGCCTGGGACCCAGGCTACGGCGTTGGGAAAGCGGCCGCTGAGCTTTTCTATGGCAAAGCCCCCGCCAAATGTTCCAGCCGCAGCCGAGAGCGATATCGGAAGAATCAATTGCAGTGCAACATCGGAAATGCTCAATTCATGCACCCGAACAAAGAAGGAAACCTGGAAGCTGGAAATACCATAGCCAACAAAGGCGACGATCGTCGCTGCCAAAGTGTTGATCCAGTAACTGCGATTACCGCTGAGTCTTTTAAGCGTTGTAGCAAAGCCAAGCTTCTCCAGCTGCGGTGTACCGGGAGGGTCCGAATAGCCCCGCGGTGGCTCCTTGACCGTGAACAGCACGACCAGACCGACAACAACCCCAGGTAGCCCCAGCATTATGAATGCCTCACGCCATGAAAACGCGTCAGCAATAGGGCCACCGAACGCAGCAGCTAGCGCGCCTCCCAGTGTTACGCCCATGGCGTAAATAGCTATCGCTCTCGCCCGACTGCGTGGCGGAAAGTAGTCAGCAATGATCGAGTTGGCTGGCGGCGTGCAGCCAGCCTCTCCAATGCCGACACCAACTCTAAATAATAGCAGCGAGAGAAAGCTGCCAGCGATGCCGCACAGAGCCGTCATAACAGACCAGAGAATGACACTGCATGCGATGATGCGAACCCGATTGAAACGCTCCGCATAGCGGGCGATTGGAATTCCAAATAACGTATATGTCAGCGCAAAACCAAAGCCGGAAAGGAAACCGAACTCCAAGTCCGTGAGTTGAAATTCCTGAATAATTGGCTCAGAAACGACACCAATCAACGCACGATCTATAAAATTTAGCGTGTAAACGGCAAGCAGGGAAAACAGTACATAGCCCCGATAGGCGCTAGTCCCAAAAGCCTGGCCAGTATTGATCATATCCGCATCGGCCTTTGTCGTGCTCATAGGTTCTCCGGTATTTTTATGTTCTAACAGCTTCATCGAGAACAGAAAATCAGGAATAGGCCACGATTTGGTGAGGAGGAAACTCACTCAGAAACTGAAAATAGGTGGCCTGCCCCCAATTGTTCCTCAAGAATATTTTTTTGGCTTAAGTTCGATGCACTGTAGCTTGCATCAACGGTTCACACAAATACTATAAGGTGATGGGGGTTTTGGGGGCAGAGCAAAAATCCTAAAGCTCACTTAGTCGCCTTCCGACCTCGTTTCGATAAACTCTACCGGAAAAGTTTGATCAACATACGTTTCTGCTGTTTCGTGGCATTTCCTCACTTGAGGAAGACTTACTTCTGGCGCCCCAACAGTTGGCTTTTTTTGCGGGCGATCGTTCTCTAGTTACCTTTCATCGTGGCGCATCCGTTAGTATCAACCATTTCTGGGCATTAGCGAGCCAAGACCTCGAGATGGTTTCTGACCCTGGAAGACTTGCGCAGCGAATGCTGCACTATGCTTCCGGCCGCTACCTTTAGTCGATTCACGACTTTGAAAACCGGCTTGGAGACAGGGAAGAGATGCTGCTGTCTGATAAGGCAGAAGATGCGATGAAACAGATGGTTTCCTACCGATCTCGCTTGCGGGTTCTGCAGCATGTGTTCAGTTACCACCTGCGTCTCGCAGAGTTGATAATCAATTCATCCACGACACGTTTTACATCCGACTATGAAATGCAGCATGAAAGGCGTGATTTGTACGACCGCAGTGAGAGGCTATACAGTTTATGCGCGATGTACTATGAAATCTGTGGTGATCTTTTGGATGGTCATATCTCTTTAAGTTCCCACCGCCTGAATAACACCATGAAGATCCTGACGATAATCCCTTCGATTTTTGTGCCGCTGAGTTTCCTGGCGAGAGTTTACGGCATGAATTTTGAACATATGCCGGAGCTGTGCTTTCGCTACGGCTACTTCATTTTGTTGGGGGTGGTGGCCTCCGCAGTTACCGGCATGCTCTTCATGTTCCGTAAGCTCAAGTGTCTATAGCTTTTGTGGAATTTTTCGTAGCCGAAAGCGTGTCAGTCTGCATCAGAGCTTCAGAGTAGCAAGGGGTCTAGTTCGACGCTGTACTCGAAGTAATCGAACACCTCTTCTATTAATTCCAGTTTCTCGCTGCGCAGTGGAAATACCGCGTATGCGCGGCGGCTTATTGTTGGCGCGTTGCGCACCAGGTGTAGGCGCTCCGCCTCGAGATGCGCAGTTAGCATCCGTACAGGTAAATAGGCGGCACCGTCGAGCTCGAGAACGTGCTCAAGCGCCATCTTGGCCTGCGATACCCGAATCATTGGCTCGGGTGCGTCAGGGAAGAGTCTCCGTTGCGGATAGCGGCTTTGTCGGTGCCGAATTCGGCCTTAAGTATTACGTGTTGGACAAGACCTACATACTGGGACGAGCTGAGTATCAGTTCTTCTTCGACGGCGGTGATAGCGCTGAAAACAACTGGGATGACGGTGCCTTCGTATATACTATTCGTGTTGGTTTCAATTTCTAACTTTTACTCAGGAGTGAGTGTTTGGCGGCTCCGGCGCTTGAGACGTTTCGCATGCGTCACCCATGGCTGCAGGTGAACCTGCTCACAGCGTTTGCGGCCGCCTTAGTGGTAGGTATATTTGAGGATACAATAGACCAGATTATAGTACTGGCGATATTCCTGCCGGTGCTAGCCGGGCAAAGCGGTAATGCGGGCTGTCAAGCGCTCGCCACCACCCTGCACGGCATCACACTTGGGGAGCTGGAAAGCTTCCCAACACGCAAGTTATACATGAAAGAACTGATCCTGGTAGCAATGACTGGAGCCGGCATGGCAAGTGGTGTGCTTGGGGTTGCCGTGCCCTTGACCTTGCGCCGCTTTGGCGCGGATTCGGCCATGGCCAGTAGCATCCTCCGTA
Source organism: Halioglobus sp. (assembly GCA_047611225.1). GTDB lineage: Bacteria > Pseudomonadota > Gammaproteobacteria > Pseudomonadales > Halieaceae > Marimicrobium. Next base: position 55,320 of record JBLFWP010000013.1, read on the forward strand.
CCACATTTACTGATATTGTAGGTATCGGCCTCATGCTCATGCTGGCCACTGCACTGTTGCTCTAGAGATAGTTAGGCGCGAAAGAAAACTCTGCCCTCGATAGGTTTTTAATTTACTACTACCACCGCACGAGCGAAAATGACACTATTGAGTGTCCAATTGAGGTAATCCCGTCATGAAGCTCGCTATCTTGTCATGTGGTCCGAACTCTTATAGCACCCGCCGTCTCAAAGAAGCGGCTGAGCAAAGAGGCCATACGGTAAAGGTTCTCAATACCCTCAAATTTGCCATTGACCTGGATCGTGGCTCTCCAGATTTGTATTATCGCCAGAAACCGCTGAGCAACTATGATGCTGTCCTGCCTCGTATTGGCGCTTCTATCACCTACTATGGCACTGCTGTGGTCAGGCAGTTTCAGGAGATGGATATATTTTGCGCCAACTCCGCTCACGGGATTCTTAATTCAAGAGACAAGTTACGTAGCCTGCAGATTCTGAGTAGACACCACATAGGAATACCCAGAACTTCATTTGTGCGTGACAAGAAAGATGTACTCCCAGCAATTGAAAGGGTTGGTGGGGCACCCGTCGTAATCAAGCTGATAGAAGGCACGCAGGGCATCGGTGTGCTTCTTGCCGACACCGTCAAGCAGGCAGAATCCATCATTGAACTGCTGCAAAGTCAGAAGCAAAATGTGCTTGTTCAGAAATTTGTAGCTGAGAGCAAAGGTAAAGACATACGTGCGTTCGTAGTGGGTGACAGGGTGGTCGCTGCTATAAGGCGGGTTGCTCAGGGCCAGGATTTTCGTAGCAATGTTCATCGCGGTGGTATTGCAGAGCCAGTGGAACTTGACGAGGAATATGCTCAAACTGCGGTACGGTGCACGCAGATTTTGGGTCTGAGCGTGGCCGGTGTGGACATGTTAGAAGGCAAAGATGGTCCTCAGGTGATGGAAGTTAACTCCTCTCCTGGACTCGAGGGAATTGAGACTGCCACAGAGCTAGACATTGCCGGAGTGGTTGTCGATTATATTGCAGCGCAAGTCGATTTCCCGGAGATCGATGTTCGACAAAGACTCACGGTCAGCAAGGGTTATGGTGTTAGTGAGATTTTGGTGCCCGAGGGCTCCGGTTTTGTCGGCCAGACAATTACTGAGACCAAGCTCATTGAAAGTGACATCAATGTTCTGACTCTGTACCGAGGCGCCAAGGTAATCCCTAATCCCCGTGATGCCCGCGCGCTTGAAGCTGGCGACAAATTGCTATGTTTCGGAAAGCTGGAATCCATGCGCGCAATGGTCCCCGTGCGCACCAGGCGCAAGCGTCGCCCTGTTGCCCAAGAGTTGGATACTGATCTCGTAGATATTAGCGACGCGGACAATGCCTCTGGCGAGAATGAAGAGAACCCTCTGAATGGCAAGTAGTATTAGTAATCGTCAGGTTTTGGGCTGGCGCGAATGGATAAGTTTTCCCGAACTAGGCATTTCTCAGATAAAAGCGAAGATTGATACTGGTGCGCGTACCAGCTGTCTTCATGCTTTTTATGTTGAGCCTTTCGAGCGCGATGGCCAGCAGTGGGTGTATTTTGATATTCACCCGATACAGGGCGATACGAACGAAGTACTACGCTGCGAAGCGCCCGTTTTAGATCAACGCATTGTAAGAGATTCAGGTGGCCACGAAGAGATGCGTTACGTGATTCAAACTATTGTCAGCATTGGCGGAAACCCCCTCAAAGCCGAAGTTACGCTGAGTGATCGCGATGGTATGAAATTTCGAGTGTTACTGGGGCGTACTGCCATTCGCGGAAATTACTTGGTCGATTCGTCCCGCTCCTATCTCTGTGGAAAGAGAACGCGACTTCGCAGACCCGTGGAGGAAAAATAGATTATGGGCGAGGAACTATCCGCAATTGTAATAGGCAGCGCCACTATCAAGCCTGGTGAACGGAAGGTTGTGGATATCCCCGTTGCATCGATGTATACGCACGATGATCTTTCTATTTCCGCACAGGTTATTCGTGGAAAATTTCCGGGTCCCACTTTGTTTATTAGTGCTGCGATACATGGTGACGAAATTAGCGGTGTCGAAATAATTCGCCGAATATTGCAGCACAAGTCTCTCAAAAGTCTGCGCGGAACACTTATCGCGATACCGATTGTTAACGTCCACGGTTTTTTGAATCATACGCGATACCTGCCAGACGGCCGCGACCTTAATCGTTCTTTTCCCGGCTCTGTTAAGGGCTCACTCACTGGTCGAGTAGCCCACACTTTTCTGAATGAGATCGTCAGCAAGTGTACTCATGGCATAGACTTGCATACGGGCTCACGTCATCGCAGCAATTTCCCCCAAATCAGGGCAAATCTACAAGACGCCGAAACTCGAAAAATGACCGAGGCCTTTGGCGTCCCTGTCGCCGTTGACGCCAAAATACGCGACGGATCTTTGCGCGGTTGCGCTTCGGATTCAGGGGTACCAGTCATTTTGTATGAGGCTGGAGAAGCACTGCGCTTTGAAGAAATGTATATTCGAGCGGGGGTCAAAGGATGCCTAAATGTCATGCGCAGCATTGGAATGCTGCGCGCCAGTCGCAGTAAAAAGCCAGTAGCTTCGCCCATATTTAGTCACAATACGAATTGGGTTCGCGCTCCTGAGAGCGGCATACTACGAACTTTGATCCCCTTGGGCGCGAAGGTCACTGAAGGTACCGTTCTTGCCATAGTTGCCGATCCACTGGGAGCGACCGAGACCTCTATCTTCGCTCCGGCCGATGGCATGATCATAGGACGCACAAATCTGCCTTTGGTCTATGAAGGAGATGCGATCTTTCACATAGCACAATATGACGGCAGTGTTTTAAAAGTTGAGCAACAGGTTGAACAATTTCAAGAAGACAATCTTCCGGAGTTGTCGCTTGGAGAGGCAGAGAATCCTAGCGAAGCGCCCATAACGTAGAGCCAGCTTGGCGGAGCTGAGGAAAATTTACACTGCCGATAGAAAAACCATCGCCGCCGACTATTTCAATCGCCGCTGGCGAGCTGATTTTCGAATCTGCCAAGGACAGCCTACTGCTGAACAAAATTGTAACCCTCGCGCTAACCATTCGCGTTGGATAGGCGAATTAGTCTCCATCCCACAAACCTTGGAATTAGCGACCCGGCCAAAATCCCCACCTTCGCGACCTCCACAAACTCGCAGGAAAACTACATGGTTTTTCCACTGCTAAGTCTTGGAATAGTCCTATTGTTGTTGGGTGGCATATCCCTGGTCCGAGGTGCCTCTGGATTAGCGGAAATCTATGGTATTTCCCCGCTCATAGTAGGCCTTACGGTTGTTTCATTCGGCACAAGTGCTCCCGAGTTGATGGTTAACGTCTCCGGTGCGATTCAGGGCGAAACGGCACTGGCGTTCGGAAACATAACAGGCTCCAATCTCGCCAATATCGGACTTGTTCTGGGCCTTGCGGCGCTTATCTCACCAGTGGCTATAGAAGGTCAACTTATTAGGAGAGAACTACCGCTGCTGATGCTGGCGACCACTATTTTGCTTGTGATGACGCTCGATCCACTCCTACGGGGGTCTCACTCATCTCTGGACCGCTCAGAAGGTTTGGTAATGTTGCTGCTATTCGGAATATTCCTGTATATCACGACTTATGATCTGCTGCGTCAGAGGGAAGACCCCTTGGTAAAAGAGGTCGATGCATTGCCCATGCAGCCCAGAAACGGCAAGAGAGTTCAGCTTGCACTCATTGTCATGGGCGCGATAGGCCTCGCCATTGGCGCGGACCTGACCATCACACACGGCAGTGCACTGGCAGGAAGTTACAATGTCTCGCCCGTGATTATCGGAATGTTCGTTGTGGCGATAGGCACCAGCCTTCCCGAACTTATCACTTCCGTGATCGCCGCTATAAATAAGAAAGCTGATCTCTGTGTCGGCAACGTAATCGGCTCCAACCTCTTCAATACCATGTTTGTTCTTCCTATCAGCGCTATGATTCGCCCGATCGATGTGCCCTCGGGCGGCGCGATTGATATAGCGGTTGGGCTATTCCTAGCGGCTTGCCTGATACCCATTTTTGTATTCGGTCAAACGATCATGAAGCGTTTCATGGGGGCTGCGTTTTTGACAGTCTACGCCGCCTACATGGTGGGCAGGCTGATGGTCGGGTAAAGTTGGCGTAACGGGAAACGATTCAGGCGGTACTGGCAACTTTACTCATGTAGGCAGCAGGAATCTGCCTCCGAGTCTCAAGCAACTGACCTACTCCATTCTCTGAACGCACTGATCCTGAGATGCCTATATTGCTCAGCCCTAACCATGTCTCTCCCAAGATTGAATAAATTCTGCACGGCAGCATGTGCACTCACAAATCTCTGAGCCTGCTTCGTTGACTTGAATCGTCGCATCTCTCGCTCTCTAACCCTTGTCGCCTCGTGAGATTGCTCTGCCCGACCATTCTCATACTGCTCAGTACTGTGGATCGTCTCGGGAATCAGCTACCAGTGAGCGACTCCATAGCTTCGATGCGACTTCCGGCCACGAGTGGCCTGAACGCTTGAGTTCAGATAATGACCCGCTGTTTCAATACCACCGCTGGAAAGCCAACTTACCTGTACTTGAAATAGAAGAAATCAAATCACTTCCACATGCGCCCATGTCACACCCATTCGTTGAGTGATTGATTGGCAGTATTCGGCGAGAGTTACTTGATCACACGCTCTTTTGGACTGCTAATGACCTGGAGAACAAACTTCAGGATTATCAGTGCTATTTCAACAAGCATCGGACTCATTCTGGAAGGAAGAATGCTACTCCGGATAAGTCGGCCGACAATAAGGTCGCTAATCTCTGCAACTACCGATGAAAGAAACATTGTCGCGGGTTGTTTTAAATACCGGTAGCGGATTGAATT
>JBLFWP010000014.1:0-54921 GCA_047611225.1 Halioglobus sp.
ACCAAGCCCTGCACCACCACATCCAAGGCGTGAAAACCGTGCATCAAAATACCGCCGCCAACCATAAACATGGCTATGGTTCCCACTACACCCAGCGCCTTCATCAACCAGGGCGCAAAACTCAGCATCCGCGCACCCAACCAATGTAAAAAGCCTATCCAGACGCCTTCTCCCTCACGCTGTGTCAGGTATAGACCCGCATCATCCAGCTTGACGATACCGGCGACCAGACCATACACGCCGATGGTCATACCAAAAGCTATGACGGTAAGCACCAGCGCTTGGGTTAGAAAAGGCATAGCCGCGACAATACCCAGCGTTAATACAATAATTTCTGCTGAGAGAATAAGGTCAGTTCGTATTGCGCCCTTGATTTTGTCTTGCTCGAATTCCACCAGATCGACAGACTCATCGGCTACATGATTAATCAACTCCTCATGCTCTGCGGCTTTCTGTTCTTTGGAATGGAAAAAAGTGTGGGCGACTTTTTCGAAGCCTTCGTAACAGAGGTACAAGCCACCCAGCATTAAGACAGGTTGTATCAACCAGGGGGCTATTAGCGAAATCACCAACGCGGAGGGAACCAAAATACATTTGTTGATCAACGAGCCTTTGGCCACTGCCCACACAACAGGTAGTTCGCGATCAGCACGAACACCAGTGACTTTCTCCGCGTTGACCGCGAGATCATCACCCAACACGCCCGCCGTCTTTTTCGCAGCGATCTTCGTCATGGCCGCCACGTCATCCAACACAGCGGCGATGTCATCCAATAAGACAAGTAAACTGCTACCAGCCATTTAAGTACAAATCTCCAAGTGTTGCGCCAACGCCAGCTATCGTCGCTGACATACCGTAAAAAGTATCGATGACTTCTTAACTAAACTCAGCGAGGCAAATTTTGTTGCCGTCGGTGTCGCGAAAATAAGCGCCGTAAAAACCGTCGGCTCGCTGACCGGGCTCACCTTCATCACTGGCACCCAATTCAATTGCCTTGGCGTAGATTTTTGCTACCAACTCTTTAGAGCCAGGTGTGATCGCGACCATATTACCGTTGCCCGGCGCTGGAGCCTCTTCATTGTAAGGTGCGCACACACCTAGCATAGGGCCGCCGCCAGCCATTCCGATCGCCGCGAGGCGGCCAGTATCCATGACGACTGACGCGCCTAAATCTTCTAACACCGCCAAGTAAAATGCTTGGGACTTTTCGTAATCTGTTGCGCCTATCGTGACATATGCAATCATTTTCTAATTCCCTAATTCCAGTTTATTGACCAAGAGACGACGTGTCCCAACGCTTTTAGTGGTTGCGAATTTGACCCATGAGGGCCACTGAACTGCAAACCCGGGCCTTTCTACTCAGCGCAGCGGCTTTAGTGCGCCAGATGCCGCAAACTCGTTGCTGAAGCATTGTAGATCGCGCGGCCTGCGGGCACCACTGCACTATAGAAATTACTTTAACTATAAGGTTCAATATTTTGTTTTACACATAAAAAAACCCGCGTCTCATAGAATGAAAGCGGGCCAAATAGCCGTATGCTTCGGGGCAGAAACATCGGCCAGGGGACGTGTTAGCACGCGCAGGGAATGCGACATGCTGTACTAGAAAATAGTCGATATCAGCCATATAGCAAGGAATCGGCACAAATATTTCTCAGGGCTTAATCGCGAGCACATCGGTCTTCATAAACCGCAGCACCCTCTCAGCAGTGTTGCCCAGCAATCGCGCTCTAACGCCCGTGCGCGCCACCGTACCCATCACCACTATTTGAGCACGCACCTTTGCTGCCTGGCTGGCAATCACCTGCTCCACCGGCCCACGTTTGCAGTAGAACGCTTTCTCCGGAATACCAAAATCCGCAGCCAGCTTTTTTATCTGAGGCTTCATCGCTTCGCGTGCATCGCGCACATAAGCTATGGGGTCCACCAAATCCAAATCGGACAACAGCGCGGGAATTTCAATGGCAGTGATTATCTTCAATTCCACTTCCAAGGCAGCAGCCAGATCCCTGCCCGCCTCCAGCACCTTCCGATTAAGTGCCCGCTTTCGCGCCACCGTACTGGAAAGATCCAGCGTCACTAACACAGGCTTGGCCCTGTGCCACTTCTTTTGCGCAACCAACAATACCGGCGCCGCACATTCTCGAAGCAACTGCCAATCCACAGAGCTGTGCACAACCGTGTGACTTTTGCTGCCCGTCTTAACGACCGCTGCATAGCGGCCACCGGCACACTGCTTACAAACCCATCGCTCAACATCTTTTTCCCAGAGCACCTTCAAAGCTATCTTCTGCCCACGCACCTGGTACTTTTTGATCAACGCCTTCGTAGCCTGCTCCCGATCCTTAAGAACACGCTTTTTCATTTTCGCCTGCTCAGCGGGCTTCAACCGCAAAGACTTAAAAGACGTATAAGAAAAGGCCACCACCTCCACATCAAGCCCAAGCTTCGCAGCCAACTCCAAACCCCTTGGCGTCGCGGAACAAGTCTTGCTTTGGTCCGCAATTATTAAGATTTTAGCCATTTGTAACCCTCGAAATATTTTCTCTTGGATGAAGTATAGAACTTCAGCGGCGCGGCGGTAATAGTCTGGGGGAAATCATGCAGATTAATTATTCTCGCACGAGAGCCTCGCTGCCTGTCTGGAATCGAATCTTGGCACCAACTCAGCTTGCGGTCCAGCTTCAGGCTGAAGGTGGGCAGAGCGGATAGTCATAGGGGTGACAGTGTAACGACAGGAGAACCTGCCTCACTTTATCGGGTATGTGCACTTCTTGGCGCGACCGGCGCTGCGGGGTCCCGTCTATGTAGCTCTGGCTCTGGCTCCGTCATCCAGACCAATATCTAGAGGGCGAACCCCTGAATTCATGTTGAATTATCCAGCACAGAGGTATACTGTTTATATATACAGTATAGGTGCCTCCATGTCAGGAAACAGTGACCTAATCATAGGGCAGCGCAGCGTACGCAAAGGCCGCGGTGCCCTCAGCAACCCCAACAACCGCTTCGCCCCCACCACAGTACAATGGGACGACGGCATAGAAGGCCCCACCCCTGTGACAGAATGCCGCGCTGTACAGGCGCGCAGCATTATTTCAAGAAATACTTCTCCCGATATCCCTTTCTACCAATCCATCAACCCCTACCAGGGCTGCGAACACGGCTGCGTGTATTGCTACGCACGACCCACACACGCCTATCTGGATATGTCCCCAGGCGTGGAATTTGAGACCAAACTCACCTACAAAGAAAACGCCGCAGCCCAACTGGAGCGGGAACTGGGTAAACCCGGCTACCAATGCCGCAGTATTACACTGGGCGCCAACACCGACCCATACCAACCGGTAGAAAAAAAACTTGGCATCAGCAGACAGGTGCTCGAAGTATTGCAGCGTCACCGACACCCTTTTGGCATCATCACCAAGGGTGCGCTGATCACACGCGATATAGACATTCTTTCAGAGATGGCAGCAGACGGTTTGTGCTCAGTCTCTATTAGTATTACCACCTTGGACACCGATCTAAAACGGCTGATGGAACCGCGAGCCGCATCACATCACGCACGTTTTGCCGCAATGGAGGCACTGAGCAAAGCAGGTGTACCTGTCACATTGTTGTTTGCGCCGGTTATTCCCTCACTCAACGACAGAGACATGGAGAGCATTCTTCACAAGGCCAAAGAAGCTGGCGCGCAATCTGCCGCCTATATGCTGCTGCGTCTACCACTGGAGATCCGCGATCTATTTTTCGAATGGTTGCACGAACATTACCCACTAAAAGCGGAACATGTGATCAGCCTGCTGAGGCAGAGTCGTGGCGGCAACGATTACGACAGCCGCTTCGGTCATCGCATGCGCGGTACGGGAACCTTTGCTGATCTACTGGCACAGCGCTTTCGCGTTGCCTGTAAGCGGCTGGATATTAACGAACGGGAGAAAATTACAACGCGCAGTGATTTGTTTACGCCTCCACCACCGCCTGACAAAAAAAGAGAAGCAGCTCAGCGCCATGGCCAAACAGATTTTTTTGGTTAAATAGGGGTTCCGCTAGATTGTTATCTAGCGGAAAAATCCCGTGTACTAGCGGAAGCCGCTCAGTGTGCTGCCGGGTAAACCAGATTGCGCCAACTGCCGCGCTCAAACGGTTGCCACTCCTCTGGCGCAGTCGCCAGACATTGGGCAACCAAATACCAGATAGATGGGTTCAGAGTCATACCGCAGTGACTGCCTCGCACCCGAATACTCTGTGTTTCGGCGTGCCCGTCCTTTTGATAAGTAGTCTGCCAATTAACAATGCCGTCACCCTTGCTATAAATCGCTGTGGTGGGCACAGGCGGTGCATCTGCCAGCTGATCCTCGTCTATCGGTAACTCCTCAGGCGGATTGAGGGCGCTAAACAACCGGGCGGGAATCGAACCGCTCATCCTGCCTTCACCAAACGGACTGCCCAGGGAAATAACTTGCCTAACCATCTCGGGGTATTCTCTAGCCAACTCTCTGGCGAAGATACCGCCTAAACTGTGACCGACCAGGGACAGTGGCTCGCCATGGTCCTCATAAAGTTCGATGAGCCTTTCTTCCAGTGCTTCCAGTACTCCATCGCGTGGTCCAAGATTGCGTCCCAGACCCCAACCGTAAACCGCGTAATTGCGCTTTTTCAAGAAACGACGCAAGGCGCTGTTGTAGCCATCGCCACCCATAAAACCCGGTAGCAACATCACTGGGTGCCCATCGCCCTCAGGTGACATTTTTTCCAGTGCACCGCGCGTAATCGTGAGCGAGAGAACCTCAACCGCAGCCCGATGGGCTTCAGTAAAAGCCAATAGCAGGCTCGGTGGTGGTACTTGTACTTCTTCTTCCGCCATGACCAGCGCCTATTCCAATGTGAGATCCAAAACCTCGATAGCAACAGCTTAACATCGGGCTCAAAATCGCTCTATGGCGGTTTTTGCGCGTCTGAGAGTTAGTGAGACGTGGTTCACAGTCTCTATAAATCCAATGCCGTGTTCTGGCAGAACGGCACTTTGGGGCCTGCCAGAACACCAAACAATAGGTAAAAACAGCTCTCGCTGTAGCAGGGGAAAAACACGAAAAAGCACTGTTATAAATAACTGCGCCCGGAAGTACTCAAGGAAGAATGGCGCCAAAAGGCGCCAGGGATTAAAAATGTTGCGGATGAGAAAAGTGCCTATCTCTGCTCCAGGCTCATCGGGCTAAACGTATCAACACTCTATAATGCTATTCTACGCTGCCAATCTACAGCTTGGAGAACTCCTGGTTCAGATTGTACTGCCTTGACGTCACATAGGATTCCATATCCTCGACGCGACCCAAAGCAGCATCAAGCCTCTCCCGCGCACGCTTCAAGCGCACACTGCCACTCTCACTGTAGCGAAACACTTTGCGTGGTCGGTAGTCGTGATGCCGCTCATCGTATTCCATTTCTACTTCAGCCTCTTCGTACTCGTACTCCTTATCACTTTCAAAATTACTGTCGGCTGTTTTACGCGAGGGCCGGCGCGCCATCAACAACCAGCACGCCACATACAACCAAAATGCCAGGGTACCGGTAAACAGAAACAGAGCAACCCACGTGAGGCGCATCACCCAATGCTCCATATCCCAGTGATCTGCGAGGCCCGCTGCGACACCGGCGACTTTTGCGTCACGGGTACTACGGTAGAGATTTAAACCCCAGCCCGCTCTCTTGCGGTGCCGAAACCGGCGATTGTTCGCAGCAAAACTGTTGCGATGATGCTTATAGCCTCGACGATGCCTACGACGTCTTCTCGACATAGCTTACTCCTTGTTCGCGCCACGCTCACGACGGCTTACCTTCTCCCGCCATTGAGGGTGATCATCATCTAAAATAGATTCCAGGGTACCGATACGATCCGTTAACTTATCCACCGTCTCCAGCATATGTTCGACAGATTCCAGATCCTCACTTTTGAGACTCTGCGACGAGCGGTTTACGCTGCGGTAGTGCATCGCGATCCACATAGGCGCCACAATCGTCAAAAAGAGGATGGTGGGGACCAGCATAAATTTCCAAAATTCCATCAGTGATTTCCTTGGGCAATGGGAGGTACAGCATTCCTTTCGCCATTATAGTAGTCAAACTCCCTCAACGTGGAACAGTGCATCTATTTGTCTGCTCCCTCACCACTCATCCTGGACTTCAAATCGGCCAAATCATCACTGATTCGTTCGTCGTCCTGTAGCGCGTTGATTTGTTGCGCGAGATCCGGGGGTACATCGCGCCCGACATCCATTGCCTCCAATTGGCTCTCCAGAGTATCCATGCGTCGCTCGAAGTGCTCGTAACGACTGAAGGCGTTATCTATAGCTTCGCGCTGTATCTGACGTTTCACCTTGATGCGCGATTCAACCGTTTTGCTGCGCATACTCAAGGCTTTTTGCTTGGCGCGGGCCTCGTCCAGTTTTTGCTGTAACTGCGCGACTTCCTGCTTGAGCTGGGCAATGTGCTCATCTGTGGCATCCAACTCGCCTTGCACCACCGCAACCTCTTCTTCGATGGCGCGCTTCTCCTGCAGCGCTGCTCTAGCCAGATCCTCACGCTCTTTGTTAATCGCCAGGCAGGCTTTCTCTTCCCAAGTGGCAGCTTCAGCCTGCACCTGTTCGAGACGGCGGGCCGCTGCTTTGCGGTCTGCCAACACACGGGCGGAAGAACTACGTACTTCTACCAGCGTGTCTTCCATTTCCTGAATAATCAGGCGCACCATTTTTTCCGGCTCTTCAGCCTGATCCAGCATCGCATTGATATTGGAATTAATGATGTCTGTCATGCGTGAAAATATTCCCATCGTCTTTCTCCGTTGAGCGTGTCCTAACTTTCGTAGCAATCGCTACACTAGCCTTTACGTTGTGCGCGGTGCCGCCAGTTGTGGCTGCGATTACTTCCTATCCAACAGGTAAGCTCAATAAGTGCTGCCACCTGAAAAAAACTCCAAAAACCAGCGATGGGACCTGCGGCTGCGCCCAGTACACTGCATGCGATCATCAGTGCCACGTATACGAGGCGTCGCTCTTCCCATCCCTTCATGCTGCTTGCTCCTTATTATTAGGGCTTAACCTAGGGGGGGGTTGTCAGAACCGCCTTTTGGCTGATTACACGGTTTATATATCAGGATCTGTGCCAAGATTCTTATACCCTTGTTTTTAAACGCTATTTGCCTATTTCAGGCGTTTCAGAGGCGTTATTTGCGACACTTATAAGGTATTTATTACCCATAATAGGTATTTATAGCCTCCATATTTGGTATATTTAACCTATGAGATCACAAGAAAGCATCATTGGTAACTCCGCAGCTCTCGCCGCCGTGCTGGATCAGGTGTCACACCTGGCAAAAATCAATCGCCCCATACTTATTGTGGGCGAGCGAGGCACCGGAAAAGAGCTGGCTGCTGAACGCCTGCACTTCCTCTCAGAACGCTGGGATGCCCCGCTGATCAAGGTAAATTGCGCCGCTATGGCCGAGAGCCTGCTGGAATCGGAATTGTTCGGGCATGAGCCTGGTGCATTTACGGGCGCTACTCGCACCCACAAAGGCCGCTTTGAAAGAGCAGACGGCGGCACACTATTTCTGGACGAGCTGGGCACCATGTCTTTGCGCGTACAAGAAAAGCTACTGCGCTTAGTAGAGTACGGCGAATTCGAGCGCCTGGGCGGTCAGGAAACCATTCAAGTGGATGTGCGGGTTGTCGCGGCAACCAACGTAGATCTGCGCGAAGAAGTGGCACAGAAACGCTTCCGCGCCGACCTCCTGGACCGCCTGACTTTTGATGTTGTGCATGTGCCACCTCTGCGCCACCGAACCGAAGACATAGAGGAATTGGCGCAGCATTTTGCAGTGGGGCTTTGCTCTGAGCTGGGCCGCGACTTGTTTGCAGGATTTACAGGCGAGGCAATGGCGACTCTCAAGGCACAGCGTTGGCCTGGCAATATTCGGGAACTGAAAAATTCTGTTGAGCGTTCGCTGTATCGATGGAGTGACCCGGAGCAGCCAGTAGGAGAAGTGATTGTTGACCCCTTCGCATCACCCTTTGAGGCTGACGTACCCCTCGCCACGAAAGCTTCCGCACAGGTAGAGCCCGCCACCGAATCACTAGACTTTGCAGCTCAGATAGAAAAAACCGAAAAGGAGCTTCTAAAAAAAGCACTGTCTGCGAACAATAACAATCAAAAGCAAACCGCGGATGCACTAGGCTTAAGCTATGATCAACTGCGCGGTATGGTGAGAAAATACCAACTGGGGGCGAAGCGAGCATAATCGCCAGGCACTGACTTCACCCGTGATTTATCGGATAAAGACAATTTGTTTCACCTTTCATCTGACTTTTAGTACAACCGTCATTGCAGTCTTGAATGTTTGAGGCAGAATTTTTGCAACTCTTCCACACACTTTTTCTGCAAATGTATTTTCTACAAAATAGTCTGTCATTCGTAGATCTTTGACGACAAAGCCAGACTTATTCGCAAGCTCAGTAATTTCCTGCTTGGTATATTCACGAAAATGACCCGGATTCATTCTATCGTTGCGAATAAGCTCGTACGGATTTTCCCCAAACAGCAATCTCAATCGTTTTATTAGCGATGCTGCATTCGGTGTTTGAATAACAAGATGACCACCGGGCTTAAGTATGGATCGAAGAAAGTCGAGGACGCTTTTCGGTGAGGTGTATAGATGTTCAATCACTTCCAGAAAAAAAATGATGTCGTATTTTTCTGGCTCTTCTATTGCCAACCATTTCTCAGGGAAATAGGTGTCGTTGAGATCATAGTCATAATGCCGGGTTGGACCGTTAGGCGCATATCTCTCTGCGAAAAAACCCATAGTGTCAATTTGCAACTGCGGCCAGACTTCATTGATCATCATCGTCTGATAAGAATTTCCAATATCCAACACTCTTTCCAGGGTACTACTCGATGCTTGTAACTCTTCTAAAATCTCACCAAATAACTGAGTGATGTAGCAGAAGCGCTCACCATGGTTTATCCAATACTGCGAAGACTCCGCATCCAGCGTTTTTGAATAACGGGTCAGCTGGGTTGCTGCTTCTTGGATCGAGTCGTCTAAATTCATAGTTGTATTTTATTTTCTATCTACGCCGGGACTTGAATATTGTTATACAGCATAGCATTACATTCACTCGACCGTGACCGATCACTGTGGCTCAACCAAAGAAAGCTTAACTGACTTGGCGCGCTAGCTGCCGGGTAAGTACTGCCGCAGAAACCTCTTCACATCCACTGGCATTCTGTCCGCACCACAAGGGCGTAAAATCACCAGACCCTGCAGCTTCCGCCTCTTTACGGATAGCCGAAATCGCAGCAGCGGCCAAGGGAAATTCCGGCGCAGTAGAGCTGATCGGCCCCAACACGCGAATGCTTCGATTGACTATACCGCGGGCAGGCCTGCCCGAATAAATATTGGTGAGTGCAGTGTGGCTGGCGTGTTCGCTTTTCAGGGCAGAGCGATGCACCGCACTGGTTTTAGTTTCATCACACAGAAGATACACCGTGCCCATCTGTACTGCGCTGGCGCCCAGTGCAAGCGCAGCCTTCAATCCAGCGGAATCTGCAATCCCTCCCGCGGCGATCACCGGCACATCAAGCACCTTTACAATCTGAGGCAATAGCGCAAATGTGCCAAGCTGCTGAGTCAGATCATCGGACAAAAACATTCCTCGATGCCCACCTGCTTCCAGCCCTTGAGCAATCACACCATCAGCACCATTGGCCTGTAGCCACAGGGACTCCTCCACTGTAGTAGCGGAAGAGAGGACGGTAGCGCCCCACCCTTTCACACGCGCCAGTAACTCCGGTGAAGGCAAGCCAAAGTGAAAACTGAGTATGTCGGGCCGGTGGGACTCTATGAGATCAATCGTCTCATGACCAAAGGCGGCACGAGTAGCAGCAGGCGGAAGCTTGTCTGCATCAATGTCGTATTCCTCAAAAAAGGGCTGCAGCGCTTTACGCCATTGTGATTCACGCTTCGCATCCGGTACAGGCGGTGTGTGGCAAAAGAAATTGAGATTGAAAGGCAAAGTAGTGTGCGACTTGATTGTTGCCAGCTCAGTTTGTAACTGTACTGCGCTTAACATCGCGCAGGGCAAAGAACCCAGCCCCCCTGCTTCGCAAACGGCCAACGTTAGGGCGCTGTCTTGCACACCTGCCATGGGTGCCTGAATAATAGGGAGCTCTACACCGAGAAAATCTTTAACGTTCATTAGTTTGCCAACGGCTGCGCCAGGGTAAGCTTAATGGGTCTCTACTTTTTGTTTGCCGCAGCGTGAGCATTTATAAACGGTTACCAGCTCACCCTGCTTTACGTCGAACTGTTTCGCTTTATCCACCGCCCATTTGTGATGACCGTGGCGACAGAGCGTGTTGCCCTTGTGCTTTTCTTTCAGAGACGGTTTTTTGAAGGGAAGAACGTCAGCCACGAAGAGTCGTCCGCTAAGCTAAAGTAATGTGCGTTTGAGTGCGGTATCCCAGGAGGCTTGTCGCTTACGCCTGGCCGCAGCATTCATCTGAACAGAGAACTCTCGCTCCACCTGCCAGATTTTTTTCACCGCCGCCGGACTCTCCCACAAACCCACACCCAGCCCGGCTAGATAACAGGCACCCGCTACTGTCGTTTCGATAACCTGCGGGCGAATCAATTTACGGCCTAAAACATTGGCCTGTGTCTGCATCAGCAGATTGTTGGCCGCTGCGCCGCCGTCTACGCGCACCGGCTTCATACGTTTGCCGAGATCGCTTTCCATAGCTCGAAGAATATCGGAGTTCTGCAGGGCCATTGCGTCTAGAGTGGCCCTGGCAACGTGGCCACGCTCGGTTCCACGCGTAAGCCCTGTGAGTGTGCCCCGCGCCTCCGGTGCCCAGTGCGGCGCTCCCAGGCCGGTCAGTGCAGGAACAAACTCTACACCGCCGTGATCGACAACCTGCGCTGCCAAAGCCTCGATCTCAGGTGCTGATTTTATAAATTTCAAGCCATCCCGCAGCCATTGCACAGCGGCGCCACAAACAAAAGCACCCCCTTCCAAGGCGTACACAGGTTTACCCTTCTCGCCCAGT
This sequence comes from Halioglobus sp., assembly GCA_047611225.1. GTDB lineage: Bacteria > Pseudomonadota > Gammaproteobacteria > Pseudomonadales > Halieaceae > Marimicrobium. The sequence goes on from JBLFWP010000014.1 coordinate 11,104, forward strand.
TGCCATGCGACAGTTGTTAGCAGTCCCGCTTTAGACTGCAACAGCTTGTTACCGGTATTCATCAGAATAAAAGAACCAGTACCAAAAGTGCACTTGGCATCGCCTACGCCAAAGCAGGCTTGCCCGAACAAGGCAGACTGCTGGTCACCCGCCACGCCGGAGATGGGAATGCCATCGGGAAGACCGGGAACGCCGCGAGTGCGTCCGAAAATGCCACTGGAAGGCCCAATCCTAGGCAGGATTTCTCTAGGCACTTCAAACAACTTCAGTAGCTCGTTATCCCAGGTGCCGGTTTTCAAATTCATCAGTGATGTGCGTGAGGCATTAGACACATCTGTTACATGCGTATCTCCACTGGTCAGCTGCCAGATCAGAAAGCTATCGATAGTGCCTGCAGCAACGCGATTACTTTTTAATGCGCGAGAAATTCCCGTGGTATTTTTGAGCAGCCAACGGTATTTACTCGCCGAAAAATAAGGGTCCAGCACAAGCCCTGTTTTGCTCTTGACCATTTTCTCATGGCCCTGCGCACGCAAAGACTCGCAAAAGTCAGTAGTGCGCCGGCACTGCCAGACAATGGCGTCGTTTAATGGTTCGCTGGTTTGTTTATCCCATAGCAGTGCAGTTTCACGCTGATTGGTAATACCAATGGCAACGATGTCGCTGGGTTTACAAATGTTTTTGCGGAAGATGGCACGAATGGCCTTGGTAACTGACGCCCAAATATCTGTCGGGCGGTGCCCAACCCAACCGGGTTGGGGGTAAAGCTGGGGGAACTCGTAATTAACACTGGCCCGCAGTTTGCCGCGGGCATCCATCAGGGCGACGGTACTGCCTGTCGTACCCTGATCGATGGCGAGAACAAATTTAGCCATTGTCTACGCGTTACCCCCTTTTTTCCCTCTACTAGTGATCAACCGCAAAGTTCTATTTACGATTGACCGTTGCCTGCTTTCTACTATTCGCCGTAGCCTTCGACTGCTTTAATTTCCAGAAAGTCAGTGAAGCCATGGCTGCCCCATTCGCGTCCGTTACCAGACTGCTTGAAGCCACCGAACGGCACATTAAAGCCGCCGGAGGCGCCATTGATGTGAACGTTACCAGCTCGTATTTGAGAGGCTACTTCACGAGCATGATTGATGTCGCCACTCTGAACATAGCCTGCCAAGCCATAAGGTGTGTCATTGGCAACGCGAATAGCTTCTTCTTCAGTCTCGTAAGGAATCATGGCGAGTACCGGCCCGAAGATCTCTTCGCGCGCTACTGTCATTTCATTGGTCACATTGGAGAATACGGTGGGCTGGATAAAGTAGCCCTTGTCGAGACCCTCTGGACGCCCTGCACCACCCGTTACAACCTTGGCACCTTCTGCAATGCCCTTTTCGATCAGAGCCTGAATCTTGTTGTATTGCACTTCAGAAACTACAGGGCCCATAGTAGTTGTTTCAGAGGTAGGATCACCCACTACAACAGACTCAGTTACCTTGGCAGCAATCGCTTCAGCTTCTGCCAGCTTGGCGGCAGGTATCAGCATGCGCGACGGTGCATTACAGGATTGCCCAGTGTTGGTGTACATGTGCATAACGCCACCGGTAACGGCTGCTTCCAAGTCTGCGTCATCCAGTACGATATTGGGAGACTTGCCACCCAGTTCCTGAGTTACGCGCTTAACAGTAGGCGCGGCATTCTGCGCAACCAAAGAACCTGCGCGAGTGGAACCGGTGAATGACATCATGCTGACGTCGGGGTGCTTGGACAGCGCCGTACCCACACCAGGCCCATCACCATTAACCATGTTGAAGACGCCTGCTGGTACGCCGGCCTCATGCATTACTTGTGCAAACAGGTAGCCAGACAAAGGTGCTACTTCACTTGGCTTGAGAACCATGGTGCAGCCAACGGCCAGGGCCGGAGCCACTTTGCAGGAGATCTGGTTTACCGGCCAGTTCCAGGGAGTGATCAGGCCACATACACCGATGGGCTCTTTGAACACCCGGTGCTCGCCAAGATCTTCTTCAAATTCGAACGTTTTCAATACGCGTAGGGCTTCTTCCATATGGCCCTGACCTGTATACGCCTGTGCAGTCGTAGCCAGGCTCATCGGCGCGCCCATCTCCTCGCTAATCGCCGCGGCAATATCCATGTAGTATTTTTTGTAGGTCTCAATGCAGGATTCCAGCAGCTCAATACGCTCCTGACGACTAGTGCGACCGAATGTCTCAAAAGCAGCTTTGGCGGCGGCTACGGCCTTATCAACATCGGCTTCGCTGCCCAGTGAAATCTGTGCACAGACTTCTTCAGTAGCGGGGTTGATGACATCCAGGTCATTTGGGGTAACTGGGTTTACCCATTCACCATTGATGTAAAACTGCTTGTATTCGCGCATGGTTCGTCTCCTGACTAGTAGTGGTACTGATGTATTCTGCAAAAGTTAAAGGACGCTAAGTTTAGCACTCTCAGGCCTGCTGGCTACTACCCCCTTGAGGTTATCGGCAGATTATTTATGCCCTCCCATTTAGGACATTTTTTTGGCCGTCAACATTGTCTCTGGAGCGATAATACCGCAAGATTGCGCCCCTTAATTTGCAGTATCCATCTAGCCCGATCACTGGAGACCTACCTCATGGACAACGAAGAACTGACCCTGTTCCGCGATATGGCGCGCCGCGCCCTTGAGCAGGAGATTTCACCCCACATTGAACAGTGGGAAGAGCAGCACGCCGTGCCCCGTGAAATGTGGAACACCCTTGGCCAGGCAGGGTTATTGTGCCCAGACATGCCCGAGGAGTACGGTGCTGCCGGCACAACTCCGCAGGTGACCTTCGCCATTATTGAGGAACTCTCACGCATGGGCTTCGGCGGCATTGCCTCTGGCTACGGTATTCACAGCAATATTGTGGCGCCCTATATTGAGCATTTCGGTACCGAAGAACAGAAAAACCAGTGGCTGACAAAGATGGTCAGCGGTGAAGCACTGGGGGCACTGGCCATGACAGAACCTGGCGCGGGTTCCGACGTGCAAAGCATTCGAACCAGCGCGGTGAGAGACGGCGACGAATGGATTCTGAATGGCTCCAAGATTTTTATCACCAACGGCATGCTGGCTGACGTGGTTATCGTCGCCGCCATTACTGATCCTGGCAAAGGCGCTAAAGGCACCTCTTTGTTTATCGTTGATGCCTCTCTCCCGGGCTTTGCACGCGGCAAGAAAATAGAAAAAATGGGCCAGCACACTTCCGACACCGCTGAGCTGTTCTTTGACGATATGCGCCTGCCCGCCAGCGCTCTTTTGGGCGATGAAAACAAGGGCTTCGTCATTATGATGACAGAGCTGCCACGAGAGCGTTTGGGAATCGCGGCGCAAGCTGTTGCTGCCGCCGAAGGTGCTTTGGATTTAACCGTGGACTATGTACTGGAACGAAAAGCCTTTGGGCAAACAGTAGCGAGCTTCCAAAATACCCGCTTCACCCTGGCTGAAGTGAAAACAGAAATTTCCATCAACCGCGCATTCTATGAAAAATGTGCTGACCAATATGCCCAAGACAAACTGACATCAGAAGACGCTGCCATGCTGAAGTACGCGAGCACAGAAATGCAGTGCAAAACAATTGATGAATGCCTGCAGTTATTCGGTGGCTACGGTTACACCACCGAATATCCGATCTCACGCTTTTACACCGATGCGCGTATACAACGTATCTATGGTGGCACCTCAGAGATTATGCGCGAGCTGGTAGCCCGCTCAATTCTGGGCCGTTAAGTGAGCCCCATCATCTGCACAATGCCATGATTGTGGCCGGCGGTGTATCCACCGTCGACTACAAGCGCGTGGCCTGTCACGTAACTGGAATCATCTGAGGCCAGAAAGTAAGCCGCACCCGCGATCTCTTCCGGTTTACCGAAGCGCCCTACTTTGGTTTCTCGCACAATGTCTTCCCTGAAATCAGGCATCAGCTCCATCACTTCATTGAGTAGCGGCGTATCAATAAAGCCGGGGCAGATTGCGTTGCAGCGAATACCCATGCGCCCGTAATCTATCGCAACATTCTTGCTCAGTAAGATGACACCACCCTTGGAAGCATTGTAGGCACTACCACCTTCGGTGCCGTTTATCCCTTCAACGCTGGCGATGGTCACTATGCTGCCAGAACGTTGCGCTGTCATGGTATCCAGCACTGATTTGATCGAGAGAAAAGTACCTTTGAGATTGATGTCGATCACCCTGTCCCAGGCGTCCTCTTCAATCATGCCCACTGGGCCGCCATCTCCCACGCCTGCGGCTGTGAGCAGGATATCGATACGGCCAAATTCCCGGGCGGTTTCTTCGGCGACTGCCCGCTGAGCTTTACCATCGGTAACATCCAGCTGGTGGAAGCGGCTGTTCGTGGCGGCATTTTCTACTGACGCCCAGTTGTCCGTGGTATTGCGATCGACGCCTATAACAGTCGCGCCCTCTGCAGCATAGCGCTGTGCACATGCCAGGCCGATACCCGACGCCGCGCCCGTTACGATGGCGACCTTACCTTCAAGATTAGACATACTAGCTCCCTCGATTAATTGTAAAATTCATAGTCTTCGACATTGGCTTGTTTAGTCCAGCGCCACATATCCAAAATTTTCCAGGGCCATAGCAGAGTGACTTTGCCTTCGGCGTTCTGGTAGAAGCTTGTTTTGATCGATTTGTGCTCCCAAATCAATTTCGCGTGCAGCTCGCGAAAACGTTTCTGGTAATCGCTGTGCACTGCCACTTTACATTCGATCGCTGCACTGCCTGCGTTCAGCAACACCTTCAAGCAATCCATGATGTAGCGTATCTGGCATTCGCCGTTAAAAACCAGACTGCCGCCAAAGGCCAGGTTGGTGCCGGGGCCGTACATGCAATAAAAATTAGGGAAATTCGGAATCGTGATGCCCAGATATGCAGAGGGTTCCAGCCCCCATTGATTACTTAACAGCACCCCGTCCTTACCCTCTATTTCCATTGGCCACAGGAAACGATCTGTTTCGAACCCGGTGGCATAGATAATAATATCTGCTGGATAGAATGTGCCATCACTGGCAGTAACACCCTCTTCGCTGACATTGGCAACACCCTGGGTTTCAAGATCGACGTTGTCCTGTTTTAGCGCCGACAGCCAACTGCCGTTGTCCTGCAAGGTGCGCTTACCCATGGGTGCATAATCTGGAATGACTTTTTTCAGTAGCTCTTTGTCGTCTCCCACCTGACCCTTGATGTAATCAGAAAACATCGTATAGATGAACTCGTTCATCTCGTTGATAGAGCGTTCCTGATGGGGCCATTGCGGGTCGACGAATACCGTGTCGTAAGCACCATCAACGGCAGGCCAGAAAATAAGAAAACGGAACCAGCGTGTGTAAAAAGGAAGGTTCTGCAAACACCACTTCTTACCCTCGGGCACATTCTCATGGTAAATAGGGTTTTCGAACATCCACGGCGCCGAGCGCTGGAATACAGTCATATGAGCGACATCCGGCGCGATGGTTGGCACCAACTGAAATGCACTGGCTCCCGACCCTACCACCACTACGCTCTTACCCGTGCAATCAATACTGTGGTCCCAGTCAGCAGAGTGGCAAGACTTACCTTTAAAGGAATCGATACCGGGGATGTCCGGCAACGTTGGCCTATTAAGCTGCCCCACCGCACTGATTACGGAATTGACCACATACTGCTCGGTATTTCCGTTGCCATCAACAGTGCTGACAGTCCAGAGACTTTCCGCCTCATCAAACACGGCCCCGGTAACTTCTGTGCTAAACCTGAAATGGGATTGCAGCTCGTGATTGTGCACTACATCTTCAAAATACTGTTGCAACTCTCCCTGCTGGGAAAAATATTGTGTCCAGTGATGCGCAGGCTCGAAGGAGTAGGAATAAAGGTGATTGCCTACGTCAACCCGCGCACCGGGATAACGGTTTTCAAACCACGTTCCACCGACACTGGCATTTTTTTCTATCACCACAAAAGGTATGCCCGCTTCCTGTAATCGGTAGGCCGCCAATACGCCAGACATACCTCCACCGATCACCAGAACTTTGTGGCCTGACGTGCTCTGGATGGCCACTTCATCACCCCAGGCATCGCTGCGCTGGTCTGTCCCATCTAACTCCATCTCTTCCAGCAGCATGGGCACGTAGTCCTCAGGAACATCTTGTGCCACGTAGAAGTTCATCATGCGGTGAACGGTTTCTGCCGACGGTGGCGGTGGTAACTTACAACCTCCATCGCGAAAAATCTTAATGACCTCCAGAGCCTGAGCTCGAACAGCCGCTTTATCTTCCTCGGACATATAGCCCTGATACTCATTGATATACACGCCCGCAGGGCGCAAAGGGCCGTCTAGCAGAGAAGCGTCACCACTCATATGTATCATGCTCATCAGCAGCGTAGGAATACTGGCATCTTCCAGAGCGCTGGCGATGGCTGCATCGTCCTGAGGTATATCGAACGTCGGTTGCGTATTGTTATTCATACTGCAAGCTCCAAAAGAGTAACGGGCAAGGTACGACCAATTGCAGTCTTTCCTTCCAAGTGCGTCATTGAGTAATTCTCGCTTTTAATGATTGGTCGCGTGGAGCTGGCCTAGGCCTATAGGGCCATACTATCTTCGATCAAGCCCAACATCAGGCTTCCCGCTTCGGTATACGTCTTCTCACTGATGAACGCATGTTGCGTTCCCGTATAGATATCTCTGAAGGCACGCTCTAATCGGTTGCCCTCGCGAATTGCTGTAGTGCCGGCCGCCAGATGCGCCCATTGCACCACTTCCCGGCTGGCCTCTGTGGCGTAGGTTGCCGCTATACGCATGTCGGCTCGCATTTTCGGGCTTAACGCCTCACCCGCGACAACCTGTGCTTCGACGGTGGTAAATGTATAGACTACCAATTGGTGTGCCGCGCGCCACATAGCTTCATGGTGAGCGAGATTGCGCTGGAACGTCTGTTTATGCGCAATGGAATTCTCATCGCCCATACGTGTTTTTTCTTTTGCCAATGCCACAACATCATCTATCGCACTACGTGAAACACCCAGCGCCCATGCGGCATGACCACCTGCAGTTAGCGGCATGACACCAAATTTGTAGGTTGATCCACCACGCTTTGGTTCGCGGCAAAATAGGGAATAGGTTCGTTGCGTAGGGACAAACACATCCTGCAGTTCGTAATTGTAGCTGCCCGTACCTTTTAGACCTTGCACGTGCCAACCATCGGTAAAGACAACATCTTCGCGCGGCACTACTGCCACCATCATTTCGGGCATGCCATTGTCGGCCATTACCATCTCACCGTTATCCATCGGAATAAAGCCGGCGCAGACATATTCAGAGTGGCCAGTGCCGCTACCAAACTGCCAGGCTCCAGTGACCTTGTACCCACCTTCAACGACCTCTCCCATACCGTTGGGAAAAAACTGACCGCCCATAGTGACCTTATTCTCATTAGCGCTGAACACTTCGGAGAAACCTTCGTCGGAAAGATAGGCCGCGGCAAAGCAGGCACCAGGGAGATTAGCGATGGCTATCCAACCGAGAGAACCGTCTTGGCGTGCCATTTCCAGCCAGGTTTCTATCAGCTCTGCAAAGCCCGGCTCCGCGCCACCCGCTTCTGCAGGGTTCATAAACTGCATAAGTCCGCTATCCCAGAGCGCCTTAACCAATGGCTCAGTGAGTGTGCGTTTGGCTTCAGAAGGAGCGGCTTCGGCCAAGGCGATATCTTCAATAGAAAGTGCCATGCGCAGGCCCGCGCTGGGAGTGCTTACCGTCATCGGGGACATCCTGTTGAGTTAATGGTTATTAACCGTTAACCTAACGCTGAAAAGGAGTGCCGTCAATGTCCACAGCTGAACCAGGTCCAACTACACGCGATTTGATCCTCGATGCTGCGGAAGCCCTGTTTGCGGCACAGGGGTATCAGGCCACCACCATCAAACAAGTGTCTGAAAAAGTCGGTGTTCAAGGCCCTGCCCTGTACAAACATTTCACCAATAAACGCGCTTTGTTTGAGGAAGTGTTGGAACGACTGTTCGCGCCTTTTATGGCCCTACTCACGCCATCGGTTAAGAGAGGCGGCGGACAGGCCGACATTGTGCAGCAGCACCTTGCCAATCCCAATGCTGCCCGCATCGTGCAGCACGCCACGCTTTCCGGTGGGGAGGATTTAGCATTGCTGGTGGAACGCTGGTATCGACCTTTCTTTGCGGAAACTCGTGCTTTGTTGGTTGATGAAACAACCGGCGTTACCGCAACATCAGTGATGGCCTTCCACAGTATGTTGTTGGGATATCTAACACTGGCACCTCTTCACGAAGCGATCTTTGATGCCGACCCGCTTGGGAAAACTGCAGTTTCGGAATTATTGGATTTGCAGCTGCGGATGGCGCAGTTGACGTCTGTAAATAGTTGACGTCGGTAAGCATGGGACGCTAGCGACCCTCTCCCACACCACGCAAACGCTTGAGTCCGTCTCCTGGGTAGAGAGCTCTATTAAACCTTAATCGGCGGCCAACGAGAGGCGCCGGGAAACAATTTGTGAGTCGTTATCAAGCTGGCCCAACTCACCAACGCATACTTTTTACCCCTGGTGATGCTTTCTGCCTGATGCAAATACAAGCTAGAGGAAGGAAACATCACCACATCGCCCGCCGTAGGATGGTAGCGATAACTTAGGCGGTCGAAGGCAAGCTCACCCCCGTCAAAATCATCATTCAGATAGATCAACAGACTCAAATCCCGGTCTGAAACCCTATAAAATAAGCTCTTTTCGGAATCGTATATCTCACTATCGGCGTGCACCCCATATTTACCGCCTACTTTGTAGCGCAATAAATAAGGTGTTTCGAAATAATCGAAGGCTCCATATTTTCTAGTAGCCACTTCCTGCAAAGCTCTCCGGATGGTCTCGTTAAGAAAGCTCTGGTGCTTATCCATTTCGACTTGTTGAGTAACACGACCGTCATCGCGTTTCTCCACAAACCTGGTTGCCGTGGATTTCTCCTCGTCGCGCACCATCAGCCAATTCGCTTTCTGCTTATCAGCATAGCGCGTAAGCCGGCGGCAATCTGATTTGGACAGAAAGTCGTGCACGATATCAATGCCCTGGGGCGGTTCCCGGTCTTTGTTCTGGGATCCGCAGCAATCACCGAACACTGCACCCTTGCCGCAATAGCAAGGGTGATCTGGGTCGTAATGAAACGGCTTGCTATAACGTCTTTGAATCATAAGTTTGACAGTTTCGGTGCGGCAGAGAACATCATTAGACTATAACAGCTATCGCAAGCCGAAGAATGAAATGGACAAGGGGGGCAGCCAGGACCCTTCGAAGTATTGCCCTCTCTGCCTAGTCATCCATGCAGCCAATACATCTCGTACTGGAAGGGTCAAAGTTCAATCTAGCCTGACCTATGTCCTCTTCACAGATAACGCAGTAGCCATACTCGCCTGCATCCATGCGGCGCAATGCACCTTCTATTTTTTGTAATTGCAGCTGCCTGCGTCTGGCCGTTTCCTGTGCCATTTGCTGGGCTTGCATTGCATCCATGCGCGACAGGCGTCCTACTGCCGATTGATCCAACGTAACAGTATCCCCTGCTTCCTTGCTGGATTCAGTAAGCTGCTCCAACTCCTCTTTAAGAGAGATCAAGGCCTGTCGAAAGGCGTCTAGTTGAGTTTTTTCCATTAATGTCCGGCCCAGGAATAGGTAGCTTTTTCATCACGTTGAATCCCTTTTATCACAGATCAGGCTCTTTACGATAAAAACCCCTATGTAGGCTGAAGAATAGTGTACGCAGAGAGTGCCTAACTAATTTGAGACCGCTCTTACGCCACCCCTCATCATTGCAACTGGCCCACCAAGGAAAACAAAGACAATAGAAAGAACCCCAGAGTTATCGTAACTATACTCAGCAAAGTGGTGAGCACCACCACATTCGCTGCCAATACACCATCACCACGTGCCGCCACCACCATGACATAACTTGAAGCCGCGACCGGTGACGCTATCAACAGAAACAGCACACCTAGTTGTTCGTCGCGCACTCCCAATAACATGGCCAGCGATACACCCAGCACAGGGCTAATACACAGCCGCCAAAAACTGGCTTCCCAACAAATGGCGCCCGCCTTGTATAGCTGTGACATGTCCATAGAACCGCCAATACAAATCAACACCAGCGGCAGGAAAAACGCAGAGAGGCCACCACCTATGGGCCCAATCTGTTGCGGTACGGGCACGCCCGCTACGGACCAGACGATACCCGCCACAATACCTATGATTAAGGGGTTCACCACAATGCCCATCACGATGGAACGTACACTGGTTTGGGCACCCAGCGTCACATTGAGCACCCACACGGCTAGAATATTGTAGAGCACTGTCATCAAGGCAACCGGCAATGCTGCCAAAACTGGCCCACGTTCACCGTAGGCTGAGTAAGTCATGGCTATACCAATAATCGCCAGATTGGAGCGAAAAGCAGCTTGTACAAAAACCCCTTGCACACCGCGGCTATGTCCGCGCCGGCGCGAATACCCCCAGCTCAATGCGAGTGTAACCAGCGTTGCCAAAATGCCTGCTAGTAAATAGCGCGCTGTTGAGAGCGTGGAATAATCCACCTGCACGGCGCCGGCGAACAGCATCACAGGCAAGCCGTACCTAAAAGACAATCTAGAGATAGTGTCATTAAGCGAATCAGACAATAGCCCGACGCGATGCAATAACAGGCCGCACATCAGCCAGGCAAATGCGGGCAGCGTAACGGCCAAAGCGGCATAGAATAAATTCAGTGTATCGGCGAAGGACACGGGAGACCTGCTACCTACTATAGTCGCGAGTGAGAATCGCCCATTATGCCAGCTTCATTCAGGCAAGCTCTAGCAGCGTGTCACCCAGCGCTGAAATGAGGCTGTCTATTTCCTCTTTCTCAATCACAAAGGGCAGTCCAATCTGGATAGTGTCACCACCGTAGCGAACATAAAAACCCTTCTCCCACAGGCGCTGTGCAACTTCATAGGGGCGCCGGGCAGGCTCGCCTGGGTAGGCCTGGAGTTGCAGGGCACCGGCAAAACCATAGTTTCGGATATCGGTAACGTGGGGGCTGCCCGTCAGCTCGTGGATAGCGCTTTCAAAGTACGGCGACAGCTGTGCAACTCGTTCCGGCAATTTCTCGTCTACCAGTATATCCAGTGCAGCTAAGCCTGCAGCGCAGGCAACCGGGTGGGCAGAATAGGTATAGCCATGGGGGAACTCCAACATGTACTCGGGGCCACCCTGCTCCATAAAGGTCTGATAGATCTCTTCTTTGGCGACTACCGCGCCCATGGGGATAGCACCATTCGTCAGTTGTTTGGCAAGGTTCATAATATCAGGCACCACGCCGAACACGTCGGCCGCCGTCATACCGCCACAGCGACCAAGGCCGGTTATCACCTCGTCGAAAATCAGCAGAATGTCGTTGGCGTCACAGATACCCCTCAACCGTTGCAAATAACCTGCTGGCGGCGGAATCACTCCAGCGGATCCTGCTACCGGTTCGACGATCACCGCTGCGATATTCGAAGCATCGTGCAGCGCAATCATTTCAGTCAGCTCATCGGCCAACTGCCAACCATTGCTGGGGAGACCTCGAGTGAAGGCGTTGCCGGGAAGAAGAGTGTGCGAAAGATGATCTGCATCCACGCCCTGGCCGAACAATTTGCGGTTAGCGGCAATACCGCCAACGGAAATGCCACCGAAGTTCACGCCGTGATAACCCTTGGCACGACCTATCAATTTCGTTTTTGTGGGCTGGCCCTTTTGCCGCCAGTACGCCCTCGCCATTTTTAAAGAGGTATCGGCACACTCTGAGCCGGAGTTAGTGAAGAACACATAGTCCAGTCCTTCGGGTGTAAGCAATTTAATTTTATTGGCAAGCTCAAACGCTCCCGGGTGGCCAAATTGGAACGCGGGCGCGTAGTCGAGCACCTGCATCTGCGCATGAACCGCCTCGGTAATTTCTCTGCGGTTATGCCCTGCTCCTGTACACCACAAGCCGGATAGACCATCCAGCACTTTACGCCCCTTGTCATCTATCAAGTAGATGCCCTCGGCGGCCACGATCATGCGCGGATCGTCCTTGAACTGGCGGTTGGCTGTGTACGGCATCCAATACGCTTCAAGCTGTGCTCGCGTCATCGGCACTGCATTGTGATTGCTGCTGGTCATTTGATTAGCCTCTCTTTTCCCCGTATTTTAAGGCAAGCCATTAGTTTCATAAAACAATATCTATTAACCTTTAGTTTCAATAAAATACACCTTTATTGAGAGGTCAGAGGCATGGTCAAGAAAGCCCTGCTGGGCAATGTCACAGACAACGACTTGCGACTGTTGCGGGTGTTTCAGGTAGTAGCTGCCTGCGGAGGCTTTGCGGCGGCCGAGCTGGAACTCAACATCAACCGCAGCACTATCTCGCGGCACATCAAGGATCTGGAAGTTCGTCTGGGAGCGACTCTGTGCCGACGCGGCCGAGGTGGTTTTGCCCTTACTGTAGAAGGCGAGCAGGTACATGCCAGTGCGCAGAAACTGATGACCGCCACAGAAGATTTCAAACACGAGGTGGATGCGCTCAAGCAACAGCTGACGGGCACGCTGGCCATCGCTATTTTTGACAAAACCGCCAGCAATCCCCGGTGCTATATCAGTGCCGCGTTCTCCGTCTTTGATGAACTGGCGCCAGAGGTTAAGCCGGAAATTCACGTTGAGCCTATCAACGCTATTGAACAGGGGGTGATAGAAGGTCGCTTTCACCTAGGCATTATCCCTACCCACCGCCCCTCTTCCAGTTTGGAATATTACCCACTGTTCACAGAGCAGATGTATCTCTACTGCGCAGCAGGACACCCGATGTTCGATGCCCAGAAAAAGACGTTAACACCGGATAGGGTTAGTAAGAGTCGCTATGTTGGCATCGGGTATCACTCTCCAAACATGGAAGTAACTCGCCAACATGGCCAACAACGTCACGCAACGGCTTTCGATCAGGAGGCTGTGGCACACCTGGTGTTATCGGGCAAATACTTGGGGTACCTGCCGGAACACTATGCCCAGGGCTTTGTCAGTCGTGGCGTTATGCGGGCGTTGCGCCCGGATGTTTTTCAATACGTTTGTGATTTCAGCGCTATCGCACGGCGCTCGCCTACGCCATCGCGAGTAACTCAGTCATTACTGAATGCGCTGGTGGAGGCCCATAGCTGAAGCGTTGATTCGAATCAGGGCTGCAATGAAGCTTAGTCCTGATAACCGGTAATCGACTTGGCTGCCTGATAAGCAAAGGTCATCGCAGGACCCAGGGTCGAGCCTGGACCAGGATAACAAGGCAAGGTAGGCGCACTACAGTTCCCCACCGCGTACAAACCTTCTATGACATGCCCGTCTTCGTGCATTACTTGCGCGTCGGCATTGATCACCATACCGCCCTGTGTACCGAAATCGCCCGGGTCCACCTTCATCGCATAGTACGGAGGCTTATCCAGCGAACCCAGACACGGGTTGGGTGTAACTCGGGGGTCGCCGTAGTATTTGTCGTAGGCAGAATCTCCGCGCTGACAATCTAGATCTACACCGGTAACCGCATATTCATTCATCTTACGCACTGACTCTTCGAGCCCAGCAGGGTCCACATCAATTTTTCTGGCCAGCTCAGCGACAGTATCGGCCTTAGCAAAGAAGCCCTCGTCTTCGTAACTCTTGGGCACCGCCCAGTCTGGAAGAAACTTGCTGTTGTACAAGGGGCCGACAAAGTAGGTAGCACGAAAGTTGGCATCGAAAATATGCCAGCTAGGGTTACAGGGGTTCTCTTGTGTGTGCTTCTCAAACGTCTCCAACTGGAACGCCATATAGTTCTGCGATTCGTTGCTGAAGCGCTCACCCGCCGGGTTCACCATGATGGAGCCAGGGTAGGATTTTTCCATAATGCTGAGGCGCGGAATTTCTTCGCCAGGCACTGAAATAGTATTACACCACCACGCTTCACCCAAACGATGCATTTTCGCCCCCAGGCGCATGCCTTCGAGAATGGCGTCACCGGTATTGTCTTTGGTGCCGGCGCTCCAGGTGTGATTGGTTGGCTGTGGCAGATACTTTTCGCGCATCTCCTGATTGTGCTCGAAACCACCCGCCGCGAGAATCACTCCCTTACGTGCTTCTATGCGTACCGGCTTTCCGTCGCGCATCACCTCAACGCCCACTATCTTGCCATCGACATCGACCACTTTAGTCATGGCAGTGTTTTGCCACAGTGGAATATCGCGATCTGCCATGGAGGCGCGTAAACGGGCAACACCGGCGCAGCCGGTTGCCAAACGTCGTGCATATTTATCTTTGAGGCGCCATGGAATGTCCAATATGTAATCGACAACCAGTTTGACTGCTGTCTTCCACCAGCCCGGCTGCTGCCCTATGAGCAGCCCTGCCTCTACCTGGGTAAACCCAATCACGCCCGCCAAGTGCATCATCGGGTGCGTGCGACGCAAGTTACGCCACTCCTCACCTAGTTGGTCGGCGTTAAACGTTTCGGGCTCCATGGACCTATGGCCATGCATGGAACCATCGAGATTGGTGTAGTAATCGGGGTAGTGCTCCAGCGTCACGTAACGTACTTGAGTGCGCTCGTGCAGGAAGTCGACCATCTTGGGGCCGTTTTCGAGATAGGCGTCCAGTTGGTATTCAGGGACTTCTTCTTCAGTGATCAACTGGCGTAAATAGGTCTTGGCCTTCTCGATGGAGTCTTCCGCGCCAGCGGCCTTCGCATAGCGGTTGCCGGGAATCCACACCCCGCCACCGGAGATCGAGCTGGTGCCACCGTAAAGATCTGATTTCTCAATGACCAATACATCTTTGGTACCCATCTCATAATTACACAGGGCTGCCGTCATCCCTCCGTTTCCGGAGCCGACTACGACAACATCAAAACTGTAATCCCACTGCTGCTCTGAACTCATTGTGACAATCCCAATCCATTGATGACGCCATGGTAGCTCAATACCGTAACAAAACAGCCCAAGGGGGCCCCGTTAGCCGCAACAGGTTCAATAAGTTGGTACTGGCAGCAGCCCGACACCACTGCGTAACAATTAATTAGACCTTGCCAAGGCTTTTGCCCCATGAATACACTGTCACCCCATAGCAAACTAACGCTTACAACTGACCCAAAGGAAATTGAAGATGGCCAACACTTTTAACCGCACCGCCGTGGCTCTGCTAACCGTTATAGGCATAGGCCTTTCTCCTGGAGTGACCTCCCATTACGACGACAAGGAAGTGCTGCAGTCCTATCGACAATCGTGGTTTACGATGGTGGCTGTCAATTTTGGCCCCATGGTAGGAATGATACAGGGCAAAATGGCCTGGAATGACGAACAGATGAAGGCCTCTGCAGATCAGTTAGCCACATTGGCCAGTATGGACATTGCTAAAGGGTTCTCTGTAGGCAGTGAAAAGGGCACTACCCGAGCGAAGCCAGAAATCTGGGAGAACAAGGCAGACTTCGAGGCCAAGATGGACGATATGAAGAAAGCCGCATTCGCGCTGCAGGCAGCAGTCGCGACTGGCGATAAAGACAGCATTGGAAAAGCAGTTGGTGCCGCAGGCAAGTCCTGCAAATCCTGCCACGACGAGTACAAGTCAAAGGACTATCTCTACTAGCACTGCGTACTAACGCTCTTTACTGGCGACAGGGATTTGACAGCGTGCTAAGAAAATCCCTGGTCAAGTCGCTTGGTCTTCTCGTCCAGCACTTCCCAGGGGGCCTTTGAACCCACATGAATGTGATGCTTCAAGGGCACGCCCGGATCCGAGTCCAATAAACCGACCGGTATCCACTGCAGTTTGAAATCCGGTAGGAACTGCGGCAAAAGAGAACCACAACTCGCGCAGAAGAAACGCATGAATCCGCTAGGTGTGGTGTACTGCTTTATGGTTTCGCTACCGGCCACCCATCTAAAAGCATCTTCGTTAACAACGGTAGCCGAGCTAGACGCCCCACCGAATGCCTTGCGACAAAGCGAACAATGGCATTTAAAAATAGGCGAGCTGAATTCACTGACCTCAAACTGCACCGCACCGCACAAACATCCACCACGCGTCATATATTTATTCTCCCTGAACCGAAAAGCCAATGGCGAAAAACCAATTCCGAAAAATCAGGCTATCCTGTAGTGGTACTTCCCGTCATTTAGAAATGGCGTTCACATCAAAACCTATTCAATGTGGAAACTAACATATGTCAGACAACGACCTGCAGCAATTAGTCGGCAGACAGGAAATACAGGACGTGCTCTGCAATTACTGCCGAGGTCTGGACCGTATGGACAAACCTCTGGCTTACTCAGTATGGCACGCAGAAGGAACTGTGCTGTACCACGATATTTTTGAAGGCAGCGGCCACGGTTTTGTCGACTGGGTGTGGGAGGCGCACGCAGCAATGGATCGTCACTCCCACCAGATCACCAACTGCATTATTAATCTGGACGGCATGACGGCCGCAAGCGAAACCTACGTTACGGTCGTGCTATGGACCAAGCCCGATGAACAGGGGAAGCAACTTGAAATCGTTGGTAGAGGCAGGTACCTGGACCGCTGGGAAAAACGAGATCAGCAATGGGCAATAGTGCATCGGGAGCACATTCTGGATATGCAGACACTGCATGATTTAACGCCCGGGTATGTCAGTTCTGTGTCCAGCCGGGATGCATCAGACCCTTCTTTTGGGTTGCTGGGCTAGGCTGCGCACTATATGCCTGACAGAGAGCTGATTCAGAAGCTAGAATTAACATTAACTATAGCTTTACGATTAACTATCAATCAGTTACAGAGCTTATCTAAAGTTACAACTGGATGAGATTTGGTCCGAGCAACTACCCCGCTAAGCTTGAAAACTACCCTTACCAGGTAAAGAATTCAGGCTGAGGCGCCTGTCCAAGGCCCCACCACAGCGCCACCCCCAACACAGCTACAATAAGCACCGCCGGCCACCAAGGCACCGTAGCCTCCCTTCCCTCTCGGCCAGTCGCGCTACCCCTAAGCATCGCCTGCAGTAGTTTTTCCTTGCGCTTGAACTGGTGATAAAACACAGCGGTAACATGCAAACCCACCAGCCCGAGCAAACCGTTGAACGCTAACTGGTGCACCACACCCATCGTATCGCGAAACTCACCGTTGGCGCTGAAATGCAGTGGACCTGAAAACATCACATCATCAGTATTAAACAAACCACTGACCGCCTGAATCAACAACAGGCTGAGCAGTAACATCACCGACCATCCACCCAGCGGATTATGACCTGCAGAATCGGCACTTGCACCTCGCAAATAAGCTCGCACTTTTGTCGGCCCCACTAAAAAATCCCGAAAGCGCGAGTGATGGCTGCCTACAAATCCCCAGATAATTCGAAACACAACTAACACGATAACAGCGGAACCCGAACGTTCGTGCCACGCAAAATAATCGTATTCTGCGCTCCACCAGGACAGCGCAAAACAACCCACGATAAGCCAGTGAAACAATCGAGTGGGTATATCCCAAAGTGGTTGTGGCTTTTCTGCCATGGACTATACGGTCAAAATTGCTTTAATTTCAGTGGAGCTGTTCACAGCCTTCGATTTCAACGGGACACTCTTATTTTTGCTCTGGCATTAATCGTGCGAAGCCTTCCACATTCTGGTAATAGTATTTCCAATAATCACCTTTCAAACCAGCACGGTGCCGCGAGCCCGGTGCACTGCCATCCTGAGTGTCGTAACCCGCATCACCGCGGAACAGTACCACCACCTGATCACCGTCGGTGGTAAACACAGGAAACACTTCCGGCACTTGGGACGTTCGCTCTATGACGAGCATTTGGGCCACCGTGCCGTACTGCGCCATGTTACATAAGGTGATGTACGTTGGCGGCAACATGGGCAAATCACCTGCCTCATGTTCCTCAGCAGCCTGTCGTACACTCACCCAGCGTGAATCGTGTATCTCTCCACCGTCGATAACCACATCTTCATCAACAGCAACAGGTGCCGCATAAATCCAGGTTGAGAATCGTCGCGGCTCACCTATAGGCGTAGTCCAGTGGCTGAGTAAAACCATGTCTTCAAGATTGGGCTGTAAACCGGATTCTTCCTGTGCTTCGCGGGCTGCCGCTACTCGCGAGGCTGCTGCCAAATCTCCCTCTGCCCCTTCAAAATCCTCAGGGTCCAGTGCTCCACCGGGGAATACCCAGGCACCGCCTGCAAACAGCAACGCCTTATTGCGGCGTAGTAACAAAGTCTCCAGCCCCTGCTCGGTATCACGCAGTAGCACCACAGTGCTGGCGGGACGCACTTCAACATCATCTGTCATAGTTATCTTCCAAAGCTACATAAACGCCTGTAATCCAGACGAAATTAGGGGAGAGAGGATCAGGCGTTGCCTAAGAAGCGTGCCGCCATTCCCAGTTCGAAGCCCTTCTGCTGGCCAACCACCATTGCATCCTGTCGGGTCGACTCATCCCGGCTGGCCACCCACAAATTAGTGCAACGGGTACCAGTGCGACAAAAGGCCAACACCGGGCGCGCCGTATCATCCAAAAAATCTGCCATGGCATCGAAGTCACTGCCGGGAAAGCTGCCTGCCGTCACTGGCATGTAGTGGTACTCAAGCCCGGCTGCATTAGCGGCCGCCTCGATCTGGGCACCAGAAGGCTGATTCTCTTCCTCACCATCGGGCCGGTTATTAATAATGACCTTATAACCCTGTGCTGCGATTTCAGCGACGTCAGCAGGCGCGATCTGGGCCGCGACACCGATGCTGTCAGTGAGTTGTACAATTTTCATAGTCGTTTCTCCTGTGCCAACTGTTATAGCAGAGCCCCAGCAGAGACTCCAGTGAGGCGATATACCATCTCGCGAATGCCGCAGTAGACGTTACTCGCCCTTGAAGTCTGGCTGGCGTTTCTCCTTGAAGGCCCGGGGACCTTCACGTGCGTCTTTGCTCATCATCACATTCCCCGCCTGCTCCATTTCGAACTGAAAGGCATCAGCCCAGGGCAATGTATGGGTCGCAAGCGCTGTGCGCTTTATCGCCTGTAACGCCAATGGCGCCTGACGACAAATGTTATCAGCATAGTGCTGGGCGCGAGCCTGTAGCTGCGCCAAGGGAACCACTTCAGACACAAGACCCATCGCCAGCGCTTCCTGTGCAGAAATAGGCTCACCTCCCAAAAGTATTTTCATCGCATGCGCCCAGGGCAATTGCCTGGTTAAGCGCACCATAGAACCGGCACCGGGTACCACTCCCACTTTGGGCTCGGGCAAAGCGAACTGTGCGTGATCAGCTGCAATGCGAATATCAGTGGCCTGTAACATTTCTGAACCGCCGCCAAGCGCCCTGCCGTTAATCGCGGCGATAATCGGCTTATACAGAGGCTCCCCCTTGAGCATAATTTTGTCGACTATCATTGGGTCTGATACCAATCGTTTTTCTACTTCAGTGGTGGCTTCTCGACCACCCGTCCACAACGGAATGACTTCCCCCAAATCACCGCCGCAACAAAAATCAGTATCACCGGCTGCAGTGAGAACCGCTACGCGTATGTCATCGTCCTCGCGCACCTGCTGCCAGGCGTCCGCCAGTTCGACAAACATCTCTCCATTGATAGTGTTTTTGGCCTCGGGCCGATTCAGCGTAATCCACGCTTGCTGGCCGCGTTTTTCGTAGAGAACAACACTCATCGTTTTACTCCTGACATCGTTTAGAGGCACCGCGTGCTAGATCAGTATTCTGCGAATCGCTTCACAATAGCCTTAATTGTACAGATCGGGTTTTCTAGTTCAAATCGCGAGAGCGCTTGCACCCTCGACTAACAGCTTTACTCCAACCACCACCAGAAAGACACTGATTACCTTGTAGTAGAAGTCGGAGCCGGAGCGCGTCACCAAAAAATGACCCAACTTCACCCCCAGAGGTGCAAAGGGAATAAGCACCAGAGAATACAGCAAGTTGTCGGAGGTGAACTGGCCCAGCGCATAATAAGGCAGCAATTTAACGGCGTTAACTACAGCAAAGAAAAGGCCGGCCGTACCTGCGAACAACACAGGCGTCATATTTTTTGGCATAAGGTACATCATCAGCGGCGGGCCTCCCGCGTGAATACTAAAACTGGTGAATCCCGATAACGCACCAAACAAAGTGCCACTGACCTTATTGTGCTCTGCACTGGCCTGCCACTTCAGCTTCAATAGATTCTGTAGACCAAACACCAGAGCCAATACCCCAATGAGTATTCGCATGTAGTCTTCGTTGGTAGATTCAACAGTGAGATACCCGAATAGAATTCCCACCATCGCCCCGGGCAACAAAACTAACAAACCACGTCGGTCAAACACGCCCCAATAGGTTTTTACGACAAACACATCCATCACCACCAGAATCGGCAGTAATATGGCAACTGCCTGAATGGGCGGCATCACAAGCGCCATTAGGGGAACGGAGAGAACGGCTATTGCTCCGCCGAACCCCCCTTTGGCGATACCCCAAAGTAGTACGGCGGGAATACAAGCCAGATAGAAGGTCGGGTCAGCGAGCAAGAGACTGCTCAATCGACAAGGGCAAACTCCCTGCGCAACACATCAATGATTTCAGCTTTGGGGTTTTCGGAAACTTCCAAAGTGTGGCCAATGATCTTTTCGGCAATACCTACATAGGTTGCCGAGACAGCATCCAACACCACTGTAGGCAGGGCGTTGTCCTGCGCTAGAGCCTGCCGTTCTGGCATCCGATCTTTATTCAGCAGAATATCCGGATCCGGAAAATGCTTGAGCAATAACTGTCTGAAACTCTCCTTGGAATTCTCCAGCACCTTACCGTCACGGTGCGCGGGCCCATCCCAGATGCGTGATGAATCAGGCGTACCAACTTCATCCATGTAAATCAGCTTGTCGTTGCCGGACTTGTCCGTGACATAGCCAAACTCAAATTTGGTGTCGACAAAAATTTGGTCGAGATCAGACAGCGTATTGCTGATCAGATCAAAGCCTTCGCCAAGAAGTTTTTCGTAGAGGTCGATATCTGCAATGCTTTGGAAATTAAAGGCCTGATAGTTGCTCTCAATATCGGCGCGCGTGATATTCACATCGTCTACCGCAGGCACCCCAGGAATACCTTCGAGAATTCCCTTGGTTGAGGGTGTGATCAGCAACTCTGGAAGCTTCTGATCCCGCTGCAACCCATCTGGAATTTCAATACCGCAGAAACTGCGCTCGCCCTTTTCATAGGAACGCCACATAGAGCCGGTAATATATTGCCGCGCTATAGCCTCAACCATTATCGGCCTGGCTTTTTGCACAATCCACACAAGGGGGTGGGGAATTTCGAGAATATGGCTATCTGCCAGGCCCTGCTCTTTAAAGAGTCCAAACCAGTGGTTAGAGATGGCATTCAAAGCGGCGCCCTTACCAGGAACACCGCGCATTCCGCCCTCACCGTGCCAGATACAGTCAAAAGCAGATATCCGATCGGAAATCACCATGATGGCCAGTGGAGCTTCCGGTGCTAGGTCGTATCCCCGCTCTGCGATAAGCCGGGCACTGTCTTGTGTCGTCAGCCAATAGACGGAGCGCACCTTACCGCTGTGCACAGGTGCGTCTGTGCGAATGGGTAAATCGTCGTTAACGGCCAATACCTTGTCGGCAAGACTCATAATGTATGTCCTGTATTCGAAGCAATTGTGAGATTTGTGTATTGGCTGCTCCGTGATATCGCTTAAAGTCACGTGCCAAGCCAAAAAGAAGCGAATTCTAGCAGAGGAAAAGCCTGCAGGCACCCGTCTAGGCCCTGAAAAATTACTGCGGCTATCAGCCCCGTTCCAATCCCCCTTATTCACACCAACACCGCCAGATCAGGTAAACTATCGCCCGTAATTCCGGCAGCCCTTACTACAACTGGCAATCAATGTAGATGCCAAGGGCAAACACTGGGCTTGCAGCCAAGAGATTTCAAGGACACTACAGATGAGCGACACCCCACAAACGCCCTATCAAATTATGGGTGAAGAAGGCATCAGAGCGCTGACCAGCGCCTTTTACGACGTCATGGACGAACTGCCTCAGGCAGCTGACTTGCGGGCAATGCACGCTGAAGATTTGGCGCCAATGAAAGAAAAGCTGGCCCAATACCTGATCGGCTGGATGGGCGGCCCACCTTTGTACGCAGACAAACACGGTACCGTGTGTATGACAGAACCGCATGAGCACTACCATATCGGCCCAGAAGAACGCGATGAGTGGCTCAACTGCATGGATAAAGCCTTAGAACGAACCGCTGCCAGCGATGAGCTAATCGATATGCTCAAAGTCCCAATGTTTCGCGTTGCTGATGCTGTACGTAACAAAGAAGGGCCCAGCGCAGCCGCCACGGACACCAATATCATCGCAGCTGGATAAACCCTAAACAACTACCCTGCCCGCCTGCGCGCTTCAACCACCCAACAAAACTAGAGACTATTTTATGCCCAACCGCATCTCCTCAATGCTGCTATTAGTACTGGCAGCCACCGTTACTTTCCCCGTTCACAGCCAGGTGCTAGAAGACGATATTCTGGTCACCGCCAGCCGCATAGAAGAAGAGGCAGCACGCCTGCCGTTGGCCTGGTCCACCCTGAACGCTGATGAATTGGCGCTGGTTTCTCCGGTTCATATTAACGAAGTGATGCAGCGGGTCCCCGGCGCATGGATCAGTCGAGGCAATGGTCAGGAGAGCCTCATCTCTTTACGTTCGCCCGTGCTCACTGGCGCCGGCAGTTGCGGAGCTTTTTTTGCCGCAGCGGATGGGATCAGCCTAAGGGCCCCCGGTTTCTGTAACGTCAATCAGTTGTTTGAAGCTAACTTCGAGCAAGCCTCCCGCGTAGAGGTCATCAAAGGGCCAGCCACCGCGCTATACGGCTCCAATGCCATGCACGGCGTGATCAACGTTTTGAGCGCCGCACCTTCAGAGCAATTGGATCATCGCCTGTCTTTTGAGGCAGGCCCCAATGACTACTATCGCGGCAAGTACCGCTACAGCAATACCGAAGGCAAACACGGTATCAGCTTTAACGCGAATGTTACCGATGATGGCGGTTACAAAGATGACTCCGGCTATGAACAACAAAAAGCCACCCTCAGGCACGACTACACCGGGCAGGACTGGGATTTTCGTACCGTACTTGATCTGACCAATCTCGACCAGGAAACCGCTGGTTTCATCAAAGGCTTCAAAGCCTACGAAGACAACAGCGTAAAAGACACCAACCCCAACCCGGAGGCTTACCGGGAAGCGCGGTCACTGCGGCTGTACACAAGTGCCAGTGTAGAGCTGGACGAGAACAATCTATTGACCATTACACCTTACCTGCGCGATACCGAGATGGAGTTTTTGCAACACTTTCTGCCCTGGCAGCCGGTGGAAGAGAATGAACATAGCAGCCTGGGGCTGCGCACGACCCTACACACCAATGCCGGTGCAATGCGCTGGACTAACGGTATTGATCTGGAATACACCGAGGGTAGCCTGACAGAAATTCAAGCGGATGATTTCAGCCCCAATCAACCAGCGGGGGTTCACTACGATTATGAAGTGGGCGCTACCGTCGCAGCAGCTTACAGCCAGTTACGCACGCAAAGTGATTCCGACTGGGAACTGAACGCAGGTGCGCGTCTGGAATACACCAACTACGACTACGACAACCAAACTGAAGATGGAGCACCCTGCGGACCAGACGCCAGCAACTGCCGTTTTTATCGCCCTGCTGATTCCGAAGATGATTTCACCGACTGGTCATTGAACGGTGGTGTCAGCTACAACCTTGGTGACGATCACCTAAGCTACTTGCGTCTCGCCCGTGGCTTTCGCGCACCTCAAACAACAGAGTTGTATCGCCTACAGGCCGGGCAGGAAAACGCCGATCTGGATTCCGAGGAAATCGACAGCGTAGAGCTGGGCTTTCGCGGTACCTGGGCAGAGCTCGCCCACTACGATATCTCTTTCTATTATATGGAAAAGGACAATGTGATTTTTCAGGACGCCGACCGCCAAAATGTGAGCGGCGCCAGCACAGAACATTACGGCACAGAGTTGAGCCTCGATATTCAAATTGCTGAAAACTGGCTGCTGGGCGTGGATGCTAACTACGCCGAGCACACCTATCAAAGTGATATTGCGTTGATAGGCAGTTCAGGTGATATCAAAGGCAATGACATTGATACCGCGCCAAACCTATTTGGCAGTGCTCGCATTGGCTGGAATTTCTCTGAGCTTACCGGCCGCAACAGCAACGCCGAGTTGGAATGGGTTTACATGGATTCCTATTATCTGGAGCCGGACAACAACCATCAGTACGATGGCCATTCATTGTTGAATCTGCGCATCAGTAGTGAACTCACTGAACGCTGGTCTGGCGCACTGCGCGTTACCAACCTGTTAGATGAGGATTACGCCGAAAGAGCGGACTTTGGCTTTGGCGATTACCGCTATTTCGTAGGCCAACCACTGGGCGCGTATCTAGAAATCACCTACCAATTCGGTGACATTCCAGGCTGAAACACGGGTATTCGTTCTTGACCACCATTTGCGGCTTTGACATGCTCACTAAGCACTGTGGCATATACGATAAAAACTAACCGAGAGAAAACGCTATGAAATTTCATCGCTCACCATCATCACCCAGCAAATCACCACTCTCTCTACTGAGTCTAATAGTAGTCCTGTTTGCCGCAGGCTGCTCCGACGGCACCGACGGCATCGACTCTATCGTTTTTGCCCCCTACCTAAGCGGCTGCGCCGACACCGAGACCTGCGAGTCCAACCCCATACTGTCCATTGATGATGCGCGGCCAGCACAGGTGATTATCCCCGCTGACTACAACACTGAGACTCGCTACCCACTGGTTATCTTGCTGCACGGTTTTGGCGCCAACGGCCCCGTTCAGTCGCTGTATCTTGGCCTGAATTCACGCGTTGATACGCAACAGTTTGTACTGGTGACACCCAATGGCACCATCAATGAATTTGGCAGCCGATACTGGAATGCCACCCCAGCGTGCTGCGCCGGGCCGAATGAAGAAGATCAAATCGACGACGTAGGCTACGTTCGAGGGTTGATTGAACAAGCAGCGGCGACCTACAGTATCGATACAACCCGAGTTGGCCTGATCGGTCACTCCAATGGCGGTTTTATGAGCCTGCGTATGGCCTGCGAAGCCTCCGATCTGGTGACTTCCGTAGTGAGCCTCGCTGGCTCTACTTGGGAAGATGCCGGCAGTTGCATACCGGCGGAATACCCCGTCAGTGTTCTCGCAATGCACGGCGATGCCGACGAAACAATTCCCTATGATGGCAATGCAAGTGCAGGCTTCGTTTTCCCCGGCGCTTTGGAAACGATCGCACGCTTTGCTGGACTTGCCGGTTGCGACACCGACAACCCCTCTATGCCAGAGAATATAGATGTAGATGCCAGCATCGATGGAGCAGAGACTGAAATACTCCGTTATTCAGGCTGTACGCCCGGCGTTGATGCCCAGCTGTGGACCATGGTCGGCAGCCCGCATATCCCCTTTCCATGGGTAGCCCAGGGCATAGATACAGTCGTTGACTGGATGACAGGACATAGCAGGGTCAACTAGAGCCCAAACCTTCTGGGCGAGACTCGCAATTTCGTATTGTCTCGACGCTATGGCTTATCTAACCAGCCATAGCCTCGTCGCCCCTGTAAACCACCGGTGTGAATCGCAAGCACCGGACTAGTCGCATCCCAATCACCCCCTGCCTGCAATTGCGCAATTCCATAGAGCATTTTCGCGGTGTAGACCGGGTCAAGGAGAATGTTCTGGCAAGCTTCAAATTGCAGTACAAACTCCCGTAGCTGCGCATTTGTTCTAGCAAAACCACCACAGTGATAATCGTGGTTGATTGTCCAGCTTGCGGAATTTTTTGGCGATAGTTCCTCCAGTAATGACTGGACGCGCATCTCTAAATCCAGAGCACCCTTTAGCGCTGAAATGCCTATCACTTGAGACTCCCCGTCCAGCGCAGCCACTAGCCCCGCCAATGTCGTTCCAGTACCGACTGGCAGTACTACTTTGCGGGCGGCGTCAGCTTGCTCCAGTAGCTCTGCAATCTCCCTGCAATGCTGAGCACCCAGAAAGGCCGCCCCGCCTTCGGGAATCACAAGACAAGGCGAAAATCTTTCGTTGAGCTCACTCAGGTAATCGGGTTCATTACGCAACCTGTACTCACTGCGACTAAGGTGAACAATGTTCATACCCCAGCGTTTAGCATCGGCGAGCATTGCGGTGGGAGCTTCGGTAGATTCCCCACGCACTATTCCTACCGTCTCCAAGCCGTATTGCACCCCAGTGGCCGCCAGCGCATGCAAATGATTCGACCAGGCGCCGCCAAAAGAAACCAAACGCCCTATCCCGAGCCGTTCAGCCTCAGCAACATAACCCTTGAGCTTGAATGATTTATTACCGGGAGCCTCTCCACCTAATTGGTCCAGGCGAAGCATTGAAACGTTTGCCAACGACACTCCCATTACGGGCGTATCAAGCAGTGGTTGAATCAGCCTTTTAGCGTCCAGAATTAGGACAGGCCAACATTGTTCTTGGCCAACACCTGTTCAGCCCGATAGCTGGAACGAACCAGGACGCCAGAAACAACCTCCAGAAAGTCTTTTTCAAGGCCCCACTGGCGATACTTTTCGAATTCTTCAGGCGTAACATAACGCTCAATGGGGAGGTGGTTAACGGTGGGTTGCAAGTATTGCCCTAAGGTAAGAATGTCGACCTTCGCCGTGCGCAAATCATCCATGCAGGCAAGGATTTCCTCCTCCGTTTCCCCTAGGCCCAACATCAAGCTGGTTTTGGTTAATACGTGCGGGCGGTATTTTTTGGCGTGGGTGAGTACGTCCAGCGTTTGCTGATAGGTAGCTCGCGGGTCGCGCACCGGATGGGTTAATCGCTTTACGGTTTCAATATTTTGCGCGAAGACTTCGATGCCAGAATCCACCACGGCTTCTACGTCTGCCAACACGCCCAGAAAATCTGGCGTTAGTGCTTCAACAGCTGTTTCGGGATTCTCTTCCTTAACCCTTTGGACACAGCGCGCGTAATGCCCTGCCCCGCCGTCTGGTAGGTCATCTCTGTTAACTGAGGTGAGCACTACATATTTCAAACCCATTAGCTGTACTGAGCGGGCGGTATTGTCCGGTTCGTCTTCATCGAGAGCGCCATTAGGGTTGCCGGTATTAACCGCACAAAACCGACAAGCCCGAGTACACACATCGCCCATTAGCATGATAGTTGCAGTGCCCGAGGTCCAGCACTCGCTCATATTCGGGCACTTCGCCTCCTCGCAAACTGTCGCCAGCTTGTGCTCGTGTACGATGGCTTGCACTTTGTTGTAGGTGGCGCCACCGCGCACACGAATACGTAGCCAATCGGGTTTCTTCAGGCGTAAACCGTCCCCGCCTGAAGACTTGATGCCGTCTTTTATGGCGGTAATACCCTTTTCGTTGACGAATTTGTCGCCGCTACCGACCTGTAAGGTGGGAATGCGGTCCTTGTCGGACATGGGGAACCCAGCTGCTATTGCTTAAACCAGTCGCGATTATACCGGATCAAGGGCGCGGGTAGTAACACCAACATCAAAGGCGAGTTTTGAAGAGGATTTTGGTTCCTGGAGCCAGGAGCCCGTTAATCTGCCAGTTTACGCACAGCCTTTGATACAGCGATTTTGCCCTGATCAAAGTAGGCATCGTGATTTTCTTCAATGGTAGGCAGGTCATACAGGTAATTGACCATAATACCGCCGGACTGCTCTAAACCTTTGGCTGAAAGGTCAGCTGCACCGTTCACTTGATGCAACTGCGCGCCGTTGCCTAGATGGAAACGTGCCACTGGGTCCAGCGGCAGATCGCCTGATTTGGTATTAATCAAGTAATGCGCACAAAGCTTCTGCAAGGCATCAAATATTTCTAGCTCCACCACCCTTTCAACAGGTTCACGGACGCGGTCGATTAGTGTGTCGGCCACCAACCCCTGTAGATCAGCGCCTAGCAACCATTTTCTGAATCCGGGTACCGGGGACAGTGTAACGAATGTATCGAGAGTCGGTATTTCCTTGCGCAACTCCTGGACCACGCTCTTAATTAAAAAGTTACCGAACGAGATACTGGCCAGCCCAGGGTGACAGTTACTGATTGAGTAAAAGACTACAGTGTTTACCGGTTCGTTCTCTGAGACTTCTCTATCCTGGAGCATTAATGGTGCTATCGCATCGGGAATGTTCTGGGTGAGCGCAATTTCAACAAACACCAGCGGGTCATCATCCAGCGCTGGGTGAAAAAAGGCGAAACAGCGACGGTCTTCCTGCAAGCGACAGCGCATATCATCCCAGCCATTGATCTCGTGCACCGCTTCGTAATCAATAAGTTTTTCCAATACCGACGCGGGAGAGTCCCAATCAATTTTTCGCAACTCCAGAAAGCCCTTGTTAAACCAGGAAATAAACAGGTGCTTAAGGTCCGAGTCGATGCCGCGAAAATGTGGATGCTTGCGTAGTGCTTTAAGCAAGTCTCCGCGCATGGCGACTAATGCCTTGGTGCCGCCGGGCGCTGTGTTTAGGCGGCGGAAAAGTTTCTGTCGCGGCGCTTCCACAGCGCCTTTAAGCGACCACAAATGCTCCAGCTTGGAATCTGCGCGGTAACGATCTACGGCGCTTATGATGGCGTCCCGGTCCACCTCGAAGTCATTCGCTAGAATGGAAAAAAATTCCATGCGTCTACCTTGTGGCAGCGCCTGATAGGCGGCGACAATTTCACTGGCCAGTGCGATACCGGAAGCTTCGCCCCTATGCTCCAGCAAATCATGGCAAAGCGTAGCGAGTTCTCCGGCTGTTTGTGCTTCTGCTATTGGTGAGGATGGTTGCGCTGCTGCGGCTTGTGCATTGCGACGTCTAGCCAGAATCTCCCGACCTGCATCCAACACGGAAGTAAGATTGCGCCCTAGCGCCCTCATGGTACCCGTGGGCGCCTGCTCCGCCGCCGGTACTTGGATCTGCTCAATGCCCTGCTCCGCCATTTGCCTATCGTCCCTACGGCTCAGTACGCCGTGTTATCTCCCATGCTGCTTCGCTCTCTATAGGAGCCATCGCAGAAATTGCATCAATTTCACTATAGGTGAATTGCTATCGGGTTGTTAGGCAGCGCAAGGGTTTGACCGGAGAACTTTCGGCCTAAGTGTGCACCAGATAACGTTTTTTTTGGCAGTGAGCATGTTTTGAGCACAACTGGCTCTCGCTCCGCTTAGTTTGCTGATTTTCTTGGCCCTGATGCCAGAAATAGATATGCTCTTGCCACTGTTACCAATGGAGTGAACTCACGATGAAACCTCTGGCTCTTCTGGCCGCCTTAGCGCTTGGCCTTTCTCTGCTACAAGGCTGCGCACAGTATGAAAACAAACGCGGCGTTGATGTGCGCTGGCAGGATTCTGTCACTACCCAATTGAGTAAGGGCAGCAGCACACGCAGTGATGTCCTCGCTCTGCTGGGACCACCCTCGCAAGTGATCTCGCTGGATGGGGAAACGGTTTTCTACTATCTGTTCGAACATACCCGCGGCAACGGTATAATCCTACTCGTGTATAACCGCACCACTGTAGAAACACAGTATGACCGCGCTGTTTTCTTCTTCGATGACAACGATGTCTTAACTGAATACTCCACCCGTGTGTATGACTCATAAGACCGTTAAACGCGCCGTTACTTTATTGCTTGTGTGCGGGCTGCTATCGGCCTGCACTCAGTGGCGATGGGATCTTGGTGCTCCGGTACCATTAAGCGCGCAGGCAGAATCACAATCCTTCTCAACGTTGAGCGAAGCGCTGGAGCTGCTGGGGCCGCCCATCACGATGTCAGCCACCTCCAATGGTTTTGTAATGGCCTGGGAGCACTGGAAAATTCGCGAAGACTCTGTCGGCGTAAGGCTGGGAGTCATAGGAGCCGATTTCGTCAATATCGACTGGGGGGAAACGCAGGCGATGGGTGAGTTTTTGCTACTGAATTTCGACCGCGAGCACCGCTTGACCAGCTCCAGTTACTACGAATGGGATGACGAGGCGGGTAGCGGTATGGCAGTACAGCCTCTTTTCAGTTTCGTTTCAGTGGTAAATTCCGATGATTTACGCGATCAACTGACACAACATTATTGGGGTGGTGATTTACTGCAGGAGCTGCCAAAAGGCCTAAATCGTCAATCCAGCCCTTACACAGGCCAAAATGGTCTGCAACAACGCGGCACACCTGGCGCAGTAGGCCAGAGAACGCTGGAGATGGATTAAGAAATCTGGCGCTCCAAAAAGGTTGTCATGCCGGGCAGCCTACTGTTTTAACCTCCATGTATTCCATCAAACCTTCCAGCCCCATTTCTCGCCCATTGCCACTTTGTTTGTAGCCGCCAAAGGGCGCGTCTGGCCCGAAAAATCCAGCGCCATTGATGCTCAGCGTTCCGGTTCGAATGCGCCGTGCCATCGCCAGTGCCCGCTCCTTGTCAGCCGAGTGAATTGCACCCGACAAACCGTAAATTGAATCGTTTGCAATCTTCACCGCATCGTTATCATCTTCAAACGGAATCATTACCAGTACCGGGCCAAAGATTTCATGCTGGGCAATGCTCATGCTGTTATCAACGTCTGTAAATAATGTGGGCTCAATAAAATAGCCGGTGGCTGGTTCGGTAGCGGCTTTACCCCCTGCAACCAGGGTTGCCCCCTCTTCCACGCCCAGCTCAATCATCCCAAGTATTTTATGGTACTGATTACGATTGATAACAGGCCCCATCATGTATTGGGGGTCCGATGGGTCACCATATGTCATACCCTGAAAAATAGGCGTTAGCATTTCTACTGCTTCTTGGTAGCGCGAACGGTGCACTAGCATGCGTGTTGGAATCGCACAGCCCTGCCCCGCATGGAAACACACGGCCAAAGAATGTAGCGCGGCAATATCAAGGTTGGCATCTTCCAACAATATAAGGGCAGATTTTCCACCCAATTCCAGGAACACCTTTTTCACTGTATCAGAGGCTACCGACATGATGCGTTTTCCCACCGCGGTAGAACCGGTAAATGTCACCATATCGACACGCGGATCGCTGCACAGCACTTCTCCAATTTCGGCAGGATCGCTGGCGGTGACAACATTAAATACACCGGGCGGTAACTGTGCTTCCACAGCAATTTTTCCCAAAGCGGTAGCAGCCCAGGGGGTGTCGGGAGCGGGTTTAAGTACCACTGTATTGCCCGCCGCCAATGCTGGAAATATTTTCGCCAAATTCGTTTGCACAGGAAAATTCCAGGGCGTAATCGCTGCGACCACGCCAGTAGCCTCGCGCCACACCTGCCGCTTGCTGTCTATCCCCTGAGCGAGAACATTGGGCAGATCACGGTGCCATTCGAAATTCTCCATAGTCTCCAGCACCCAATCGAGATGTGCCAGTGGCTCATCCAAACCGGGGCCCAGTGTGACCATATGGGGCTGCCCGCCTTCAGCAATTATCTGCGGACGAAAAACCGTGTCCGCCGCTGCCTGTATGCCATCGGCAAAACGCCGCAGGTGTTGTAATCGCACAGCGTGATCGGTAGACCAATCAGTGGTATCGAAGGCAGCTCTGGCAGCCTCAATGGCGCGATCTACATCTGCCGGTGTCGCATCGGCCGTTTGGCCCAATACGGTTTCGAAGGTGGGGCTGATGTTATCGTAGGTAGCCCCGGACTCAGCATCTACCAGCTCACCGTTTATTAGCATTCGCGCTTCGCCAACCGCACTATCACTCATGTCACTACTTCCCCGTTAAGGTGCGGAACAATATCTGTGCACTGGTGCCAACCAGCTCTTCATACGACACTCCCTCTCCTTCCACCACTTTATGGTAGGCCGCAAGGCGATCCAGTATTGCTGACATGGCAAGGGCTGCAGATTCTGGAATAATATCGGGATTCTTTTTGCTTGCACCACTGCGCGCCATCAAGGTAACCATGGCAGTAAGAATAGGCTCCATCGCCGCACGACGCAGTTCCATGAAACGCAGATCTCCTTCATCCGCTGCTAAATTTCGAACACGTAGTACAGGGCCGTGATTATCCCAATAGCGCATAAAAAACAGTACAACTTCGCGTGCTTTTGCTTGGCCAGCTTGACTGCGCCACTGCCCCTCAAACAATTCAAGCAGCGCTGGCAACTCTTCGTTGACTTGCGCCGCCAGTTGCAGCACCACTTCTTCCACATCACCAAAGTATTGGTAAAATGTTCCTGGTGAGGTGTTTACTGCCCTGGCTATATCCGCCACACGCAATTCGCGCAGACCACGCTCTTCCAGCAGGGCGCGAGTGGCATCGAGGATTGACTGGCGTTTTTGAAGTGCGCGCGACCCCAGAGGGCGACCGCTGAGGTCGGAAATTGATGGCGCGCTAGCCGTCATTAAGTGACACTCGAAAAAGAGGGACGCTCGCGTGCGGGTGGAAACTAGCGCTCCACAAAAGCATCGGCCAACTGCTTCATGATATCGCCAGCAGTGACAATTCGATTGCCCTCCTCATGAGCAGCCGTACCGCCACCGTCCTTCATTAGTGTGAGATCAACATCCGTCGCGTCTTCACGTAGTGCGGCAACTGTGCAACGTTCTTTAGGACGTGCTTCGGTAAAGTCCCAGCCAAACGCTCGCATCGCGTTGCCATGGGTCATCAAATTTATTTCGTCGTCGGGCACATCATCAAGGCTCTCCCAGAGTATCTCGGGTGCACGCGGCCAGGTGGTATCCGAGTGCGGGTAATCGCACTCCCACATCACCGTCTCAATGCCAACCAGATCGCGCAAACGAATACCGGCCTTGTCGTCGATGAAGCAATTGTAAAAATGCTCGCGGAAAACATCGCTGGGCAATTTGTCACCAAAGTCCTGATGGGTCCACGCGTGGTGATGGCTGTAGGTGTAGTCTGCCCGCTCCAGAAAATAGGGAATCCAACCAATCCCGCCTTCGGATAAGGCAAACTTCAAGGTGGGGTATTTGCGCAGGATGGTAGAGAACAACAAATCTGCTGCGAGATTCACAATGCTAATCGGCGTAGTGGCGATCATCACCTCCACAGGAGAATCCATGGACGGAAATACCATGCCACCGCCGGAGCCAATGTGAATCAGCACCACCACATCTTCATCGACACAGGCTTCCCAGAAGGGCTCCCAGTAGTCCTGATGGATACTGGGCAGGCCCAGCTTTTCAGGGTTTTCCGTGAAGCTCACAGCGCGGCAGCCTTTTTTGGCGACCCGCCGAACTTCTTCCGCCATTACTTTCGGGTCCCATACCGCGGGCATCGAAAGAGGAATAAATCGATCGGGATAACTTCCCGCCCACTCATCCAGATGCCAATCGTTATAGGCCTGCAACATTACTCTGGCGAGCGTTTTGTCTTCACAGGAGGCCCACAACTGGCCTACAAAACCGGGAAAAGACGGAAAACAAATTGAACCCAGTACGCCGTTGGCATTCATGTCGGCAACACGGGCATGCACGTCGTAGCAGCCTTTGCGCAACTGATCGTAGGAGGTGGGTTCTACGCCATACTCTTCCGGCACCCTGCCTACCACAGCGTTGAGACCGATATTAGGTAACTTCTGGCCGTTGAACTCCCACACGTCGCAGCCACTGGCGAGACGGGTCACTTTGGGGGCTTTATCTTGATACTCAGCGGTGAGGTGGTTTTTGAACATGTCCGGTGGTTCGACCACGTGGTCGTCCACACTAACGAGAATCATATCTTCCATCTGCATGCGTTTATCTCCTGTCACAGGACTATTATGTGCATTGCCTCGAAAATACTTTCAGCGAGACAGTATTATCTGACGGTTCGTCAGATAATGCAATGCTACTTTCCCAGCGGCAGAAAACCGCCTTGCGTGGAACCCTGAATCGTCCGCCCGTGCGGCAATCCAGGCGCCAATCTAGGCGACAATGCCCGCGACTTTCAGCGCTATCATTCTCTCGGTATCTATTCCCGCCTCCGCCAGAATTTCTTCGCAATGCTCATTGAATTCTGGCCCGCGCGCGGTAGACGCAGGTACCTCATCGAACTGAACCGGCGTGGAAACCATCTCAAAAACGACGCCTTCTTTGGTGGAAGCCTCGGCGATATAGCCATTGGCCCGCACCTGAGGATCGGCCGCAACCTCTACCGAATTCTGTACCGGTGCCCATTGGCCTTTCAAAGTCTGGAATTTTTCTGTCCACTGGGCCAACGTAAACTTGGCGAATTCTTCGCGCAGAATATCGCCCGCTTGTCCGGCATTGGCAGAAAGGTTTTCGTGAGAATTAAAGCGCTCGTCGTCGATCAGTTCTGCCCGGTCCAAGTGTTGGCAGAAATCAGGCCAGTAGTGAAAGCCCTGCAGCATTACCAAAGAGACAAAACGTTCATCTGAAGTCTGATAGAGGCCTGTTAAGGGATTGCTGGAACCGGCAGCGCCACCACCTCCCAAAACCCAAGGCTTTCCCGTCTGCCCGGACAGCGCGATGGTAGGCCCCAACGCCCATACACCTGCTGCGAGCAGGGAAACATCTACCACCGAAGGCTCACCCGTTCTCTCGCGTTTAAACAAAGCAGCAGCAATACCACCGGCGATTGTCATACCGCCAATGGAATCTCCAAAGCCCGGACCAGGCTGCGGCAGAACAAAGCCCATTCCCGGCGGACTCACGCTGGCGGCGCAGCCACTACGACACCAGAAGCTGGTCATATCATAGCCACCTCGATTACCGTCAGGACCTTTTGGACCAGACGCCGTGCCGCGTACGTAAATAATATTTGGATTGTGTTTTCGAATGTCCTCTACATCTATGTTTAGCTTTGCCAATATCCCGGGCAATTTATTGGTGAGAAAAACGTCGCAGGTTTTCGCCATCTCGTAGAGTACCTGCACTCCGTCGTCGCTGGACAAATCAAGACCGATGGAGCGCTTGCCGCGGTTTGAGTGCTCGTTCAAAACATGCACCCCTTTGGATAAATCCAGCACACCGGTACTACCCAGGCCACGCATGGCATCACCGCGCAAATGGTGCTCTATCTTAATAACGTCTGCGCCCCAGTCGGACAAAATGGCGGAGGCAGCGGGTACGAACATGTGTTCGGCAACTTCAAGAACACGAATACCTTTCATTACATCAGTCATAGTACACATCCAGTTTTAACGATGAGCAGTAGAGGGTTTCGCTGTGGCGAACCCGTTTTGCAATTCGCCCAGGGCGCCTAAAATAGCAGCACAACACAGTAAGAAAAGTATGGCACGCTGACGAAATGTTTTACAAGGTATTTGTCTTATAATACACTTTTGCGGTTCTGTATCGGCTCCCCATGCCTATAGAACAGCCGCCGCGAGGCCTTGCCCTGAACCCCTGAGCCTTAACGGGATTAAGAAAACCGGGGCTACACTAGGGCCTGTGAACACTGGGCGCTGCCGAATTTTAGGAGGCCCATCGGGATACGTTTAGGTATAAAGCCTGGTTGGAGGAGACTTTCCCCAAGGATAGGCGCCAGCGCCAAGCAAATAATTGGCAGCGTAGGGTTTACATCAGAGTACGATATTCAGCTATTCTATAAACAACTACTGTGCCTGCCGGTAAACTTGCGGTGCAGCAAAAGTGTGGCTGGAAGAGCTGGCGACGCTGCTGATTGATTAACCCTGGGCTGTATCACCACAGCACAACAACACACCGGAGTACACTGTGGATTACTCGCACTACGCGCAACAACACCATCTGGACGTTCAGGTGAAGGATCGCGTTGCCACCCTCACACTAAACCGGCCCGACGTACACAACGCAGTGAACTATGACCTGCATCTCGGGCTGGAAACTATCTTCCGTCAGTTGGGCCGCGATCCCGACGTAGGCGCTATCGTCATTACCGGCAGCGGAAAATCATTTTGTGCCGGTGGCGATATGAAAGGCTTTGGCAATGAAGACGATCGCCCTATCGATCAACTGCGCAGCACCCGCGATCTAGTACTTGAAATGGTAGGCTGCGAAGCGCCGGTGATTGCTGCTGTTAATGGCACCGCCGCAGGCCTGGGAGCAACTATCGCGCTGTTATGTGACGTCATTTACATGGCTGACACAGCGCGTATCGGTGACACCCACGTGAAGATGGGCCTAGTCGCAGGAGATGGCGGCGCAGTCATCTGGCCTCTGCTGATAGGCCCGCACCGGGCGAAAGAGTTGCTAATGTCCGGCAAGTTAGTGAATGGCGAAGAAGCCGCCGCCATGGGACTAATTAACCACTGTGTCACGTCTGACGATGTGCTCGCTGCTGCCACTGCGTTTGCAAAAGAATTGGCGGACGGGCCTACTGCGGCGATTCGCTGGACCAAGATGGCCATCAATCAAGGTATTCAGCAGAGCATCAACACCACGCTTAATTTTTCCGTAGCGGCTGAGCACCTCACCACCCATACCGAAGATATGCAGGAGGCCGTCAGCGCCTTCATCGAAAAACGCGAGCCAAAATTTACCGGGAAGTAATCACTCCAGAAGCGCTGTGCGCGCAAGCGCAGCGGTATAACCGGGGCCTATACAAACATTTCTTCAGCAAAGCGTTCCAATCCCTGCACCGCATGCTTACCCCGTTCCCACGGGCACACCACCAAACGAGTCACCCCCAAATCTTCCCAACGACGCAGTTCATCTCGGTCCTTAACTTGGGTAGCCGTAATAATCTCCAGGGTATCGGGGTCGCGCCCTTCGTTGCTCACAATTTCGCGCAAGCGCTTTAACACAGGCTGCACTGTTTCAAGCGTATGACCGATGCCGTACCAGCCATCCCCCAACTGCGCAACTCGACGCAATGCCGCATCCGACTCGCCGCCGATGTGTACTGGTGGATGAGGCTGCTGCGCTGGCTTGGGCTCAAACCGCACAGCGTCAAATTGATAAAACTCTCCCTCGTGCTCTACCGACTCTTCAGTCCACAAGCGCTTACACACTCCCAGCGCCTCGTCGAGACGACGACCCCGAGTTTTAGGGTCCAACCCCGCTGCAGTCCATTCACTGCGTAACCACCCAGCCCCAACCCCAATTTCAGCGCGCCCGCTGGACACAATATCCAAAGTTTGAATCGCTCTTGCTGCCACGAAGGGATGCCGCAACCCCATCAGATACACATTAGTACCCAGGCGAATACGGCTAGTTTGGCCGGCAAGAAACCCAAGATAAGTAAACACGTCAAACAGTGGAGTTTCAGGCGGTACGGGTGGATGGGCGTCTTCTGTTCCCGCCTCGGCAAAGGGCGACCCTGCCATTTGCTCCGGGAATATTAAATGCTCTGGCATCCACAGAGATTCATAGCCCAGATGGTCAGCAGCCACCGCTACCGCGCGAAAATAACGCGGATTGAGCATGCCTACGGATGTCCCGAGCTTGATCGCCATGGGTGCTAAGCTCTCCCTACAAGTACCTGTGCTGGTGACTGTGCCAGTAACTGGGCAAACGGCTGTGTTGATAATAGTCCTGCTGCAGCGCGTAGCAATACAACACGCGCTGCCAATGAAACTACTTTATCATGACAACCGTCTTATTATAGAATCAGCTACAATAAAAACAACTTTGTCACCTGCATTTTCAGATCATTCCACTGCTAACGGTATTAAGCAAACTATGGATTTACTGCCAACGGAAGAA
The DNA here is from genome assembly GCA_047611225.1 of Halioglobus sp. Taxonomy (GTDB): domain Bacteria; phylum Pseudomonadota; class Gammaproteobacteria; order Pseudomonadales; family Halieaceae; genus Marimicrobium. The sequence continues at coordinate 48,875 of JBLFWP010000014.1, forward strand.
CAGCAACAGATTATCGACTCCGCTGCGATTTTCCTGGCGAATGAATTTCCTGTAGATGCAGAGCTCGCTGCCGGCACTACCACAACACGCATTAGCCCCGATCAACTACAGCAAATCGCTGAATTAGGCTGGCTGGGAATCGGCCTGCCGGACGAGATGGACGGTATCGGCTACGGCCTGCCTGAAGAGGCACTGCTATTCGTAGAGCTTGGCCGTAACTTGATGCCGCCATCGTTACTAGCCAGCGTGTTGGCTGCGCGTATAGCCTCACAATGCGGCAATAGGGACATAGCTCTGTCTATTCTTGAGGGCAAACAGAAAGTAGCAATTGCTATTCCCAAGCAGAATAGTGCGGCGCACATTGGCGCAACCACTAACGGCGATTTTCTAGTGTATGAAGCGCAAGAAGCGCACTTGATACTTGTTGCAGGCGAACAAGGGGCCGCTCTGCTGCCACTTGATGCTCTTGAACTTATAACGCAAGAGCGCTGTATAGACCCTACTCTGGGCCTTTCCACTTACCATGCGGCAAACAGCCCCGTCGTATGCTTCGTTGACGCGGGCACGGATCAAATATTTTTGCGCGGTGCGCTGTTAACTTCTGCCCTGTTATTGGGTATTGCCGAAGCAACGCAGGAGCGCGCCGTTAACTACGCCAAGGAACGTGAACAATTTGGCAAGGCCATAGGCAGCTTCCAGGCCATCAAACACTATTGCGCAGACATGTCGATTCGCTGCGAGTCTATACGCGCAATGCTATACCACGCGAGTATCACTCTGGCTGAAGATGGAAGCAGCGGCCTGTTTGATGCGCACACGCTGAAAGCCCTGGCCAATGCAGCCGCCCGTGACAATGCCCACGCAGCAGTGCAAATACATGGCGGCATGGGCTTTACTCAGGAAATGGATATCCATTTATTTGTTAAGCGCGCTCAAATACTGGGCACCCTGTTTGGCAGTGAACGCCTGCACCTGAAAAAACTACTGCATGCGCAGACACCGGATTAAAGGGAGCCTGCCGCTATGAACCTGGACTTCACACAACAGCAGCTGGAATTTCGCGAGCGAGTTCGCGATTGGCTCGCAGACAACCTGCCGCAGGACAAACGCCCAAACGGCACCCCTGAAGCCCGCGACTTCGACCTCGCCTGGCAAAAAACACTGTATGGCGGCGGCTGGGCGGGCATTAACTGGCCCACCGAATACGGCGGCCAGGGCTTCGATACTTTTCAGCAACTCATCTTTCTGATGGAATATGCCAAATCTCGCGCACCGGGCGATGGCTACCGTTTTAACGGTCTCAATCTTGCCGGCCCCACTATCATTGCCTGTGGCGATGAGGAACAGAAAAAAACCTATCTTCCACCCATTCTCAAAGGCGAAGTAATCTGGTGTCAGGGCTTCTCGGAACCGGCGGCAGGCTCAGACCTGGCCTCTTTAAAAACGCGCGCCGTTATCGACGGCGATGACATGATTGTTACCGGCTCGAAGATATGGACAAGCTGGGCTCGGTTCGCTGACTGGCAACAATTGCTGGTGCGCACAGATCCGGACGCACCAAAACACGGCGGCATCAGCTGGGTGATCAACCGCATGGACAACCCGGGGATGGAGATACGCCCTATACAAGACATGGCCGGCGGCAGTGATTTACACGAAGTGTTTTACGATGAAGTGCGCATACCGCTAAAGAATATTGTAGGCGGCATCAACAATGGCTGGCGGGTAAGTATGGCGCAGCTGGCCTTTGAACGTGGCACCGCATTTATGCCCTCCCAGATTGAAACTCAAAACACTATAGAAGATTTGATCCAGCTGGCCAAGACCACGCGCTTGGATGACGGGCGCCTTGCGATAGACGACGATCACATTGGCTATGAGCTGGCCAAGCTACGCGCTGAAACGCGAGCCCTGCTGGCGATGACATTAATGGGGATTTCGCGCAACGAACGAACCTCCATGCCAGGCCCGGAAGGCTCAATGCTAAAACTGTTTCAGTCGGAGCTCTATAAACGCGTTACTGCGCTGGCACTGGAAATATTGGGGCCAAACCATACAGCCCTGTCAGGTGACTCGGGCCGATGGCCGCAGTCTTTCCTTGGTTCATTCGCCAATACATTGGGGGGAGGCACCTCAGAAGTGATGCGTAATATTATTGGCGAGCGCTGTCTTGGCCTGCCCAAGTAACCGCCTGCCCGAGTAACCAAGTAGTCCAATCGCCACGGAGCCAAACATGTATCACCACATTTTGCTTGAGATTGACGACGGCATTGCCATCGTCACCCTCAATCGCCCGGACAAACTGAACGCCTATACCGTGGACATGGGTGAGGAGATCGTCGCGGTATTTGATCAACTGCGCGACGACGAAAACGCAGCCGTGGTAATCCTCACCGGAGCGGGAAGAGGTTTTTGCGCGGGGGTCGATCTTGATCACATGAAGGCACAAGCCGCCGGTGACATAGGCGACGGGCCAAGACTGGGCGAGGAACGTTTGGTGCGGGAATTTCCGCTGACCCTCCTCGACTACCCAAAACCCGTCATTGCTGCCATCAACGGGCACGCAATTGGCGTGGGCATTACCATGGTACTGGCCTGTGACGTTCGAATTGCAGCGGACACAGCAAAATTTGGGCTGACTTTTGCAAAGATGGGTATTTTGCCGGGGCTAGGCAGCACCTATCTGCTGCCAAAACTCATTGGCAGCGCCAACGCCAAAGAACTGGTGCTGTCCGCGCGTGTTTTCCTCGCACCAGAGGCCGCATCTATGGGCCTTGTTACACAGGTGTTTCCCGCTGATCAGCTGTTGTCTGAAGCAAAGGAAATGGCCATAGCGATGATACAGAGTAAACCGCAAGTATTGGCCGCCGCAAAAGCACTGCTGACACGAGGCGACTCAGAACGTGTTGCCGATGCCATGCAACAGGAACAACTGGCGAGCGCTGCGCTGAGAAAATAACTACAAGCTACTACGCCCTATCTCTAAAAGAGCCGGTAGGCACGCAAGCCTCAAGTACAGGACCACCCACCATCCACGATCACTGTCTGCCCTGTGACAAATGCGCTAGCGGCACTTGCCAAAAATACCACCACACCTTTCATATCGTCTTCCTCACCCGAGCGGCGCTGCGGAATTGAATTTTCAAATGCTTGCAGCTTTTCTTCGTCGTGCCGTACATGATTCATCATGCTGGTTAGAAAAGGGCCAGGGGCAATACAGTTCACGCGAATATTATCCCGCGCCAGCTTAACTCCCAGATCTCGCGTCAATGAGATGACCGCGCCCTTGCTGGCATTGTAGGCCACCACCGGTTCCTCCTCGTCAGGTGCACAGCGCCACGCAGAGATTGACGCGATATTGATAATACTTCCACCACCGTGTTCTTTCATCAGGCGCGCGCACTGCTGCGACAAATAGAACAGACCTCGTATGTTCAAATCGAATACCTTATCCCAGCCCTCCATAGGATAATCCAGTGTAGGCGCGGCCCATACCATGCCCGCGTTATTGACCAATATATCCACGTGGCCTACCAGTTCACCAATGCTGGCCACTACCCTGTCTATACCCTCCAGATCAGACAAGTCCGCCTCTATAGACCAGGCACGCCGCCCTATCTCTTCAATCGCGTGTACCACCTCCAGCAATGGATCCGGTTTCCTACCCACAACGATGACATCGGCGCCCGCCTCTGCCAGCCCAATACTCAAATGGCGGCCAATACCATGACCACCGCCGGTTACCAGTGCCGTGCGGCCTTCCAACTGAAACAGTTCAAGGGTGTGCATTAGGTAAAATCTCTCTCAATTGAAAATGTGCAAAACGCTTTGTCGCAGCTTTAGCCGCACTTCTAAATAATACTGCTGTCTTTGCCTTCCCAGTAGCGCTGACGAATTTTTCTTTTAAATAACTTCCCCGCATCCGAGCGCGGTAGCTTCTCTTCAAAATCGATGCTGCGCGGGCATTTAATGTGCGAGAGCTTTTCACGACAGTAGTCAATCAGCTCCCGCTCCAGCTCTGCACCTGCAGAGGAGAAAACCATTGGTTGCACTACGGCCTTCACCTGCTCACCCAGTTCGTCATCCGGCACGCCTATTACCGCCACATCGGCAACTGTCGGGTGCATGACAAGCACATTTTCAGTTTCCAGTGGATAGATATTCACGCCTCCGGAAATAATCATATGGGCCTTCCGATCTGTCAGATAAAGAAAGCCGTCCTTGTCTTTATAACCCACATCCCCGACCGTGGACATTTTACCCACCCTGGTTTCCGCTGTCTTCTTTGCGCTCTTGTGGTATTCAAAGCGTGGGCCTCCCGCGAAGTAAACTGTGCCCACCTCCAACGCGGGCAGCTCTTCGTTCTGTTCATCAAGTACATGCACGCTGCCATACACTGGTTTTCCCACAGAACCTTTGTGCGTTAACCACGTTTGCGAGTCAATTTGCGTACCGCCATGACCCTCAGTTGCGCCGTAGTATTCCACCAATACAGGGCCCCACCAGTCTATCATTTGCTCCTTCACCTCTACCGGACAAGGGGCTGCAGAGTGCAATGCAAGTGTGTGCTTGCTCAGATCATAGGACCTGCGAACCTCGGCGGATAATTTCAGCATACGAATAAACATAGTGGGTACCCACTGGCTAAAGGTCGCCTTATGAGTCTCCATTAAACGCAGCGCTTGCTCCGGTTCGAAATGTTCCATCACCACTGCTGTCGCGCCTACACGGTGCATTGCCATACAGAAACGTATCGGGGCAGAATGGTATAGCGGTGCCGGAGAGAAGTAGATCGTGTCTGCGTTGACACCAAAGCCTTTCACGATACCGGTAGTCAGGGGGCTGGGCGAGCCTGCTGGGCGCTCGGGATTAGGATGCTTTATACCCTTGGGGTATCCGGTAGTACCCGAGGAGTACAACATCTCGCAGCCTTCCAGCTCTTTTTCTATCGGCGTCGTCACCATGGCATCAAGGGCTTCATTCAGGTTCACGAAGCCATCAGTCGTGCCGGCACCATCGTCTTCCACAATCAACCAAAGCTCCACTTGCTTCAACGAGCCCCTAATTTTTTCCACCACAGGGAGTAAAGCAGCTGACACCACCACGACTTTGGCCTCGCAATTCTCGACAATGTAAGCCACCTCATCGGACGACAGGTGCGTAGAAATCGGCGTGTAATAAAAGCCAGAGCGCTGCGCTCCCCAGGCCACATGAAAATACTCAGGGCAGTTGTGCATGAAGAAGGCGACCGCGTCATCCTTAACCAGACCCTGAGCCGCGAACAACTGCGCGCACTGATTGGAGCGGTCATCCAACTCACGGTAGGACACCACCACGCCATCTCCCATGACAACCGCCGATTTCTCGGGAGTGGACTGTGCATAAACTGCAGGGTACATGGCCAAACCTCCTACGAAAGGGCTGTAAACTATATCTTCGGCGGCCAAAATGGGCAAATAACATGACAACTGCCTTGCGATAGCCCTTCCACAGCAACCCCTGCGGGCTTTTGCAGCTAATATCTCTTCTCAGGCGGCAGCGCTTATACTATCATCGCAAGACATATGCCTTGTATAAACCCGGTTGATGGCCTGCACCCCAAATAAACACCGTTCAGTAAGGCAAGAAGCCCGTAGCCGGATTTAAGTCCTTAACCGGATAAACAGATCATCGAAGGAGCAGTACGTGGATTTTGACTGGAGCCCTGAAGAAATCGCCTTCCGCGACGAGGTGCGCGAGTTTATTGCCAGCGAACTCACAGACGAGGTAAAGGGCAGCATTTTTATCGACACCCCCGCCCGCATCGAATTCGTCACCAAGATGGCGAAGCTTGGCTGGCTGGGTATGGGTTTTCCCGAGGAGTATGGCGGCTCACCCAATCCCTTCCCTCTGGCACAGTTCATTCTCAATGCTGAACTTGACCGCAGCGGCGCGCCCATTATCGGTAAAAACGTCGGCACCATTGCCAGCACCATATTTCATGTGGCCAGCGAAGAGATGAAGAAGGATTTTCTACCGAAAATTTTCCGCAATGAAGGTCAGTGGGC
>JBLFWP010000015.1:0-53112 GCA_047611225.1 Halioglobus sp.
GCATCGAAATGATACCGCTGGCTATGCTCGATACTGGGCCAGACATGGACGCTGTGGAGGCGCTGGTTAAACAGGACGAAGCGATCAAGGGCATTTGGTGCGTACCGCGTTTTTCCAACCCCACTGGCTGTGTCTATGACGAAGAGACAGTAAAGCGTATCGCACACCTGGGTCAGCTCGCCTCACCCCATTTTTTGGTGATGTGGGACAACGCCTACGCGCTTCACAGCCTCAGTGACGATGCTCCGGCGCTCGCATCAATTCGTGATTACTGCCTGCAGTTCGATACCTTGGACAGCGTGATTCAGTTCGGTTCCACCTCGAAGATGACCTTCGCCGGTGCGGGTATTTCATTCATGGCTAGCAGCGCAGAGAATCTGGCGGCGCTCACTGCGCACCTTGCCATACAAACCATTGGGCCAGACAAAATCAATCAACTGCGACATGTAAAATTCTTACCCGATGAGAGCGCGCTTGCTGCACACATGAAAGCGCATGCTCAATTGATTAACCCCAGGTTCCAATGCGTTTTTGATACTCTGGACAGAGAACTACAGGGCACAGGAATAGGCACCTGGACTACACCGCAAGGAGGCTACTTCATCTCCTTCAACACACGACCGAAGCTGGCTAGAGAAGTGATTCGCATGGCTGCGGACATAGGCGTTAAGTTAACGCCGGCGGGCGCCCCTTTCCCCTACGGAATAGACCCCCAGGATAGCAATATCCGGCTAGCGCCTACATTCCCATCACTGGACGATGTGAAGGCGTCAGCAGAAGCGTTTACCGTCTGTGTGAAGTTAGCGTCAGTTCGCCAGCAAATAGGAAGGGCTGGGGCGTAGTTTTTAAAGGGAGGGTAAGGTGGGGGAGTAAGACCTTCTTTGAGCGGGGGTTTCGGGCTGTTTCGCGAGTACTTTTCAACGCCCGCGAACTATCAATACCACTCTTCACCCCAGTAACTCCGAATGAAGTTGACCAGATCCCAGATAGCTTCTTCCGACCCCAGTTCTGCGCGCCAGCCTTTCATAGAACTGCCCGTGCCGTTGGCAATGCTGTCAAAAATGTCTTCCTCAGAGGTCCCATAGGAGAAAACGTCAGGGTCGGTTAAATCGGTGGCACCCTCAATCCGACCAGAGTCGTCTTGCTCACCATACTGGGCGTCTTCATCCTCATAGCCCGGGTAAGTCAGGTCTGTTTCTTCCTCCAGTACTTCAGTACTCTCCTCTTTTTCGCCATATTCTCTGTCGATCTCCGCCACTAGCTCTTCCATGATCAACCGGCGAACATCGGCATCATTCGCTTTAGTGCCGGGGTCAGGGAGCTCGGCCCATTCAGGCCAATCCTCATCCATGATGACATCAGACTCAGACTCGTCTGGTTCGATTAGATCGGTGAAATCGTACTCTTCATCATCCTCATTAGTTCCATACCACTCATTGCCACCATCATCAGGGCTACTGCCATGACACTCAGCACAGTATATTTCGTAGCTAAGGGCGCCATTTTCGAGGGATAGTTCATCAGCTGGAACGGGGTTGGCGTGGATGCTGGTGATGTGGAAAAGGCCAAAAATAATGACCGCCAAAAAATGAGAAAAGCAGGGGATTCTAGCGTAAAGGTGGCGCATCAATTCGGCCCGGACCTTATTATTCACGGCCCTTTTTGCCCGACGGAATGCCCGCTCGGGGAAAACTGGCAACGTTGCCCTCGGAAGTACCGGCCTCAGATACCTTGCCGCTGCCTTCTTTGTCGACTTCATCGATTCGGATGATCGCCTGCAGGGGGATATAACTTCGCTTAACGCCGCTAAATTCGGCCTTCAGCTTCTCTTCGCCAGGGTCGACAAGAATCTGTGAGCGCTCCCCGAAAACGAACTCTTCGACCTCGATAAAACCCCACATATCGCTCTGGTAGATTTGACGGGCAAACACCTCAAACACCTGGTTGCCGTTCTGGAAAATCACCTTGTATACGGGTTCGTTACTCATGGCTATCTCAATGGGCGCCAACTAGACTCAGGCACCTGATTTCAGGGGGCGGCAATATTACCACCGTCCTGAGAGAATACCAGAGTCACGCTAGGTTTAGGCGCGCTAAATCTGTATAATCCGCAGCCCTTTTAGTAGCGCTGCCAGCGCCAATAAGCGACGCTCAAAAGCGTACAATTAGCACGGCAACTAACTCGACAACTAACTCGGCAACTAACTCGACAACTAACTCGACAACTAACTCGACAACAAGCACGACAACCAAGAGCACCAAAGAGACCCAGTGAGTAAGAAACTTTTCATCAAAACCCATGGCTGCCAGATGAACGAATACGATTCATCTCGCATGCGCGATCTATTGCAGGAAAGCCATGACCTGGTCACCACGGACAATCCCGAGGAGGCCGATGTATTGCTGCTAAACACCTGTTCTATAAGGGAAAAGGCGCAAGAAAAGGTGTTTCATCAACTGGGCCGCTGGAAGCATCTGAAGCAAAAGAACCCTGATTTGATTATTGGCGTGGGCGGTTGTGTCGCCAGCCAGGAAGGAGAAGAGATCGGGCGTAGAGCTCCCTATGTGGATCTCATTTTTGGCCCGCAGACCTTACACCGCCTGCCCGAGATGATAGAGCAACGCGGCACCGCCGGGACCAGAATCGTCGACGTCAGCTTCCCTGAAATCGAAAAATTCGACAATTTGCCCGAGCCGCAAGCTGATGGGCCCAGCGCCTTTGTCTCTATTATGGAAGGCTGCAGCAAGTACTGCACCTTTTGCGTGGTGCCCTACACCCGAGGCGAGGAAGTCTCCCGGCCCCTAGATGATGTTATTGCCGAAATTGCCCACCTGGTCCAGGGCGGAGTGCGAGAGGTCAATTTGCTGGGTCAGAACGTGAACGCCTACCGCGGGCCGGATCATACCGGTGAGATTGTCGATTTTGCAGAGCTATTACATGTGGTCGCAAAGATTGAGGGGCTGGTGCGTATTCGTTACACCACCTCTCATCCAGTCGAGTTTTCCGACGCTTTGATCGACGCCTACGCCGACATCCCGCAACTGGTAGATCACCTGCACCTTCCCGTACAGAGTGGCTCCGACCGCATTCTGGCCGCCATGAAACGGGGTCACACAGTACTGGAATACAAATCCAAGATTCGCCGCCTGCGTAAAATCCGCCCCAACATCAGCCTCTCTTCTGATTTTATTATCGGTTTTCCTGGCGAAACCGAAGCCGACTTCGCCAACACCATGAAATTGATTGAAGAGATAGGCTTCGACAGCTCCTTCAGCTTCATCTATAGCGCCCGCCCCGGTACCCCTGCGGCGGACCTCAAGGACGACACGGACGAGGAAACCAAGAAAAAACGGCTGCAGATACTGCAAACACGAATCAGCCAGCAGGCAGCCGAAATCAGCAGGCGCATGGTCGGCTCTACCCAAACAATCCTGGTGACAGGCGTGTCCAAAAAAGACCCCGGCCAGCTGCAGGGGCGCACCGAAAACAACCGGGCGGTCAACTTTTCCACCTCAGATCACAGCCTGATCGGCCAGTTTGCCGAGGTCGAAATCGTTGACGCGCTTCCCAATTCCCTACGCGGCCTTCTAGTCAATAGTTGACGGCTGCGAATTCCGGTATATCCTTACCACTAACAGTATTGCCCACAGCGGCGACAGGACACCTTGAACAGCAAACCTCCCCCTGAACGGACGTCTCCCCAGACGACCCAAAAAAGCCTCTCTCTCGAACCCAATGACGCGCGTCACCTGGCCATGTTATGCGGCCATCTGGACGGCCATTTGCGTCAGATTGAGCAACGCCTTGAAGTGAGCATCAGCGCCCGCGGGAACCAGTTCCTTGTAAACGGCGACGAGGCCCAAGTGGTTACGGCACAGCAACTGCTGATTCATTTATACGAAGAAATTTGTGAGGGCGTGGGCCTGAGCCCCGAGTCCCTGCATCTGCACTTGCAACAGGCCGGCCTGGAGCATCTGAGCGAAGCAAATCCAGATTCTCCGGTTGAGGCGATTCAGATCATTCGCACCAAGCGCACCTCTATTAAACCCCGCGGTAAAAACCAGCTGGGCTACGTGCAGACCATGAAAGACAACGATATCAATTTCGGTATCGGCCCAGCGGGCACGGGCAAAACCTATCTAGCAGTAGCCTGTGGGGTACAAGCCCTATTGGAAGAGCGCGTGCGCCGTATCCTTCTGGTACGCCCAGCCGTAGAAGCGGGAGAAAAACTCGGCTTCCTGCCCGGCGATTTAAGCCAAAAAATCGACCCCTATCTGCGCCCGCTCTACGATGCCCTTTATGAAATGCTGGGCTTCGAAACCGTCGACAAATACATTGAGCGCAATATCATCGAAGTTGCCCCGCTGGCCTTTATGCGCGGTCGCACTTTGAACAACGCATTCATCATTCTCGATGAAGCGCAGAACACCACCAGCGAACAGATGAAAATGTTCCTGACCCGCATTGGCTTTGGATCTACCGCCGTCATCACCGGCGACGCAACGCAAATCGATTTACCGCGCGGTACGCAATCGGGACTGACCCACGCCAGCAACATTCTGGATGGTGTCGAGGGTATAGGCTTTACCTTTTTTGAAAATAGAGATGTGGTTCGCCACCCATTGGTGCAGCGCATTGTAGAGGCCTACGACCACGCCGAAGACAACACCACGCCATTGGATAAAAGCCGGCGATGAGTCTGCAAGTGGATATCCAGTCCGACTCGGCTGAGCCTGTTCCCGACGAGAGTGAGATACGACGCTGGATTACAGCTGCCGCCGCTACTCAGGCTACCTCAAAGCACCTGGAAATCAGTGTGCGCATGGTAGGCACAGATGAAATGACCACCCTCAACGAAACCTACCGCGGCAAGACAGGCCCCACTAACGTCTTGTCTTTTCCAGCTACCCTGCCCGATGAACTGCATCACCCCCTGCTAGGGGATATCGTGATCTGTGCTCCAGTGGTAGTCGCCGAGGCAAAGCAACAAGGTAAAGATTTGGAAGCACACTGGGCACACATGGCAGTGCACGGCACCCTACACCTGTTTGGATACGACCACTTAGAAGAGGAAGAAGCCAGCAACATGGAAGCTCTGGAAAGCACCATTCTTAGCAGCCTGAATTACAGCTGTCCCTACGAAGAGACCGCAAGTAAGGAGTACACATCGTGATGAGCGACGAACGCTCGGGCAATGACAACGGGGAGAAATCTTGGATAGATAAAATCACCTTGCTGTTTTCAACTGAACCACGCAATCGTAAAGATTTCGAGGACGTTCTGGCGGTTGCCGCTGAGAACGAGGTCATCGACGAGGAAGCGCGCAGCATTATTGAAGGCGCGCTACAAGTCAGCGATATGCAGGCCAGAGACATTATGATTCCGCGGGCGCAAATGATCGTCATCAAAGCGGACTCAACACTGGAAGAGCTTCTGCCGAAAATTATTAGCGCAGCGCACTCGCGCTACCCCGTTATCGACGACAATCTCGACGATATTGTGGGTATTCTTTTGGCGAAAGATTTGTTACCTCAAATTCTCAAGCCCGACCACGACAACTTCTCCATCAAGAATCTACTGCGATCCACTATGGTAGTGCCAGAGAGTAAACGCCTCAATGTACTGCTGCGTGAATTCCGCGAAAACCACAACCACATGGCCATTGTGATTGACGAATACGGTGGCGTCGCAGGGCTTGTCACTATCGAAGATGTGCTGGAAGAAATTGTTGGCGAAATTGAAGACGAAACCGACGCAAAGACTGACCGCTTTATTCGCAACCTAGGCGGTGATGATTTCATGGTTAAGGCGCTCACGCCCATCGATGATTTCAACGAACAGTTTCAGTGCAAATTCAGTGACGAAGAATTCGATACCATAGGCGGTCTTGTCATTCACGCATTCGGGCACATGCCCGTACGCAATGAAGTGACACGCATCGAAAACTTTCAATTCAAAATCATTAATGCCGATCAGCGTAAAATCTACAGCTTGCGCGTCACACAGGTTCCCGATTGAACCCTGACAAACCCGGGCTAGCGATGCAGCAAACCGAACCTCGCCTCAATCCGCTTCTGGTACTGATACTGGCACCGCTGGCTGGCGCCATGGTTACCGCTTCATTGGCACCCATCGATATTTGGCCAGCAGGAATCCTAAGCTGCGTCATCTACGCCTACCTCCTGAGTACCTGCACCACCAGCACCGCCATGTGGCGCGGCTGGCTGTATGGCCTGGGCATGTTCGGTACCGGTATTTCATGGGTCTACGTCAGCATTCAGGTACACGGCCATACCAGTGTGCCCTTCGCCATCGTACTGACCGCCTTGTTCTGCGCCGCACTAGCCCTGCTCCACGCTCTTTTCGCCGGCTGCTATGTTCGGTTCGTGCGCTCACTACCAGGCGGTATGTTAATAGGTTTCCCTGCACTCTGGGTCATCTTTGAATGGGTGCGCGACTGGTTCCTCACCGGCTTCCCCTGGCTCTACCTTGGCTACGCCCATGTCGACACCTGGATATCTGGCTGGGCACCTATTACCGGCGTATTCGGTCTTTCCTTTATCTGCGCCCTCACCGGTACCTGTATTTTCCTGGGTTTGCGCAGCCGACAACTAATCTCTGTAACCACCTATGCGGTTGTTGTCATCACTCTGTGGGGCGGAGGAGCCATTCTCACCCCTATCCAATGGGTGGCACGCGCCAGCGAACAACCGCTACACATCGCCATCGTGCAGCCCAATGTGGCGCAGGAACATAAGTGGGACCCAGAGCAGTATCGCCCCATCATTCGACAGCTGCGCGAACTCACCGAACCCCTTATGGGCAAGGACATTGTGATATGGCCTGAATCTGCAATCCCCAATTACCTGCAACGCGCCCATGGTTTCCTTGATCTCATCGCGGAACCGGCGGCGGATGCAAAGACTACTGTCATCACCGGCATTCCCTTTCGGCCAGAGGGCAGTAAAGAGTATTTCAACAGCATCACGGCAATAGGCTACGGTGAAGGCGTATACCTCAAGCAACGCTTGGTACCCTTTGGGGAGTACCTACCGCTGGAAAATTTACTGCGTGGCCTGATCGATTTCTTCGATCTGCCAATGTCGTCTTTCAGCTCTGGGCCGGACAATCAAAAACCACTTCGCGCAGGCCCTTACCGCGTCGCCCCGTTTATTTGCTATGAAATTGTTTACGGCAATCTGGTCGCATCTTCCTCGCGCAACACTGATGTAATCATTACCATCAGCAATGACAGCTGGTTCGGTAAATCTATTGGCCCACTGCAGCACCTGCAAATTGCCCAGATGCGCGGCCGCGAAAACGGGCGCTACGTTCTACGCGCCACCAACAATGGTGTCTCCGCCATCATCGACCACCAGGGCCGTATCCTCAAACGCACCGACCAATTCGTCGAAGAAGTTCTCATCGGCGAAGCAGAGGTCATGCTAGGCCACACACCCTTTGGCAGCTTCGGCACTATGCCAATCATCGCCGCATGTTTCGGTACCCTGTTATTGATGGCACTGATGTATGTGGGGTTTTGGCGGGATAGTGAATGACTCTCGGTTTGTCGCTCTCCGGAATCCTCTAGCTCAATTCGTAGGGCCCGCCGCACTTCCAGCGCTCCATCAACCTTTGCACAGACTTTTAAACCGCTGAATTCAGCAACTTTATGACAATCTCCCATTTTTTGGGACTGCTTTTCTTACCTCTTTCAGGCTAAAGCAAGCCCATGTGACTGCCACGCTATAAGCCTTGGGTAGGGAGGGTAGGGTTTCTGGACTGTGTGAGGCATGGATGCCGAGCTCAAGCCCCCATGGATGGGTTCACGGCGTGTCCAGAAACCCTACCCTCCCTACCCTAGGCGACTACCCCGCTCGATCCAGAAGAAATCAAAAAGCACCTCCACCCCCACCCCCATCGCAGCCAACAACATTAGCTGATAGAATTCGCCGTTCTTTTTGCCGCCCCAAGCGCCCCAAAACTCAGGCACCGGACCGGTATTTCACCCTCAAAGCAAAGGACGTAACGCGTAAACCGTAATGGACGAGCAATATAGCCCGCAGGCGCTGGAAAAAGCCGCACAGGAACACTGGTTGAAGAGCAGCAGCTTCGCCGTACAACAGGACGACTCGCGTGAGAAGTTCTACTGCCTGGCAATGTTCCCGTATCCTAGCGGCAAGCTACACATGGGGCATGTGCGCAACTACACCATTGCTGACGTGATCGCCCGTTACCAACGCATGCAGGGCAAAAATGTGCTGCAGCCCATGGGGTGGGATGCGTTTGGCCTGCCCGCCGAAAACGCCGCTATTGTAAATAACGTACCGCCGGCAAAGTGGACGGCGGAGAACATTGATTACATGCGTGAGCAATTGCGCGAGCTGGGCTTCGCCTATGACTGGGATCGTGAGCTTGCCACCTGTGACCCAGACTATTATCGCTGGGAGCAGTGGTTCTTTACCCGCTTGTTCAAAAAAGGGCTGGCCTACAAAAAGAAGGCCGAGGTGAACTGGTGCGAAACTGACCAGACCGTGCTCGCCAATGAACAGGTGGTTGACGGTTGTTGTTGGCGTTGTGATACCCCTGTTGAGCGTCGCGAGATTGACCAGTGGTTTTTCAAAATTACTGAGTATGCCGATCAGTTGCTGTCTGATCTCGATCAGTTGGACGAGTGGCCAGAGCAAGTGCGAACCATGCAGCGCAACTGGATTGGTCGCTCTGAAGGTGTGGATCTGGATTTTGGTCTTGCCGATGGCAGCGCCTTGAGCGTGTATACCACCCGCCCGGACACATTGATGGGAGCCACCTATGTTGCGGTAGCACCGCAGCATCCTATTGCCCAGGCTGCAGCAAAAGATGACGCCAAACTGGCTGCCTTTATCGAGTCTCAAAGTAATATCAAATTGGCCGAAGCCGAAATGGCGACGATGGAAAAGCTGGGCATGGCCACAGGCATGACGGCGACGCATCCGCTGACTGGCCGGGAAGTGCCGATCTGGGTCGCCAATTTTGTGCTGATGAGCTACGGCTCTGGTGCAGTGATGTCCGTACCCGGTCATGATCAGAGAGATTGGGAATTCGCCACCAAGTACCAGCTGCCCATTGAACAGGTTATTGCGCCTGCTGGCGATGAAGATTGCGATATCACGCAGGCCGCATTTACTGAAAAAGGCTTACTGGTGAATTCCAGTGAATACGACGGCCTCGACTTCCAGCAGGGCTTCGATGCTATTGCGAATCGCCTGGAACAAGACGGCAAAGGCAAACGCGCCGTTAATTTCCGTTTGCGGGATTGGGGCGTTTCGCGCCAGCGTTATTGGGGCGCACCTATTCCCATCATCAACTGCGATGATTGTGGTGCATTGCCCGTTCCTGAAAAAGACCTGCCCGTTGTTTTACCAACCGATGTTGAATTCGAAGGCGTGGGTTCGCCCATCAAAAAAATGCCCGAGTTCTACCAGACCAGCTGCCCCGGTTGCGGTAAAGACGCTACGCGCGAGACAGACACTTTTGACACTTTCATGGAGTCATCGTGGTACTACGCGCGCTACGGCTGCGCCAATAATGATTCCGCCATGCTCGACGGTGAAGCCGACTACTGGACGCCCGTCGATCAATACGTAGGTGGTATTGAACACGCTATTCTGCATTTGCTGTATGCGCGCTTCTTTCATAAGCTGCTGCGTGATGAAGGCCTTGTCACCTCCGACGAACCTTTCAAGCGTTTGTTAACGCAGGGTATGGTGCTTAAGGACGGGGTCAAGATGTCCAAGTCCAAAGGTAATACTGTTGACCCCCAGTCTTTGATCGATCGTTACGGTGCCGACACTGTGCGCTTGTTCAGTATGTTTGCGGCACCCCCGGAACAATCTCTGGAATGGGCCGACTCCGGTGTCGAGGGCGCCAACCGCTTTCTCAAACGCCTGTGGAAAATGGCGAGCAAACACCTTGAGGGAGGCGCTGCTCCCGCGCTGGATACCAGCGCTCTTAACGATCAACAGAAAAGCGCCAGACGCAAAACCCATGAAACAATCGGCAAAGTCAGCGATGATTATGGTCGGCGCCAAACCTTTAACACTGCCATCGCCGCTGTGATGGAGTTGTGCAATGAGTTGGGCAAACTGGATACCAGCGAGCAGAGTCGTGCAGTTATGGATGAAGGTTTGCGCGCGGCAGTGCTTATGCTCAATCCAATCGTTCCCCATATTTGCCACGAACTGTGGCCTACGCTTGGCGGCGAAGGTGATGTACTCAACGCGCCCTGGCCGGTCGTCGATGAAAGCGCCCTGACCAGAGACAGCCTGGAAATTGTAGTTCAGGTAAACGGCAAAGTGCGGGCGAAAATGGAAGTGGCCGCCGACGCGGACAAGGCCGCGGTGGAAGCTGCAGCACTGGCACAGGACAACGTACAAAAGTTCCTCGATGGGAAGACTGTGCGCAAGGTCATTGTAGTGCCGGGCAAATTAGTTAATATTGTGGCCAACTGATCGTTGTTGTTGCAACTTAAGAGACTGAGCATGCACAAGCGCCTCACACAGATTGTCACCGGCCTGATCATCAGCTGCCTGCTGGGCGCCTGCGGCTTCCAGTTGCGCGGCTCAGGTGCAACTACCGTGCTGCCTGATTCGTGGAAAAGCATGCATCTGGTTACCAGCAACCGTTACAGCGAACTGAGTCGCGAGGTTATCACGCGCTTTGCCGCCAATGGTGTGCAATGGGAAGAACGCGATGCTGCCAACTACCGTGTGATACTGAAACCCGAACAGTTTGAACAGCGCAATCTTGCGCTCAATTCCGAGGCACGCGCTGCTGAATTCGAACTCACCATGAGCACACGCTTTACCGTGCTGGATGCCGAGAACAATGTGGCTATGGTCGAAACTGACGTGGCAGTCATCAAGCAGATGGAGAACGACCCGCGCAATGTGGTGGGTAAAGCGGAAGAGGTTCGACTGCTAAAAAGTGAAATGCGGGTAGAACTGGCCCAGCAGATCATGCGCCGCATTGGCTTCTACGCTGCCAGCACACAAACAAACCCCTAGTAATGCGCCTCTATCCAGAGAAACTCCCCCAGCAGCTGAATAAAGAACTTCTTCGCGTCTACCTGGTGAGCGGCGACGAACCGTTGCTGGTGCAGGAATGCTGTGACCTGATCCGCCAAAAAGCCAGAGAGCAGGGCTGCAGCGATCGCGAAATCATAGACGGCGGTGTCTCCAGTTTCAATTGGCAGGACATCCTGCACAGCGCTACCAACATGTCTTTATTTGCGGAACGTAAACTGGTTGAGCTACGCCTGCCCAGCGGTAAACCCGGCGCAGAAGGCAGCAAGGCCTTGTGCGAATACCTGGAGATCGCCAGCGGCGATGATGTGCTGTTAATCGTCTCAGGGAAAATCGACAAACAGTCCACCAACAGCAAATGGTACAAGGCACTGGATAAGGCTGGCGCCACCATTCAAGTGTGGCCTGTCGATGCCAATAGCCTACCGCGCTGGTTGCAGCAACGCATACGCGGTGCCGGTATGAGTATTGAGGAAGACGCACTACAGCTGCTATGCGATCAGGTAGAAGGCAATCTTCTGGCCGCCGTGCAGGAAGTAGAAAAGCTTAAACTGCTGGCTAAAGATGCAGCCATTACCACCGCAACCGTCACTGCGGCAGTGTCAAACAACGCACGCTACAACATCTTTGATATGACCGACAATGCCCTCAAGGGTGATGCCAGCGCCAGTCTGCGTATGCTGCATGGCATGCGCGGTGAAGGCTCCGAGCCTCCCGTTGTACTATGGGCCCTGCTGCGAGAAATTCGCACTCTGTACGAAGCGCAACTGGATTGCGACAAAGGCCAGAGCGCGCAACAGGCGCTCGATGCCCGCCGCGTGTGGAAAAACCGTATGCCTATCATGCAAGCCGCACTGGCGCGCCACGACAGCAATTCCCTCGCCCTACTTTTAGAGCAAGCGTCCGAGGTTGATGGCAGCATCAAGGGCTTTGCCGGCGGCAAACCCTGGGACAATCTCGAGAGCCTTGTTACCAGCCTTTGTGCCGTAAACCACTAGACAGTCTGGTTGCTCGCTCCAAGACAGCTCGCTCTTTCCTGTTTCCCCCTACTCTTCGACCCTACTCCCAACCCTCTCTCACACCCTCTTTGAACATAATTCATAGCTTGCATTCTGCTCTTTTCAATACTACTGTACATACATACAGTATGCTGGACAAAACATCCCCGCCCAGATAAAGACTCCACCAAAGAACCAACTGGAGCCGACTAAAACCGGCTAAAGCCAAAGACAGAACCAAAGAAAGAGTCTGAATAACGGCCGGGCAAAGCACAAAAAAACAGAAGCCCCGACAGGGCAGTAGAAAACGAGAGGCAAGAACCATGAACGAGATGCTGGAACAGGTTATCAACCGCAACGACACCTGGCGTGGTCGGCACAGCCATTTTCATGGGCATAGCTTTTCCGCCAACGATACCTCCGCAGGCAGTATATTCAACGACGAGCGCCACGGCCTCAATGGCCTACCCAGTGGCTACAGCACTCTGGATGCTGAGTTACAACAAGGAGGCTGGCCTCTGGACAGCACCATCGAGCTTCTGAGTGACGGCAGTGGAATGGGGGCCATGGGCATGTTCCTGCCAGCCATGGAACACCTCAGCGAACAGGGCCGCTGGCAGGTGTTTATCGCGCCACCCTTTATCCCCTACGCCCCATTGCTGGCTGCGCGGGGTATCGATACTCAACAAGTTTTACTGGTGCACCCCCAGAACCGCAAAGATTTGCTCTGGGCCACCGAGCAGGCTTTGCGCAGCACTACCTGCAGCGCCGTATTCAGCTGGTTGGGCGCTCAGGACTACAGCTACAGTGACTTACGCAAGCTGCAACTGGCCGCCGCCAATGGCGACAGCCTCGCCGTACTGTTTCGTCCCAACCAGGCCAGCGAAAACCACGCCCCTGCCAGTCTCCGGTTGCAGATGCGTGAATATCGCAAGATCCACATCCTTAAACAGCGCGGTGGCAACCAGTCTATTGATGTGGCGTTGCCACAGGCTGAAGATGTGCCGCATCAGCCGCAGCTATGGGAACTCCCTACCTGGAATCCGGGCAATCAACACAGTGTTGCGATGGGAGCACCGTCACCAGTAGCCTGATAAAGCCTCAGGAGCATGACACGCCCGATTGGTGAAGCACACTGAAAAGCCGATATACTCGGCAGAATCTGCGCCTGGAGTGACGCCACGAACACCCCCTACTCGGAAGCTGCCAATGCGGGCTGTTAGTTATTCGGTAGACACCGATCCCCTGCTCACCTATGCCTGCCATTGCCTGCCATTGCCATAGCTGCCAAAAACGTACAGGCAGCGCCTTCAACCTGGCCCTGATTATTCCTACGGATGCACTGAAGTTGTCAGGTGACCTAACGCCCTGGACGCGGATAACAGAACAGGGCAACAGAAACACGCGCTACAGTTGCGCCAGCTGTGGCAATATCATTTACGGTATTGGGGAAGACAAACCAGAACTGGCCAAACTACAGGCCGGAACGCTGGAAGATACCAGCGAGGTGGAAGCGGAAGTCCATATCTGGGCGAAGTACAAGCAGCCCTGGGTGGTATTGTCTGAGAAAACGCGCCCTTTCGAAACCCAGCCGGATGATCCGCTGGAACTGATGCAGGCTGCGATAGATTACCGCATTTGAGCCAGCCAGCCCTGAGAAGGGCTAGCTTTTAACGTCGATGTCTTTTCCTGCCTGTAGTGCGACAGGTTCTTCCTGCCCACTTTGTGCAGTGCCACCCGAGCCGCTATCTGAGAGCAGACCCAATTGCGCCACAAGCGCTTTGTGTTGTCTGCGCATTCCCGGGCGAGCATCGATATAGGCCTCAGCCTGAATCAGAAAGTTCTCGGCCGCAAGCGGTGCCTTGGACGGCTGATCATCATCTGGGGCCGCAGCATCATCTGCAGCAGCGCCGTCAGGTAGTAAAACCACCTCATCAGGTGCCTGTTTCTCTGCAAATACGCCACTGGCCTTGAACGCTAACCCGAACAGGACAATTGCTAGAATAGTTTTAATCATGTTAATTCCCTCTCTTCTTTGTAACCTAAAGTAACACATATTTTTATCTTCTGTTACCTCATATTGGGACGCAGCACACGGATTTCAAGGGAATTTTCTACAATTCCCCGATTAGGAGCCAAAACCACTGCCTATAGGGGATGCAGGGACATTAAAGGTAATTTAGAAAGGGCGTCGAGAGGGCCTATAAAAGGTGCATATATGGAAACCGCTATGTAGCATAACGTAACAGTATAAGCTTATGACCTTTCGCGCTATTGATTTTAGCCGCCCGCGGCGGTGAAAGCCCATCACACCGCGCAACCACCTTGCTATACTGCCCCCCTATGACCAACTGCCAACCCTTGCAAAGCATCAAAAAAACCACCCGCCAAGCCAGCGTATTCCGCTTATGGGCCGCGTGTGCCCTGCTTACCGCATTAAGCGCATGCGCAGTAGTCCAGCCACAACTGGCAACCCTGTATAAAACCAGCGATAGCTCGACCGGCCAATCACCTGTCATTCTTGTCCACGGCGCCTTCGGTGGGCGCCTCTGTAACGAGAAAGGCGAGGAATACTGGCCTGGCAGCCTGTCCAAAATACTGTGGGGAGATTACGGCACCCTGGCATTGCCAACACCCGGCCCCGGACCAGAAGAAAGCCTAGCCCCTCTCACCAACTGCGGCCTGACCGACACCGTAGTAGGCACCGATTTTTACGGCGAGATAGAAAATACCCTGACCGGCGTTGGCGGCTACCACCTAACCGAACCCGGCGCGACCGTCACTGGCACACAACGTCGCTACTACCGCTTCACCTATGACTGGCGGCAGGACAACAGCAGTACCGCAGCAAAACTCGACACACTGGTAGACCAAATACGTATTGACCACGGTGACAATGATTTGCGCGTGGATATTGTGGCCCACAGCATGGGTGGCCTCGTTACGCGTTATTGGCTGCGTTATGGCAAAACCGACGTGCTTAACAGCAACGACTTCCAACCGAATAATTCAGGGGCAGCCAAGGCGCGCAAAGTCATTCTCGTGGGCACACCAAACCTCGGCTCCAACAGCGCTCTGCAGCAGATTCTTACCGGCGCTGAATTTGGCACCAATACGGTCGAGCCCGAAGTGCTACTGACCTTCCCTAGCGCCTACCAGCTAATGCCCCACCCCATTGTTGATTCCGTGCTCGGTAGCACCGGAGAGCCGCTGAACCGGGACATTTTTGATCTGGCTATGTGGCGCGCACTGGAATTGGGTCCATTTGATTCTAGAATTCGGGAGCGTCTCGTATCTCGCGGTTGGTCAGAACAACAGATTTCCGAATTCGCCCAATACGTCGGTACGCAACTGGAGCGCGCCAGGCGCTTCGTCTGGTCACTCACCGTTCGCAACACTGACGCAGCTCATCAGCTGATTGTGTTTGGCGGAGACTGCGTGGCAACGCCTGCACGCATCCTCATCGAGGACATCGATGATCAATCCCATGTGCGACTCTGGCCAAAAGAGGTAGCGCAACCGCACCCGGGCATCGATTACGAATCGCTCATGCTCGAGCCAGGCGACGGCGCTGTTACCAAGGCCTCACTGCTGGCAAGAACAGCGCTTGATCCCAGCATTCCACGCCATCGCTACAGTGATTTTCCTCTCGACTACTCCGTCATGTTCTGCGGCGACCACACAGACCTGCCTGGCAATCTGACATTCCAGGACAACCTGCTACACATTCTATTGAGCCGATAACAAACCCTCCCTCTACCCACCCCGCTCTACTTCTCTCCATCCGGTATGTACCAAAAAGTGACAGGCCAAAAGCCTGTCATTCGACAAACCTCCATTCCTCAACAATACTGTATGTATGTACAGTATTTGTAGTGAAAATAGAGTGGGGGTATTGCCCCGTGTATTCACAGGCCGCGGCCCAAGGGAAGCGCAATGAGCCTATGGCTGTGCCTGCGCTTTGAGCAGCTACCCCTGCACTGCCTAAACCGCAGCGAGCAGCGCCCAGTAGCGGTGCTGGCCCAGCAGCGCGTGCTACGCGCCAATGATTGCGCCGCCGCACTGGGTATTCGAGAAGGTATGGGTACCGCAACAGTGCGAGCACTGGCCGACGAAGAACCGGTGCAGTTACTGGAGCAGGATGAACAAGCGCAGCAGCGCTGCCTGCAACAACTGTGCTGCTGGGCCTATAGCATCACCCCAACACTTTACACATGGCAGACAGACTGCCTGCAGCTGGAGATAGGCGGCTGCCTGAACTTGTTTAAGGGATTGGATGCCCTGCTCGCTGAAGTGACCAACGGCATCAGCAGCCGCGGCTATCAGGCTTGCTACGGCTTGGCACCAACACCCAAAGCCGCCTGGCTTTTATCTTTTACCAGCGCAGACATCGCCATGGCGATAGCACAACCACTGGAAGAACGGCTGGCCCCCCTGCCCCTGAATCTGCTGCATGAATTCACCACCGCTATCGATTCCCTGCGCCGGGCCGGCCTGCACACTCTGGGTGATGTACTGTCACTGCCCACTGCAGCACTGGGGCGGCGTTGCGGTAAAGGCTTTACCCATTTTCTGCAACAGCTGCTGGGGCAAGCCGAAGATCTACAAGCAGACTACCAGCCCCCCGCAACATTCAGTGATAAGTACTGGTTTGGTTACGAAGTAAAAACCAACAACGAGCTAATGCCTGCAGTGCAGCAATTGCTGCAGTCACTGTGTCACTTTCTGCGCAACACCCAGCTGCGCAGCAGCGAAATCAGTTGGCAGCTCATTGGCATCGATCACAAAATACGCGAGATTCAGGTGGGCAGCAGCAGTAGTCACAGCGACTGGAAGAACTGGTATCAACTCACCAGCATCCGCTTCGAACAACTGCAACTGACCGGCAGCGTCGAAGGCCTCGCCCTGAACTGTAGCCAGCTGCGCCCAGGGCAACAGGAAAGTATCGACCTGTTCAGCCCGCGCAATCAGCACGAACCTTTGGCCAGCCTTCTGGACAGGTTACGCAGTCGCCTCGGCCTGCAGGCCATCGAAAAAGTTGGCTGCCGGGATGAACACCTACCAGAATTAGCCGTACTGGTTAGCAGCGACCACTCAGGGGATGAACACAGCACCAGTCAGCAATGCCAGCAGCGCCCCTTCTGGCTAATGCCACAACCACAAACCCTGCGACAACACCGTGGGAAACTGTACTGGAACGGCCCCCTAGGGCTGATATACGGGCCGGAACGCATAGAGGATAACTGGTGGCAGGATGCAGTGAGCAGGGATTACTACATCGCCGCAGGCAGTGGCGGCGAACACTACTGGATATATCGCGACCGGCTGGCCAGTCAATGGTTTATCCACGGCGTGTTTTCCTGAATGGCGAGCTACAGTCTGAATGGAGCAGCACGGCCCCTATCGACCCAACGATTGCAGAGCCACTAAAGCATCGTGCGCCCTCTGGACTGGCACGAAAATATGATCATGGTGATAGGCTGCAATCACATTGGCACTGATGCCGCGCTGCGCCAACGCGCTGGAAACAGCAGCGGTTAAGCCCACCGCATCCAGACTGGAGTGAACTCCCAGTGTGATACACCTGAAGACTGACTCAAACGCCAAACCGGCCTGCTCAGCAACGCCCAAATCAAGCACCAGCGTCACACCCTCTTTCTCGCGGAAAGTCGCCAAAGGAGAGAGCTTGGCGTAATCGAGAGCGTCATCAGCCACCGTAC
Organism: Halioglobus sp.; assembly: GCA_047611225.1. Taxonomy (GTDB): domain Bacteria; phylum Pseudomonadota; class Gammaproteobacteria; order Pseudomonadales; family Halieaceae; genus Marimicrobium. The sequence continues at coordinate 17,783 of JBLFWP010000015.1, forward strand.
AAAATACAAATTCTTCGGGAAGCAGCTCAGGCGTAAGGCTAGAAAGCAGGCGGGCCAAATCTACGCTACCAACACCGCGCCTGCCCACGGCTTCAACTTTGAAACATCGGAAGCTCAGGGCAACGCCAAAAGCCTGGGTAAAACTGACTGCGATGGTGGGTGTCATTGGAGTGCCATCGTTCAGAGCTCCCCTGTCTTCAAATGAAAAGGTGAGATCCAATATTGCACTGTGTTGATCGAAAGGGTGCAGGCTAATCGCTTCGCAGTCGTAAAACCGCAGCACCGCAATATAGGGATCTTGCAGAGCGTTCAACTCAAAGGATGCTTCAAGCACCGGCCCAATCCAGACATTATCATTGGCGCGTAAGTCGCCTCGCCAGATATTGAGCTCCTGCACTTGGGCATCATGAAAGTTAGGCCAATCTCTGCCATCGAGAATCAGCTGGCTGTGCTCAACATTTTTAAGGGGGTCAAATTCCTTCATGAAAACTCTCGACCATAAGACAGCAACTCCAAGGCAAACTATAGGCTATCGTATAAATTGCGTGGGCTTTTCGATTTCATAGATCGCCTCGCCAATGTTTTCCAGCCGGCTCTCCAGAATCGCCTGCGCGTCGAACAAACCATGATTATAGAAATACGAGCGGATTTCACCGGCAAAAAATCCAGCAAAAACCCAGCATCGAACTGACCCAACTCCTGCTCCTACTCCAGCTCTTCGCTGCAGTACAGTTGAATTTTTCGAAAAACAATACCTCTTTCTTCTTTGGTGAAGCTAATCTCTCACATCAAACAACTCTACTAATGTGTTTAAGAAAATACTCGACCTTTCGTTCGACTTTTGGTCGGTCTAGAAAATCCCAGTATCTTTATCGTCCAGGCTGCGCGTGTTTTTTTCTTTCCAGTAATTCTCTACACCCTCGCGGCCGTGGTTGTCGGCCCACTTACTCAATGTTGGCCGCTCGCTTTTCAACTCGTAGTAAGGCACTGCATAACCACAGGAAGTTTGTACCATATCCAACTTAAGCGTAAATATTTGCCGGGCACCGGTATATGTAGGAAACAGAGACAACAAGGTTTCCCACTCACCATCCCGTGGATGAACGGCACTTGCCTGCCCGTACAAACGCAGTATCAAAGGCTGCTTATCAAAGGAACAAAACATAATGGTCATGCGGCTATTTTCTAACACGTGCGCGGCTGTCTCATTGCCACTGCCCGTTAGGTTCAACCAAACGACGGTCGAATCATCGACAACGCGCAGACTGTCCATACCCTTGGGGGATACATTGACGGCGCCCTCTGCTCCTGCGGTACCGATAAAAAATAAATGCTGTTCTTGAATAAAAGAAATATGCTTTTCTTCAAGGTGTTCAAATTGTTCTGCCATCTTCTCTCTCAAATCTTCAACAATACTCGCCGTAAACTCTACGGCTCATCATCAACGTAAACGCTTTCACTAAAAGGCGGAGAACAAATTACCAAAAAGACCAAATCATTCTCACCCGTATTCTCTATTCGCTGCTTCGCCTCAGGCGGAATCACCACCACATCCTTAACACCAACTTCCTGTGAAATAGCATCATCAATATCAACTCTGCCCCGTCCTGTGAGTATCACGTAGCGCTCTGTGGTTCCAAGTAGATGGTGCCAACGCGTGGTCTTTCCAGGCTCCAATCTGGCCTGGGCTATAGATACTTCACTATCATCTGCAGAGTTGGAAAATTCGTTGATAAAGCAGCCTTCGGCAAAAAAATATTCACTCTTGGCATCGTAGGTTTTGATGGAGGGTTTCATAAACAATTCTCACAGGTTTTAAATGTCGCGGCTAGCCGTGTTGCACACATCCTAAGAGCGCGAACTTCAGTATTGAACAATGGGCGCTTTGCCAATCCATGTGTCATCTTCCAGCATTGCCACCATGGCGTGGGCACAATCGGCAAAAGATATACTGGAAAGGCCGCTAAAGGCATTAAACCCCAAACGGTACTCTCCTTTCTTTGCCCTCGCTTTCATCTGCAGCGGCCTCACACCTAGCCAACAGATATCAGTACTGGCATCCAGAAGAGCCAATTGATGCTCCTTGTCAGAATGACGGTGCTTAAGAAAGGTTTCCGAAAACCAGCGTACAAACTTTGCTCCGAAGGTAATCACGTCCTCGGGCCTAAAGGTACTACCGCCGCCACACCAAACCAGCCTGGGTATTTGCTTTTCGCGCATGGCGTTAAGGATATGGCGAGTAATATCTGTGCACAGATCCAGTGGAGAGGTTTTTTCATCGACACCAACAGCAAACAGAATCGCTTCGGTACCTTCTGGCAGTGCGCGCTCGACATCTTCAGCGATCAGGCCATCTCCCTGAACAATCTGTACCTTATCGCGCAGCTGGGCAGGTAATTTGTCAGGACTGCGCACCAGCACAGTGAGCTCATGTCCCGCCTCCAGACACTGGGTAAGACATTCGCCTCCCAAATCACCGGTGGAACCAAACAACGTCACTTTCACGATCCTGTCACTCCTGCTATTGGAATTGAGATAGCGATGAACACTTATTGCTAAACGCTTTTGAACAAAGGGTGGTACAACACCTTCCCACCACGCCCCTTGAGCGCACCCGGTTGTAATTCCATTGCCATGAAATACGTATCCGGCACGTCATATTCAGAATCAATACGAAAGGTAGAGGCCGGCTCGAAGCCAAAGCGTGGATAGTAATGCGGATGTCCAAGCACAACGGCCGCCACATAACCTAGCTGCCGGCATTGTTCTAAACCAGCGCGCACCAGCTGTGAGCCTATGCCGCTACTCTGGTATTCAGGCAGTACCGCCATCGGCGCTAGCCCCATGATCTTCAACTTAGGTTTGCGCAAGTGGGCCACAGGGGAAAACAAAATATGCCCAACAACGGCATCTTCATCTTCTGCCACCAACGACACTATAGGCTCGACCTGCTTACGCAAAGCATCCACCAGCTCCGCTTCTGCAGGTTGCTCAAACGCGGTAGTGTTAATCGTGTAAACGAAGGCTTCATCTTCGGGCTGCTCCGCTCTGATCAACATCCTGGGCGCCTCATGTATTAGGTCCGACAAGATATTTCAAAGAGGCTGCTCCTAGTAGACAAAGTACACCAACGACATCAACCAGCAACACTTTGTACAGCGAGGCGTTATAGCCGCCTTCCTGCCATAGCAGCAATCCGTAGCCTATCATCGAGAATGCCGCCATCACCATGGCCGCACCCCGGTGAACGGGAACAAAAACTGAGTACAGAATAAAGCCGCCAACAATGCCAAACAGCAACGCGCGGTGCCGCATCAAGATGACGAGATCATTCCCGACCAAATCGACTGAGTACATTTGCGACAATTTTTCACCCGAAAGAATACCGACCAGCGGCAAAACATTGATAATACCCACGACAAAAAGTAAAACTGACGCAATTTTAGCGATGGCCATAACTCCCCTACGACAACGCTCTCAAATCACCGACCACCCCGACCAGCGCAACATGGCTACGGTCGGACGATATCAGGCCACTGATCCCTGTAGCGTCATAACGTGTCACCAGCTCACCCTCAGTCCAATCCTCTAAAAGCTCGAGGCCAAGCGCTGCGAGCTCTTTGCCCAGAGCTGCGGGATCAAACCCTGACACAAACGGTTCTCCCATCGCCTTAACGGATTCCTCAAGCCCTTTAAACTTCTCTTTTTCGGTATCAGTAGGGGCATCGAATAATTTCTGATCAATGTAGCTGAAAACCAACTGGCTTCCAGCTGCGCAGTTGTCAGCAATACTGCTGAGAGTCGCCATATTGGCCTCTCGGGTCAGGTACATGGTCACCCCCAACCAGGACAAAAACGCTGGCTGGGATGACACAAAAGCAGAGCGGGAAAGCACCTTTCCCAATGGCTCCCGCGAAAGGTCGGCAGCAATGAAATGGACTGCATCATCAACGGTGCCATCGCAATTGGCAATCTGCTGTAGTTTTAAAGACTGCGTCGCAGGGTGATCGACTTCAATAATAACCAGATCCTCTACCGGCTCGGGCCGACGTAAACCATAGCTGTCAAAACCTGCACCGATCAGGACATACTGCCGCACGCCTTCAGCCAGCGCCGCGTGCAAGGCATCCTCGGTATACCGCGATCGAGTGATAACATTGGTATAACTAGGGCTAGTGAGCAGGAATTCATCGCTTAGCGCCTCCACTTCTGCATCCGTGAATTGCTCGGCGTCCACACCCAGCGTGGCAGACATTTTTTGTACCAAGGGCCGCAACAATGACGCGGGTACCAACTGGTCTCCCCAGGGGTCCTGGAATATCGGCGCCTCTGTACGTCGCGTGTGGAGGGCCCGCATACGGCTGGTGGCCACTGCAGTTTTACTGGCTACTAAGTCATCCATTGATTTTTCAGGCTCATTCGAATAAACCAGCGCTGACCTTAGCAGCATCTCGCCTTGAGGGCATCCGGTGTAGCTGATAGTGTCCGCCCTACTTCTGAATATCGGTACCAAGGAGATTCACCGTGTCCCCGTTTACCTTACAACAACATTCCAGGCTCTTACTGCCCCTTGCACTGGTGTGCGCACTTCTAACAGCCTGTGAGAGCAAAGCTCCGGATACCAGCCTCGGCGACCAGGGCAATACCGCGGCCACAGCAGCCACAGTCAGCGCCAATAAGGCAGTGAGCAAGGCACTCAACCTAGCGGATCCAAAGGACTTTGAGGACGCCACGCGCGGCCTTATAGCCACGCCGGATGCACTGACCGTTCTGGGCCCGGATGGTGAAGTGATCTGGGATATGCCCTCCTACGACTTTATTGACGGGGAGGCCCCAGCAACCGTAAACCCCAGCCTCTGGCGTCAGGCCGGTCTCAACAATATTCACGGCCTGTTTGAAGTAACCGAGGGTGTATACCAGCTACGCGGCTTCGACCTCTCCAATATGAGCCTGATACGCGGCGCAAGTGGTTGGATAGTAGTAGATCCACTCACCTCCAAAGAAACCGCCAGCACCGCCATGGCCTTCGCCCGTGAACATTTGGGTGATGACCCCATCAGCGCGGTTATTTTTACTCACTCTCATATTGATCACTTCGGCGGCGTGCTGGGCGTACTGGGTACCGACAGTGACACGCAAATCCTTGCGCCCATAGGCTTCATGGAAGAGGCGACCAGTGAGAACGTACTCGCGGGCACAACCATGAGCCGCCGCTCTATGTACATGTACGGCAACCAGCTCGAACACTCAGCGCGCGGACACGTGGGCTCAGGTCTGGGTAAAAGCCCCGCCGTCGGTAGCCCGGGTATTGCCACACCCACCCGCCTCATCGACACCACCGGGGAATCTATCACTCTGGACGGCGTGGAATTCATTTTCCAGAACGCTCCCGGCTCAGAGGCGCCCGCCGAACTCACCTTCTACTTGCCACAACACAAAGCATTCTGTGGCGCTGAAGTGGTATCGCGCAATATGCACAATCTCTACACCCTGCGCGGAGCAAAAGTACGCGACGCACTCAAGTGGAGCCACTATATCGATGAGGCCATGCAGTTGTTTGGCGGCGCAGATGTGTATTTTGGCAGCCATCACTGGCCCTTATGGGGGCAGGCAGACATAGCTGATTTCCTGAAGAAGCAGCGCGACGGCTACAAGTACATTCACGATCAAACCTTGCGACTTGCGGCGCTGGGCTACACACCGCGTGAAATCGCTGAGGAACTACAACTGCCCGAATCCCTGCGCACCAGCTTTCCCAATCGTGGCTACTACGGCACCCTCAAGCACAACGCAAAAGCGGTGTATCAGGGTTATTTCGGGTGGTACGACGGCAACCCGGCTAATCTCGACCCGCTACCGCCAACAGAAGCCGCCGAACGCTACGTCAAAATGATGGGGGGCGCACAAAACATCTTGCAACAGGCGCAGGTCTATTTCGACGAAGGCGATTACCGCTGGGTAGCTGAGGTATTAAATCATCTCGTGTTTGCGCAGCCAGACAACACCGCCGCCAAAGCCCTGCTCGCCCAATCCTATGATCAACTCGCTTACCAGGCTGAATCAGGCCCTTGGCGCGACGTATACCTCACTGGCGCGCTCGAACTGCGACAGGGTGCACCAAAGGCCGGCCTGAATTTTGAAAATGCCAAAGACATGATCCGGCAAACACCGGTAGAACAATTTTTCAGTGTTATGGCCGTGATGATCAATGGTCCAAGAGCCGAGGGCAGAATCTTCAGTCTCGTTATCGATTTCACCGATCTTGAAAAACAATACAGGCTGGATCTGGAAAACTCCGTACTGCATCATCACGAGGTGCGATCAGACGCGGCAGCAGATGCCACCATCCGCATCACTCACGCCCTGTTTTTAGAATTGCTGACCGGCGGCGCTGGCGCCAGCGAGATACTACTGGGGGATGATGTTGCGTTTGAAGGCAGCAAAATTGAGTTGCTGCGCTTTTTTGCACTGCTGGACAGACCCAACGAAACCTTCGAAGTGGTTATGCCCTAGGGCACCACCGCCGCGAGGGCAACGGACTACTGGTCAGCCGAGTGGTTCACCCCGTCCAGGGTGGGAATCTCGCCCAACTCAAAGGGGTTCACCCCTTCCAGACAGGCCACGTTAATGCCGTACTGGCTGGGGTTCGAGCGCCGCTGGTGGTGAGTGTAGATGCCACAGCGTGAACAAAAAAAGTGCTTCGCCGTTTTGGTATTAAATTGATAAAGGCTTAGCGCCTCCTCTCCCTGCGTAATATGAATAGCCTCCAATGGAATGGAGGCTACCACTGCACCGCGCCTGCGGCACATTGAACAATCGCAGCGGCGTAACCCCTCAAGACCATTGGGCAACGACAGCTCAAACTGCACGGTGCCACAATGGCAAGATGCCTTGTGGACTGCCTGTATTTCCATTAGTGCTCCTAACCGTTAGCGGCAGCTAGTAAAGTTCTTCGATATAGTTCTTTTCGATCTCGCCATCAATGATCTCCACAAGTTCTTCGCCTGCATCGGCGTCCATTTTCTTCGCGAGCTGACGCGTCATCAAAGAGCGATCTACTGCCTCCCATGCTTCCGGCTGCCACAGCTTGGATCGAATCATCGCTTTGCCACAGTGGAAGAAACATTCATCCACCTCAACCTGCGTACACAGTATCGCCGGCTTCCCTTTGGCGCCCAACGCCTCCAGCACCGCTGGATCATTAGACAACGTAGCGCGCCCTTTTACCCTTAGCGTTTCCCGCATATTTGGGATCACAAAAATCAGGCCTACATTTTCATTATTCAAAATGTTCCTGAAGCCGTAAATCAACTTATTTCCCGGACGATCAGGAATCAGAAGATTGCCCTCGCCATCTACGTGCACAAAACCCGGAGCATCCCCCTTCGGCGATACGTCTGGCTGTCCTCGCTCATCAAGGGTAGATAAAAACACCAAGGGCGCCCTGCGAATAAACTCCAGCATGGAATCATCCAGTGCTGTTTCAATTTTCTCCTTGATAAAATCCAGTGGAGCACCAACGATAGCCTCCAACTGTTCCACACTCGATACTTGGTAGTTGTCACTCATGACAATGTCCTCCGCAGGGGCAGCAGTGCCCGTTCAATTGATTAAATCAGTGTTCGCCCAAAAGTAGCCACTAGGGTGCAGGCTTGTGAAACTCGATCACATTTTCGTCCGGGTCTCGAATAAAAATAAACGATGCGCCGTCAGGCGTTACTACCGGGCCTTCGGTAATAACAAAGCCGTTAGACTCGAGAAAGTGCTGACTCGCCGCCAGATCCGTTACCTCCAGTGCAATGTGGGTATAGCCAGTGTGTTTGTCTGGTACATCCATCAGCACATTCAAGGGCTCCGTGTCAGAGGAATTAAGAATGAAATTAATATTAACGCCAGAGGCGTGCTCCATGATGGCCACGGGTTCCGGCCCCACAGGGCCAACCAAAAACACGAAGCCTAATCGCTCATAGAAAGCGCGCGTAGTGGCAAGATCAGTGACTCGAAGGCCAACGTGGTTGATTCGTGTGATTTCCTGCATGTAGTAGTGACCTCCAAAAAAACAATATGATGAAGCTGACGGCAATAGTCAATTTACCACCGTATTGCGAGCTGGGAATTGCCTATTCCTTCTCCGCCCCAAAAATTGTATCTAACTCTGCTGCGCCCACAGCATGCTGGGCATAGGAAAATGTTCCTTCACTGAGAACCTCGCGCGCGGCCGACATAAACGCTCCCAACGCAGTCCGATTGAGTGTAGAACCGAGACTGATTCTTTTCACGCCTACGCCCGTCAGCTGCTCCAGCGTCAGGTTCACCCCGGCAATCCCCATGATGACATTGACGGGCTTATCCACAGCGGCCACCAACGTTTTAATATCCTCGGGAGTTCGCAGACCTGGCGCGTACAAGACATCGGCCCCCGCCTCCTGATAGGCCTGCAATCGAGCTATGGTGTCGTTTAGGTCCGGGCGGCCATGGAGATAACTCTCCGCTCTCGCTGTCAGTACAAAAGGTGCCGCCAGCCTGCCCCGCCAATTGAATAGTTTCAAACGCCCCATCGTGCTCATCGTGAAAACAATTTTCAAGGTCAGCGCTTACCGGAAGGTTTGTGGCAGCGACAATGGCCTCGACGTTTGTCAGCGCCTCTTCGCGGCTTACCAGACCCCTACCATCGCTGCGGCCATGCGAGAACGCCAAACCAGCGCTAGTAGAAGCCAATGCTTCAAAGCCCATATTTTCTAGAATTTTGGCGGAACCAACATCCCAGCGATTGGGATTGAGATTGGGAATGACAAAACAGCCATTGAGACTATGCAAAGCTCGAAATTGTTTGCCCTTTTCTTGCTGGGACAACATGTTCGGCAATCCCTCTCATCCAGTACACTGTCTTTGCGCCAGCTCTGACTGCTCCTAATGTCACAAGGCTAGATTGTTACCGGAATCCGCAATTCGACACGGCATCGCCCTTCCCCGTATTGAAAGAGCAAGTCATAGTTCACTATGTCTATATCAACATCGACGATCACTGCGCTGACGCTGCCATCGGAGCGGATCGCGCGAAGAGGAGCCCAAAACGCTCCTTTCGACAGAAATAAGTGTACGAAGGTTTTTTCGTTAATGATTTCCGGCGCGCCAATACGCAATTGCACCACCCCATCAGGCCGGTGTGCACTGCGAGTGAGGGTGACCTGTGAGGCGTATTCGGAGAGTTCGTCACCACATCGATTGGTTTCACCGAAACTCGCTGTCGCCAGGAGGCTGGTGAGTACGGCAACAAACAGGTGATATCGATTTTTCATGTGGCGCTCTTTTAAGAGGTGAAGTCATTGATCAAGCAGGGACAATACCAGAACCCTAATGACACGAACATTTTCCGTTTAGCCCATACCCTAAAGTTTAACTATACAACAGACAACAGAATCCACTATAGCAAAACTGAACGGATCTACTGGAGACTTGCAGCGAGCATTAACAATGCGTTTGCACTGAAGTCCCATAAAAAAATTACTCAGGCTTCGCAGCTGCATATAACGTCGGAGAGCTTCTGCATACCGTCGAGCACCCCTTAATGTGGTAACTACACATGGCCCTGTACCGCTTTATCCAGCCCGCTCCAAATTACCAGTTCTTGGGCAATTTGGGATCTCTGACCCTTGATTTTCGATACTTTTCATCGCGGGCTTTCCGGTCAATTTCCCTACTTCTCTTTTCAAGATATTTCTTGTCCCATTTGTCTTCGACAGTCACTCTTAGCGCGCTCCAATATCGGAAAATCCCGCTGCGCTCCAGGAAAGGCCGCAGTCCGAAACCCAGGAAAAGCAGAAAAAACACATAATACAAAAACAGTTCCCGAACAACAAAAGACAGCGGAACGGCAGTTGATATGAGTGCAATGTAGACGCCTCTGGCCACAGGCCCGAATTCAAATTCCGATTCCCTCACCCCAAACTCCCGGCGGAAAACCCCATATATTCCATCGTTTCGCTGCATCCATACATGAATGGCCTCCACCGCGGAAAACTGTTCGAGCTAAAGAACAAGGTCTTAAGTTATCTTCCATCTCATGCGTAAACAGCAACGAGATACCACAGTAGTAAAAAATTGCAGGCATATCGTCTAGCTCTTGAGAATACCAGCGAGCTACAAACGCTCTCATTACAACTGCCTGCAACTGTTAAGCGCTAACCACTTGCATTCAACGGCACAACCGTTTCAAACGGTTCACCCTCTTGCACCCTCTGAAGATAACTATAAAACGAACTCGCTCCAACGTTTGACACCCACTGTACCACCTGAAATTTGGCAGCGGCATAGTGATCTCTTAACTGCCTGTCATCTGCGAGAAAAAAAGCGCGAGCTGAGCTTAAAGACCAGACATAGTCCTCGGTCAAACCGGTATCAGTCTCATACCGCGGCCGATAATCCACCTGCATTGCCAGGACCTCGTCATACCAAGTGAGCAATTGCGTGAATCTCTGCCAATAGCCCGTGCGGTGTGCTATTTCCGCACGCATAAGTTCATGTGCAGTAACGTCAACATTCTGGCCATTGGGGCCAATCACAACACAGCTCTTTGAACCAATGAAGCTGGTGGTTCCGTAGGTATTGAGCTTTAAGGGCCAGAAGGCATTTTCGTCATCGAAACAAATGATTATCGCTTGCGCTTCAACGGCACCAAAGGTCGTCGTAATTCGACTGCGAGCTTCCGCCAATACATTCCGATGGCCAGAAGAGAGGGGTACTTTGGCGTCAGCGACCGCACAAGCAAATACGCCAGGGTAGGCGTTGGCGTTGGCGTTGGCGCTGGCGCTGGCGCTGGCGATTGAACCAACGGTAAGAAAGATAAAAACAGTAAAGAACAGTGGTTTGAAGTTCTTGGCCATGACTATGCCTCCATCTGATCTTAACAGTGAAGGGACTGCACAAGAGTGGTGCCTATACGATCACTTCAGCTAAATGCACCTTAATCGTGGCGATAGATCCCATAGGTCTCATTCAAGGAGTTTCGCTCGAACTGTGATAAAACGCACCAAACCGATAGCGAGCACCGCCACTCCAGAGACGGCCAATAACCACCCGGCGAAAAAATCCCCAGGACTTTCCGCCAAGTACTGCAACACCACCACGCCACCTGCAACCAGAGACAAGGCTGTTCTGACATAGGCCAGAAAGGTTCGTTCGTTGGCGAGGCGCGTGCGCTCCACGGCTAGGTTTTCTCGTAAGTTCATGACGCTATCTAGCAAGCTCCCTGACATTCACAGCTGAAACAGCGGCAGTATTCAAAAAATTCAGCGCGTAGGGAAATATGCGTTCAATGAACCCATACTCCACCTGTTACCTGACAATCTATCGTATCTAACACCATATGAATCACCAAGCCCAGCCCAATCAGCCGGCTTTTGGGGAAAAAACAGAACCCAACATACAAGGCAATGAACCCTAATTGATGCAGGGGATGAAACCCGATACTACATCGGCCCGGGTCGTACACCGGACTGGCGAGCAAATGATCCGCGTCGACCAGCATGGTCGCAGCCATCGTAAAGTACGCCACCTTCCATTTTTTCCTGAAGAAAAGCAGTGTTATTACAGCTGGGACCAGAAAGTGTAGGAGTAAGTGGAACATTTATCCGGGACAATCCTTAAGTCAATCAGCACTTGAACAGTAACGAAATATCACAATAGCTTCCTATAGTAAGTGGCGGACTCTTCGTACTGAATGGCTTCATAGAAGGATGACGCCCTGCGCGTTGCCATCGCAGACAGGGTGGCGCCCTCGCTCTTCGCCCACTCCTCGAACTCTGCCATCAGGGCTTCGCCTACACCTACCCTACGGTGTGATGAGGCCACCATTATCTCTTCCAACCAGGCCCCAGTAGGTAAAACCGATAAGACAGGCACCTGGTCAGATTCACCGCTGGGAAAGAACGTACTGCAATAGTTCGACAACTTGCTCCGGGGTGGTAGCCCACGCCATAGCTGCGGCATTCACTTCCTTAAGAGGATGTATTATGTCCTCATCATGAAGGGTAATGTAGGGCGTGCCTAAAGCAGCGCAGCAACCCGCATCAAAGGCTGCATTCCACTGTTTGTATTTGTCGCCAAAACGAACAACAGCAAGGTCACAGTTTTCAATTAACATTTTTGTTCTTATGGCATTCACTTTCGCAGACTTGTGGTCACGCCAAAAATTATTGCCCTCCGCACCCAGAAAATCACCAGCGGCGTCGCTGGCTTCATGATCTGTAACCGCTGAACTGAATTCAATAGCGAGGCTGTGCGCCTCACAACCTGCTTTGATCTGTTGTCTCCAGTCAGTGTGTATTTCGCCAGAGAGATATACGTTCAATTCCATGCTCAATCCTTCGTCCGTACCAGGCTACTTTCGACCAGCAATATACGACATATACCTACCTTAGAGTACACATTGAGCCAGTACTAGAAGTATCAGTACCACATGCGGAAAAGCCACTGTGGGCCGAACCGACTGGCGCACATACTCACCTATTAGAGACAGACCACTCAAGCTCACTTTTTGATATTCGCTGTTGAACTGAAATTCACTCTCACTGCTTTCCTGTGCAATGGCGCTCTCCAGTTGCAGCAACCGTGGTTCGATACGCGACTGGAAGGTTTTCCAAATTCCATCCTGAAGCCACAGCACCGCCAATACCAAAGCGACATGGATACTGACCACTGCGAAAATTTCAGCCGCCAACAAAGCAACAATGCTCACTAGCTTGATATACAAAGAGTGCTTTTCGTAGCTATCGAACTGATTCTGTAGCACACACCATTCTGTTTCGAATTTATTCTGTTTCATCAACTACCCTGATATTACTGTTGATATTCAACTGATGCGGCGAAAGAGCTTGTAGTCCGGTCACCCACAAAACCCTCAGTGACTCCTGAAGCTACGTGGTCGGCCGCATTTGGACGCCGTAATCGACCAACAATTGATTTACAAGTTGGTCATTATCGGGGAATGTGCCCGTTTCAAATTTGGAATACACGAGCGTACCGTCAACCTTAACGTCGAAAATCCCTCGCCCTTCGGGAACCAGTGTGGGCTCCACGGCAAGAGACTCTCTAATTTTGACAGCCAAACTGACCGCCTGTGGTTTGTAGTTTCACTGTGCGCAATAGGTGATGGAGATGATCATGGTTACCTCTGTCTTCGCCTAAACTTGCCTTGTTTGCCGAAAGGTACAAGTGCCTCCTTCTTTGAACAGTTGAGGGCGACTGCGCCTTCTAACGCTCAATGCGACACATTGAAAGATCTTACTTTTCTGACTGAGCTAGCGCTGCATCTACCCGTTCAACAAATCCTGAATCCATCTTTGCGACGTTTCCCTTCATTTCATGCCACTGTGCTATAGCGCACGCATTGTCAGAGAGAAGAATTGTAAAATACTCAATGTCACCCTCTTCGGAATGCACAGAACCTGAAGATATGGCACTGGTGAAAGAGTAAGATGCGGCATAGAAGAGATCGTGAAATACAACGGACAAAATATAGTGCTCAGAATCAGAAAGATCCTGCCCTGAATTTGCTTTTGCAATGGTTTCTGCGTGCTCTAAGAGACACCTTCGTGCATCCACATAGAGATTGATGATGGAGTGTGTGGCCTGTAGGCCTGCATATTTTGCTGTCTGCTCTGCGGCAAGGCGAGCCTGACGTGTCTGAAGCGACAAATAAAGAAGGGTGAAGAGTACGGCGACTGCACCTATAATTTCGCCTATAGAGCCCAAATCCTGGACAGTCATACTAGGACCTTTTAATGCCTACGGCGGGTGTGGCTGTGGAGCCTTCAACTTAATTGACTGCCCCAACTGCCTCCCAGTTCATTACGAAAATTTCCCGGGATCTACTAACGCCTAGGTAAGCGAGTGCGCATAGCGCAGCCGCTGCCCTATTTGCTATCTGTCAATACTTAAACAGCAACAACCTTGTTTGCACAGGGTCCTTTCTGGCCTTGGCCAACTTCAAATTCAACAGCCTGTCCGTCATTCAGGGTAGCGTAATCGCCGCCAGCTTGAATCTCTGAGTGATGAACGAACAAATCTTTGCCGCCGTCTTCTGGAGTGATAAAACCGAAACCTTTATCTGCATTGAACCACTTAACTGTACCTTTACTCATAACGCTACTCTCTACTGTGGTGAAAAATTTAATTCTGTTATTGCTATCACCATTACAAAGTCAGAATTTGAATCTCGTCGTGCCCATAAAGCCAGTGCCTGTAGCCAGCCACTCCTTAAAAGTAGTAGCAACTACCCCCCTCGTCAAAGTTGCCCTATTTGAGGCAACAATGCTTGAAACTGGCGTGATAAACCACGCGAGTAACAGGCGTTTCTACACGGCTTTTAGGCTCAATTTTGGTCGCCATGAATCACGCGACAGCCTTACTGCGCCTGGGTTTCAGAGGGGACACCCTTTCTGCGTCTACTGCTACGCCAGAAAGGTATATAGGGTATCGAATATCTCAAAAGACATGGTGCACCCTCTCAACCTAGGTTGTGCAAGAGCGGCATCCTATTGGATTTCAGGCCCGATGTCCATTGCCCGATTTGGGTGGCATCGGGCTACAGCAGCGTCTCAGCCGGACTGTGCCTTCAATTTTGCCTCGTCGACCCTCCACCAGGACAGCGTTTCTGTCCAAGCGGGTGGCAGCTTATCAGGCTGGGAAAGCCTCTGGGCAACTCGTTCACGGACTATTGGAAGAAGCAGGTAGCTGCAGCTGTCGTACCATTGTTGCCGCCCGGGCACTGCAAGAGACCCATGAGATTATCCTCCCACCCCAGAATGAATGTCTTCAATTCTGGGAGCTTGCCTTCCTGCTCTAAAACACTCGTAAAATGGGTGATGGGATTGACGAAGAACACCTGGGCAAAGCATTTGCTCGTCTTTAGAAATAGAATCCCGGTCGTTGACGGCCAACCGTATCAAGTGAGTTTTTTGGCATCTTCACCCAAGGTACTCCACACCGCCTGAAAATCGACAACCACGTCCCGTGGAGCTTGCGATGTCGCCATCCTTCTTGTCTGCCAGAGCTTGCTCTACCAGATCCGCTAGCTGCAACAACCGCGGAAAAGTGCAAAATCGCCCTTCGAATCACCAATCCACACAGTTGAAACAACGCCAAAACACTTGCATTAACGGCAAAAAATAGTGAAAACAAGCCCATTTCTTCCACAATATGGCTTGGAGGGGCCCTCTACTGATTTGGACCCACAACGCTAAGCCAGTGGGCCGCGTTGCTGCGAAGAGGCGCTTATAGCCGCCCAGACACGATGTGACCCGCTATTAACGCCCAGCTAATCTTTTCACAAATCAAGATTTCTGGTTAAAACCTCAGCGGAAGTAATAATCCGTTTTGTGCGATAAAGCTCAGGGTGTTTTTCCTCGTCACTGTACCCTACCGGTTCTCCAGCACCTGTGTTCACGAACCAAGAATTTTCTGGGGTACGATCACCCAGTTGTTTCTTAAATTCAGTGGGTTTAATACCCAGTGCTTGAGCTGCTGCATTGTAGGTACAGCGGGTCTTAGTCTGGTTCAGGTAATCTCGTATAAGTGTAATTTTATCTAGCATCGAAAGGTAATTCCTAGAAAGTTAACGTTTTAAGTTCGGGCGCTACAACAGCGTCGCCCGTTTTGCTGCCCGTGTGCCTTGGCTTGTTAAGTGGATCAGTCATCCCAGCCCCCACCCAGCGTGCTGCGTTTAGATACATAGTATTGTAGACCACATGAGGCGCAGGCACTTTGCACGCGTGACATTCGGACATCGCAGCGAGGACAGCGCTGAAAATACTGCAATTTGACTGTGGAAGCAGCAGTAAGACAAATAAGTACGCCTACTGCAACTACGGCCAGCGCCGCAGTATCTTCTGGCATGAAGAAAGTGAGGCTTGCGACAAATATAAGTATAACAAGGAGAAAGAAGTGAAAATATCCCCTCTTGGATAATTTATTCAGCTCCTTTCCTTCTTTTTCAGTAGGCTCGGTGCTCAATTTGGCCACTTAATGCTTCCGGCAGGGGCGACCACAGAGCGCCCACATAGAGCCCAGCCCTGCTGCCAGTGCTGGCCAGGGGGCGAGCTATCGATAGAATTCGACATAAAATATAACCTCCCCGACTGGGGTTACTTCGTGAAGTACCGTGGGTTCTACTACGCCTGGCACCTCGGGTGACAGAACGAGCTCCTCTAGCTCTGGCTCAAGGATACGATATTGCAGCTGGCCAGACAGAACAACAATTTTACCCCAAGTGCCGTCCTTAGTCTGGTGTGCTTTAAGCAGGCCTTTAGGTACCGTGACATTGGTAAACTCGGGCGTTTTCTTGTAACTCGTGACCTGCTCGGGCATCTTCTTCATAAGGAATGACTACCTAAAGCTTCAATAACAGGCAATCTGCGGCACAGGCGAGGCCGCCTGGAACCGAAATAAGACGGCTTTTGATCAATAGATACTTCCGTAGCGAGCACAAGCTCTTCTTCATTGGCTAATAATCCCGCAGGTATTCCATACCCTGCGAGCAAACCCAGCTCGTTATCTTCTCTCACTTTCATATAGAGGTGAGTTCCACACAGTTTGTAGAATCCTCTCTCGCCCCAGCTTGATGAGCGAAAAGTTGAGATGTTTTCTACGCCCTCAAAAAGAACATCAGGACCACATTCTACTTCAAACAACGGTCCTCCTCCCAATCTTCTAAAGGCGCTGCAATGGCAAGCACCAACACTTTTCACATAGTGCCTGCTGAAAAGCTAACCGCCCCACAGATACAGCTTCCCAGTCCTCTTTCTATTTCATTCATAATATTGCCGATGTGCAGAGCCCACTAGACACACAAACCTCGCATCCAGAGCGCTGGTAACGGCGCTCCTGTTTCCCGCATTTGGTATGCACTTTTAGAATGACCAACATAATGTAAGCACCAAAGAAATAGCAGCTACGTAATAACCCACCGCGAAGCCAGCAAAGCGAGACATGGGATTGTTCTTGTAGGTAAAGAAAAACATGATCCGGCCAACAACGTAAAGACACGCCTGGATAGGTACAAGTTTTATGTACTCCATGGGAGCAACCATACCCAGAGATATTGCGGTAAGCACATTAACCAATGTTTGTTCGAGGGTATTGCTCAAGTAGGCGCTATGAAATCCTAGCTGGCTAGCGGAGGCATGCCCCTTGATGAGCTCTTCTGAACCAAATCTTTGAAACAATGCGCTGTGGATTCCGAGAAACAATGGCACAGAAAATAAAGCAGCCCAGCTCAGCGTATACACGGCTCGGTTGGGCGTAACAGGGTCGGGCAGAGAAAACCATAACAGCGTACCCAACAAGGGAATCAGGAAAATACCTAAGACTGCTTGCTTAAGAACTGCACTCTTATAGCTCATGAATAACCTCCAAAATAGCGACTTATTCTGCGCCTTACGTGAATTGGCGGCTCGTTACAATTAAAGGTGACAGTTTAGGTAAATCCGGCTACAGCAATGTATTAAGTGCATTTTTAACCTAACCACAATAACTTCTTTCAGTTGTTCTTCATTAGGGTCATACTGATATTTCTACGCATCGACATCACTGATTGCGTTGATGTCAACGCCTAGGAACGATCCTCTGGTTGGCTCAAACTGACTTTAGGCTAATGCATTTATAGCTATAGGTACACACAATGAGCAAAGGACAAGACAAAAAAAAGAATGTTAAAAAGAAACCTCTTTTAACCGCTAAGGAAAAGAAGGCGGCGAAGAAATCAAAGAAAGCGGACACGAATGTACTAGGGAATTAAGCGAAACGGGCTATGTACTTCATCTATACGGTAATTGTATTACTCACAAAGCGTTAAGTTCTCACTTGTCGCCAATTCCTGTGTTGTAAGCAGCCTGCTCTGGCCCACCTCAAGTCCCGCCAGGGAAAGCTGCCCAACAGAAACTCGATGAAGCGCTAACACTTCGTTTTGAAAAAACCCAAACATGCGCTTAACCTGATGATACTTCCCTTCAATCAGTGAGAGCCTGGCGGTGTACTCTGAGAGTATCTCTAAACTTGCAGGCTGTGTTGTAATGTTTTCATAAGAGAAATAAATTCCCTTTTTAAAAACAGCAACATACTCGTCACTTAATGGCTTAGACAAAGTAACTTCATAGGTCTTTGCCAGCTTTGTCTCGGGTAAACTTATCTTGCGCGACCATGCCCCATCATTGGTCAACAACACCAGTCCCGTTGTATTAAAGTCCAGGCGTCCAACAATATGCAGTTCATTCTTTTGAGAGTGCTGAACAAGATCCAACACCGTAGAGTGTGTAATGTCTCTAGTCGCACAAACAACCCCTTTAGGCTTATTCAGCATGATATAGACAGGGGTGTTATTTTTTAGGCAGTCACCATCCAGCACGACGTGCGTGAATTCCGTAATTTTCTGCTGAATTGAATGCGCCACCTCGCCATCTAAAAGAATCCGTTTTTGAGCCACTAAAAGACGTGTATCCGAAATCGAAAAAACACTGTTCTTGCTAATGAAACGATCGAGCCGGCTGGTCTTGGAGTTCATGTAATGATTATAATCCCGATATAGCACGAGATTCACTAGGTGAATCTCAATATAGTCTTACTCCGCGCGTAACTGCACAGCGGCTCTTCCCTGCCCTGCTATGAGGCACCTCCACCGACACCACGCCTAATAATACTGAGGTAAAGAATAGCCCAAATTATTGGAGCTGAAAACTCGATGTACATCAGAAAAACAAAAATCGGATGTGGTAAACCCACACTATAAATGGACACTAGCCGGGCAATGCCACCAATGAAAAATGTACCAAGGAGATATGGAACCACCCGAATCTGCTTCTCAATATGCCTCGACACCCACAACGACAAGATCCCATAGCTTATCCAAAGAACGGCATAGAAACGAAATTCATTGCCGATGGTTGGCGTGACTGATGCAGGCTCCTTTACGCTCGCCTCGAAAAAATGACAGCGTAAGTAGATTCAACGAACTGTAGGGTATTCAGGAGACCGGTGGCGACAATCATGCTGCCTATAGATATTGCGGCAAGCCCCAGCGGTATCAGTAACACTTGTAAAAGGCGATATTCAGTTCTCATAGTAATTCTTACCAAAATACTTGATCGAGATTGAACGCCAGCAGCATACGCGTAACTTTCTCGCTTCGCCTTGTCTGTTTTCGTTAGCCTTTTTCATTTGAAAGAAAATGTTGATTCAACAAGTGCGCCAAGCCCTGTGATTCAGAACCATCACTCGACATCAATCCCGCAATTGTTCCTAGCTTGTCCGGATCAGGCCGATTCTGCCCCAGCTTCCACTTCCCTGTTAGCTTTACAATCGGTATCTCAATACCAACAACAGCTCCAACCAGCTTTTCGACAAATTCATCCGGAGCATCGGCTACCTTCCAAGGCAATCTTTGGTCGCTTTCGTGTATATCTGTTAGCTCATTCAGGTGCTGCAGTAACCATTCAGGGTCCTCGATTTTCTTGGGGATGCCGTGAGCATGTACAACGACGTAATTCCATGTTGGAACCGCCCTTCCATGTTTGTGTTTACTTGGATACCAAGAAGGAGTGATATATGCCTGATCACCTTGGAAAACGACAATTGAATTTATACTTAATGAGAACTCCTTGAATATATTATTTGACCTGGCTACATGCCCTACAAGGGTTCCTAGCTCTCCTCTATCTTCATGCAAAATCAACGGGATATGATTTATAGCTATCTCTCCATCAGCAATCGTAGCCCGCGCCCCTAAGGGCTTCGACTTCACAAGAGAGTGTAAAATCGAAACATCTTTTTCTTCATTGAATTTTGGAATGTACAAAGTGAGCTCCCGGTTTATTGTGAGGTGAACGCTTGCCGTAGCGGTGCGGAAACCGTACAACGGTTTTTTTCTTCCGGCCCGAACGGGCGAATTGCCGGATCTCGTTAGGAGTCGCCTGCATCATGATGGGATTTAAGCACAATATGTGAGGGAAGGTCCTTTCCATAACGTAATCTATATATCTGCTTCAGCGTGTACTGTGGCAATTCGTCAGAAATGCTATCCCATTCGGGTGTGAACTCAGTGAATATATGTTTGTCCGGGCTGATACCTGGTGAATTGTCGAGTAGCCCAGCTGGTATTTCAAAAAACTCGGTCCGGACTTTAGGAGGAGTGGTACTCCCGCATGTTTTACAGAAGCAGGATGTATAGGCTGGAGTTGTGTACAGAATAGGTGCAGCATAGCATTCGATATGCTCCTCCCCTGAAAGTAATCGGTAGTCTTTCGCAAGCACGCCGATCATCGCGATACCGCTACTACCACTCCTTTTTCTGCACCGATTGCAGTGACATATTTCAAAAGGCCCGACAGCTTTCGCTAACTGGAATTTGACGGATCCGCACAAACAGCTTCCCTGAATTATAGACAGCTCTCGATCACACGCCTACGCTGCCGACGCGGGCGAGCGAAACGCAGTGTAGTGAGCCCAGCGCAACTTGTTGGGCGATTGTGCCCGGCTTTTTTTGTGTTGTCCTGTGCGTAGTGTGCATGATGAGGTATTTACCTTCACTACTTCATACGCTGCTCTTGTCGAAGACGGCACTTGGCCAGGACTTCCCTCTTTTGATCATCAGTAGCATCGTGCCATCCGAGAATCTCTGAAATTGACCTACTGCAGCCTATGCAGATGTCATTTTCATCAAGACAGCAATTGCGAACACAAGGAGAGAGGGTTGTTTCGCAAGCTTTTGTTAAGTTATCAGCCATCAATGTTTGTTTCATAGATAGACATATAGCGCCTGCAGCAGCGGGCTGCCTCTAAGACCGTCCGGCGACCAGAGGGAGAGAACTGGCCGTACTTATTGTGCGGTAGTGTACTAATTGGTTCTGCCCTCTCGAAAATACCGCCCACCCTCAAAGCGCGCAAAAACTTGTGTGAGCAGTGGGTGATTGATCGGTTCAGCGCTCGTATCACGTTCCAAATTCTGCTCAGCTACGTAGGTGCTATGCGCCGCTCCATCTACCAGGACGTGATACCAAGGCTTATCTTTTGGCGGGCGCGACCTGGCAACCGTCTCGTACCACTCCTCCGTCGATTGACAAGTTGCATCAACATCTACGATAACTCCGCGATAATCGAAGAGCTGATGATGAACCAGATCACCAATAGAAAATTTCGCCCTGCTAATGCTCGTCACCGTTCCCATAATCTCCTTATCGCACTCCTCTGTGATATATCGCCCGCCGCATAACGCTGACAGCGCGCTCCGATTACCTGTACTTGTTATGGTGCATTACCCTAACCCCTTGGTCCGCCTTGTGCCAGAAGCGCGCACTGGTGAAAAATGGAATAGTACGAGAAGGCTCTTGCGCTAACGCCGAAAAGTGACCCCACTAAATGTGGCTGACCCGATTTAGAGCACCCTGGTCACAAGAAATTACCAGCTCTGCTATTCCGGCAGTAAAGGCATGATTTGGGGTGACGTTATCATCGCCGCAGCCCGGGCCAAACCAGCGTCTTTATTCACCACCAGTTCTTGAAAAAGTGGACTGGTAATCATGCTTAAAAACTCCGGCAAACTGGGATAGCGAACCAGTGCAAAACTCGTCCAGTCAGGGTCCGAACCGAGCAACAGGTAGCTGTACTCTGCCGCCAGCACTGGGTAGGCGTTAATACTCGGCAGCACTTCCGCCAGCATACGACCGGTATATAGCATATCTGCCTCTTCGCCGGTCAGACCATGATCGGTTCCATCTGGATAGAGGGCCCTTTCCCGGTATTGATTGAGATTGGCCATATAAAACTCATCCCGATCAGGCTGGAGATCCACGGGCTGCCTAACTATCAAGGGTTTTACCCAAAATGCACGCAGGCGCAACGTGGCAATATGCTCTTTCTCTAAGGCCTTTTGGTAGCCTGGGTCTTGCAACACATCGAGTAAAGCTTGCGGACTGGGGAAGTAAATGCCTGATACCTCGTGCCACAATAGACCGTCGGGATTAGTCACCTGCTGCAATACCGAATTGTCAAATGCAAGATAGGCTCCAACCGATAACAATTTTTCTTCCAGCACCTGATCGTAGTCATCTAGCAGCACTTGAGTATCTTCGAGATCATCTCTCAGTTCGCGGTACCTGATTAGATAGAATGGATCACTACCCAACTCATTGCGCAATAAAGACAGTATTAGTGTCTCGTTGGCCTGTGTATGTGGGGCCGAGAGCATCTGCGCCAACACACTGGCCTGATCCTCTTTAGTAGACGGATTGTCGCCGCCATCTGAGCAGGCGTAGAGTAGCGGCGCGAGGAACACTAACAACATCATTCGTAGCTGCATAAACAGGTTCTCTTCTAACATTTTATCGAGGGAATTACTGGGCCGGCTTGAGTTGAAAACAGACTCTCGGCCGCATCATAACGCTTCAAGCTGCGGGCGCCGGTTACGGCGTCCCGAGTCGAAGGCGCCTTGCAGCCTTGACTTGTATGGTGGATACATTTCCTCCCTATGTTTTTTCATAAGCTCCTTTTTCCAATCCTAAAACTCAAGGATTTTTCTGCTTTTTCTGCATCTTCTAATGGCCATGCTATCCATTCTTTGCCCCTATGAACATGAACCTCTGCTTGAATATTGCTTTCAGAAAGAATCTACATCAAATCGTCATTTCGGTCTTCCCATGAAGTTGAACGCCCCTATATTGGTGGGAATTCACCTATGACTCTAAATTCGATTTTGCTGAGTTCGCTCGAGTATTGTCTTGAATAGAAAATACAGTCATCCCCAACAGGTAATTTAGTATCGGCACCGCCTGGTGTTTTTTCCACTTTTTGATCGGATTTAATTCTTTTAACAAGGTACGGTATTTTTTTGGAATCCTGTGCATTTGTGATTCCACGTGCTTATCTTTGATCGGAAGTACATGTTATTCCTTCGTTTATAGAAACAGCAACATTCTTCTCGCATCCTACTAATCAGCAGGGTAACTACAATTAGCGCAATAAAGTTCATAGGCACCTAACGCCGCCCGCACGGGCGAGCGAAACGCAGTGTAGCGAGTCCAGCGCACGAAGTGCGCGGTGTACCCAGCCTTGTTACATGCTGCTCTCTGCACATTTTCTAACTCCCTTCATGTCTAATATGCTATCTGGCAAAACGGTATCCTGAAGCTTTAAGGTCTTTTCAGTGATACTAAGGATATTATAGGTCATTGGTTCATATAGCCTTCCTTGATCGTGGGCAGGGATATTCAATTCTAGTATGTCCTTCCCGTTTGAAATTGACCAAAGCCCAGCATCGAAAACCTCATCTGTCCTGATGCCGTCGGACACGTAAAAATATGTGTCTCGTACTGTCCACTGTCATGGAAAGTAGCACATAACACGCCCTGTTCCCCTTGGAGCTCTAGTCCTCCCTTCCAGGACCCCAAAATTAATCCAGAGTATTTCGTTTGGTTTAAGGAGCATCCTGTGGAGAGCAGTAGGATAACTAAGAGAATATATTTCATCGGATAGATCTAGGCATGTAACGCTTACAGCTGGGGCGGTGAAACCGCGTAGCGGTTTTGACGTCCCGGCAGCCTGTACTTGTTATATGCTGACCCGCTGCTTCCCTCATTCTATGGAAACCTGTACAGGCGGGACTACATCAGCCTCCAGAAAATCTGCAAATCCAGACTTGAGAATTGGCTTCAACTTCACCCAGTCCACTCGAATGTTCTGGGACTTCCAAAGCGCGCGAAAGCCTTCGACAGGTAATTGAGAATCACCAAATAGTCCAGATTGAGACTGCTCCCACTCCCATTGCCAAGTTAAGAGAAGCCCAGAAAGGATATCGAATCTCCTCAGCTTTTCGATTTTAGTCAATTTTTCTGGGTGGGAGGTGTATATCAAATTCGCTACTTCGGGATTCCCGTTCAGAAAGAATTTCCAATCTTTTTGGTTTTCAAGCATGGAATAACGAGATTCTTGGACAAGTAGCTCATTATTCTGTTGTATCTCAAACGCTAAAAAGACAACACCTGCCACCACACCAATATTGGCCAGAAGGGCAAACCAATGGTTAGATTTTTCCATAATCATGAGTTATTTTCGACTCTCTCGTTGCGATGAGAATGTGAGCATATAACAGCTAAGTATACGTCGCAGGCAAAAGTAGGCAAATCTGCCGCATCTAACGATGTAAAGGTATATCCGACTATACATGCTGAATTGTAGCATCCACATCTAGCCATTTGCCCGCGGCCCCCCAAACCTTCGAGAGACTAAGAATCATTTTTTCTGCGTATTAGGTCAGAACCCACGCTAGAGGGAGCCAAAGATTTCACCAATGCCCGCAAATATCGCTGCAGTGAGAGTGAGGAAACTATTGTTCTCCCTACTCAAGGAACCGGCACGCCTTTTACAAGTTCATTCAGCATCACCATAGAACGCACTATGAAATGCGAATTTTTCAGACAATGAATCTGGTGTGAATTTCTTGACCATAAAATATTCAGCTGGCTCGCATTCTGGGCAGTGCGCGGGGGCAGGCACAAATCCAAAGCGACTATAGTAATTTGGGTCGCCGGTAAGAATGCACCCATGCGCGCCGTCCGATGCCGTAAGGTCTAGGCCAGTCTGAATTGGCCTGGAACCAATACCCTGACCCTGTAGCGATGGAATCACAGATACAGGCCCAAGTGCGAACCAGTGACTAGAC
This sequence comes from Halioglobus sp., assembly GCA_047611225.1. Taxonomy (GTDB): domain Bacteria; phylum Pseudomonadota; class Gammaproteobacteria; order Pseudomonadales; family Halieaceae; genus Marimicrobium. Next base: position 42,486 of record JBLFWP010000015.1, read on the forward strand.
GCTGAGCCGAGTGTTGCAGGCGAAAATGCCGCGTGCCCCAATAGCCGATCCCCGTCTGTGGCAACGGGTGAAAGCGAAAGCCCACCCGCGGCTCTGAGGCGATCATTTACAAGCTGCTCGTCTCCTGCAGCATGGGGCTTGCCCTTAAACGCCAACTCAGTAATTCTTCTTATGTCCTCTATATCAGAGGATTTCTCGTCGCGAACCTCGAAGCTTGTCATCCAGGCGCCTGCTCAGTAGAACCATTACTGAGCCAAGTCTAGACAGTCTTACTGCGTATAGCTACGTATGCCTTTGGTAGAGCAACCAGCAAGCGCTTCAGTTCCGGCACGCAAGAACCGCACTGGGTACCGCAACGCAGGCGGGCGCCAAGCTCGTCGACAGAAGTGGCCCCCTGCTCTATCGCGCTAGTAATCTGTTTTTCTCCTACTTCCCAGCAGCTGCACACCATTGCTCCGGTGTCTTGCACTCCACTACTTGCGCCAGACAATAGAGCCATCGCGTCCAGTGGGTAGCTGGCAATATCTGAAATCCAGTTCTGAACTGGCAATGATTCTCTATCTGGACCGAGAAACAGCGCGTACTCCAATTTATTATCGATGGTTCCCAGGATGCGCATATCATTGCGGGCGGCGTCATCAAAGCTTACCGTTTCACATTCTGTCGGCAGTATTGCCGTCATTCGATTCGCCAACTTGCTGGCATCCTCAACATCGGCCAACAGCGTTAGAAAACCACCCTTCACCGCTATCTTTGACCAGTAATCCAAGCCATAGCGCGCAGGCTCTCTACGCGTAAACAGCAGCCCCCAGGTTGCCACCGGGAGCGCTTTTATCTCGGCCGCCGCGTACTTCAATTGGGGCTGTCCAGACACCGCGTCAACCAGCGCAGGTATCAAACTGCAAACCACCCCATTTCCAGTGAATTGATCACTCCAGTGAATCGGGAGATACAGCTGGCCCGGCGGCGATCCTTCCTCTATGCGTATACAGCATCTTATTGTTCCAAGCGCATTGCTCACTTCCACAAGCTGGCCTTCAACAAGATTCAACCGAGAGGCCTCTTCCGCGCTGAGACCAGCGGCAAAGAAATCGTAATGCCGAGCCAGCCGGGGTACCGAGCCGGTGCGTGTCATGGTATGCCACTGATCACGCACTCGGCCGGTATTGATCAGCAACTCACTGTCACTCTGTCCATTAGCGCGCTTCGGCAACTCCGGCACGATAGGCACCAATTGCCCTCTTCCGCTATCAGTGTAGAAAACGCCATCTTCAATGGGCTTTGCCGCTTCACGTGGACGTATGGGCCAGCGTACTGGAGCAAGCTGCTCATACTCTTCGTCGCCCAATAACTGTAGCGGCCCTATATCAAACGCTCGCTCGCCTGCATTTTCAAAGCCCGAGAGCGCCGCGTGTTCACGAAAGATATCTACGGGGGAGTGATAGTTAAAGTGAGCACCAAAGCCAAGCCGCCGCGCTACCTCCGTTACCATCCACCAATCGGGTTTTGCCTCGCCTGGCGCGTTAACCAGCCGCCTCTGGCGAGAAATGGTTCGCTCGGAATTTGTAACGGTACCGTCTTTCTCACCCCAACCTGCAGCTGGAAGCACAAGGTTGGCTAATTGCACGGTATCGGTGTCAGCCGCACAATCCGACACAACCACAAACTCACAGCGCTGTAACGCCGCACGTACCCGCTTGGTGTCCGGCAAGCTGACCGCAGGGTTGGTGGCCATAATCCAAATGAACTTGATGTCACCGCGATCCATGCTTTCAAAAAGATCGATAGCCTTCAGCCCGGGTTCTGTCGCCATGTCTGTGGCGCCCCAGAAGCGCTGCACTTTATCAATGTGCGCTGGATTGAAATCCATATGCGCGGCTAACTGATTTGCGAGCCCACCCACTTCCCTGCCGCCCATCGCATTGGGCTGGCCGGTAATTGAAAATGGCCCTGCGCCTGGCTTGCCCAATCGTGCAGTGGCCAGATGAACATTGATAATGGCATTGCACTTATCGGTACCAGTGGCTGATTGGTTCACACCCTGAGAGTACAATGTCACGCTTTTCTCTGTCTGCGCAAACCATAGATAAAACTGGTGCAAATCTTCCAGCGCTAAACCTGTGGCGTTGAGCACCTCTTCTTCAGACAAACCCTCTATAGCGGCCAGCGCTGGCTCCAAACCATTCGTACAACGCTCCAAATAATGGTGATCCAATTTCTCGTTGTGTGCCAAATATTTCAGTAAACCCGAGAAGAGAAACGCATCACTGCCGGGTTTAATCTGCAAGTGAAGATCTGCAATATCGCAAGTAGCTGTGCGTCGTGTATCGACAACAACCACTTTCTTGTCTGGGTTCTCGGCCTTTGCGGCAACAATTCGCTGATACACAACAGGGTGCGTCCACGCTGCGTTTGAGCCCACCATTAGTAGTAAGTCGCACAACTCCAGATCTTCGTAAGTGCAAGGAACATAGTCTTCACCAAAGGCGCGCTTATAGGCAGCCACCGCGGAAGACATACAAAGCCGCGAATTGGTATCAACGTTGGCACTGCCCAAGAAACCCTTCATAAGTTTGTTAGCAACGTAATAGTCTTCCGTTAACAACTGGCCAGACAGATAAAACGCGATGGAACCGGGACCATACTTGTCCCGTGTTTCCCTCAGCTTGGTTGAGACTGTGTCCAACGCGGTCGCCCAGGAAAGCCGCTCTCCCTCAAGCCGCGGATACAACATGCGGCCCTCGGGATCAAACGTCTCTGCCAGCGCGGCCCCCTTAACGCACAGTCGACCTGCATTGGCAGGGTGACTGGGGTCTCCCGTTATGGCAGAAACCGTATTGCCCTGCACCTGCGCGATGACGCCGCAGCCTACACCGCAATAAGGACAGGTTGTGTGACATTGGCTCATGTCAGCGTTTTATCAGCACACTCTGGTCTTCAATCCGAACGGGGTAGACCTCCACACCGCGATCGCTCTGCTCCAGACAACGGCCAGTTTTTAAATCGAAGTGCTGCTTGTACAACGGCGAAGCAACCACAACTGCGCCGTCTACATCGCCCAAGATGCCGCGCGACAATACATTGGCATTACCAATAGGGTCTCTATTGCTAATCGCGTATACCGATTCAGGCAACTGTGGCAAATAGAACAACGCAATCTGCTCCTTGCCCAGCAGCGCGCACACGCCAGACCCTTCCACCAAATCCTCAAGCTGGCAAATTGGCTCCCAGCACGCTTCCTGTATTGCGTTCATACTCTCCTCCATCTAGTTAACTTCAGCGACAAGCCGCAGTCGCTCCTCCACTTTTGCGGGGCGATTTTGCTGTCGCTCTTTGACAAACACCACTCCAGGGTCGGTGTCGTTGGAGTTAACGAAGGTGCGAAAACGCTTGAGCTGCTGTGGGTCGGCCAGCGTAGTTTTCCATTCGCACTGATAAGTTCCTACAATGTTTTCCATTTGGGATTCCAGTTCCGCAGCAATACCCAGTGAATCTTCAATAACCACTTCTTTGAGGTATTCAATACCGCCTTCCAGGTTATCCATCCAGGTTGATGTTCGCTGTAGCCGATCAGCGGTGCGAATGTAAAACATCAAGAACCTGTCCGTGTAACGTATAAGCGTCTCGTCATCGAGATCAGTCGCAAACAAATCGGCGTGACGCGGTTTCATTCCGCCATTGCCGCACACATAGAGGTTCCAGCCGTTCTCTGTCGCAATCACGCCAAAATCCTTGGATTGTGCTTCGGCACATTCACGGGTACACCCGGAGACGGCGGATTTTATTTTGTGGGGCGCGCGCAAGCCCTTGTATCTATCCTCTATGTGTATGGCCATACCCACACTGTCTTGCACCCCAAAACGGCACCAGCTGCTGCCTACACACGACTTCACCGTTCTAAGTGCCTTGCCATAGGCATGGCCTGTCTCGAAACCTGCATCCACCAGCTCCTGCCAGATTTGCGGTAACTGCTCCAGACGCGCTCCAAACAAGTCCACCCGTTGCCCCCCGGTTATTTTGGTGTACAGATCATATTTTTGCGCCACTTGGCCCAGCACGATCAGTTTGTCGGGAGTAATTTCCCCGCCTGCAATCCGTGGCACCACAGAGTAGGTACCATCTTTTTGCATATTGGCCATGAAGGTGTCATTGGTATCTTGTAAACCAACGTGCGCGGTAGACAATATGTGATCGTTCCACAGCGATGCTAAAATAGAGCCAACCGTTGGCTTGCAAATTTCACAGCCCATCCCCTGCCCGTGCGTAGACAGCAGATCTTCAAACGTTTTAATCTGTTCAACCTGCGCAATATGGAATAGTTCCTGGCGGGTGTGGGAAAAGTGCTCACACAAGCTCTTGTCGACCACAACACCGCGTGCAACCAATTCATCGTCAACTAGATTCTTCAGCATCGCGGCACAGCCGCCACACCCCGTACTGGCTTTGGTGCACTCTTTAACCTCTGAGACGGAACAACAACCACCGTCAATCGCATCAACTATGCCGCCTTTACTAACGTTGTGACAGGAACAGACCGTGGCCGTCAGGGGTAGGGCCGCGACTCCCAGCAGGGGCTCGTCACCCATGGCGGGCACAATCAGGCTTTGTGGCTCGCCGGGTAGCTCCAGCGCGTTCAAGAAATACTGCAGTAAAGTATCGTAGGGGCTGCAATCACCTACCAGTACAGCACCCAACATCGTTTTACCGTCTGCAGAGGTAACCAGCCGCTTGTAACTTTCTTCACGTTCGTCACTGAACACGAATGACAAGGCACCGGGTGTTCTTGCGTGTGCGTCGCCAATAGACCCCACGTCAACGCCAAGCAGTTTTAGCTTTGTGCTCATATCTGCGCCGGTAAAACGGCCTTCTCCACCCGCAAGTTGCCCAGCTACGGCTTCTGCCATACGATAGCCCGGTGCTACCAGCCCATAAATGCGACCCTCATAAAGGGCGCTCTCGCCAATGCAATAAATGTCGGCGTCATTCGTCTTGAGATCTGAATCAACGATAATGCCACCGCGCTCGCCCACTTCAAGATTGCTTTGCCGGGCGAGATTGTCGCGCGGCCTGATTCCCGCCGAGAATACGACCATGTCGGTCTCCAGCTCGGTCTCATCGGCAAACTCCATCTTCAGTGCGCAGGTATCTCCCTTACCTATGTTCAACGTGTTCTTACCGGTATGCACCTGAACACCGATAGCTTCAATTTTTCGCCGCAGCATGGTGGAGCCGCCATCGTCCAATTGCACACCCATGAGCCCAGGCGCAAACTCAACCACGTGCGTCTCTAGCCCCAGATTCGTCAACGCGTTGGCGCATTCCAGGCCCAGTAAACCGCCACCCACCACAACTCCCACTGTGCTGCCCTTCGCCTTGGCCTTAATTTCACCCAGATCATCAATCGTTCGGTAGGTTAAGCAGCGCTTGTTTTCGTGGCCCGGCACCGGTGGCACAAAGGGATATGAGCCCGTGGCCAATACCAGCTTGTCATACTCGAATTGACGTCCCAGTGCAGTTTCAACATTCTTCGCTTCACGATCAATGCTCTCAACGGGATCACCAAAATGCGCCTCGACGCCCCAGGATCTATAAACTTCGCGTGACGCCAGAGCGAGCTCATCGGGCGCGCGTCCGGCAAAAACATCGGAAAGATGCACGCGGTCATAGGCCGGCCTCGGCTCCTCTCCAAGAACAGTGATATCCACCTGAGCACCACTGTTAACCAGTGCCTGAACAAAGTGGTGCCCCACCATCCCGTTGCCTACGACGACAACTTTTTGCTTACTCATTGCTCACTCCGAATAGTGTTTAGGGGGTTAAAACCGTTTTAGAAGTCTAGGCCGCTAGCGCTTGAGCCAGCGCAGGGCCGAACATAAGCTGGCCGCGAATGCCGCTGATATCCGTACTGGATCGAATCAGGTCGGCGTACCAATTACCGCACTGTTTATCTCCCACCAGCACGGCACCCACCAGCTTGTTCTGTCGCACGATGAGTCGCCGATAGACACCCGCCCGTTTATCGCGAAAAACAAGCTGCTCTGCAGCGTCGTCCAACTCGCCGGCTCGGTAAATGTCGATGCCTGAAACCTTTAGATGGGTGGGTGCGTCTTGTACTGCGTATTGCGTGGTCGACTTGCCGCACAGCACACTCGACAACACGTCTGCCTGTGCGCGAATAGGAGCCACCAGGCCAACACAGTGGTTACCCCACTGGGCGCACTCCCCCAGTGCGTAGACCTGATCTGCACTACTACCCATATGCGCGTTCACTAGAATTCCCTTATCGCACTCCAGTCCCGCTGTTTGCGCCACGCTCACGTTGGGTGTGATGCCAGTGGCAAATAGAAGAAGATCACAGGGCAAGATCTGGCCATCATTCAGCAGCACCCCGACTACCCGGCCATTTTTGTGCAGCACTTCTGCAAGCGTGCACTTAAGCGAAAATCCGATGCCGCGCTCTTCCAGATCGGCGCGCAGCTGTGTAGCGCCCACTGCGTCCAATTGACGATTCATGAGGTGCGCATTGCGATGCACCACTGTTGTCGCATGACCCAAAGCGTTCAAACCATGCGCGGCTTCAAGGCCAAGAAGGCCACCGCCAACCACAACAGCTACGCCTGCGTCATCCGCTCTCTTGCGAAGAAAGTGAGTGTCCTGCAACGTACGAAAAAACCGCACGCCCTCTATATCTGCCCAAGACGCTTGCTGGATTGAAACATTAGAGCCCGTGGCAACAACCAACTTGTCATAGGCGTAACAACTGCCTGTATCGCAGTGTACAAAGCGCTGTGTTGTATCGATGCGTGAAACTATCGTGTCTGCATGAAACGTCACGCCGCGCACCGCGCTGTCGTTCAGCATTTTCAGATCGTCAAGAGAAACCTCTCCAGCCAACGCACTCGACAGCAACACCCGGTTGTAACAAAGCTCAGCCTCGCGACCAAAAACCGTAATCTCCAATTCGTGCTCTTGCGCTGACAGCGCGTTCAGAAGATAGCCCGTCGCCATCCCGGCGCCCACGATGAGTAACTGTTGCTTGCTGCCCATCACTATGCGGCCTCTGTATCTCGTTCGCTTGAAGCGGAATTGATTTTTGGGGAACTGCTGACAGGTTCCAATACGCTTTGCGTGTTTTTGGGTTCGCTGGAGGGTGCTTCAGATTCCTCCGGGCTATGCTTGTGCTTAGCATACAAGAACGCCAGAACCTGCTGGCGCAGATGAACAAATTCGGGATCTTCAGCCAACTCAAGTCTATCCCGGGGCCGGTCCAGGTTAACGGGCAGTATCTCGCCAATGGTTGCCGCGGGCCCGTTGGTCATCATTACGATACGGTCTGACAGCAGTACGGCCTCGTCTACGTCATGCGTAATCATAATAACGGTGTTACCCAATTCGGCCTGAATCTCCATGAGCGAATCCTGTAACTGCGCGCGAGTGAGCGCATCCAGGGCACCAAAGGGCTCGTCCATCAACAGCACTTTGGGCTGCATCGCCAGACAGCGCGCAATGCCAACCCGCTGCTTCATGCCGCCAGAAATCTCACCGGGCAACTTCTTCAATGCGTGGCTCATATTCACCAGCGCAAGATTGTGTTCGATCCAGTCTCTACGCTCTGACTTCGTTTTGGTTTTCCGAAACACCTGATTAACAGCCAATTCAACGTTTTCATAAACCGTAAGCCAAGGCATGAGTGAATGGTTTTGAAATACCACAGCGCGATCCGGGCCCGGATCAGTAACTTCTGTACCTTCCAGTACCACACCACCTTCTGTCGCCTCGTACAGGCCCGCAACAATGTTCAATACGGTGGACTTGCCACATCCCGAGTGCCCTATGAGCGACACAAAATCACCCTGCTGGAGTTTTAGGTTCACATCTTGCAGCGCCCTAAACTTCACACCACCGGTATCGAATTCAATACCAACACTACTAATATCGAGATAACTCATCGCGAAAGCCCCTTTAAATCAGCGCAGCACTGCGCTCTTGTCCCAGCTCACACGCTTCTGCAGCGTCAGCATGAGTTTGTCCAGCATGAAGCCGATGAGGCCAATCGCCAGCACCGCAACCATAATGCGCCCCAGTGAATTTGAGCTGCCATTTTGAAATTCGTCCCACACAAACTTGCCCAGCCCCGGGTTCTGCGCGAGCATTTCTGCGGCAATCAACACCATCCAACCGGTCGCCAGAGAAAGCCTAAGTCCTGTAAAAATCATGGGTATAGCAGCCGGAATCACAATTTTTCGTACATGCACGGATTTACCAAGCGCCATAACACGGCTAACGTTCACTAAATCTCTGTCTATCCCCGCAACACCTACCGTGGTGTTGATTAACGTTGGCCAAAGACAACACAGCGCCACCGTAATCGCTGATGTCAGAAACGACTTTTCAAACATTGGAGACTCTGAGCTGTACGTTGCCGAGACAATCATCGTCACCAGGGGCAACCACGCAAGTGGCGAGACAGGCTTGAAGATTTGTATGATGGGGTTGATCGCTTTATACACATTGGCACTGAGCCCACTCACAATACCCAGTGGAATTGCCACAAAATTCGCCAGTAGAAATCCCGCTAACACCGTAAGCAAGCTGGTGATAATTTGATCTAGAAAAGTGGCCTTCCCTGTGTACTTGCGCACCTTAATTTCAGCCTCAGGATTGCTAGCCAATTTTTTTTCATTGCGCGTAGCCTGACGCTCGTAAAAGGCATCCGCCTTTTCTCGCTCACGCACGTGCTCCTGGCCTAAGGTTTTTACTTGCTCCAATACCTGCACTGGGCCTGGAAACTGCCCCAGTGACGTTTCTATACGACTTGCAGAGAACTGCCATAACAGTAAGAAGAGAATTACACCCATAGTGGGCAGCAACAGTGCTGCCGCGAAGTCGCGCGAAAATACGCGGGCAATGGCCTCATGCAACTTGTTCGGATCTGATACTGCGATTGTGCCTGACATACGACTTGCCCCGTGTACTACCGTGTCCTAACGTCTTCCCTTCGAAATATTTGATCCACCACCAAGCGCTAAGATTGCTCTGCTGCCCTAGCAATAAAGCGGCGAATCAAACCTGCATACGTAAGACTAAATACGCTCGTCGCCCTTGAGCCCAATGGGAAACTGCTGCAGATAGCCGTTTGGCTTGGTGCCATCAAATACCATGCCGTCGATGAACTCCGTCTGGGGCGCGCGAAAGCCTGATTCAGAGGTGAAAACGGGGAAGTCAGATGCCTCCATCTCTCCTTCCTCTATCAAGGCCTCTGCCGCCGCCTGATAGATATCGGGACGATACACACTGCGCGCCACTTCAAAGTACCAATCGTCGTCCTGCGGCTCTGAGATCTGCCCCCAGCGACGCATTTGCGTCAGGTACCAAACGGCATCCGAGTAGTACGGGTAGGTAGCGAAATAGCGGAAGAAAACATTGAAGTCAGGTATTTCTCGTTTATCGCCCTTCTCATATTCAAAGGTTCCCGTCATCGAATTGGCAATAACCTCGTAGTCTGCTCCCACGTATTCCGAACGCGCGAGAATCTTCACCGCTTCGGGCCTGTTGGCGTTGTTGTTGGCGTCCAGCCACTTCGCAGCCCGCAGTAGTGCCTTGGTCAAGCGAATGGTGGTGTTGGGGTATTTCTCGGTGAAGGCGGCGTTTAGACCAAAGACTTTCTCCGGATTGTTCTTCCAAATTTCGTAGTCGGTGATTACGGGCACGCCAATCCCCTTAAACACCGCCTGCTGGTTCCAGGGTTCGCCAACGCAGTAACCGTGAATGGTACCCGCCTCTAGTGTGGAGGGCATCTGCGGTGGCGGCGTCACCGAAAGTAAAGCCTCTGCATCTATCTGTCCTGAGGTATCACCTTTGTGTGGTGCGTAGTAGCCCGGGTGAATACCTCCGGCAGCGAGCCAGTAGCGCAGCTCGTAATTGTGTGTTGAAACAGGAAATACCATGCCCATTTTGAACGGCTTGCCGGCGTCGTTGTAAGCTTCAACCACGGGCTTGAGATAATCGGCCTTAATGGGATGTACCGGTTTGCCGTTCTTGTGCGGAATGATTTTTTTCATCTCCTTCCATACCGCGTTGGACACCGTGATGCCGTTGCCATTGAGGTCCATGGAAAAAGGCGTAACGATGTGCGCCTTGGTGCCGTAACCTATCGTTGCCGCCAGTGGCTGGCCTGCCAGCATGTGAGCGCCATCCAGTTGGCCGTCGATCACACCATCTAAAAGCACTTTCCAGTTGGCCTGCGCCTCCAGAGTGACGTAGAGACCTTCATCTTCGAAGTAGCCTTTTTCATACGCCACGGCCAGTGGTGCCATGTCTGTTAACTTAATAAACCCAAACTTGAGTTCATCCTTTTCCGGCTCGCCCAGCTCTGCATTGCTTGCAAATGACATTACGGACAGTGCAACGGCAGCTACAAGCCCGCTTACGGGCCGACGGTGCGATGGAAAAAATGTTTTAAACAACATGCATAACCCCTTGGTGAAAATTTTCATGAACACACAGCCGCCTTCTACACGACAACACGGTTGCGTTGCAGTGTCAGAGCATCGTTGCTCGAGAAATGGACTGAATGGAAAGAACGATTACTGGTTACTTATCAAGACTCGTGCCAGCTGCGATATTT
>JBLFWP010000016.1:0-52801 GCA_047611225.1 Halioglobus sp.
CTAATAAGTCTCTAGTAGCCCACACAATGGAGCCCGCACAATGACTCGACTACCTGCATTTACCACCAACGCCCTGAGTGTCGCCCTGAGCTCAGCGCTGGGCCTGACATCGACTGCCTACGCCCAGAATGACGTGCCGGAACAAAGAATGCTGGAGGAGATCATCGTCAACGCGCAAAAAGTCGACGAGAAACTACAAAATGTGCCCATCTCTATCAGCGTCGCCACCGCGCAGGATATTCAAAACATCAACGCATTCAGCTTTCAGGACCTGGAAGAGATTACTCCCGGTATCGCCTTTGGTGGCGGAGCGGGTCTGCAAAGTGCAGCCATTCGTATTCGCGGTGTAGGCCCAGCGTTTTTTGCCCTTGGTACGCCGCCTAACGTTGCGGTATTTGTAGATCAGGTTGCCCAGTCTCAAATTGGCGCCGTTTTCTCAACACTGGTGGACATCGAGAGAGTGGAATTACTACGTGGGCCGCAGGGCACTCTCTATGGCCGTAACGCTCCAGGTGGCGCCTACAATATCTCCACTAAGAATCCCAACCACGATGGCGTCAACGGCTATGTCGAAGGCACCTATAGCCTTTACGAATCCACTGATTTGGCCACACAGGATATTCGTGGTGCGGTAAATGTACCTTTGATAGAAGACACACTGTCACTGCGTGTTGCAGCTGTGCTATCCGATTCCGATGGCCATGTTGAATTGGTAAACCCAGTGGCCAACGAAAACACCACCGGTGGCGAAGACAACAAGGCAATCCGATCCAAATTACTGTGGCAGCCAACGGAACGGGTAGAAGCCTTGTGGACGGTCAACTATCAGGACCTTGAGCAGAATCCAGCCGGTTTCAACTACGAAGGTTTGGTACCTGGTACTGGCGGCACCGAAACATCCCCTACCCCTACCACCTATAACGAATTTGCAAAACGCGACAACTATGGTTCCAGAAGAAGCATTGTCACCGGAGATCTCAAAGACACCAGCCTACATGTAAGCTGGGATACTGATATGTTCGTGGTGGATGCCCTCGCCTTCTATCAAGAATTTGATACTTTTTCCGACGAGGACAGGGAGCCCTATCCCGACGGCGTGAGTAAATTTCAAATTATCGCCGACAGCGAAATAACCACGTTGGAACTGCGTCTCTCGGATTCTGGCGACACTATCGACTACGTCGCGGGCATCTACTACTTTGATTCGACTATAGACACCGGGAACGAAATCTTTATTCAGGGCGTAGACGTTCTGGGCGCCGCCAAGGGGCTCACTGAAGGCTATGCCTTGTTCGGAAACGTGAACTGGCATATCACACCCAAATGGGATGTGGCTCTGGGTTTGCGCTACGACGACATCGAAGACAGCCTGACGGCAAGTACCAAGTTTCTCGCCGTTAATGCCTCCATCGATGATCAGACGCTGGAGTTCGATGACGTATCCTATAGCTTCAAACTGCGCCACTTTATCAACGAGGACCTCACTGCCTATCTAGCTGTAGACCGCGCCTTCAAACAGGGGGGCTTCAATCCACTGGTAGCCGGCGTACAGGGGCTCAATGAAACCTTTGGTCTTCCCATACCTCCTGCGGTAGAGGCAGCCGCCGCGGATACTCTCACTTACGATGAGGAGACCTCGGAAGCCATTGAGCTGGGTATCAAAGGTACCTTTCTCGACAATCGCTTAAGTGTTGGCGTGGCAATCTTTTACCAGCAATACGAAGATCACCAGGTGGCACAAACCAATCAGTCCGTGGATGCATTAGGTGGGAACTTCGGCAACTTTTTCCTGGCAGCGATCACCAACGCTGAAGAAGTAGAAACTCAGGGTATCGAATTTGATTTTACCTACTTGCTGGGCGAGAACTGGGAGATAGCGCAACGCACAGCTTACTCAGAGCCAACGGTAGGCGAGTGGACATCGCGCTTCTGTCCCTCTGGCGAAAATGCCTCGCCAGATCAACTTTATTGCCCGAAAGACAGCGGTGATCCGCTGAACAACCTTCCGAAGTTGGACAGCAATACGCAAGTTGGGTACAAGCTCGCACTGCAAGACGCGTGGGAATTTTACTCACGGGCTAGCTGGACGTGGCAATCGTCACCCGCCAGCACCAACATCACCAACGACTACGCAGACTCTAAGAGCCGCCTGGGCCTGACACTGGGCTTGAAGGAAACCAACATAGGGTTGGACATCAAGGCCTGGGCGAAAAACCTGACCGATGAGGATCTCAACATAGATCCTGGCCGCAAAGCCAATGGCGACCCAGACCTCCCCTTTGCCTATCAGGGGTCTTTTACACCGGGACGGGAATATGGGATCACCGTTCGGTACAGTTTCTAATCGAACTGATTGAACCCAATGCATACAGCTTGAGGAATCATGGAAAACGACAAACCGAAGCTTAGAAGTGAGTATTGGTTCAATGACAAAAGCAAACCGGATCAGACCGCCCTGCACCTGGAGCGCTATCTCAATTTTGGTCTAACGCCACAGGAACTTCAGTCCGGCAAACCCATCATCGGCATTGCCCAAACAGGCAGCGATCTGGCACCCTGCAATCGCCATTTTCTGGATCTGACCAGCCGCGTAAAGGATGGCATTCGAGAGGCTGGAGGATTACCTCTGGAGTTCCCCGTACACCCCATCTTTGAAAGTGGCCGGCGGCCTACCGCAGCACTGGATCGCAATCTGGCAACCGTAGGCCTGATAGAAGTTTTATTCGGCTACCCTTTGGATGCAGTAGTTCTTACTACCGGCTGCGATAAAACCACTCCAGCAACCTTAATGGCTGCGGCCTGCGTCGATATCCCTACCATCGTTTTGTCTGGCGGGCCCATGCTCAATGGCTGGTCAAATGATCCTAACAATCCCGACATCGAACCGGAACAGCGATTAGGCTCAGGTAGTGTTATCTGGAAGTGCCGAGAGCTACTTGTAGCGGGGGAAATCGACTACGCCGAATTCATGCGTCGGGCTGCCGCCTCCGCTCCCAGCACCGGTCACTGCAACAGCATGGGTACAGCACTGACCATGAACGCCTTGGCTGAAGTATTAGGCATGTCTCTACCGGGCTGCGCCTCCATTCCTGCGCCCTATAGGGAACGTGGTCAGATGGCTTACTTCACCGGACAACGCATTGTCGAAATGGTCCATGAAGACCTGAAACCTTCAGACATCATGACTACCGCGTCATTCCACAACGCTATCGTAGCCTGCACCGCTCTGGGAGGCTCCACCAATGCACCGCCCCATCTACAGGCGATCAGCCACTACCTGGAAGGAGTAGAACTGGGCATTGATGACTGGCAAACCTACGGTGAACACATTCCACTACTGGTGAACTGTCAGCCCGCTGGCAAATACCTGGGAGAAGAGTTTCACCGGGCCGGTGGCGTACCCGCTGTGATGGGTGAGCTACTGCGAGCCGGCGTTGTCGCTGGCGATACAATGACAGTGACGGGCCTTACCACCCAAGCGAACTATAATAAATCCTGCAGCGTCAATCCCAAGGTGATTTACGCCTACGACGCACCTCTAAAGAAGGCCGCTGGTTTTGCCGTGATGAAGGGCAATCTATTCGATTCCGCCCTGATGAAGAAGTCAGTTATCGATCAAGACTTTGTGGCTACTTATCTCACAAACCCGGAAACGCCCAATAGCTTTCGCGCTAGAGCGATCGTTTTTGAAGGCCCCGAGGACTACCACGACCGTATCAACAATCCCGCGCTAAACATTGACGAGCAGTGCATTTTGGTCATCCGAAATTGTGGACCCGTGGGCTACCCCGGCTCGGCTGAGGTGGTGAACATGTTGCCTCCGGACGAGCTAGTAAAGCGCGGTGTAACTTGCCTGCCAACCATGGGCGATGGACGTCAGAGCGGCACCTCTGCCAGCCCTTCCATTCTCAATATCTCACCGGAGTCTGCTGTTGGCGGCGGCTTGGCACTACTGCAGACAGGAGACTGGTTAGCCATCGATTTAAATGACAACCGCGTCGAGCTCGAAATTGAAACAGTAGAATTGGAGCGCAGAGCGGGTGTGGTACAAAAGTTGGTGACCACCGATCAAACACCCTGGCAGGAAATGTACCGCCGCGACGTTAATCAACTGGAGGATGGGGCGGTGCTCGTAACCGACAAGCCCTATCATCGTTTGCACAAAGTGCACGGCATACCTAGAAACTCTCACTAGCTTCCGCGCCCAAGGAAAACCAAATGGCAGAACCACACTGTATTTGGGATGGTAGCGCTCAATTGGGCGAAGGCGTTTTATGGCACGAGCAAGAACAGGCGGTTTACTGGGTGGATATCATCGCGTCAACGCTGTATCGCCTCAACGCAGACAACAGTATCGAAGACTGGCATTTTCCTGGATCAATCAGCGCCGTTGTACCCTGTATTTCAGGTGGCTTAATCGCTACCTTCCAAAACGGTTTATCTCATCTGGATTTAGCCAGCGCTACCGCCTCGCATCTTCTGGATTTGGAAACCGAATTACCAAACAACCGCTTCAACGATGGCTGCTGCGACACGCGCGGCCAATTTTGGTTCGGCAGCATGGATAACAATGAAAGCGATTCCAGCGGTCGTTTTTATCGTATGGATACACAAGGTGACATCACAGAGCAACCCGCTTTTGGCAAGGTCTGCATTAGCAACGGGCCGGCTGCAAGTACTGACGGCAAGTGGCTCTATTTCACCGATACAATCGCAAAAAAAATCTATCGCACTGCGCTCGATAGCGAGGGCGACGCTCAACAAGCTGAAGTGCATATTACGCTGGACGAAGGCTGCGGCTACCCCGATGGCATGTGCACTGACACCGAAGGTGGGCTGTGGGTGTGTCACTTTTTCGGCAACCGGATAACGCGCTTTTTGCCTAACGGCAAGGTCGATCGAGTCATTGAAATGCCTGTTCCCAACATTACCAAGTGCGCATTGGGCGGCCCCAAGCTAAGTACTCTCTACATCACCACAGCGGCCAAATCACTGGACACCCAGCAGCTCCAACAATACCCACAAAGCGGCGGCTTGTTTGCGATTGAGGTGCCCTTTCAGGGAAGCGCCACACTACCGATCTCACAACCCAGCGGGACTGTCAGCAGCCGCTGACCAAAGCGTGTCCCAGCGCTCCTTCAACCAGATTGCATAAATATGCGTAGCCAGTTCTGCAGCGGTACCGCTCATTGTTCCAGAGGCAAAGCAGGCCAAATTGTCGGCCACACTGCAGGGTAATCAGGTACCAGCGTTCAACCAACCAGATACTTTACCTATTCTCCGCTGTGTAAAATAATGGCAGCTGATAATAATAAGCCTGCTCGCAAAAACGATCACCCAAGGAGATACCTCCCGATGAAACTGAAACCGCTCTACTACTCAATGATGATGTTATCAGGTACCAGTATTGGCAACGGCGCCTACGCTGCAGAACCTCTAGTGCTGGAAGAGGTTTTGGTGACAGCGCAGAAACGTGAGCAGAGCCTGCAGAATGTGCCTATGTCTGTCTCGGCCATGAGCGGTGACACTATCCGATCCTTAGGCGCTGTCGATTTTCGGGGCCTGTCCACACAACTGGCCAACGTGAACATAGCCAATGATCAAGACAGCATCGATATTGCCATACGCGGCGTTTCCAACAACCGCGGCTTTGCGCCCGCTACTGCCTTTCATATCGATGGCATTTATACCGGGCAAAGCCAGAGTGGACTGACTGCTTTTTTGGACGTGGAGCGCGTTGAAGTACTGCGCGGACCACAGGGTACGCTCTACGGTCGCAATGCCACCGCCGGTGCGATTAATGTGATTACCAATCGTCCAGACTCAGCCGAGAGCAGCGCATCGGTGGAAGTCACCGCGGGCGACTACGATCTACTGAAGATAGAGGCGGTGGGAAACCTGCCACTCATCGAAGATAAACTTGCACTGCGAGTTGCCTTGCACAAAGAAGAGCGTGACGGCTACATGGAACACGATGGCTTTGGCTTCGCTCAGGAAGATTCTGACGGCTCAGATGTGGAAGGCGGAAAAATCCGCATGCTGTTCCAACCTACCGATAAAATCGAATGGCTGGTCGGCTACGACTTTACCGAACAAGGTGGCACAGGAGCTCGATTCTATACCGACATCGAACACCTGATTCCGCTCGAAGATTTATTGGCCCAGGTCCCCGCTGGCTCATCGGCCGCAGCGATTACAGGCATTCTTCAACCTGGCGCAAGGTTCGCAGCACTACCGCTGGATCAGCAACAAAGAATTCTGAACGACCCACGCTATGTGCCAGTCAGCTACAGCAACGAAACTGACCCCGAAGTGATAGCCAGAAACCAGCTCACGCAAGACATGGACCAGAAGACCTACATGACCGAACTAAAGGCGGAGCTCGGATCTATAGACCTCACCTTCCTGGGCGGCTATCGCGAATTGGACTCCAAACGATCTGGCGATAACGATTTCTGGGCGGGAAACCGCACCAATGTAAGCGAAGTAGAAGCCACGGAAGAATCCTATGAACTGCGTATCGCGCAGAATGGGGACACGCTGCAATGGTTAGCGGGCTTGTATTATTACAACAATGATAGCGAGTCCCTGTTTGACGCAGGCGCTCCCAGCGGCTTTGGCTCAGACACCACGTCCTCCGCTGTTTTCGGCCAGGCTACCTGGTCTATCAGTGACACACTGTCTGTGACTGGCGGCTTGCGCTACAGCGAAGACGAAATAGACGGCTCCAGCCTGCTTGACCCTTCCGAGCCGGAGAGTTCGGTCAAGTTTGACGACGTTAGCTGGAAGTTATCGGTAGAGAAAAATCTGACTGAGGTCTCGCTGCTCTATGGATCGGTCTCCACCGGCTACAAAACAGGTGGCCTGAACGGCGGCAGCCAGAGCAATCCAACGTTTGACCAGGAAGAAGTCATCGCTTACGAAATAGGTTCGAAGAACCAGCTTCACGATGGTCGCCTGCAGCTAAACGTAGCAATTTTTTATTACGATTACAGCGATCTTCAGGTTTCTGGTATCGATGTGGTGCCGCAGCTTGATGAGGAGGGAAACCCAATACCGGACCCAGACAACCCAGGCGCTTTTCTGGTGGAATCGGTTAACACCTCCAATTCCAACATAGACAGCTCGGAAATGTACGGCGCTGAAATTGAATGGATCGCTCTTGTAAGTGATAACTTCCTGATCGACGGCAACATCGGCTTGTTGAAAACTGATGTGGGTAACGGCGAAGTGGACAATGCCGCTATTTTTGGTGCAGTGCCCACAGATGTATCGGGCAACCAATTGCGAAAAGCCCCAGAGAGCAGTTTTAATCTTGGCCTGCAACACACGCTTGAGCTAAGTAGCCTAGGCGGATCATTAACATCGCGACTGGATTTTCATTATGAAGATGAGCAATACCACGATGTGCTGAACCGGCCGCAGGACCTTGAAGGCTCCTATACGAAAACCGATATAAGCACCACCTATCGCAATGACAGTGGCCGCTACTTCGTGCAGCTCTACGGGCGTAACCTGGAAGACAACGATGTGCGCACTACCATCTTCCAATCGGCGATTGGACCGACCTCTGCCTTTGCAGCGCCTAGAACCTACGGCATCCGGGGTGGATTCAATTTTTAGGATAGCGTTGGGGGTTAGCTGAACTGCCTTCAGGGTAAGCTGGTGATGCTTCGGATGCGGATGTTTCTGAAGTACACCTCAGCACCTTCCGACTGCAGCTGCAGTCGGCCACCGGCTAATGTAATGTTTTCATCCGAAGATTGATCTAGCAAGCCTTCGATACGCAGGACGGTCTGGCCGTTCACGCGGTGCACCGCGCGATCATCCAGCACATATAAATCTAGCGTATTCCATTGTTCACCGGAAAATTCGGGATAGCTGGCAGCTGCCACGCGAAAGACCATCCCACCCACCGCTGTCTTGCTGCCTGTCTCGTCGTACTGCTGCCAAGGGTATGATGCATCCCAATCCCAGCGTGTCGCGATTTTCCCGCCCACGTTATCGACCGAGGTAAAATCGCCCGTTCGCCCCTCCATAATTTCAAACTCGACTGAGCGCATCCAGTAAGACCAGAATGCGCCGTACTCGCCTGTTGAGTGGTACAGAAGGCCCGAGTTCCTGGGCTTGTCTGCGCGGCGCGCATAGCGAGCGTCACCCCACTTGTACTGCAGCTGTAGGTGATAGTCGGCAAATTCGCTTTGACTAATTAGGGCACCCCAAATTTCTCCCGAGATGCGGATCGCTGGTGCGCTATCTTCCTCTATCACCGAGAATACCGCCGATGGATCCGAATCCAGTCCCACTTGTGGCGGCCAGTCTCCCCACAGTTTTAATGGCAGTGCTGGCACCTCTTTCGCCCCCAGCCAAGTATTCCAGCCAGCCAGGTCTTTGCCGTTGAACAAGGACGTAAAGCTCTGGTCTTCGCCGCGGGCAATTACAGGTGGGTAGATTAGCGCGAAAAAAACAACAGCTTGTGCCGATAGTCCCATAGCGCTAAATAGGGGCTTCACTCAATACTACCCCGCGCTCACAACACATTGACGCTGCTCACCCAAGCCCTCTATGCCCAGCGTCATGATATCCCCCACTTCCAAATAAAGCGGAGGCTTCTGACCAAGCCCAACACCAGGGGGTGTACCCGTCGATATCACATCGCCACTTTGTAAGCTCATAAATTGACTGAGGTAGCTGACGATAACCGCAGGACTGAAAATCATCGTGCGGGTACTGCCATTTTGAAAGGGCTTTCCATTCACCTCCAAATGCATATCGAGCTCAAGTACATTTGAGATCTCATCGGGAGTGACCAGCCAGGGGCCTGTTGGGCCAAAAGTATCGCAGCCTTTTCCTTTATCCCACTGCCCTTCGCGCTCCAATTGGAAATGCCGCTCAGAGACATCGTTAATCACACAGTAGCCCGCGATGTGCTGCTGCGCATCCTGTTCTTCGATATAAACACCGGGCTTACCTATCACAATACCCAGTTCAATTTCCCAATCGAGCTTGGTACTTCCTCTGGGTTTTACGACATCGTCATTGGGGCCACAGACGGCGCTAGTCCACTTATTGAAAACAACCGGCTCTACTGGAATAGGCATATTGGATTCCTTTGCATGGTCTGCGTAGTTCAGGCCGATACACACAAACTTTCCAATACTGCCTACGCAGGAACCGATTCTCAGTGATGCGTCCAACACTGGTAGCGTCACAATATCCAATTCACTGATTGCCTGCAGGTGCTCCGGTAACAGAACATCGCCAGCTATATCACTCACAACGGCCGACAAATCACGATATCGCCCCGCCTTATCCAGAATGGCCGGCAACTCTTCGCCCTCAGGTCCAACTCGCAATAACTTCATTGTTCAACTCCGCTACTTTTTCCACGTTAAAGCCCCCAACCGCCATCGATAAGAATTTCCGTTCCCGTCATAAACCCGGCTTCTTCGCTGGCCAGCGTAATGGCAATGGCGGCAACCTCCTCCACCGTACCAAGCCGTCCCATGGGTTGACGGTTGGTGAACGTCTCACGCGCCTGGTCGTAGTCGCCAGTGTCTTTCAAGCGCTGCTGCAAGGAGGGCGAATCAATAGTGCCGGGGCAAATGGCATTACAGCGAATGCCCTGCCCGATATAGTCAATCGCAACTGATTTGGTAATACCTAGCACTGCCCCCTTACTAGCACCGTAGGCAAAGCGGTTAACGGCGCCACGCAAGCTGGAGACGATAGAGGCGATATTGATGATACTGCCACGCTGCTGTGCGAGCATACCCGGCAGAAAGGCGGCAATCGTATGGAACATGGCTGTTGTGTTAACTGCCATGGACGCTTCCCAGTCGGCATCAGAGCAATCCATTACTGTGCCGTTTTTGACTACACCACTGCAGTTGACCAACACGTTGACCGTATCGAAACGCGCAGCACAGTGCTTGACCTCTACGGCGTCAGTAACGTCCAACTGTATAGTTTGCAGCCCATCGCCAGTATGAGAATCTGCCAGGGCCTGTAAAGTGGCACTGTTAATATCTGAGGCAACCACCTGGGCTCCCTCACGCAGGTAAGCTTCGGTTATAGCTCTACCAATGCCCTGCGCGGCCCCGGTTACAAAAGCCGTTTTGCCAGTTAGTCGATCGCTCATTTGAAAACTCCACTACGGGTGTAACAAGTGTACGGCGAGAAAAACGCCGCCACAGTCTTTTTCTAATTCCAGTCTGCTTCCATACTCAATGCACACTATAGCGGGAATCTCCCCTACAGCTCCACCGAAGCCTTATCGCAGGATAGGTACTTATTTGGCGGCAGACATCGAGATTCTGCACAAGCAATGCACTGCTAAAAGAATACCTGCCACTAGGCAAGACAGGGGTAGCGAGGAGCCCCAGAAATAGCCTATTTTAAGTGTATTAGACTAGTCAGGATTCCCACATGTTAGCCTCGGAATCTGCCGTTGGGCAGTTACCAAAAATACAGCGTATTACACTCACTAACGCAAACGGTGACAGTGCTGTAATACTCTCGCTTGGCGCCATACTTGCCGAGCTAAACATCAATACCCGAAAGCATGGACTCATCAACACTGTTCTCGGGTACCAGCACCCTTCCAGCTATCTTAAGGATACGGCTTTCCACGGCGTCATCGCCGGCCGCTACTGCAACCGCATCGCGAACAGTCGCTTTGCCATTAATTCAGACGAATATGAACTCAACCGCAACGAAGATCCTCACCACTTACATGGAGGTTCCCAGGGCTTTGGGCGGCGGTACTGGAGCATCCTGGAGCAGTCGCAGAGCAGCGTCATACTAAGCCTACATTCTCCCGATGGAGATCAGGGCTATCCGGGGAACCTTGATGTGTCACTGCGCTACGAACTCAAGGAGCAGGGTTGCCTCGACATCAGTTGGCGGGCCACTAGCGATAAAGATACTGTTGTCAGCCTCACCTGCCACGCCTATTTTAATCTGGCGGGCCACAGCGACATAGGAAGTCACTTTCTTCGTATCTGCGCAGACCACTACACCCCGGCAGCCGCGGATATGATTCCGACAGGAGAGATTCAATCCGTTGACGGCACCGCTCTGGATTTACGGAAATTGACGTCACTACAAGGCGTACTGGACTCTGAAGATCCAGAAATTACTCAACAGGGCGGCCTCGATCACAACTGGGCAAGAGGTGCAGTTGGTGAAATGTTACTGACCGCAGAGTTGTTTTGCCCTAGCTCCGGCCTCCTCCTACAAACAAGCAGCACCCTGCCTGGCCTGCAGTGCTACACGGGCAATCACTTAATGGCCAATGGCATTCACGGTTGCCATGAAGGCGTCTGTCTTGAACCACAGTACTACCCCAACAGTCCCAACGAACCCGCGTTCCCATCTCCTATACTGCAACCCGGAGAAACGATGAGTCACCGTATGCGGTACCAAATAACTGAGGCGAGAACTGCCACATGAGCGAGCCAACAAAGATTGCAGTGATTACAGGCGGTAGTTCAGGCATTGGCGCTGAAATGGCGCAACACCTGGCAAGTAACGGATGGGACATTGCTATCACCTACGCCGGTAACGCTGCTGGCGGCGAGTCTACACTTGCGGCCATCGAAGCCTCCGGGCAACGGGGCTTCATGATGCAATGCGATGTAGGCTACAAGGATCAGGTCGATTCTTTTCTGGAAGCAGCAACCGAAAATCTGGGGTTGCCACAGCTGTTCGTGAACAATGCCGGCGTTCAAACTTGGGCACCCTTTTTGGAGCTGGAGGAAGCGGACTGGGACAGAACCCTGCGCACCAACCTCAAGGGCTATTTCCTTTGCACCCAAAAGTACGCTCGTATGCTAGTAGAGCATAAGCAACCAGGCAGCGTGGTAATGATAGGTTCAGGCTGTAACAAAGTGCCCTTTCCCAACCTTGTGGACTATACCGTCTCTAAAGGTGGCATCGAAAACCTTACCAAAATTGCTGCAACTGAACTGGGCCAGTACGGAATTCGCGTCAATTGTGTAGCTCCCGGTGCCATTGAAATCGAGCGCACGCGGCTGGAGTCACCGGGCTACGCGGACACCTGGAGCAAAGCCGCACCGCTGGGCCGCGTTGGCTATGCCGTTGATATAGCGCAAGCTGTGGAGTATTTGGCCGGCGCTACGTCCTCCTACGTCACCGGCCAAACCCTGTACGTAGACGGCGGCGCTTTCACCAAACCCAACTGGCCCTACGAGGCTTGAGACGAGCTTATTGTAGGCACCGGCCTACGCCGCTAAACTGAGGCCTATGGATCCAAAATTTGAAGCTGTCGAACTGGAAGGTGATTCTGTCATCAAAACCTTCCCAGTGAACTGCGCCCTGCTACAGGACGACCACGGCTGGCACTATCACCCCGAATGTGAACTCACCTACATCTCCAGTGGCGTGGGCACGCGGTTTATGGGCGACAGCGTACAGCACTTTGGGCCTGGTGATCTGATACTGGCTGGACCCAACCTACCTCACTGCTGGATCAACGACGACGACCAGCGCGGTGACCCACAGCGCAATGACTTACTTGTTCTACAGTTTAAATGGGATTGTCTGGGGCCTGATTTCCTGAACTCCCCCGATGCACACGCACTGCATAATTTGTTCCGCTATGCTCAGCGCGGCCTTAAATTTGGCGGTGACACCTCCGAGGATATCGCTGCAGCGCTGCGTCATGTGCACACCCAAAGTGGCCTGGCCAGGCTAACTGGCTTCATGCATCTTCTGGATTTGCTGTGCCGCAGTGAGGACGTTGAAGTACTGACCAGTGAACTATATGTCTCCGATACCACGGATTTCAATGGCGGGAGAATGGCAAGGGTGCTCGACTACGTAAAACGTAACCTCGCCAGTGACATTAAACAAAGCGACGTAGCGGAACTAGTGGCCATGACGCCGCAAAGCTTTAGCCGCTTCTTTCGCGCAACTACCGGAAGAACCTTCGTGTCTTTCGTGAACGTAATGCGCATTATGGAAGCCTGCCGCCTGCTGGTGAACACAGAGCAGGACATTATCGATATTGCCTTCGAATGCGGCTACGCTAATTTGTCGAACTTTAACCGGCGCTTCTCTGAGCTAAAACAAACAACCCCCAGAGAATACCGGCGTCAGCACAGTAAAATAGTCCGATCGCGAGTCTGATCGCGACTCAGCTAATCAGCTTTCACTCAGCGAATAAATTCCATACTCAGCAATGAGAACGCCAGCTGCCCACTGTTGTCGGAGGCGCTGGTCGAAAAAACCAAATCATGTATGCCATCAAACTTCGATACGTCGAGGTCGTACCCGCTTTCATCGAGATTTGAGGTAAAACTCGCCTCAATATCCACACTGGCGACAGGTTGGCTGTCGGCTGCTCCAAGGCGCAGCTCAAGTGGACCGCCACCCATCATTGGCCTTAGCGCCGCCGCAGTCACGCGAATGGTTCGAATGCCGGTGAGATCTATGTTCTTCATCACGCCGTATATTTCAGGCAATACGTCTCCGGGGTAGCGATAAAGACCCAAAATCACACCATCACCTACATTGAAGGACATCACCCCCACTTCCTCATCAAACGCTGCCGGGGTTGCCTTGGCGTGTCTTAACAAAAGCGTATCGACGCCCTGCAACGACGCCGCGCCCTCGGTTCCTTTGTCGGTATAACCCGCGTGAAGCAAATAATATCCGGGATAGAAACGCCCCAGGTTTACAGTCACCACCTGATCGATGATCGCCTCGATGTAATCTTTTTGGTGGCGGTCATAGACAACGGAGCCTGCGAGATCCATTCCAGCAGCGGAAGCACTAGCGCCCTCACCAAGGGAAAGAATAAACGCCACAATATTCTGCAGCTGCGGTTCCGTCAGATCAGGATGACCAGGCATCGCATGCCCACCATCCCATTGGCCGCCACTGCCTTTAGAGACAGCATTGGCTAGATATTCGGCAACATCTTCCCGTTCACTATAGCGCTGTGCAACTGCACTAAACGAGGGACCCACCGATTCACTGTCAATGGCATGACAAGAATGACAATCACTGCCCTTAGTAACCATCGCCCTGCCTTCCAACACCGAGTCGCTAGTGCGACTTGACAGCACCATCGCCAAATCTTCAGATTGGCCTATGTATTCAAAAACCACAGTGACATCTTCAGGCTGTATTTCTCCCGAAGCAGTGCTGCCGTCCTCAAGGTCGCTAACCGTGACCACATAATCCAGGCCACCCTCATCGAAGAAGAACGAACGGTTGCCGGTAACCTGGACATTTACAACGGGACGTTCGTTGCCAACCTCGAAGCGCAATCTGGTCGCTGATTCGCTTCCCTGAACATCACTTACCGTTAATTCAACGTATTGCTCTCCCACATTTTCCAGAGTAATAGGCTGCTGTACTAATGTGCCCAACAATGTGCCGGGTTTTCCATTCTCCACCAACTGCCATCGATAGCTGAGCTCTACTGACCCAGCACCACGATCAAAAGAAGCGCTGGCGTCTAGTACCGTCACTAAAGGAGAGGCTCCAACCATTTTGGAGGCCGTGGCTATTGCAACGGGTGGCGGATTATCTCCCGAATAAAACTCGATACGACTAATATAAGAGTCTTCGTTGGCGATAAACCAATTGGAACCGTACTCCACAACATATAAAGCACCATCGGGACCGAAAGCCATATCCAGCGGCGCACTCAGCGCCGAGTCTATTAGCGGAGTAATTGTTTCTACTGCGCCACTTTCATCAGTACTTACAATTTTTATCCAGCGGCGAACAAAGTCACTGATGATTAATTTTCCGTCCATGAACGATGGAAACTTCACCTCGCTGTCGACGTAATCTTCGCTGTAAAAAAGCGGTGCAACCAGTGCATTGCGACCACCCGTTCCCAATTCCCAGAAAGTGTCACTCTCTTCGTAGGGATAGTACATCCACGCTGATCGAGTGGGCGGCAGTATCTTGGCGCCGGTGTTGTTACGAGAGCGGTTTTCAGGTCCTTTTATATCGGCAATATCGAGAGACTCTTCTGTGTCGTAATCATAATAGGCATAGGGTCTGTTATCTCCTATCGCATAGGGCCAGCCAAAATTGCCTGGCGTGGCAGTACGGTTAACTTCATCGAAGCCCCAGGAACCACGGTCCACATGCGCTTTTCCATCTGGCCCTATATCGCCCCAGTATAAAAATCCGGTGCGATCGTCGTAGGCAATGGTGTAAGGGTTTCGAAGTCCCATCGTATAAATTTCCGGACGCCCCTCACTGCTATCGGCAAACAGGTTGCCCTCGGGAATACTATAGCCACCGGCCTCCTGCGGCGTGAAGCGTAGTATCTTGCCGCGTAAATCCATAGTATTGCCAGCGGAGCGTGCAGCATCGCGAAACTGTTGATCCGGCCTGTCATCAATAAGCGATTGGTCGCCCGGGTTGGTATCATCACCCGTGCTCAGCCACAGGTTACCCTCACGATCAAATTGCATGTCGCCACCGGTATGTGCAGCCCGGAGAGTCGCATTTCCATCCACAGGAATACTGAGCAGCTCCTCCTCCGTATCGAGCTTAAGTTCGTCGTCAATGAACTTGAAACGGGACAGCACGTTGCGCCCGGTAGACCCATGGGGCAATGTCCTAAAGAGATACAACCAGTGATTGGTCGAGAAACCGGGATCAAAGGCCAAACCGACCAGCCCATACTCCTGGTCGGTAAATACCTCAAGTTCAGCGACAGTAACGGATGTCTGCCGCTTAACATCGTACTTACGCAGAGCACCTCTACGCTGAATATAATAAAGCTCGCCTGCCGGACTGAAGGCCAATTTCAGGGGTTCATCCAACCCCGAGTCCAGAACAACGCGAGTATAGCGCCAAGCCTCGGGCCTGGACTTGGCGTAGGCTAGCTCAACGCCCTGCCCCATCGCGTAGTCCAGGCCGCCCTGTAGCAATGCCAGGAAGTGCGCACTTATGTAGGTGGACTCTGTGTGTCCCAGCCCCACATAGAAACTGCGGCCACCATCGAAGTCACGATACCAGGCGACGGGATGATCATCTCCCATCTGCCCACCTTCGTAGCTGGACTCATCGACCGTCATTAAAACATTCACATCTTTCGACACACGCTGGTAGTCATACCACTCGTCCGAAGCACTCCAGGTTGCTGGCAGTGAAGCTGTGGAGGAATGTTCGCCAACCAGGGAGAGCGTCGCCGCCTGATCAGAGTTACTGGGGTGACTTTGAAACACACCGCCCACGAGGCGCTGGTACCAAAACCAGGGATTTTCCCGCCACTCTGTATCCGCTGCCGAATGCACACCCACAAAACCGCCGCCAGCCTGAATATAGCGTTCGAAGGCGACCTGCTGCTCAGCATTTAGCACATCCCCCGTGGTATTGAGGAATACGACGGCCTGATACTGGGAGAGGGACTCGTCGCTAAAGTGCGCGCCATCTTCCGTGGCAACCACATTAAATTGTTCGGCACGACCCAATTCAGTTAGCGTCTTGATTCCGGTAGCGATGGCATCATGGCGATAGGCCGTGGTTTTACTGAACAGCAGCACCTTGCGATCAAAATCGGGAATGGCCCGGTTGACCCAGCCGTAGTAGCCTGCTCCAGCAACGCCCAGGACCAACAACACAAGCAGCAAGCGTTTCAATAATTTCATCCGAATTTGACTCTCCGAGCTTCTTGGGGTGGCTACTCAGGTGGCAGCGTTACAACAATCTCTTCCGAGGTTTACTGCAACCAGCACGCCCCAGGCTTCTCACTAATAATCGACAATATTAGCAATAGAGTATGCCCTCTATAGCCTAACCACTCCATTAGCGATTATGCACTGGATAGCGAGGTGCCCTGGGTTTCGGAAAATGGCTCAGTCCACTGTAAGAGCCCCAATCCATCGACCCGTTCCATCCAGATTACTTGTATTCTATGCGCTACCTTCTCACTACATCACTATGCCATAGCCAATCCCGCCAAAGCGCCAATCAGCTCAACAAATCCCGCCACCCTTTAGCACTACCCACCAAATAGTCACAATTGAAAAAAGCAGTTGTAAGTTGTTTACAAAAACATTCATTGCCATAAATTGAATATCAAAATACTGTTATTATAGCAAATTGGAATAGCTACTCTACCGCAAAATGCTGTGAGAATTCGATCGATGAGCGCACAGAAACATCGCAGTATAATTTTCGTTGCCCTCGTCTTAGCCGCTAGCCACAGCTCGCTCAGTCTGGACCAGAGCAGGCCCTTTGAACTTGCGGCAATGAGCCTCTCCGAGCTTTTTTAGAAATGCTTGGCCAGTACTCAAAAAGTCGCTCCTTTTTCCAAACGCAGCTAATAACTGTTATTGGCATCAATATTTTTTCGCTAGCGATAGTTTCTGGACTGCTCTACTCCAACATCGTAGACGATTACAAAGACAATCTCATTCATGAGATGCGCAGCAAAATGATGTTGCTGGCCGACAACAGTCGCTCAGCCCTGCTACTCCAAGACAATAATGCAGCGGCTCAAGTCCTCAACTCATTGGACGTGTATCCAGCCACTCGGTTTGCGCAAATTTTCGATGCCGAAGGGAATCTGTTCACAGAATTCACGCGTCAGGGTGAAGCGGTCGATGCTAAATTATCCGACCTTGAATCAGGTCCATTTTTCGCAAGAGGCAATATCTACTTGTCGCAAGAGATAGCGATGGACAATGAGAGGATAGGGTTCCTCCTCATTTCGGCAGACACTGCGGCATTGAAAGAAAAGCAGTTCCGGTACGCATCCACGGTGGCGGCCGCATTTTTAGTAAGTCTGATACTGGCCTACATCCTCAACTGGCGCATGCAAAAAGTTCTAACCGCTCCGTTACGACAGTTAGTGGACTTGATAGGTCAAGTGGCCGAAAAAAGGGAGTACGGCAAACGACTCGAGGTCACCAAGAACGATGAGATAGGTATTCTTAGCCTCGGGGTGAACAGCATGCTCGATACCATTCAGGACCACGAGAAACAGCTACAGAAAAATGGTCAGCGATTGGAGAGCCTGGTGCAGCAGCTATTCGATCGAGCTCACTACGACGCCCTGACTAAACTGCCCAACCGACACCTACTGACTGACCGCCTCTCCCACTCGATTGAAACAGCAAAACGCGCTGATACCCAGATGGCGCTGTTATTTCTTGATCTGGACCGGTTCAAAGTTATCAATGACAGTCTTGGCCACCCCATGGGCGACAAGGTACTGGTAAGCGTTGCCAATATACTGACAAAAATCGTGCGCAAAGCCGATAGTATCTGTCGCTGGGGTGGGGATGAATTTGTCGTCGTTCTTGAAAACGTGAAGCATAAAGATGAAATTCACATTGTCGCCAGAAAGATCATCAATCAACTCAGCACTCCTATTGACATCGACGGCCAGCAACTACATGTCTCAACCTGCATCGGTATTGCGACCTATCCTGAGGCTGGAGAAGACGCTGTCACCTTGCTCAAGCATGCCGATATCAGTATGTACAAAGCCAAGGCCCGAGGGCTAGGGCACTACTGCTTTTTCGAAGATGACATGCTCACTGACTCCGAATCGCGTTTGTCGATGGAAACAAATGTTCGGCAGTCGCTGGAGCAGGAAGAACTGTTCTTAAATTATCAGCCCCAGATGGCGGTCAAGGACGGCAGTCTGGACGGTTTAGAAGCGCTAATACGCTGGCGAAGAAACGGCGAGCTAATTTCGCCCGAAACCTTCATACCGGTGATAGAAGAATTGGGGCTGATGCGACAGTTCAGCCTGTGGGTGCTAGGACAGGCCTGCGCCCAAAACAAACAATGGCAGCTGGAGGGACTCCCGCCAACCCGGGTAGCGGTAAACTTGCCTGTCTCATTCATCATGCATCCGCAGTGTATTCCAGATATCAGAACAGTATTAAGCGACACAGGGCTCAGTCCCCAATACCTGGAATTGGAGATTACCGAGAACAGTTTCATGTCCTCCACCTCCTATGCGGTAGATGTACTGAAAGGACTCTCGAGCATGGGTATCAGAATTTCCATAGATGACTTTGGCACAGGCTATTCTTGTATGAGTTACCTGCGGGACTTACCTATCAGCTCTCTCAAAATCGATGGCAGTTTCGTGCAAGGTTTGGGGCTCAGCCAGGCTAATGACGGTATCGTGCAGTCTATTATCACACTAGGCCGCAGCCTGAATATGGTATTGGTTGCCGAGGGTGTAGAGACCGTTGAGCAACTGGAAGCGCTAACGGCAATGCAATGTGACATTATTCAGGGATACTATTTCAGCAGACCTCTTAGCGTCGAAGACACCAGGGCCTATTTGGTAAGGCGCAGCAAGCTATCCCAATAAGATTCTTCGTTTCTCATTTTTTCTAGGCATAATCAGAGATTTACCATCACTCGATTAAGAGACTCGCGACTATCGATCCAGACCTGCACGATATCTTCCACCCAACCCTCGGTTGGCTCATTTCCCGCGCGTAAGCACTCTTCCACCTCACCCAGGGAATTTCCTGCAGCCATCAAACCCACACTGCGAAAAATACTGGACAAACTGTGCACGTGGCGTCTTACCGCCGGAGCGTCGCTTTGCGCCTTGGCAATTTCCAGCTCGTTCCATCGTTGAGCGGCCTCTACCTGCACTTTGTCGATCACTATTTGAAGGTTGTCCCGTCCAATTTGCTTTAGAAGGTCATCAAGCACCGCCATGTCCACCAATTTCCCTGCTGCCGATTTGGTTTTTCCAGACTCCATTTCTCCCTCCTCACCGCTTTCATCGGTGTTTTTGCCAGGAAGCCATTTCACAAGTGCTCTTGCCAGCTCATCCCGCACGATGGGTTTGGTCAGGTAGCCGTCCATTCCAATATCAAGGCAGGCCCTTTTTTCAGCTTCATCAATATGCGCGGTGAGGGCAACAATCGGTAACTGATCCTTGCCCATAAATGTTCGAATTTGTCGGGTGGCTTCAAGGCCATCGATGTCAGGCATGCTCAAATCCATCAGTACTAGATCGAATACCTCTTCTTTGACCAGTCTCACAGCCTTCGCCCCACCATCGGCTGAGATCACCTCTAACCCCATTCTTTCCAGAATCAGAGAACCCAACAACAGGTTTGTCTCGTTGTCATCCACCAACAATACCTTGCCGCCGAGCACAGGCACCTCCAGTTCCACTGCTGCCTGGTCGATCAAAGCTGCCTCCTCGGATTCCGGTGGTATTTCTACAGGTAGTTCGAACCAAAACGTTGTGCCCATACCCGGAGAAGAATCAACTTGGATTTCTCCACCCATACTCTGTACATTGCGCCGTACGATATCCAGCCCGAGGCCGGTGCCCTCCTCTACGCCAGCCGTCTTTTTGTTAGCAGAACTCCAGAATGGCGTGAAGATATGGCCCAACGCCGCCGATTCAATCCCAATGCCGGTATCAATCACTTCCACTCTCAGGTTGGACAAATCGTCTGAGCTTCGGCCAGGCATTACGCGAATCGTAACTCCCCCAGTTTCGGTAAACTTTATGGCGTTGATCAACAAGTTCAGCACAGTTTGGCGTAGACGATCAGGCGTGCCATAACATGCCTTTGGAATCTCAGAATGAAGCTCTACAACTACTGTGAGGGATTTTTCCTGGGCCCGCGCCTTCACAATCTCGACCGTTGAATTGATTAAATCAGACCAACTGAATGCGGCGTACTCTCCATCGGCAGATAACTCGAGTTTGGAAACACTGAGAACATAGTTGATAACTTCCATCAAATTGTTAGAGGAACTCTGTGCCAGCCGCACAAACTGCGCTTGCTGACTATCGGGCTCCCCCTGCTCCAGCAGCGATAAAGCACTGATCACGCCATTGAGTGGTGTGCGAATCTCATGGCTCATCTGCGCAAAAAACTGCTTCTGCGATTCCTGCGCCTGTTCCAGGTCCTGCTTGGCAACCTGTAGATCACTGTTTAGCGATTCCAGGTCCTGCACCACCTTTTTTTCTGTCGACATGAAGAAGAGTTGATCCAGCTGTACGTCCTGTGCCGAAAAATCACTTAGGCCCAAAGGGGTATCGGGAGCGTTAGAATTTATCCAGAACAACCAGGGCGAGCCACAAAAACACAACACTTTCTGCCCTTGATAACGCGTCTGCAGCAACTGCCCGCGAATCGCGAACTTGTCATTATTGGCCTTCAACAGGCAAAGGGAGTCCAAGCTATTCAGGCCGTCCTGAAAGCTCGAAAATGCGGCTGGGCGAAGGGCTGAGAACACGCTCGCCACCGTTGGCCTACTCGAAGTCTCTGGCAAACACTTACGCAGCGTCTCGCTGGCATGCACAATGGTCATCGATTCATCGATGCACATCACGATAGAGAAGAGACTGTTTAGATCATCCCAACTGATTGGTGCGGCCATTTTCATGCGTCGCTTATTTCTACTTCAAAAACAACGTGGGCGCCATTCTCCACCACCACATCTGTTTGAGATATGAATGTGAGGTTGCTGTTAAAACGTATCGCCAAGCCTTTGAGAAGACCCACCACAAATGCAGTTAGGCCCTCGCGCTGGCTCAAATAGTGGATGAGGTGTCGATCGCCTTTTTCCTCTATATAAAACTCCGGCGGCACATAGTTCAAGAATGTACTGGCAATGCGATCGTGCAGTGCATTCATGTTATTCAGAAATTCCACCATGTTCGTGCCCGCAGCTTTCATCAACATATCATATGAGGTCACGGAGGTTTCCAGCACCCAGTACTCGCCGAATTTCTCCAGGCAAGTATCTACGGGAGCACCCAAAGCCTCCGAGGCAGCTCCGGCCAAGGCGTAGGTAATACTATCGTCGTAGCTGCGCATAGTGAGAAAAGAATCTTCAGGCACACCCGAAGACGCGAGCACCTGCTGCCACTGCTCTTCACCATAATCCTGGCGAATCATATCTTTAAGGGCACAATTAATTAGGCCGTACATGAGCAGGTCTCTATTTAGGGTTTCAGTTAGGCCTGAAGGTTCTTCCAGGACTGCAATTTTCTGTACAGTGTTGACGGAGCGACTTCAAGCAGACCCGCCGCCTGGTTTACATTGCCATTACACATTTCGATCGCTGCTTCAACGGCATTTTTTTCCACCAGCCACAAAGGCTCGACTTGCTGCCTCCTTGCGACATGATCCTGAATGGAGATTGGCTGCGCCACTACCGCGATTGATGCCACGCTCGCAGTCGCGCGCTCATCGGAAGCAGAGACCAAACCTTCAGAACTGTTAGCCTCATTAGTAGCAGCTGCTACTGCTTTTTCGCCGGAGCCATCGGGTGTAGGGCCCTGCGCAGCGTCAGCTTTCAGATGCCCATTAACAATCGCCTCAGGCAACATCTCGTATTCCACGGTGTCGCTGTTATTTAGCACAACCACTTGCTGCATCGCATTTTGTAGTTGTCTGACATTTCCGGGCCAGGGGTATCGAGTGATCGCATCAACCGCTGTTGCCGAGAATCCACTAAAGTTCTTCCCTTCGGCGTCACTGAACTGCGCCAAAAATTGATTGGCAATCATCATGACATCTGCTTCCCGCTCTCGCAGGGGTGGCATGCGTACTGGAATTACATGGAGACGGTAGAACAAGTCTTCACGAAAACGACGTTCCTGAACCTCTATTAGCGGATCACGGTTGGTGGCACATACAAATCGCACGTCCACTTTCTCCAGGGTGTTACTACCCACTTTGCGAAACGTACCCGTCTGGATAAACCGCAACAGTTTTTTCTGCAGTTCCAAACTCATTTCACAAATTTCATCGAGAAAAAGTGTGCCGCCATCAGCAACAGTAGCCGCACCGTCACGATTAGCGCTTGCGCCCGTAAAGGACCCTTTGACGTGTCCGAACAGTTCGCTCTCCATCAGCTCCGCTGGAATCGCACCGCAGTTGATGGCAATGAATTGCGCTTGGCTTCTAGGGCTTTGCTGGTGAATGGCCTCAGCTGCCAACTCTTTACCGGTGCCGCTTTCACCGACGATAAAACCTGTCGCATCGCTGACCGCCAGGGAATCGATTGTTTTGTACACCGACTGCATCGCCAACGATTTTCCGATAAAGTTACAGTAGTGGTCGCGCTCCAGCTGTGACAGTTCATTAACGCGCTTGCCCAACTCTAACTGCGAGGCTGCATTGTCCAGAGTCACTTTCAAGCGCGCTGCATCAAAGGGTTTGGTCAGGAAGTCGAACGCACCATTCTGAATAGCATTCACTGCCATATCGGATGTGCCGTAAGCTGTCATGACAATCACTTTGGGAGGCTCAGGCAGTGCCGCAACCTCAGCGAGAAAATCAATGCCATTACCATCGGGTAATTCAACATCCAGTAAAATAATATCTGGCTGAAAAGCTCCCAGAACCGCATGCGCAGCGCCTAGCGATTCCGCTGCTACCATCTGGTAATCGGTGTCTTCCAGATAGGCTTTGTAGATTGTCGACAGTGAAACACTGTCTTCTACCATCAGCACCTTAGCGTGTGCGTTCATTGTCTTTTCTCCAATCCAAAACCGGTTAGGGGGCTATCTAGCACCCAAGTTGTTGTTTTCTTGTTGCGTACTAATGATTAGGTACTCAATATTTGTGCCACTTTTCTCAAAATGAGAAAAATCGATCGAGATTTTATTAAGCCATTGTTTTATATAGCTATTTGTCTTCATCAAACTGGCCCATTTTTGCCCGACTACCCATTTGGGAGAGTTTTCGAGAGTGCCCTCATTGCATAGTGAAATAACTGTTTTTATTTTGCAATGCATTATGCAATTATTTTCGCTTTTTCCTGTTCAATCCGAATCAGTTGCAAACTCGCCAGGCAAAGTGCCAAGGATCCCAGGGTAATACCCTGGGCGTAGGCCAGCCCGGGATTGAGGATAATGTTGAAAGATTGGGCCGTCATGAACATAAACAACCCCCACACCAAAGCATTGTGGGTTTTGTAGCGTGCGGTATGCGCCAGATTTGCCCGCCACAATGTACGCCAAATCTTGAAATGCATACCCAGGTAGAGACAGCAGCCTACAAGGCCATACTTATAGAATGTGCCCACCAAACCCAAATCAGAGGGGTAGAAAAAGTAGGCGACAATATCCGGATAGGACTGGCCGTAAGTACTGTCCTCACCCGCCCCCAGAAAAAAGTGCCTGGGAATATGCTCAAACGCGAGAACAAAGGCCTTCGCCCGTATGCCACCACCATCAGCATTGAGAAAATGATCCACAACAGTCGTGATTCCTAAGGGCAATATCAGCAGTACGAGTGGCGCAAGAACAATAAGGGCCGGCAAGCGGTTTCGGTTCGATAAAAAAATCGGATAGAGAAGGAGCGACAGAATCATGGTGGCCAATGTTGATCGGAACATAACAATGGTCCAGATATACGATGCCAGACCCATCACAGTGATAGCTGCCAACACTTTTAGTAAGCCGCGAGCTTGGCATAGAAGCATCAGAGCACTGAGCAGTCCCACCATAATGGCAAACAGTGGGGGCTTAAGCCGGAATCCGCGCCACGGGTCGTAAGTCACGAGGGAGCTGACCGTATTATCAGGGGAGAAAAATGTCTCCCGTAGATTCATGGTCGAATAGAAAAACAAATAGTTAATCATGAGCGCCACTATCGCCGCCCACACCATGCGCTCAACATTCGCCAGCGGAAAACCACAACGCACCAGAAGATAAATTCCCGGGCCTGAAAATGCCAGCATAAACTCGCGAGCCGAGAAAAAACTGTACATGACGTTGCCATTGTAATTGACGGTAAAGACAATGGAACTGATCAACATAATGCCGAAGATCAACAGCAACGGCCTAAGGACCCACGCTCTCCATTCCTCGCTCTTCAAAATGAACAGTGCCTGCCACGCACCCAGGACAAACAATGCAAGTGAACAGGCGATTCCCAGCTCCTGCAATCTGTTAGCCATGTAGTACCGACCGCCCTGACAACCTGCAAAAATCGCCATAAACACAAAAAACATAATGAAAGGCTTCAGGCTCAAGGCAACAGAGGGAACTGTCACAGCGTATCTAGTCGTTCTGGGGAAGGTGTTGTCCATGTTTTAGCTGGCCAGTGTCTTTTTGCCCAGCAATACAGACCCAATCACCCAGGCGTTGCTGTAGCGTCCACGTAGCAATCTCTTGCCAACTGCAACCCAACTGTCGAGGTAACACAGCACCATGGAACGGCGATAGTACTTACGCATAAAAATAAGGCGACTGAGAAACATGTGGAAGTCCGACAATGTTGACGCCGGTGTCTGCAGGCTTTTCGAGCCAATCGCTGCTCCTTCGCGGTGATAAAGCGTTGCATCCGGTGCAATGCAAATTCCGTAGCTGTCCTTGGCACGGGTGAACCAGTCTATTTCCTCGTAGTAGAGGAAGTAGTCCTCTGACATAAGCCCCACGGTCTCCAGAAAATCCCGGGGTACCAGCATTGAACAACCACTGATGTAATCCAGCTCAGACTCTATAGCTTTAATGTCCAGAATTTCTTCTTCGTGAGTAAAACGTCCCTCAGACATGGAAGCACTGCCAGTATTCCGATTGAAGCGGTTGCCGCCAACGGCCTGAATAATTTCTGGCTGGTCGAAAAAGTGAATCATGGAACCGCAAACCAACTTTTCCGATGATTCTTCCAGTCGACTCACCATATTGCTCAGACAATCAGGCTCTACAATTGTGTCATTATTGAGCACCCAGACATAATCCATGTCGGGTTGGCCCAGCGCGAAGCGTATGCCGGAGTTGTTACCTGCGGCGAATCCAAGATTGTCACCGTTCTCGACCAGCACCAGCGATGCGTGGTCACAGCGATCACCTCGTTCCGCTGTTTCCCGATCAAGGCATTTGTAGTTCAGCGGCAGCGTAATGTTACCCAGCAATCTCGAAAGACGCGGGTGCTCCGGTGCGACGACCTTGTTTAGACCCTCAGCCCAGGAGGAGATGTGTGCCATGCTGTCATCGCTGGATGCGTTATCGCATACCACCGCTCGCAGATTCACATTGCGCGAAGCATAAAGAGATTCCAGGCAGGCGATCGTGTCGCGCCAGCCATTCCAATTGAGCAGCACTACATAAACTGTCGGCTTAGGATTCATGGCCCAGTCCCTCAGGTGCAATGGCCGCCAGCAAGGTCTTATCGTCAATGGAAATGACGGATTCACTCAGACCGGTCATGCGGAACATTTGTTGTACGTTAGTACCAGCACCACTGACCATAATTGCGCCAGAACTGCGTTGGTGCATATCATCAATGACCGGTTGAAGCTTGGCTATTGCAGTACTTTCGAGCAGCGTTACATTGCGCATATCAATTATGCAGGTGCGATCGCGCGCTGAGTGTTCAAGGCACTCGAGAAAACCAAGCCCCGCCAGGCCATCACCACTGACGCGTCCGGATAGGAATATAAGCGTGGTTTCAGCCATCACATAACTCTGGCAACCAATCTCTTGCACGCTACTAGCATCTGGCGAACTGGACAGCGCCGTTAGCGTATTCCCCATTTGACTGTGGCTATGCCCCACTACGTCAAACACCCGACTGGCTGCCAGATGTCGCCTTACTGATTTGGGCATGCCCAACAGTGAAGTACTCGCCTGCGGATCATGTAAAATTTCGGTGAGGCGGAAGAACTCCCCATGACCAGCCGCATCAATATGCTTCACATGGCTAAAATCGAGAAGCCGTAGGGCCGTCCCTTCTGATTCGCTTTGCAATTCATCCACTAGCTCCTCCAGGTAGTAGCGACTCACAATCGGTGGCAACCGCAGCACACCTAGCGACTGATCTCGCGAGGACCAAACAGTCTGCCACTGCAGCTCACGTCGCTGTGTGGCTTCTGGTCGACGGTATAACAGCAGCTCCTTAAGACGGAAGTAAATCAGGGGTGCTGTAAGCACAGCCAACTTCATGCCGCCTATGGCATAGCGCTTCCAGAGACGAATAGGGTCCTGTGTAATACGATAGACCCACTCCAGATTCATTTTCTGAAGCCAGGCTGGTGCTCTAGCGGTGGTGCCATTTATAAATTCGAAAGAGCCACCCACGCCGATTGAAACAGGGACAGTGAGCTTATGGCGGTTACGGTTAAACCAGAGTTCCTGTTTAGGGTTACCCAGGCCAACCAGTAGGATGTTAGCGCCAGACTCGTTAATCTGTTTGAGAAGAGCCTCGTCGTCTTCAACAAAATCGATTAGCTCACGACCCACAGTATGAATCATGGGAGCGGACGTTCCCGCAATCACCAGTCCGGGATTAGTCGCCTGCAGTATTTCTGCTGCCCCCACGGCAGAGCCCTCTGCTCCCCCTAACAAGAACAAGGAGAGACCTTCGCTGGCAGCCCTTACGCCAAGGGCCGGAACCATATCCGCTCCAGTAACACGCGCCTTGAGCGGCTTGCCAGCAATCTTACTCAGCCAGACGATAGGGAAGCCATCGGCGGTGACCATGTCGGATTCACGCAATACATTTAGCAACTCCGGGTGTCTTGGGCTTGAAAAACCACAACCCAATGAGTTGACCAGAAAGTCCACGTTCAATGTCGACACCAATCGTGCATGACCATCGTGTTTCTTCGCCATCTCGATAACGCGTTCAACCGCTTGGCTCAGCGACAGGTTGTCGACTGGGATTCCCAGTGAATTTATGCAATCTCGGCGTAAGCCATAGGTCATTGTTGTCATCTTAGTTCTCTCCTGCTTCAGTGTTCTTATTGTTCGTATCTGTGCGGATAGTACTCATTGATCCGGCGCGTGCCGCCTGCAAGGTGCCCAGCATTCCCTTCACAATTACAATCAAAAAAATTGCGAATATCGAGAGCATGGTGCCGGCGAAGACGCCCATAATGATTTTTTTCTTGCGGGACATGTTGTAGCTCGCCCAGGCAGTTGCAGCGGGGTCAATTATTTCCAATGCGTATTCGGGTCGCGCGCTGACCAGCATAGAGATAGCAGTCTGAGCTTCGATTAATCGATAGATCGATTGCTGAATGTCCATAATGTCCGAACGCATTAGCTCCGCTTGCAAGAACTTCTGCTTGCGCTGAACTTCAGTCATGGTCTTCTCTCGAATCCAGTCGTTGAAGGCCTCTACATATAAATTGGCCAGGTCCCGCGCAATCACAGGGTCCGTCCAGCGAACCTTCACAGTGATAATGTCTGTCTCCTCATCGTTCTCCATCGAAATTACTTCGTCACGAAAACGGATATAACTATCTCCCAGGTCCGGTGAAAAACCCTTAGCCCAGCTGCCTTTTTCTGCATTCCACTCTTCAGGGTAGAAGTAGCGAAAAACATTGTGAACTTCCAAAAAGTGCATAGTGAAATCACGCGACATAAGCCGAGCGAGCATCACCTGATTGTAGTTATCGCGAGTGGTTCCCATAACGAAACCGTGCTCTACCAGCGTCAAAACTTCTGAGACACGGCGATCGTCTGGTGAAACGCCGCCCGGATCTTCTGTATTGACTATGCTGACCTTGGCCCCGGACTGAAACATATAGGGCGTCCTAAAGGCCATCACACCCGCGAGGATGCAACCTGCAATCGCGGCAGCGAGCACCCACCACTTAGCGGCGATCAGCGCGTTGATGTAGGGCATCAAGTCAACGCTGTTCGCGGCAGTGTCTACCGGTGGAAGCTGATGTGTGGATATTGCCTGCATCTCAAACTCCAACTATCACAAAATGATTCCGGCTAGAATCGCCGATTGAATTAATGAACTTACCCAAGACTGTGCTTTCTCTGTGCCGTTCATACGATCGACATTGATCGGCACGTAAATTCTGGCGCCTGGCTGTACGGTCTTACGCG
The DNA here is from genome assembly GCA_047611225.1 of Halioglobus sp. Classification (GTDB taxonomy): domain Bacteria; phylum Pseudomonadota; class Gammaproteobacteria; order Pseudomonadales; family Halieaceae; genus Marimicrobium. The sequence goes on from JBLFWP010000016.1 coordinate 28,802, forward strand.
CAATGCGCGATGAAGTCCGGCTACCCCTGTAATTGAGTACTTCTCCGTTGGCCTGGATAACGTAAGTGTCCTTGAGCCTGCCGAGAACCGTGTGCCCGCCGCTAAGCTCTACATAGTCTTCGATGTTGCGGTCATTCCTGTAAAAGTGAGAGGTGGGGACGTAGACCTGACCCGCAACCTGCACATAGTCGGGCGTGGAAGGCACAGTCAGCGTGTCGCCGTTCTGCAACACAACGTCTTCTTCTTCGTCCTTGCATTTGACCACCTTGTCCAGGTTAACCACCATGCGGCCGGTCGCCTTGGCGCGCTTCAGCTGGCGAATGGTTCTGAGGTAATCCTGCTTGCCTGCCCATTCAGGCGCACTCTTGTCCTCGTTGTTGTACGAGTGAGACAAAGACAGCTCAACCATCAAGTCATCAAGTTGATCCTGTAGTTCATCCAGAGTTTCCTGCTGCATTTCGCGTACCGAGATACGGGTAAACTCAGCACCAAAGCTGTAGGCATCTTGTGTTATGCCACCCGCACGCTGCATCAGGTGACACAGGGTCTCGTCGCGGTCTATGGCGTAAACGCCGGGGCGCGAAACTTCGCCACGCAAAGTGACAGTCGCATTTTCAACCCAACCTGTTTTCTCTGAGAACGACACTTGATCCATAGGTGTCAGTACAGGGTTGAGTTGGTCATCGGCATATCGCCTTGATAGTTCGCTGCGAACAGCCTCGCTTGCGTCTCCCTTCGCGACCAAGCGACCCAGCTCACAAATCTGCATCAGCACAGCGCTATCCAGAGCAATGTGCTGCACGGTGTTGTCAGTGCTCAAATTTCCCTGCACCCGCGAGAGCTCAGCCCCTAACCCATACGCCTTGCGTGTTAGCCCCCTGGCCGCGCATAGCAAATCACTGGCGCGCATTCCTGGTACAAGCGGGTAAGTTCCCGGATGCATAATTTCGCCCAGTATGGTGATCAACTTCTCGTCGGAGCCGTAGCTCGCCTGCTCACGCAGACGCTCTATTTCCGTTGCCATCAATTTTGAACGATCCGTTTTGTCATCAAAAAAGTACAAGCGGTCGCCTGGCAGTATCGGCAAATTGGCGTCGGACTCTGAATCAAAGCTGGCGGCGGCTATCTTGAAGGGAAGAACCTCAATGTCACTGCTGGGATGCATAGTGCGTGCGACAACCCCGTAGTAAAGTTCTACACCAGGCTTCAGCCCACCGGCGAGCGACACCACATCCAGCAAGCGTGAATCTTCCTCAAGAGGCATGCGCCCCGCGTAGCGCACTGCACCCCGGGCCTCTACCACACGTGCTGGACGATAATCTGTACCTTGAATATCCAATTCCTTAACGACTTCTGAGAGCGCCTTTGCACGTTGCTCTGCAAGATTGAATACCATCAGAAGATCCCGCGGCTGCAGAGCAATGTCCTCAGGGCCGCCAATGTTTGTTATCACTTGATAAAGATTGGAATACACAATTTCTGTGCGCAGCGTGCTGGCCTGTTCGCGCTTAATCAGTAGAAAATCAACGTCTGCGCCAGGCAACAACAGGTCTACAGTGGGCAATAGATCCGAAACGCGCATGCCTTCGCGGAACTGGTAACCACCAGGTCGCTTCACATGGCCCGCCAACAGAACAACATCCTCCAATTCATCTTCCAGTGGCAAGATGCGTAGAAAGTCACCATTGCTGATGCCTGTGCGTAAGATGGCATCGTCGTTACTGCGATCACGCATTATTGAGAAATCTATCAATGTTCGCGTACCGCTAGCCTGGATGCGTTCGATTAGTGAGTGATCCAGCGAAGCTGTGGGCAGCATACCGCCCGCCATTGCAATCACCTGTCCCACGGTGCGTTCGTTACCTAACTCGTAGATGGCGGGACGCTGAACTTCACCGCCTACATAAACAATGTCGCCAACCGGTGGCACGAATATTGTGTCGTTATGCTGCAGGAACAGATCCCCACCGCTGATTCCGCGCTGCAGCAGGTTATACATATCAAAGGTCGCAATACTCTTGCCGTCGCGAATCAACTGAATCTGGCGTAGAGAGCCGGTGCGTCTGACACCGCCCGTGGTCAGCAGAGCGTCTATCATTGAGAACAAGCCGCCTACTGTGTAAATACCCGGCTGTACAACTTCACCTGTCATCCGAATCTGAATAGAGCGCAGCTGGCCCATGGTCACGACAGCCTTGGCGCCGATCACGCGGCGTTCAAAACCCTCAATCATGAGTTTTTCTACTTCATCAAAAGTTGAACCTGCGACTTTAACGGGGCCATATTCAGGAACCAGAATGTCGCCGTCGCGCGTTACTACCAGCTTGTATTCCACATTGCGCTTGCCGAACAGTTGCACAATGATGTTGTCCCCGGGGCCGATACGATAGTTTTGGGGAACCGGGATGCCTGAAACCGGCATGAACGAGCTGGGCTCACGGTTAAAGATGTCGTAACCGTATTGCTCAAGGTCAGAGGCCATTGTTTGATGCTGCTGTGTCTCATCCAGTGTTAGTGGACCTTTTTGCTCTCCCGCTAACTGCTCAAGGCGAGATTCCCCATCTTCGTCCTCAACTGCTCTCCCCTGCACCAAGGCATCAATGGACTCCATCACCAGTTCTGCCTCGGCTTCCGACTCGTCGTAACCGGAAGGAGCAGCCTTGATGTAGCCCTTCTGCTGAATAGCTTCAAGAGATTCGATGTAGGGCACATAGGCGTCCTTTGCCGCTGCGGCAGGTACGACGCCGCTGGCCATCACTAGCGCCATCAGGCAGGCGAGCAAAGGTCCCCTTGCCACGCTGGCGCGACGGATGGGGCTCATGTTGTGTTGCAATGTAGGATTCATGTCGTTCGCTCTATCGAATCATTTTGTACTTTTATGTACGTTACCTCTGTACTTGCAAGGCCAATGCCAACTCTGCAAAAATACTTTTTACTTTTATATTTCAATAACTTATGAGTTTTTAGAGCGTATTTATCCGCTGATACGTTGCAAATTGGGGATGCGGATCACGTTGCAATTTGCAATATATCGATCATTTTTCGCAATATGAGATTGCTGAGGAGTACTTCTGTTAGAGGAATCGAACTCTGGTATCAAAGCCAATAATCGCGAATACGTACTGATTAAGTCCGTAAATTGTCACTAAAAGACGCCAAACAGTCTGGGGCTATGCAGGGGAAGCTTGAAACTCAGGGCTGAGGAGGCGGCTTTCTTCGCCACCCAACTCACAAACCGCCACACAAATCGCTACCGTAGCGCTGTAGTTATTCGCCTGTCACGTAGCGGCCCAACCAAGGTGGTGAGGGCACATGCAGGTTCATCAATGCGCGTAAATCGCTCTCATAATGCCCAGTGAGATCTTGGTACAAACCCTCGGGCAGGGCCAGCGCATTGGCTTTTTTGCGCACGTTCCACTGCTCATACTTAAAACGCAGTCGGCCGCGCTGCTGGTCAGGCACTTGCTGCCACAACCAGAACAGGGCTGTTTGATCGCGCAGCCAGGTTCTCACACCGGGTGGAATACGATTGCCGCTACCACCTTTGTGAATCACCTTGCCCAGCGTGGATGGCCTATATCCCTGCGGCAGGCCAATAAATTCCAGCAGCTTGTCTAGAGTTTCTTCTGGCTGACTTTCCAGGTCCTCGGTATACAGCACCAAAATATTCTCTGGATCAAAATGCTCAGCGTAGTCGGTTAGCGAGCGGCCATACTCACTCCAGCCAACATAAAAATCGGCCTCTGACTCATAGCCTTCTGCGTGATCCGGCACCGGCATCGTTCTTCGCTCATCCGCCTTGCCATCGTGCAGAAGCGGTTCAATTGCATCTGCAAATTCACGCGCCTCAGTATCCCGACGTTTGCCCATTTGAAAATGCGACCAGGTGCGTTCGATCGGGTCTCGCAGAATTGCGACCAGTTTCACATCGGGCATAAGCTGCTTCATGCGCGCTGGCACGAGCGGATCGCTCATGTATTGCGGTGTCGCTTTTCCCCAAAGCTGCTGCTGGTTGGCACAACCGAACTGCTCAGAAGCAAAATTACTCCATGCCTGTTCACTGCAATCTTCCCCGGTGAAGAAAGGAACTTCCTTCTCCAGTGGCATCGCTATATCGGGGTGTCCCCGAAGGTGCTCAAAGAGTGCCGTGGTTGCGCATTTCTGCGCGCCGATAATGAGAAAGTCTAAGGGTTTCATTCCTTGTCTAGCCCTCTGTGAAGTAGTTCTCTGGCCATAATATAAGAGGCTATGTTTTTGATTGCTATACTGGCGCTAAATACTATCGCCAAACCCACTGCGCCATAGCGAGGGCCAGCCCAGAGGCTACCCGCAACTGCTACGCCCAAGCCAAGAATCAAGGTCAACAACTCGCGAGACGCTGCGCCTGCCATGTTCAGTAACACTCCAGACAAGCCGGTCAACGCATTGACCAAATGCCCGCCAACCAGTATGAGCATGAAAACGTCCAACTCACCAAACTCTTCGCCGAACAAATTCGCCAATGGGCCGGAGAGCAATAACAGAATTATGGCCGTGGGAATAAAGACTGCGCCGGACACCCACTGGGTTTTCCGCAGAAGGGCCAGCATGCCAGCCTTATCGTGTATCGCAGCACAACGAGCAAACGCAGGCCCATGGATTGCAGCTAACAGCAACAACAAAGTAGTGATCACATTGATCAACTTGTGAGCAATAGAGAACACGCCAATTTCCGCAGTATCAACGTAGTTAGGCATCAACAAAAAAGGCAGGTGGACAAAAATAATGCTCAGTACACCGGCACCCCACAAGTGGAAAAGATCCACGTGAGACGGCATCTGCGGTAGTACGCCTTTCGTGTAGGGCTGAAAAACCGAGGGCAGATCATCAATTTCTTTCTGTAGAGCTAGTCGCAGCACAATGGGCGCAATGACCAGGCTAACGCCAAAGGTAACGGCCAATGTAGTGGCCACCAGTGGTAGGGATGCCAGCCAACACACAGCACACACGCCCAGTAACACCAGAGGCGAGGTCAAACTCTCAACAGTAACCGCCGTCAGCGTCGCTCCAGTTGCCTTAAGCGATTCAGTGTAGAGCCTCATGAGCGCAAACAGCGGCGCCGTAACCCAGGTTCCAATAATCAGATAGTGGTACTGGGACCAATTGCCAGGCGCCTGCAGCTGGGTCAAGGCTACTCCAATAGGAGCGGCGAGAAATATCATCCACAGCCACGCTTTGATGATCTTGCGGCGCCCGAAGATCAGTACATCTTCAACTATCAAGCGCTCTTTACTCTCAAAGGCTACCGAGACCTGACGCATGGCACGAGAAGGCAAGCCAAGGGCCAGCACCTCTCCCGCTATGCACGTCCAGGACGTGAACAGCTGCAAGATACCGACACCGGTGGCGCCTGCCAGCGCTCCAACAACCAGTTGGCAGGCGAACTGCGCCACAATTGCGCTGCCGCGACTAGCCGCCAAGATAGCCATTGGCATGAGCCTGTCTATTAGATCTTTGGCGCGTGAATTCTCCACAGGCATCACGGTCTCTGTCCCGCTTGCGGACTGTACCGACACCACATCATCAACCCCCCGGGAGGCGCCAAGCACAAGAAAGCTAGCAGACACGCCGGGAATAGTTGCTTCAGCCGACATGCTGCAGCCTCCCATCGCCGCGGACCGCTTGGCCGCGTTCCTGGGCTCGCAATCCATTATCGATCGTGGCGTGCATTTGCTTAAACAATTGCTGCCAGGTGTATCGCTCCTTAATCAGCTCCCGTGATTTTACTTGCAGCCTCTGCCACAACACGGGATCTGTCAGCAGGTCATCCACGCGGTCGGCCATCGCTGCAGGATGATCTGCAACCAGCAAGTGTTGCCCCTCCTCAATTTCGATGCCCTCTGCACCCACGGTTGTGGTAACTGTGGGCATTCCCCTCGCCATGGAATCCAGCACTTTAACTTTCATGCCACTGCCGAAGAGTAAGGGAGCGACCGATACGCGACTGTCACGATAAATTTCCTGCAGATCGGGTACGAAGCCGTGCAACGTTATGTTTGCGCATCGCTCGACCACGCCCTGTAATCGCTCGTCCGGATTCTTACCAACGATATCGAACGTCAATTCGGGATGTTTGGCCTCAAGCAGAGGCCATACTTTTTCGACAAACCAGATCAGTCCTTGTGAGTTCGGTTCCCAGCCCAGGAAACCCACGTACATCAATTTCTTTTTAGTATCGCTGTAACACAGATCTGGCAAATCGAGCTGGCGGTCATCCCCAAGATGGAAGGTGTTGTAAATATTTTCCTCAGGTACCCCCTCAGCAATCAGTTCTGCCGCGTCATTGGGAGCGGCGAAGGTAATATCACATGCCTTGGCAACATTGGACTCACTCTTCCTTACCCGGCAGGCCTCAAAGTAGGCCGCCAACCGCATAGCGGGATTACCCGGCAGTTCAGCGAAACGTTGCCACATTTTGAAATACGCATTGTGCGCATGGTAGATAGTCAGCCCATCGTACCCCTGTGGGACATAGGGGTAGACCTCGTAATGATCCAGAAAAATAATATCGTACTGATCAGCTACGGTCGCTATACGATTCTTAAGCTGTGTATTCAATGTTCGATGTACATTGAGCGGAATACCGCGCAAGTAACTCAGCACCAGGTTACGCGGACTGCGAGGCACATGAATTTCTTCATGCATATGTTCACTGCAACCCGACACCTTATGAAAGTCTTCTACGAAAAAAGGATCTTCCATTTTCAAGGGACACGCTAGCGTCACGTCGAAACGCTCGGTAAGAGACGCCAGAAGCTTAAGGCTTTTCACCTTACCGCCACTTTGGGCCGGGTAGGGCAATTCCGGTGTGACAAACAGTAGCTTTTTCATAGGGCACAACATCCGAAGTTAAGTAACTGTAAAGCCGCCCAATCGCAAAGAACCAAACGACGCCTGAAGCCAGTTTCAGTACCAGCGACTTGAGGGCAGCCAGAGGTGTTTACTTGTGCGTCGTTCATAGTTCCGCCAATCGATTTCGGTTCACTTACCGGTAGACATCGCATATAGCGTGCCAAGTTGCGAAAAAAAAGATCAATTAGACTCCAAGCCACTGATATATAGAGTGTTTGTACTTGTATAGTGACATTTTAGGCGCAGCACGTACCGCAGCACTTCACCTTCCAGGCCACTATTCGCAAATTAAATTGCAAATTGAAAGTCGTAATGCGAATAGGTCGCTTTCCTAAAACAAGATTTCAATTTTATTCAATAAAATCAATTACTTATATTACTGGCATTGAACTTGCGTTACTTTCCAGAGAAGAAAGAATATGTGGAAGAGGAAACGAGTATGTTGCAGTCAGTAAAAGAAAGAATTCGCAAAAATGCCGAGCAGCAAGGCAGCGACCCTACTAATAAGGGGTTCAGCTTTTTCGAAATCTTCAAAGTTTCTCTGGATAAAGTCGCAGCGGCTACAGGAATACTCCTGCTCACCCCGCTCTTCGCTGTATTGGCTATTGCCATCAAACTCGAATCACGTGGACCAGTCCTGTTTTCGCAAACACGCATTGGCCAGGGAGGAGCACCGTTTCGCTGTTGGAAGTTCCGCTCCATGTATATTGATGCGGAGGAACGCAAGCAGGAACTAATGGACGCCAACGAAATGGTAGGCGGTACCACATTTAAAATGAAGCGAGATCCACGCATTACGCGTATAGGTCGCTTTATCCGCAAAGCCTCAATTGATGAGTTACCCCAACTGTGGAATGTGTTCGTAGGTGACATGTCACTGGTAGGCCCGCGCCCACCGGTACCGTCTGAGGTAGCCCAATACACTGCCTACGAAAGGCAACGCTTAATGACCAAGCCTGGTATTACTTGTATCTGGCAGGTATCCGGTAGAAGTCTAATTCCATTTAATGAGCAAGTGCAGCTGGATATCCAGTACATCATCAAGAGATCACTGACCATGGATCTATTGCTTCTGCTGAAGACTATTCCTGCTGTACTCAAAGGTAAGGGTGCTTTCTAGTAAATTGCATCGCAGCACGCTCTTCACCCAACGGTAAACGCAGCATGGCCAGGTCTCTCTGGCCATGCTGCGTTTACCGTTGCAAGATCTGAATTATTACTCGCGCGATAAACGACTTATTGACGGCAGAATAAGCAAATATGGCACCGCACCGGAGTGCTTTATCTAAGACCTACCCCACGGGCACACGCTATCAATATTTACTGCTATGATTAGGTCTCGCTGCATCGCAAAGGGGCACCAACATGACCCACTTCCACGATTTGGAAATGTCTTCAATCACCGGCCAACCGGTATCCTTCAAGCAATACAAAGGGCAGATTTGCCTGGTAGTTAACGTCGCTAGCCAGTGAGGACTTACCCCACAGTACGCAGGTCTGCGTACACTCCAGGAAGAAAATGACGGGCTGACAGTGCTGGGCTTTCCCTGCAACCAGTTTGGCGCGCAGGAACCGGGAACCGATGAAGAAGTACTTGCCTTCGCCGAGTCCAACTATCAACTTAACTTTCCACTGTTTTCAAAGATTGAGGTCAACGGCGATGGTGCCTGCGAGCTCTATCAATTGCTGACTGCTGCAGTGGCGGATGAAGAAGGCAAAAGTGAAGTCGGCTGGAATTTCACCAAATTTTTGGTCGATGGTGATGGGAAAGTACTGGCACGTTATTCACCAATGGTGACGCCCGAGGAAATTGGAGAGAAACTGGCTGATTTTTAGGCGGTAGTTTTTAAATGGCCCCTTTTGTACAGGGGCCCTTTTTTGTTCTTTGACACGTTCGTTCGGTAAACATCTCGGTCCAGAAAAACCCACGTAAAGCAGATCCTTCTATTTCGACCTAGGAACGCTAGGCGGAAAAGGTGTATTGAGAAATGTCCCCAGCCAGTGCGCCATAACCACCAGCGTTAGATCACCGTTGCCCATCAACTGGCTCAGTCCCATGCCACCCAAAAAGGCCACAATGCAATTGCGCAACCGCCAGCGCAGCGTAAAGTAATGAATTCCGGCAAACAGGAAATTGCTTATAAGGTGTGCGGTCAAGCCAGTGAACTGCTGTGAAAGCAGTGCAGGAAAGATCAAGCGAAAGGTAATTTCTTCTACGATAGAAATAAACAACAAATACAGAATCCACTGGCTCTGTCGCGTCGCCAGGTACTCACGTCTACCACTCCAAATGAAAAAGAATAAAAACAAGCCTAGTAGGCCCATCAAATAGGGAATGGGGTCTGATATGAGCTTACTTGTGGTGGTTGTGAGCGCCGAAAATGTCCCGGGAATCACCAAACAGATGACCGCAAGACTCCCCATTACAACGCCATGGCGCATGATCACATCGCGGAACGTGGCGACACGGTAACCCGCAGCGGTTGGCTTGCGTTGTAGGCGTCCTGCATAATCGCTTTGGCGCGGTTTTTCTTGTTGCGAATCTTCTGGCATTGCACTCCTTCATTACCCTGCTGTTCGGCTGAGACTGGGCGAAGCTTTGGTATCGATCAATTTGCAACTCTAGCCGCACGCAGTCCTGCGACTTTCTTAAAAGGTCTCGTCAGCTTGCGCTTGTTTCGCGCACCCGCACTACAACAGATTCTAGTCAGGCTGAAAAGCCGTTTATCCATTTTTGCGATAGTATGCACAGGCTCTCAACACCAGAACCAAAAATGCACTCGTCGAGCCCTTGTATTTCTCCGCCCGCATTGTGCAGTGCAATCGACACACCCTGTACCCAACGCATAGAATGGCGCCTGATGAAATAGCGGAGAGCCCAAATGGAATCTGACTTCTGGCTTAGTAAGTGGGAAAGTAATGTAATCGGCTTTCACTTAACTGCCGCCAACCCATTACTGATAGACCACATCAGTACATTGCCACTGCCAGAGCAGGGACGTGTTTTTCTGCCGCTGTGCGGCAAGTCAATGGACATACAGTGGCTACTGCAGCAGGGATACGCCGTGGTGGGCTGTGAACTAAGCGAGCTGGCAGTCAAGGCTCTCTTTCAACAACTTGAGCTGGAACCCAGAATCACCGAGCTCGCCAGGGGCCTTCTCTACTCTGCACATCAGATCGATATATACGTACATGACATTTTCGAATTGTCGGCCGCTATGCTTGGCGATATCGACGCAGTCTACGATCGCGCTGCAATAATCGCCCTCCCGCCTGAGATGCGCGAACGCTATGCACCCCAATTGATTCAACTGACTGGTTCTGCGCCACAGTTAATTGTCACCCTTGTCTACGATCAGACTCAGATATCCGGGCCACCCTTCTGTGTCGCAGACGATCAAATCAAAGCGCTTTATAGCGATAGCTATGAGCTTGACCTGCTGGCCAGCGCCGAGGTGCCCGGTGGGCTTAAAGGCAAATGTGCTGCGCTTGAAAACGTATGGCTATTATCCTAAGCACTCTACGGATACCCACAGCTCGCTGCTCAGTCCCACCTTTATTTAAGGTATGATAATGCCATGCAAAATTCACCTAACCCGGACAGCAAAATCCCCTGGCGCACGGCAGGAGCAGTTTTCTTCTTCCTCATCGCCATTGCTGCCTTCGAACTGGGTGTATCCGTGTCGGAACGGCCAGATGTTGTAGGAGCCGGCCTGGCGACCAAGGCCTATTACAGCCTCAGTTTATTCGTTATCGGCGGGGTTGACCTTGGAACACCTCAGGGCGGCTCCCAGTTCGGCAGGGTTTTGCTGTGGATGGCCTATTTCGGCGCTCCAATTCTTGCTGCATCTACGGTCCTCACTGCCCTGCTTCGCGCACTCAACCCTCAAGGCTGGTATCTACGCCGCCTCCGAGATCACGTCGTTATTGTCGGGGACTGCGATATTGCACTAAGCACCCTGAAAGCGATTCGCAAGCACAATCAAAAAATCCCCATCGTCATGGTCAGCGGCAACAACGATCAAGCCTTACTGGACGAGATGCGGCAAAATTTCGGCGCTATCGTCGCCACAGGCGATATCAGCCACGAGTATTTTCTCAGCCGGTTACACGTTAGCCAAGCCAAAAAAATATTCCTGCTAGAAGACAACAGCCTGCGCAGCTATGAAGCCGCCGCGGGCTTATTGAAACGTCTACCCTCTATCGGTGACCGTGTGATAATTCACTGCGCCAGCCTGCGTTTTATGCGCGCCATGGAAAACACACCCGTTGCTCAGCGCTGTGAGATATTCAACACCTACCACATGGCGGCCGCCGGGCTGGTGAGCGGCTACATGTTGCAGCAATTTCAGGAAACCGCATCCAAAGACACCGTGGTACTGGCTGGCTTCGGACGCTTCGGACAAACCATTCTCGAGGAGCTACAACGCTGTGCACTGGGGGAGTTCGACACCGTTGTGATCATCGATAAAGACGCACACCGCCGAGTGTTAGTCGCCGACGAACAGATAGAATATTCAGGTAGTTACCGCCGCAAAATATTCGAAGGCGACATCTCGCATCCGGAGGTGTGGGATCGCGTGCAGCAGAGCGTAGACATTAGCGGCGATAACACTGCTTTTGTTCTCGGTACCGGTCGTGAGGAAGAGAATCTGCGCATGGGTTTATGGCTGCGTCAAAAGCACCCTGGTGCAATGGTTGTATCCCGCACCAGCGAAGAATCTTTGTTCGCAAACGAGGTGGGGGAAGAACACAACATCACAAACGTAAGTATCACTCAGTTAGTCGAACACAATCTGCCTGCTGAATGGGTAAATCTCTAGCCGCGCCTCTCACCATTTTATTCGGAAATAATTCTCTTCAAATGATCAATCCTAATGCCAATTTCACACTCGTTTTTACTTCACGCCTGATTACCGCAGTTGTACTTTCGCTAGTACTACCTGCACTCATCTCACAGGCCGCTCCAGTCACACAGCAACGGCTTATTACCGCACAAAACGAGGGCGACAATTGGTTGACCCACGGGCGGGACCTCAACGAAACGCGCTACAGCCCACTACAGCAAGTATCTATCGACACTATCGGCCAGCTAGGTCTGGCCTGGAGTTTTGACTTCCCCCATACACGTGGCCTGGAAGGCACTCCCCTGATTGCAGACGGTGTCATGTATGTAAGTGGTAACTGGAGTGTTGTACATGCGCTCAATGCAGTCAGCGGTGACAAGCTCTGGACTTATGATCCTGGCGTAGATCGCACTCGCGCAAATGCCTTTTGCTGTGGGGTCGTAAACCGCGGCGTTGCTCTTTGGCAAGACAGCGTAATCGTTGCAACGCTGGACGGCTACCTTATCTCGATGGATAGGGCCAGTGGCGCAGAGCAGTGGCGTACGCTAACCATCGATCAAAATGAAAACTATTCCATCACCGGTGCGCCGCGAATCGCAAACGGCGTGGTGATTATCGGCAATGCGGGCTCCGAATACGGCGTTCGTGGTTATGTGGGCGGTTACGCCGCGGCTACCGGCGAACAACTGTGGCGTTTTTACACCGCCCCAGGCAATCCCACTGATGGTTTTGAATCACCAATTATGGAAATGGCCGCAGATACCTGGAACGGTGAGTGGTGGACCATGGGCGGTGGCGCAACCGTCTGGGACTCCATTACCTATGATCACGAACTGGACCTCGTTTATATCGGTGTCGGTAACGGCGGGCCTCACAATCGGGAGATACGCAGCCCGGGCGGCGGCGACAACTTATTTGTCTCTTCCATCGTGGCCTTACGGCCGGCGACGGGTGAATACGTTTGGCACTACCAGCAAAACCCTGGAGAGACCTGGGACTACACCGCATCGCAGCAAATGGTACTGGCCGAAATCCATTGGCAGGGCCAGCAACGCAAAGTTTTAATGCAGGCTCCCAAGAACGGCTTTTTCTTCATCATAGACAGGACCAGCGGCGAACTACTCTCGGCAGAACCCTTTGTACCCGTGAATTGGGCCACTCACTATGACCTGAAAACAGGCCGCCCGGTTGAAGTGCCCGAAGCCCGTTACATAGACGCTGCGTTCATGCTGCGCCCCAGCGGATTGGGCGGCCACAACTGGCACTCTATGTCGTACAGCGCTGATACCGGTTTGATGTATATCCCGGCAATGGATTTCTCTGCACCCATGGAACAAGAAGAGCAATTCACCTGGTATCAGGACCAGTGGAATCTCGGGTATAAAGTTATTCCCTCCCCTTTTGGTAAGCTCATCACGCAAGCCATAATGCGGCGCACCGTGGACAGCTATTTACTGGCATGGAATCCGCTGACACAAAAAGAAGCCTGGCGCATGCCCAACCCGGACATGGGCGCCGGTGGCGTTTTATCCACCGCGGGTAACCTTGTTTTCCAGGGCACGACTGACAATCGATTTACCGCCTACAACGCAGTGAGTGGGCAAAAACTCTGGGACTTTGATACTCAGCATGGCATCGTCGCGGCGCCGGTGAGCTACGCCGTTGATGGCCAACAGTACATCACTGTTATGGCAGGGCAAGGCGGTGGTTTCAGCATGATGGCGGGGCTGGAGAAGCAGCCCGCGACCTCCGTGCGGCGAGTGCTCACCTTTAGCCTGGGGGAAGACAAAAAGCTCCCTGCATATGCCTTGGAAGGCACGCGCCCTGCTCCACCGACTACCAATGCAAGCTCCGCACAAATTGCAGAAGGTGGCCTTGATTACATGCGCTTTTGCGCGCGCTGCCATGGCTCGGGCGGCATTTCCGATGGCAGCGTTCCGGACTTACGCAAACTGGACAATTTTTGGTATGAAAATTTCGATCAGGTAGTACTGGAAGGTTCTATGCTTGAGTTGGGCATGCCGCGCTTTGATTCAGTACTAACGCCCCAGCAGAACAAGAATATCAAGGCTTACATACTGCATCACGCAAATGACCAGTGGCGGTTGGATCAATCCAGTAGCCTGTGGCTGGATGTACAGAGCTGGTTTGCCGACAAGATCGCCATGGCTCTTGTCTTGCTTATGGACTGGATGTAAGATTTTGTGAGCGCTACTGCGGCCTAATACTATAAATGAATGCCGATGGAAACTTGGGCACGAGGTTTTTTTGGAATGAATATTCGTAAAACGTCACTAGCACTTCTCAAAGCTCCACAAAAAACGAGCACCACCCTGACATTAATCGCCACTCTTGTGGGCACTAACGCCAGTGCACAAACACTAGAGGAAGTGCTAGTCACCGCCAGCAAACGCACCCAAAGTTTGCAGGATGTCGCTATGACCGTCACCGCTTTTACTGATCAGGAAATACAGGATGCCGGTATCAACAATGCCGACGATTTGTCCGTACTCACACCAAGCCTGACCATCACCACCAACCAATCGCCCTTCACTGCGTCCATTCGTATTCGCGGTATTGGTACGTCACAGACGGATATCGCGCTGGAGCCATCGGTGGGTTTATTCGTCGATGATGTTTATTTGGGCCGCTCCGGCTTGGGCATGTCCGACTTAACGGACATTGAGCGCATAGAAATTTTGCAGGGCCCGCAGGGCACACTCTATGGCAAGAACACCAATGCCGGTGCTATCAGCATTTTCACCAAAGGTCCCAATAGAGAAGAATTCGAGGCGTACGCTGAGACAACAGTAGGAAATTACGACCTGCGTAAAGTGACGCTCGCGGCAAGCGGCCCACTCTCAGACACACTGGCCTACCGAATATCTGGAAACATTCACGAACACGACGGCTATCTGGAAAATGCGACCGGTGACGACTTGAATGGTGCCGATGATTGGAATCTCATTGGAAAGCTGCTGTGGGACCCGACCGAGAACCTCTCCCTGCTTCTGAATGCCAACCACGTTGACCGCGACTCCAAATGCTGCGGTGCAGATTCGGTACAGAGTGATGCCACCAATGCCGTGTTGGAAGCACAGGGCCTGCCCGTTGACAACAATGACCCGTTTGATTACGAGATCGCCGTGGATGAGGACAATGTGTTTACAAGTGAAGCGGACTCCGTCTCCCTCGTCATTAATTATGGCGATGACTGGGGCGACATTAAGGCTATCACCGCCTGGAACGAATACGAAAACGTACGCGCTGGTGATGTCGACCGCAGCCCGCTTGATGTCATCTCGCAAAGTGATGCTCGTGGCAGCGGCGATAGTTTCTCCCAGGAAGTCCGTTACACCTCTCCCACCGGTGGTGCTGTCGACTATCAGGTGGGCGTGTTCTATTACGAATCACAAACTGTTGGTGGCGAAGGTAATCCCTTTACCTTTTTGGGAGACGATCTATTGGTCGTGGCTCCGCAGTTCGGAGCGCTGGGGCAGCCGGGCGACTCCATCAGAGCAGACGTGGTTCTTGATACCCAGAACATCGCTGTTTTTGGCCAATCAACCTGGCACGTCAACGAACGCCTGCGATTTACCGGCGGCCTGCGCTGGACGGACGAGGAAAAAGAAGCCGACCTTCTGGTGGCCATTGATTCAACAGCACCAGCGGATGCCATCGGAGCATCCTTTTTCACACTGGCTACTACACCGGTAGATGATGTATTTTCTCGCACCACCTCAGACGTAAATTGGCTACTCAACGCCAGCTTCGATGCTATAGAAGATTTGATGGTATTCGCCAGCGTTTCAACAGGGTCGAAGTCCGGCGGCTTCAACACGGTTAACGGAGCTGCCGACGAACGCGAATTCGAAGACGAATCAACTATCAGCTATGAGATAGGCATCAAATCACTACTACTGGATTCGCGACTACGCGTGAACGCCGCAACTTTTTATACCGAAATTGAGGACTACCAATTTCAGCAACAATTGGAAACAGGAATAGGCACCAGTGTATCCAATCAAGCAGAAGTCGAAGTTTCCGGCCTGGAGCTTGAGGTGCAAGCTCTACCTTTTCCCAACTTAACTCTGGCTGCAGGCCTCCAATACTTGTGGGATTATGATATTACTGCGGGACCTCAAGAAGGCAACAACCTGAGCCTTACCGCTGAACTCAGTGGCAACCTGTCCGCCACCTTCGTAATACCATTGGCTGACGGCGGCGTGTACATGCGCGGCGACTACAGCTATATGGACGACCACGTTACTGGCGCTACCGGCGACGAGCCACGTCCACAGGACATCCAGGACAGAAATTTACTCAATGCCAGGATAGGTTTTCGCAACGACCACTGGAACGTGTCGCTGTGGGGCAAAAACCTTACGCAAGACGAGTACGCTGCCCTAACGGCTGCGACCTTACCCGTCACTGGTGTGGATGCCTACTTCCTCGCACCACCTCGTACTTACGGCGCAACCTTGAGGTACAGCTTCTAGCGGCATACAAACTCAAGGGCCTCACCCTTTCGGTCAACAACTGAACAACAGGGGACGTTAGTCATGGAAGAGCAGTACAAGCCACTACCGCTACCTGATTTCACAGAGCGTCCAACGGCTGAGATGCGCACACGTGCTGAACTGTATTATCAAGGGATCAAGAGGCGGCACAGCGTTCGTCATTTTGCAGATCGACCGGTGCCGCGCGACATCATCGAAACCTGCATTAAGGCCGCTGGCACTGCTCCCAGTGGTGCAAACCACCAGCCCTGGCACTTTGTGTGCGTTGAAAATCGCGACATCAAACACAAAATACGCTTAGCTGCAGAGGAAGAAGAACGCAATTTTTATGCGGGAAAAGCAGGCGATACCTGGCTAAGAGACTTAGCAAAAGTAGGCACTGACGCCCAGAAACCCTTTTTGGAAACTGCGGCCTGGTTAATCGTTATTTTTTTGCAGCGCAGTGCTCTCAATGACGATGGATCAAAGCAAAAAAATTACTACATGAGTGAATCCTGTGGAATTGCCACAGGCTTTCTGATCAACGCTTTGCATGAAGCGGGAATCGCGACACTCACCCACACACCAAATCCAATGACATTTCTTAGCGAAGTATTAGATCGGCCTGCCAGTGAACGCGCCTATATGATTCTGGTCGCCGGATATCCTGCGAACGATGCCGTAGTTCCTGCTGCGGCTGTGAAAAAGAAACCGCTGGAAGAAATATCGAGTTTTATTATCTGAGCAGCGCCGCTGATTGCCGACACTGCGAAACCGCAATCCCCTGAAGTATTTTCTCCAGCTTGATTTGGTCTAGCGTGAAATTGCGTATGCCTTCAGCGAGCTTCTCGGTCGCCATCGCATCTTCATTCATTAACCAACGGAAGCTGCCCTCGTTATTAGGCAGTTTTTCGATCTTTTGGCCTACTATATCCGCCGACAGTTTCTGCACCAACGGCCCGTCATCGTTGGCTAACTCATCCAATAACTGGGGGCTAATAGTCAGTCTGTCACATCCGGCTAGCTCTTCTATCTCGCCCATATTGCGAAAGCTTGCCCCCATCACCACGGTGGCGTAATTGTGTTGTTTATAATACGAGTATATTTTCGACACTGAAACAACACCCGGATCTTCATGGGGTGCGTATTCTTCAATTCCCGAATTGGCTTTGTGCCAATCGAGGATGCGGCCCACAAAGGGTGAGATTAGAAACACACCTGCATCGGCACAAGCCGCCGCCTGCGCAAAGCCGAACAGCAAGGTCAAATTGCAATTAATCCCCTCTTTCTCCAGCGCCTCGGCTGCCTTAATGCCCTCCCAGGTAGATGCGGCTTTTATCAAAACGCGATTGGGCTCTATCCCCGCATCTGCATAGAGGGAGATTAAGCGGCGAGCTTTTTCGATCGTCGCTTCGGTGTCGAAGGAAAGTCGCGAATCGACTTCGGTGGATATTCTTCCGGGTATGATATTGAGAATCTCACAGCCGATTGCTACCGCCAGTTTGTCGCTGCAATTAGCCAACTGCTGAGTAGCACTACCACCTTGATCGCTCGCCCATTTTTTTGAGTCGCTGACCAAGCCTTCATACTGAGGCAGCTGCGCTGCTTTGAGAAGCAATGAGGGATTGGTTGTTGCATCCTGTGGCTTGAAGCGTTGTATGGCTTCAATATCGCCGGTGTCTGCAACAACATCGGTCATTGCTTTTAGCTGATCTAATTTGCTGGCCATACAATCCCTTCCTGTAACGTGAGAAGCGCAAGTCGAGACAGCAGTTCACCCGATTGCGGCAAATGAAAACAGTGTATAGCGGAAACCACTGGTGAAACAGTGGTAGTAGTACACCCAAAGCCGCACACCAGCCGCCACTTTCAAATGTCTTTTACGGCGGCAAGGATAGTATTTAATGAATCGTTGCCGGCAACGCTTTGCTCGTTTCAGTTCTGCCTCTGGGCACGTGCTACGCGACGGCGACTTGTAAGATCACTCTCCACCACTCCCTATCACCCCCAATCAGGCACAAACAGGTTTTTCTCATCGCCTGTTGTTACCGCCCCCGATGCGCCCAACATTTCTCTGTCCATCATCTGGCTCAACGTTTTTTTATCGTCAGGCGTTTCGGCAATAAAGCGCGTGCCGTCTTCCAGCTGTCCAATCACCAGTGCACGCTCTACGCCCTTTCTCCCATGCAAAACCGTGTAGGTTTCGATGGTGCCGCTGCCCTCTGGTGTTTCAGTAAAGGGAGCATGGGCCTCGTCCAGAATGGCCTGCTGGTAGTCCGCGGGTGATTCACGCTGCCAATCGCCCTCCACCGGGGTAGTGGAGTAAATCCCCAGCGAATGCTTGGTAATAAACCAGCCGTTGGCATTGAGCAAACCAAACTTGCCCGGATTGCCTCTAAGCACATCCATCATGGTGGCGATTGAATGCATCACATAGTTGTTACCGGGCCCGCCGAAATAAGGCAGGCCACCGGTAACCGTAAGGCCGCGTGCATCGTCATGTGCAATTCCCAATTCATCGCAGGCAATTTGCACTGCCGAGGGGAAGCAGCTGTAAATATCGAAATAGTCCATCTGAGCAATAGTTTTTCCGGCCATGGCAAAGGCCTTCTCCCCCATCGTACGCACAGCAGGGGATGAGTGATAATTGACACGTTCACTGACATTCCAAATATCGTTGGCGTCGGCGCAGCCGTGCAGATAGACCATACGATCATCGGCAACACCCAGTTCGCGCGCTTTAGCCACGGAGGTCATAATAACCGCCGCACCCATATTCACCTGAATAATGGAATTCAGAAACTTGGTATAAGGAAAGCCCACATAGCGATTGCCATCGCTTACCGTCGCAATTTCCTCAGCGCTGCGCTGCGTGGGAAACCACGACAGCGGGTTTTTCGCTGCCACTGCATTGAAACTCTGATAGAGATTGCCCATCTTGTTGCGGTGCTCATCGAGGCTTAGGTCATACTTCCCGCGCAGCGCATTTTCGAACATAGGATAGGTGACCGAAGGCGTATGGATGCTATAACTCATCTCGTGGTCGGATGCCGCTGCCCGCGCACTACCCAACATCTGTGGGTCACCACCGGTATCATCCTGCCAGGCATCCAAATCCAAGCCCTTCTTGAGCCTGGCGATCATAGTGTGCAGAGCCTCGGCCCCTACCAATAAAACTGCGCTGGCATCACCGAGCGAAATTTTCTCGGCGTAGTGATTCACCAGCATCTGCGGCGTATTGCCACCGGAGTGTGTATACACTTGCTGGGATGGATCTATTTCGAGAGCCGTACACACGGCATGCGGTACATTGCGCACCATACCTTTAGCTCCGCTCGCGCTTTCAGGGCTGTCCACCACCAAGCCCAAAGCCGCAATAGTATCGATTTCATCGAGTAATTTGCGCCCAGGACCTGCATCGGCGGCCGCTTTTAGCGCGACTTCAGCCATCAGTTGGATGACAGTACCGCCCTCTTCTGGCGAGCGCTTGTCCGTCAATTGTCCGCAACCG
Source organism: Halioglobus sp. (assembly GCA_047611225.1). Lineage (GTDB taxonomy): Bacteria > Pseudomonadota > Gammaproteobacteria > Pseudomonadales > Halieaceae > Marimicrobium. Next base: position 48,550 of record JBLFWP010000016.1, read on the forward strand.
ATCAGGACGGGTGTTGTATCTTCGTTCATGGGTATTCCCTGTAATGCTTGAGTCAGATAAGTCAGCACGGATTCTACAACAAGTAGAGCGTATGGCCGAGGGGGTAAAGATAGATGTCGAGGAAGCGGATAGATGAATCGCACTCAATAAGTGGGTAAGGTGGCACTAGCTTGACGCAGGGCATTATCGGCTGTTCGAAGGTGTGTCTAGCAATGGCTCACGAAGTTCATAAAAATGCTCTACAGCGCTCCACTCAATATCACTTAGCACAGCGGAAATAGAAAGTGTCCTTGTCTGCTTCATTTTCAGCAATCCCATTAGGCGCACGCTACATGCTCATGTCGGCATTGGGATTTGCGCTGATGAGTACCTGTGTAAAGCTCGTTGCCTCCAATGGCATTCCGCTACTGGAAATTGTTGCGGCCCGCTCTCTAGTCTCGCTGCTTCTCAGTGCGCTTGATGTACGCAGAAAAGGCTTATCGCTGTGGGGCACTCACCGCACTCTTTTAGCGGCCCGTGGCGTAGTTGGGGTGCTGGCTCTTATTTGTGTGTACTACGCCGTGACCACACTGCCACTGGCAGAAGCCACTTTACTGCAGTACATGCACCCCGTTTTCACTGCGATACTCGGCCTGCTGCTACTCAAAGAAAGCATTCACCCCTCCACAATGCTATGTATCGTGTTTAGTATCGCAGGCTTGATCTTCATGGTGGAGCCCGGAGTGTTCGCAGGCACAACGCCCGCTCTCCCCTGGTTTAATGTTTCAATCGCATTGGCCGGAGCCTTTGGCAGTGCTGTCGCTTATGTACTGGTTAGGCGACTAAGTGCGCTGGAAGACGCCTCCGTCATTATTTTCTACTTTCCGCTGATCGGCTTGCCGCTTTCGGTCATTCTGTTGGGTGATAGCTTTGTCATGCCCGATGCTGAATCCCTGCTCTTATTACTATTCGTCGGGATCTTCACACAGGTAGGCCAGCTGGGACTCACTCATGCCATGCGCTTCGAGGCTGCGGGTAAAGCAGCCGCTTACTCTTATATTCAGGTGATTTTCGCGGTGATTCTGGGCTGGGCAGTGTTTGCAGAAATACCCTCCCTATGGACCTGGATCGGTGGTGGTTTTATCGTTACCGGCGCACTGTTTAATCTCGTTCGCAAAAAATGATAATGTTATTCGTAGCGTCTACCCTAACTAGCGCGCTATCACTTCAAGGAGGAACCCGTGCCGGGACCGTTTGCAGGAATTAAGATTATAGATTTGGGAACCATGGTCGCAGGCCCTGGTGCTGCCACCGTGCTGGGCGATCAGGGGGCAGATGTTATCAAGGTTGAAGCGCCGGGAGTGGGCGATGTCATGCGCTATTTCAGCGCTAACCGCGGCGGCGTTAGCGGGCTTTACCACAACGTTAATCGCGGTAAACGATCTCTGTCCTTGAATCTTAAGAGCGCGCAAGGTGTTGAACTCTTGTGCAAGCTGGCGGCTCAAGCGGATGTGCTTGTACACAACTATCGTCCCGGCGTGGTGGAGCGCCTTGGCATCGATTACGACTCCCTGAAGGTGCACAACCCTGCGCTTGTTTACCTGTCCGCCAGCGGTTTTGGCGATCAAGGTCCGTATAGAGAAAAGCCTGCCTACGATGGCATCATTCAAGCTTTTTCCGGCGTTTCACAGAGTCAGGCAGACCCTGTAACAGGTGAGCCAGCGCAGTACTTTCAATTATTCGCCGACAAGGTAACCGCATTAACGGCTAGCCAGGCCCTATCAGCAGCCCTCTTTGCGCGAGAACGCGGCGCGGGTGGGCAGCATATTAAATTGTCTATGGTAGATGCGGTTGTTGGGTTTATGTGGGCAGACGTCGCCGGCACAGACACTTTTCTGGGGGAAGGTATAGACGGCGAAAGTGTGCAGCAGGGAATGTCTGTTTCCAAGGGCGCTAGATTGATTCAGTTCGACGATGGCTACGGCATTGCAGCGCCAGTGACCGATGCGCAATTTGCCGGTTACTGTCGTGCCTTCGGTTTTCCGGATGACGACCCAAAATTTATGGCTGTCGCTGATCGCAATGCCAACGCCGGGGAACTGATGGTACTACTGGAGAAGATTCGCGTGACGGCCGGAGAAATGTCTGCTGCGGATGCAATCGCCGCCATGGAAGCAGAAGGAGTACCTTGCTCAACGGCGCAGGCCCTAGGTGAATTGCCCGACCATCCACAAATGTTGGCCAGCAATACATTTGCAACAATAGACAATCCAAGCGCCGGTAGGATGATAGAACCCAATAATCCCGCAAACTTTTTGGGTACACCCTCTCCCGCGCTGCGACCTGCTGCCACGCTGGGGCAACATACGGACGAAATTCTGAAAGAGCTGGGCCACGACGATACCAGCATTGCTGACTTGCGAGGCGCGGGCGTAGTCGCTTAGGTCAATCAAACAACACCCATATTGCAATAGTACGGGCGCTACAGTAACGTCTTTGCGTTGCGAACAGCGTTCTTGCAAACCACTTTCAAGGAAGAGAAGCACATGGCCAAAACTAACGATCATGAAATTGTATCGATTTACCCTTTCACCGAAGAGGAAGTCGACGCGCTGATGGACAATGCCATTGAGGCCGTACTCATGTGGAGCACCAAGGATGGCTGGCCCGTGGGAGTGACCCACTCTTACGTATGGCGCGACGGCAAGGTATGGTTGACATTTGCCTCTCACAGGCACCGCGCTGCAGCCATTCGCCGCGATGAACGGGTTTCCGTGGCCATTAGTGCTGCAACCTACCCCGCCAACGCAAGCAGCGATCTACCTCAGGGCGGCATCACATTCAAAGGTACTGGCAAATTTATTGACGATGACGACACCAAAGACTGGTTCTACAAGGCCTTGTCAAAAAAAGTTGCCCAGGGAAATACAGCTGTCGAAGAAGGCTTCTACGATTTTCTGGACTCGCCCCTAAGAACCATTTTGGCGGTTACACCAGTGAAACGCATTATGTACAACGGTACTCTCGCCAACCAACACATCGCCGGCAATGCCAATGAAGCGGACTTGGGCGAACGTCTGAGTAGCGATTCGAAAAGGATGAATGTAGAGCGAGCAAAGCGCGGACTGGAAGACCGTTAGTATCGCGCGCTCTTGGCGGCCCCCTAGTAACGCGTTGTGTTAGCGAGGCTGGTCAGGCAATCGCAGGGGCACTAACAATGCCGCTGCAATACAGATCGCCCCGCCAAACAGCCACAGGCCAGCGCTGTAACTACCGGTGCTGTCAAACAGTCTTCCCGTCACTGCAAAGCCCGGCATGATACAAATTGTGATCAAGGGCCCCATCGCACCCATGGTGCGACCAAAACTGTCTACGCCAAAGACCCTGGCGATCATCGCATTCCATACAGGCAACAAACCCCCGGTAGACAAGCCGAAACATGCGGAAGCCACCAGCAACAACCAGTACGGTGGTTCAAGCAATAGGATAGAAAATGCGATTAGAAGCAAAATATGTGCAGACCACAGACCATACTTGAGATTGATTCGGTCAGCCGCAGTACCAAATACCAGCTTACCCACCAGCCCAGCAATGGACAAAACCGCAATCATGGTAGAAATTGCCGCTTCCCCGGTACCCAGTCGCGCTGCATAAGGAGAGAGGTTTGCGAGCATCGATGAAAATGCCGCAAACACCATTCCCATACTAAGGCCAATCAACCAAAACGATCGCATGCGAACAATGTCACCCATGCCAAGCGCATTGGCCGCGCCAGCACCTGCTTCAACATTCGGCTCAACAATTCCATCCGCATGCAGCCCAAGGTCCTGCGGCCGGTTGCGAATATTGAGCCAGATAACGGGCGTTGCCAGCACCAGAATGAGCAGGCTCATATTTTCCAAGGCGCCGCGCCAACCCGACGATTCCACCCACCAGGTCAATAGAGCCGGCACAATAACCCCGCCCAACGACGTACCCATCGCAGCAATACCCAGTGCTTTTCCACGGCTCACCGTAAACCAGCGTGCAACAACCGCGCTGCCTGTCATAGAGCTCATAGTCCCCATGCAAAGAGACATCGATAAGCCGAAGGTCAAATTGAAGGCGAGAACCGACTGCGTATTCGAAACAGCGTATAAGAGAGCAGCGGAGACGAGACAACCGAGAGTCATCAGTAAGCGCACCGAATAGCGATCGATACAAATACCTATAAGCGGGCCAAAGATCAGCCCCCCCATGGTGCCCATAGTCAGGCTGTACATTACCTCCTCAA
>JBLFWP010000017.1:0-51193 GCA_047611225.1 Halioglobus sp.
ATTTTCATGCAACGATTCTCTCATTGCCTTGCCAGCCCCGTCATAGTCACAGCGACTCAAGGTGATCAACGATTATTGTACTAGGGGACAGGTCGGTGGGGATTGAAGGTGAAGCATAGCTCTCGATATTGTTAATGAAGTCCGTCATTTTCTCGGGTTCGTAATTGCATATTAGGGCATTGCCGCCCAGGCCTTCTTGACGCTCGGTGCTCGCGCGCATTATCAGGCAGGGTTTGCCTATGTAGTGACATTCCTCCTGATTACTACCGCCATCGGTAATCACGAAAGAAGCGTGTCTGGTGAGCTTTATGAATTCGAAGTAACTGTATCTGGGGCGTAGCTCTATTTTGGCACAATCATTGAGTTTTTGACGAAGACCGAACTGGTCCAGTTTCTTTTCAGTGGGTTTGTGAAGAATAAACACGAGTGGCTTCAGCTGGCTGGCTGCAATTAACAGGCCCACAATTTCTTCCAGCTTCGAGCGGGAGAAAATATTTTCGAATCGATGAATTGATACCAGCGCAAAACTGTAATCAGGGATATCAACGTTAGCCTGATCTACGCCGGCCTCGCTATGGCGCAGCGAATCCAACAGGGTATTGTATTGTGTATTTATCTTGATGCCCCGATAGCGATCAAGGTTGGACAGTGCCCATTCACCAGGTGCGTAATATATGTTCGAGAGCCAAAAGGTGAAAATTCGGGTTATTTCTTCGGGGAATGGATGGAAAAAATTGAAGGATCGCAATCCCGATTCTACGTGGGCGGAGCGGTGCCCGGATATGCGGGCAAGTAGTGAGCCCAGCAATGTCGAAAAAGTGTCCCCGTGGTTGAGCACTACACCACGACTATCGCCTTGCCAGATCGTGCTCCGGTTCCAAAGGGCTGAAGCAAGTATGCGAATCGACCAAAGCAACATCTGAATGATGCCGGTTATGTCTTTGCCGTGGTAAAGGGTGATATCGGGCTCTTTAATCCCAAATTCTTCACGAATGTTATGCACGGTAGCCTGATGCTGGCCACTGAATATGAAGTTATAGGGAATGTTACGCTGCTGTAGCTCTGCCATCACTGGCGCCATCTTTATCAGCTGGGCCTTGGTGCCAATGAAGACGTGGATCATGCGTGCTTAGAGTGATGCTTCGATTGTATTGTTGGCATTTAATTTGGGAGCGACATCATTTGCTTCGGCATTTCGTTTTTTATTAATGCTGCGTGAAATCCCCTCTGCATTAAGCCCTGTCCAGCTTAGTTGATTATTGTGTGTGCCGTGTTCAACGAATTGATCCGGTAAGCCGAGGTTCAGTAAGCTCACTGATATTCCCTGAGCAGCAAGATACTCGTTCACAGCTGTTCCTGCGCCGCCAGCCACGGCATTTTCTTCAAGTGTTACTACTAGCGAATGCTCGCGCGCCACTTGTTGAATTAATGCTTCGTCCAGAGGTTTGACCCAGCGCATATCGATTACAGTGGCACTCAATTCCTGTGCTGCCGTCAGTGCCTCAGGTAAGAGTGTGCCAAAATTCAGAATAACGGTGTCTCTGCCTTTGAGTACTTTGCGACCCCTGCCAAGGGTGCATTGCTCCATCGCTTCTACAATAGTTGCACCCGGCCCTGTACCGCGAGGATAACGAATCGCAGCGGGCCCCTCGTGCTGGAAGGCAGTGTAGAGTAGCTGCCGACATTCGTTCTCATCCGAAGGAGCACCAATCACCATATTGGGAATACAGCGCAGGTAACTCAGGTCGAACGCGCCGTGATGGGTAGGCCCATCTTCACCAACCAGACCGGCCCGGTCGATGCCAAAAGTCACATCAAGGTTTTGCAATGCGATGTCGTGAATTAACTGGTCGTAGCCGCGCTGTAAAAAAGTAGAGTAGATGGCGACAACTGGCTTGAGCCCATCGCATGCCATGCCAGCGGCAAGCGTTAGCGCGTGTTGCTCGGCGATCGCTACATCAAAATAGCGGTCGGGAAATTGTTGCGAAAACTCCACCATCCCGGAACCCTCACACATGGCCGGTGTGATTCCAACGAGGCGATTGTCTCGCTCAGCCATATCACACAGCCAATTCCCAAATACCTGTTGGTACTTAAGTTTGGGCGCTGGAGGAACAACGGCAACTGGTTTGGGGCTTTTCGGTTTCGCCTCGATTTTATTGATGGCGTGATAGCCCACCGGATCTTGCTCTGCGGGCGCAAAGCCTTTGCCTTTCATGGTGCGGATGTGGAGGAACTGTGGCCCCTCCAGATCTTTCATGTTTTCCAGTGTTTGAATCAGGCCTGGCAGATCATGCCCATCCAGTGGCCCGATGTAGTGAAAGCCCAATTCTTCAAACAGCGTACCAGGCGCGACCATGCCTTTCATATGTTCTTCGGTGCGTTTGGCCAGCTCCCAGGCGGGGCGAATTTTTTCCAGTACCTTCTTTGAGCCCTGACGCATTGCTATGTATGTTTTGCTGGCCCAGATTTTAGCGAAGTAGGTGGCAAGGCCGCCTTTGTTGTGCCCAATAGACATTTGATTGTCATTGAGAACTACCAGCATGTTGGGTCGTTCATGTCCGGCATGGGCCAAGGCTTCTATTGCCATTCCACCGGTAATTGCGCCATCGCCAATCACCGCTATAACTTTGCGCTCCAGGCCTTGATGTCTTGCGGCCAGAGCCATGCCCATGGCGGCTGAAATACTGGTAGAGGAGTGGCCCACGCCAAAAGTGTCGTAGTCACTCTCTGCCCGCTTTGGGAAACCGGCGAGTCCGCCTGCCTGACGCATGCTGTGCATTTGATTCATGCGGCCAGTGAGAATCTTGTGGGGATAGGTCTGATGGCCAACATCCCACACTATGCGATCGTCCGGAGTGTTGTAAATGTGGTGCAGGGCCACCGTGAGCTCCACTACACCCAGCCCAGCACCGAAGTGACCACCGGTCTGTCCTACGCTGTAGAGGATGTAGCTGCGCAGCTCGTCCGCCAGGTCTACCAGTTCTGCTGCTCCAAGATCGCGCAGGGACAGGCCCTGATCGACTTTGTTCAGTAGTGGCGTCTCAGGTGGAGAAATGGGGATTTCAGACAGCATGGGCGCAATTCTAGCGCATCTTGGCCCAAAAAGGGTGGTTCAGGGACTAGTGGTATTTGGCTCAGTCGTTGGCATTTTTAAAGCGATGAATCTGCCGCCGTTGTTTTTTGCTAGGCCTGCTGACGGGCCTGCCTATCATTCCTCCGGCTGCCTTGCGAGCCTGTCCTTCAGCCTCCCGTTTGGCGATGCTCTCAGACGTTTCTTCATACAGCTGTGCTGCCTCAGGTGCGCCGCGGCGCTGGTTGCTGAGCTTCATCACCCGTATGACTTTCTCATCCCAACCCTGACGAATCTGTAAAGTGTCACCAACACTAATTTCTTTTGAGACCTTCACTCGTTGGCCATCCAGGTGAACCTTGCCTCCGTCGATGGCAGCTTTGGCGAGACTGCGTGTCTTGAAAAAGCGCGCCGCCCACAGCCATTTATCCAAACGTAACTTCTCTGCGTTTTCGGTTTCGTGGCTCATGCCCGGATCTCTTGTGGCATGATTTCATCGAAATGATGAATCCCTGGAAAGCGGGTATCGAGTCTCTTCTGCTGTTGGCTATCGGGTTGCAGTAGTGTAAGGAGGTGAGCAATGCCGTACTCCGCTGCGGAATCCAGCACACGCTCTGTGTCATCGATCAGCAAAGTGCGAGCGGGATCAAAGGGGTGCAATTCCTGCAGCGCGTGCCAGAAGCGTTGCTCTTCTTTCGCTGCGTTTAGTTCATGAGACACAACCACGCGATCAAACCAGCCGGTGAGATCTACATTCTCCATTTTTATGTCCAGCGTTGTCCGGTGGGCATTGGTGACCATGACAACATCGCGAGAACTGGCGTGCAGGCGCTGCAGGAATTCAATAGCGAATGGTCTGGCACTTATCATGTGTTGCACCTCTCGCTTCATCGACGCCAGGTCCATGTCCAGTCGCGCAGTCCAGTGGTCCAGGCAATACCATTCCAGCGTGCCTTGCACACTGCTGGACTCACCGTGCAATACCTCAACCGCTTCCTCGGCAGTGATTTGATGTTTCGACGCGTAGAGTCTCGGCAAGTGTTGTAGCCAGAAATAGGTATCGAAATGCAAATCGAGCAGGGTGCCGTCCATGTCCAGCAGTACAGTGTCGATAGTGGTCCAGTCGATCATATTTATCTTTTAGCTGCCCTTTTTTTTACGGTCATCAAATATTGAACGTGGTCGTAGGGTACGATTATGCCTGTTTTCGCTAGTCAAACCAGTGTTGGACACGCGGCTTGAGGCAGGCGGGGCTGAGGCACTGTGCGAAACAGGTTCAGTAGGAATGGTATATTACCCGTCATGGAGAATGATCTGAAAAGTGCAGCGCTGGAACAGCTTGTAGCACCACTGTTGCCGCTATGTCGTCATGCGGGCGAGGTAATACGTGAGCACTACTACGCGCCTGATGCTGCGGATTTTGAGGCCAAAGGAGACGATTCTCCACTGACGCGAGCTGATCTGGCCTCCGATGCCATTTTGCAGGCAGGCTTACTGGCTATAGATTCGAATATCCCCGTTTTATCCGAAGAGTCCGCACCGGTCGACCTGAGTCAGCGGCGCGAGTGGCAGCGTTACTGGCTGGTGGACCCCTTGGATGGTACCCGTGAGTTTCTCGATCGAACGGGAGAGTTCACTATCAACATCGCGCTTATTGAAGAGCACCGCCCGGTATTGGGTGTGCTTTACCTGCCGCTGGAGGAATTGGCCTACGTGGGAATTCCTGATGTGCTGGCGCGATGTTATCGGGTACCTGATACGGGGCCTTGGCCTTGGGAGGCTCTGGAAACTCGTCAGCTGACCGCCGGTGAACCTTTAGAGGTGTTGGCCAGTCCCAGGCACAAGGGGCCGCGTTTGCACGCTACTCTCGATTGGCTGAAGCAGCACTGGGGTCCTCTCACCCGCAAGAACAGCGGCAGTGCGTTAAAGTTTTGCCAATTGGCGGCCGGGGAGGGTGATTTCTACCCACGATTCTCTCCCTGCTGTGAGTGGGATACAGCGGCTGGCCAAGCCGTTTTGGAGGCCGCTGGCGGTGCTCTGTTGGGTTTGGACGGTATGCCGCTGCAATACAATCGGCAGGACTCGCTGTACAGCCCGGATTTTTTCGGTATTGCCCAACCCGGGGCTCCACTATGGAGAGAGTTTTTGGCTCATATCAAGCCGTGAAAAACCTATTCGACAAGGCGACTGGGCTTGTGTCGCAAGTACATGAGGGTATAGTTTGTCTCCTTGCGCATTAACAACATCGGTAGTCTTTTAGCACAATGAATGAACCCCCGGATATCGGCACTGCATCTCAAGAGGACGCTGCCAACCAGTTGATGACACCTGCTATGCGTTTGCTCGGGTTGCAGGCCAAGCACCGTGAGCTGGATCGAAGAATTGCTGAAATGTACGAATACCCCTACTGCAATCAAATCCTGTTGCAGCGCCTGAAAAAAGAAAAATTACTTTTGAAGGATGCTATAACACGGCTTAAGGACGACATGATCCCCGATCTCAATGCCTGAGACTGCCTGGTGCCTGATATTGGAAGACACACCGGCGCTTTTCCAGGTGGTGCCTGCCAAGAAAAAGAAGAGGCTATTAAGTGAACAAATTAATATCCCGCGCTCTCGCTACAATCTTTCTCGTCTTTTCCAGTACAACTGTATCTCTAGCGGCAGAAGCTGCGCCTGAGGTAACGACGACTGCGCTGCGCGGACCGCTGTATCTACTGCATGGAATGGGTGGCAATGTTGTGGCCTCTGTTGGTATCGATGGCATCATGCTGGTTGATGATGATTACGCCACTTATGCCGAGGCGTACCAGAAGGCTATATCGACACTGTCACAATCCGACCTCGCTCCCAGTTTTATCCTAAATACCCATTGGCACGGTGATCACACAGGTAGCAATGACCACTGGGGCATGCGCGGTACGATTATTTTTGCGCACACCAATGTTCGCGGACGTATGTCTAGCCGGCAGGAAAATAAAATGACCGGAAAAGTGACTGAGCCAAGTCCGATGGCGGCTCTTCCTGTGGTGACTTATGGCGACTCTATAGCCTTCCATTTCAATGGTGGTGATGTAGAAGTGCAGCATTATCCGGGTGGGCACACCGATGGCGACAGTGTCGTCTACTACGCCCAGGAAAATGTAGTGCACATGGGTGATTTGTTTTTCCGGGATCGGTTTCCCTACGTGGATATCAGTGCCGGTGGCAACCTGCTGGACTATACGGCCAATGTAGAAAAAGTGTTGCAGCGGGTCAGTGACAACACGTTGATCGTGCCTGGGCATGGCGAGTTGGCGAACAAGCAGGATCTGCAGCGATTCCATCAAATGCTGCTGGAAACCACAGCAGCAGTTAAGGCGTCCCTGGCCGAAGGTATGGGTGTCGAAGCGATCATCGAGAAAGGCCTGGGTGCCAAGTGGAGCTCCTGGGGCACCGGCTTTATCAACGAAGCCAGTTGGATCAAACTGATCGCCGCCAGCCCTGTAACGGTCGTAGCGGCAGCCTACTAAGTCAGTAGTACTCCCTCCAATTGTAGAAGCTGACTCTTCATTTCAATGCCGCCCGCAAACCCGGTTAAGCTTCCGTCACTCCCTATCACCCGGTGGCAAGGCACTACGACGGGTAGAGGGTTGCGGCCATTGGCAGCGCCTACTGCCCGAACGGCTGCAACATGGTTAATCGACTCGGCAATATCACGATAGCTACGCACTTCGCCGTAGGGAATATTCCTTAGCGCCTTCCACACGTTTTGTTGAAACTGCGTACCACTAGCGGCGAGTGGCAAGTCGAACTCCTCCCGGGCCCCAGCAAAGTACTGTGTAAGCTGGCTGGCGCAATTGGCAAGTATCGAGTCGCTGGCTTGCGTAGCATCCGCTGTATCGCTGTACATGTGTTCGAATTCGATGGCCGTTAAACCTGTGCTGTTGGACATCAGACGCAGCTTACCGATGGGTGTATTCAGATACTGAAAATTCATAGGCTTAAACTCCTCCAGAGCAGGTTTGCGGCATAGGAACCCCAGGGGCGCCAATCGGCCATGCGATCTTGCAGCGGGGTCTTTCCCCCTTCCAATTCCGCCCAGGCATTGTCCAGCCCCAAATCTTTCAGCGGGAAAATATCCGGTTGGCCCAAGCCACGCATCGCTACCAGCGCTGTTGTCCATGGACCAATACCTTTGAAGCTGGCCAGAGTTGCGAGATCCACATCATCCTCGCAACCACTATAGTGCTGACAAATGGTACGCAGGGTGTCTCGTCGACGGGTGGGCATGGGGAATGCTTTATCAGGTAATGCCGCAATGCCTGCAGCGTTTGGGAAGGTCAAAGTGTCGGCGTCTTCACCTACCGCCGCGGCAAGACGGCCAAGTACACTGCGCGCTGCTTTTATACTTACCTGTTGGCCTACGATGGAGCGCACCGCGGATTCAAACAGACTCCAGCTACTGGGTGAACGGATTCCCTCAAAGTGGGCCAATAGCGGTGCCAGAATTGGGTCCAGCCCCAGAACTTCTTTGATCGCTGCAGGGTTGGCATCCAGATCAAACATGCGTCTGATATTGGCGACAACCGGCATTAACAAACTGTGATCATCGACATGCAACTCTAGCAGCAAGGCGTCTTTGCCTTTCACCGGGCTCACTTTGATATTACTCGGCGCTCCATCGATGAGGATGTTGCGTTGGTAGCCATCCTGCGAGGCCGTTTCGACGCCGTTAATCGCATGACGCTCAAAGAAATCCATTACGCCGTCCCAGTCATAGGGAGGGCGATACTGTAGCTGTAGTCGAATCGGCGAGCCCGCCAGAGGTGTTTTTCGCTGCCTTCTCAGTGCGCTGGGCGCGAGCTTAAACCATGCCTTAACAGCACTATTGAAGCGCCTAACACTGCCGAACCCTGAAGCAAATGCCACTTCCGTCATCGGCAGAGAAGTTTCCGCCAGCAATTTCTTGGCAAACAGGAGGCGTTGATTCAGTGCGACAGCCTGCGGGGATACACCCAGTTCCTGCTCGAATAATTTGCGTAGATAGCGTTCTCCAATGCCTAGCCTGTCCGCTAGCTCTTCCAGGGCCCCTTCATTGAGTGCACCCTGACGGATCAGCTGCAATGCACGTTCCACCGTGGTGGAGGTACCATTCCAGGCTGGGCTATTGGGCGCCGATTCTGGCCGGCAGCGCAAACAAGGACGAAAACCCGCCTGTGCCGCCCTCGCTGCATCGCGGTAGTAGCTGACATTTTTCTCTGCGGGCGGCCGGACCGGGCATATGGGCCTACAGTAGATGCCGGTGGTATGAACCCCTATAAAGAACTCTCCATCAAAGCGCGGATCACGGGACAGCCTGGCGCGGCGACACAGCTGAGGGTCAAGGCTGGGGTCGGGGAAGGCAATGTTCAGGTCACTGGTCATGGCTGCAATATAGCCCCTGCGCACGCGAGGCACTAGCCATAATCGGCCCCCTATGAGTTCTGACCTGAATGCTGTTTTTGGCACGCTGTTCTATTACACTAGCGTGCTCGAAAACGCCTGAAACAGCAGGCACTCGGCACGGCCAAACCTAGGAGAAATTAAGATGCGAAACCTGATACTGCCATTAGTAGCTACTCTTCTGGTCGGCTGTCAGTCGGCTTACTACGGCGCGGCGGAGCAGGTCGGTTACCACAAGCGGGATATTTTGGTGGATCGAGTAGAGGATTCCAGAGATGCACAGAAAGAGGCACAAGAGCAATTTCAATCCGCGCTGGAGCAGTTGTCCGAGTTGACCAATTTCGACGGCGGTGATCTAGAAGACATGTACGAGGCCATGGCGGATGAATACGAGGATTCGGTTGATGCTGCAGCTGCAGTGACCGAGCGAATCGATGCCGTAGACCATGTCTCCGGCGCACTGTTTGATGAGTGGCAGGATGAAATTGAGCAGTACAGCAATGCCCGACTGAAGGCTGACAGCCAAGGTAAGTTGCGTGAGACACAAAAACGTTACGACGGCATGATCAAAGCCCTACGCAAATCCGAGGCAAAAATGGAGCCCGTGTTGGCTTCTCTAAAAGACAACGTCATGTATCTGAAGCACAATCTCAATGCCCGCGCAGTGGCTTCTTTGAAAGTAGAGTTTGGTGCCATTGAAGATGATATAGAGGCGCTTATTCTCGAGATGCGTAAGGCCATTGAGAGTTCAGATGCCTTTATTGAAAGCATGCAGTAAGCAGGCTGAGAGAAACCGATGGACCTAGTACTTTACGCAATACCGTTCTTTGCTCTCGCCATCCTGGTGGAGCTGGCTTACGGGTTTTGGAAAAAGCGCAATACTTACCGCTTGAACGACAGTGTCAGCAGTTTGTTTCTTGGCGTGCTTAGCCAGGCCCGACGTTTCGTCACATTAGGTGTAGGCGGTTATGTTTTTTATCTGATCACTGAATATTTCTCACTTCCGCTGATGGATGCGACGCACTGGTTTACATGGGTGCTGGCAACGGTTCTCTACGACTTGTTTTACTACTGGCTACACCGGCTGGGACACGAGCGTACAATTTTGTGGGCGGCACATGTGGCTCACCACCAAAGTGAAGACTACAATCTGACGACAGCTTTGCGACAGACCAGCACAGGTTTCCTGTTGGGCTGGGTCTTCTTTATCCCGATGTTCCTGTTCGGTATTCCAGCGGAAGTGTTTGTGACAGTCGCTTCTATCAATTTGATATACCAATATTGGGTGCACACTGAACATATTCCCAAGCTCGGCTGGTATGAATGGTTTTTTGTAACGCCCTCTAACCACCGCGTGCACCACGCGCAGAACGATGTCTATATGGATCGCAATTATGGTGGCCTTTTCATATTGTGGGATCGTTTGTTTGGCACATTCCAGGAGGAGCTCCCAGAAGAGCCTGTAGTGTTCGGTATTCGCGGCCCGTTGAAGAGTTGGAACCCGGTCAGGGCACTCACGCATGTTTATATGGATATGGCTCAGGACAGCTTGCGTACGTCTGCGTGGCGCGACAAACTGAAAGTGTGGGTGTCGCGCACTGGCTGGCGGCCCGCTGATGTCGCCGCGCGGTATCCCCGTGAAAAGACTGATCTAAGTAAGTTCGAACGCTACGACCCCCGGGTACCAAAGCTGGTATCGATCTACGCATTTTTCCAATTGTTAGCGGTGATTGTTCTGCTTAATACAATGCAATTTACCGAGGTGAGTTACTGGGTAGGTGTAGCATTGTGGGCGGTACTTTTGAGCACCACCGTTACCACTGCTGGATGGCTGGAGGGGCGTGGAGCGGCGATGTTCAAATGGGAGCTACTTCGTTTGGTGGTCTTTGCTACGGTCTTGGCCTGGGCGTCACCGGCAGCGGATGAATTGACAACAGCGATAGCTTACGGCTTGGTCAATGTTTTGTTTTTAGTTTTTCTACGCCAGTCATTGCAAGGGCCGCAACCGCCTAAGGCCGCGACTGCCTGAGAAAGATTGCGTTCAATCCTCTTCCAGCAGTAGGAGAGGTTCAACGCTACAGGATTTCCCGCTGCAATCGATATACATTGTCCCACCGACAATACTGATGCTCAGTTGGACTGTTCGATCGAGCAAAGCAGCCATTGTAACGACTTCTTCCCAGTTGAGTTGCCAGACTTCGATGCGGGGCAATGCGCTAATCGCTTCTGTGTTAAGTTTCCACCAAGTGGCCGCACTTTTCGCAAAGGCGTAGACACTCACTTTGCCAGATCGACCACAGGCTTTGCGCAAACGCGGTTCTTCCGGTTGCCCCACTTCCATCCAGTGTTCGATTTCGCCGCTGTCGCTATGAGTCCACAAGTCTGGCTCGTCTGCAGTGGAAATCCCCTTGGTAAATTCCAACGACCGAGCGCAGTTAAGGCAATAGACCAGCAGGCGCGCAGCCATGCGCTCGATGGTTTCTGAAGGGTGCTGAGCCATAGTTAGCGACAGAGATTCATAGCAATTGCGATCGCTGTCGGCCAGTTCAATTTGCGCTTTATAGATGGTGGGTTTTAACGCCATGGTTTCTCGCTTTCTGGAGCCTTGTACGGGTGAGGCGGCTCAGTGATATGGATGAGTGAAGTGATGTTGTAAGTCGATAGGGACTGAAAAATAGACCAGCGGGCACTATACGCTGGGATGGTGGCGTACGTGCCACAATACGGCAATGCTGAACACCATAACCACAAAGTCCATCGCAATGCGTAGATTGTGTATGGGTTCGATGCTCTCTTGTGTGGAAAACAACACGATGGTTACAGCGGCCGGAATTACAATAGCCATGAACAGGGAGAAACGAGATCGCCCGAGTAGACCTATAGCAACAATCAAATAGACGGAGCCCAGCAGTGCATCTATTACTGCAGCTTCAGTGAGTTCTCGCAGCCACAGAGCGGCGATGAGCCCGAAGCCGGCAATACCCATCAAAGTGGCAGCTACGGTACGCAGAAACGAAACAAAGCTGTCGGACATTCGGTTTTCCGGTTAATTACTGGCTAGCCTGGCGCGGGCTACGGCTGAGGCATTGTCTCTGCCAAGAGTAGCAGAGATCTTCTGCCCGGCGGCGATCAGGGCGTCCAGATCCAATCCGGTTTCAATGCCCATACCCTGAAGCATATACACAACATCTTCTGTGGCGACGTTACCGGAGGCACCTGGTGCGTAGGGGCAGCCACCTAGGCCTGCTACAGATGCATCAATGGTCTGAATGCCCCGCTGCAGTGCGACTAGAATATTGCTCAGGGCCTGACCATAGGTGTCGTGACAATGCACGGCAAGAGTCTCGGCCGACAATCGTCCAAGCACATCGTCCAGAAGTTTTTCCATGGCGCCGGCCGTGCCGACTCCGGTAGTATCGCCCAGAGAAATTTCGTAGCAGCCCATTTCGAGTAACTGCGCTGCAAGGTCGGTGACGCGCGCTGGTTCAATCCCCCCTTCATAGGGACAGCCAAGCACACAGGAGACATAGCCGCGCACAGGAATATTATGCGATCGGGCGGCGGCAGTAACTTCTGCAAAGCGCCGTAAGCCCTCCGCGATAGTGCAGTTGGTGTTTTTCTGTGAAAAAGTTTCAGAGGTAACGGTAAAAATCGCGACTTCGTTGGCGCCGGCCGCAAGGGCACGTTCGAAACCTTGCAGATTGGGGGTGAGGGCGCAGTAGCGAACATTCTTTTTCTGCTTGATACCCGCAAATACTGCTTCGCTGTCCGCCATCTGTGGAATCCACTTGGGATTGACGAAGCTGCCTGCCTCAATCGCGGTGTGGCCAGCGTCCACCAGTTCGTTGATTAATTCAATTTTTGCTGCCAGAGGAATGGCCCCGGACTCATTTTGCAGGCCATCTCTGGGGCCTACTTCTACCAGTGTCACTTTCTTCGGTAGGCTCATTGCTCGCTAGTCTCCGCTCTCGGTGAATTCAAGTAATTCGGCGCCACCGTCAACCAGTTCTCCTGGATGATAGTGAAATGCCTCCACCACGCCTGCGCCAGGTGCTCGAATGGTGTGCTCCATTTTCATTGCTTCCATCACGAGTAAAGGGGTGTCGGGCTCAACTGTATCTCCAGCGGCCACCAAAAGCGTAACGATAGTGCCGTTCATCGGGGCTTGAAGAGCGCCATCTGCTCCGTCTTGATCGGCCTCGCCGGTGTCAGGTAGCACCTCACTGAAATGACATGCACCATCCGGGAGATAGAGTGTAAAGCCGTTCTGCGAGTGTGCAAGTGTGGCGCGTTGCCGATGTCCGTTGACCTCCAGGTGCAAGGTGTCGCCCTGTAAATCCGCTTCTACCCAAGTCTCTCGGCCTGTTGCTCGCACCAAATACTTTGTTTGCCGTTGCTCTATCTGGACAACATGGTCCTGTTGATGGCAATGCAGTGTGAGGCGGTGCACATTGGGTTCATTGAGCCTCCATGCATTGTTTTGCTGCCATGGAGAGTAAGGGTCGATACAGGATGTGCCAGCAGTAGCTCTTTGTTTGTGGCGCAGTAGAGCCATGGCTGCAAGTGGTAGCTCCCGCTCAATGTCCGCCTTTTCTTCATGAAAGATCAGTGCCGCATGTTTTTCGATAAAACCCGTATCCAGCTCTTCGTTCTGAAACGGTTTTGAGGTGATCAGGTTGTAAAGAAAATCGAGGTTGGTGATGGTCCCGCTGATACGGTATTCCGATAAAGCAGTTGCGAGACGCTGCAACGCACGATCACGTGATTCGTCCCACACGATGAGCTTGGCGATCATGGGGTCGTAAAAAACACTGATCTCATCGCCTTGCGCAACGCCAGTGTCTACACGTACATACCGAGACTCCTCAGGCGGCTGAAGAAAACCGAGAGTGCCGGTAACAGGTAGGAAATCATTGTCAGGGTCTTCGGCGTACAATCGGGCTTCGAAGGCGTGGCCACGAATTTTGACCTGCTCCTGCGTGAGTGGCAAAGGTTGATTGGAGGCTACCAGCAGCTGCCACTCTACCAAGTCTTGCCCTGTGATCATCTCAGTCACGGGGTGCTCAACTTGCAGGCGTGTATTCATCTCCATGAAGTAGAAACTGCCGTCTTCATCGAGTAGAAACTCAACAGTGCCGGCACCTCGGTAGTCGATGGCGCGTGCGGACTTCACTGCTACTTCACCCATCTCCCGGCGCAGGCTATCCGTCATGCCGGGCGCAGGTGCCTCTTCGATGACTTTCTGGTGGCGACGCTGCACTGAACAATCCCGCTCGGCCAGATAAATACCATTGCCGTGATTATCAAAAAACACCTGGAATTCTACATGGCGCGGTTTGGTCAGGTACTTTTCCACCAACATAGTGTCGTCACCGAAGCTGGAAAGGGATTCCCGTTTGGCTGCTGCCAGCGCTTCGTCAAACTCATCGCTGGACCACACTTGCCGCATGCCCTTACCACCACCACCGGCGGTGGCTTTGAGTAGTACTGGATAGCCCATCTCTTCGGCTGCAGCTTTAAGCACTGCTGGGTCCTGATCGTCGCCGTGATAGCCGGGCACCAGCGGCACATCGGCTTTCTCCATAATTCGCTTAGCGGCTGACTTACTGCCCATGGCCTCTATTGCTGCGCTGGGGGGGCCAATGAAGACGACACCTTTCTCTGCACAGGCCAGTGAAAATCCTGCATTTTCGGATAGGAATCCATAGCCCGGGTGAATGGCGTCAGCACCAACACTCAGCGCTGCTTGCAGGATGCGGTCGCCCAATAGATAGGATTCTCTCGCTGGAGAAGCACCAATATGAATGGCCTCGTCCGCTAACCTTACATGTAGAGCATTGCGATCTGCATCGGAGTAGACAGCCACGGTTGCCACCCCGAGACGTCGCGCGGTGCTGATCACACGGCAGGCGATTTCGCCCCGATTGGCAATGAGAACTTTACTGAACATGTTACTTATTCCTCTGCCCAACTAGCTGGGCGTTTGTTCAAAAAGGCTGTAAGGCCTTCCTGGCCTTCTTTCGAAACCCGAATGCGGGCGATGCGAGTGCAGGTGTCCTCGATAAGTTCTTCCGAGAGGTCTTTTTCCGCCACATCATTTACCAGTTGTTTTGCCTGTTGCACCGCTTGTGGACCATTATTGAGAAGGGCTTCGATGATGCGATCAGCTCCTTCATCCAATTCTCCGGTCACGGCTACTTCGCTGACCAGTCCTAGCGTATGCGCTGTTGCCGCCGTAAAACGTTCCGCGGTTGTGAAGTAGCGTTTGGACGCTCTTTCACCAATAGCCCTAACTACATAGGGGCCGATGGTCGCTGGTATGAGCCCTATCTTTGCTTCAGAAAGACAAAAGCTGGCGCCTTCCTCTGCTACTGCCATGTCACAACAGCTGACGAGACCAACCGCGCCACCAAAGGCAGCCCCCTGAACTTTCGCAATAGTTGGCTGAGGTAGCTGGTAGAGTGCCTTGAGCATTGCTGCTAGCAATCGCGCATCTGCCAGATTGGCTTCGTAGTCATACTCAGCCATCCGTTTCATCCATTCGAGATCCGCACCTGCGCTGAAGTTTTTACCACGCGATTCAAGGACGACTACGCGCACGTCGTTGTTGTCAGCCAGCGCCTCGAACGTTTTGATGAGCTCGGCAATCATTGTGTCGTCGAAAGCGTTGTGTTTTTCGGGACGATTTAGAATGACCTGAGCCACGCCTCGAGAGTCAATTTGTGCGGTGATATTTTTTTCCGTCATTTGTCTACCTTCACTCCTGTCCAGAGGTGCGGATTACATCAAGGGTATTCGGGACCGTGTGAGGCCATGGATGGACTAGCCCGAGCGCACATGGATGTACTCGTAGCGTGGCGCGAATACCCTTGATGTAATCCGCGCCGGCTCGCAAAGTAAGCAAACACCATCACATCCTAAATACACCGAACTTCGTATCCTCGATCGGCGCGTTCAGCGTCGCGGAGAGACACAGGCCTAATACCATTCGTGTATCGGCAGGATCAATGACCCCGTCATCCCATAAGCGAGCGGAAGCGTAGTAGGGGTGACCCTGTTGCTCGTAGGAATCTATGATTGGTTGCTTAAAGGCAGATTCTTCCTCGGCGCTCATGTGCTCGTCATTGCGCGCCATCTGATCCTGCTTCACCGTTGCCAATACGCCGGCAGCTTGCTCGCCACCCATCACCGAAATGCGGGCATTGGGCCACATAAACAAAAAGCGCGGATCGTAAGCGCGGCCGCACATGGCGTAGTTGCCAGCACCAAATGACCCACCGATCATAATGGTGAGCTTTGGAACATTGGCGCAGGCTACCGCATGCACCATTTTTGCACCGTGTCTGGCGATACCGCCTGCTTCGTATTGTTTGCCCACCATAAAGCCGGTGATGTTCTGCAGGAAGACGAGCGGAATTTTGCGCTGGGCACACAGAGAAACAAAGTGTGCGCCTTTCACGGCGGATTCACTGAACAGAATGCCGTTGTTCGCAACAATGCCTACAGGGTAGCCGTGAATACGGGCAAAGCCGCACACCAGGGTCTCACCGAATAGCGCTTTGAATTCGTCGAACTCTGAACCGTCAACGGTTCTAGCGATGACTTCGCGCACGTCGTAGGGCTGCTTTGAATCGGCGGGGATAACGCCGTAGATGTCTTCCACCGGAAACAGCGGATCCACACTTTCTTTTACTTCCACGGACACGGGCTTTATGCGATTTAGCCGTGCTACTGCACGTCGCACCAATTCCAGTGCATGGTTGTCGTTGTTGGCATAGTGGTCCGTAACGCCTGAGGTGCGGCAATGCACGTCAGCGCCTCCTAATTCTTCCGCAGTGACAATCTCACCGGTAGCGGCTTTTACCAGAGGTGGGCCGCCTAGAAAAATGGTGCCCTGATTCTTAACAATAATGGATTCGTCAGCCATGGCGGGCAGGTACGCGCCGCCAGCGGTGCAGGAGCCCAGTACAGCGGCAATTTGTGGAATGCCTTTGGACGACATTCTCGCCTGATTATAAAACGCGTGGCCGAAGTGTTCGCGGTCTGGAAATACTTCGTCCTGTAGGGGCAGAAAAGCGCCGCCTGAATCAACCAGATAGAGACAAGGCAGATGATTTTCTTCAGCAATGGTTTGTGCGCGACCTTGTTTCTTAACCGTGAGGGGGTAGTAGGTTCCGCCTTTTACGGTGGCGTCGTTAACGAAGATCATGCACTCCTGCCCGGCGACCCGGCCTACACCAGTGATGATGCCGGCACTGGGCACATCGTCTTCATAGACTTCGTAGGCTGCCAGCTGTGATAATTCGAGAAACGGAGAGCCCGGATCCAGCAACGCGTTCAGACGATCTCTAGGTAACAGCTTGCCGCGGGAGATGTGTCTCTGCTGCGACTTTTCGCCACCACCGCGATGAATTTTTTCTACCAATTGGCGAAGGTCGTCGACCTGCGCTTGCATGTGGTCACGATTTTTCTCGAAGGCTTCGCTTCGTGGGTTGATGCGCGATTGTAGTACTGACATACGAAAACTCCTATGCGCTTGCGTTGAATAATTCGCGGCCGATTAACATGCGACGGATTTCAGAGGTACCTGCGCCAATCTCATAGAGCTTGGCATCGCGCAGCAAACGCCCCGCATTGGCTTCATTGGTGTAGCCGAAGCCACCCATCGCTTGAATCGCCTGCAAGGCCATTTGCGTTGCCTTTTCAGCGGTGTAGAGAATGACTGCAGCGCAGTCCTGTCTGGTTTCTTCGCCCCGATCACAGGCGCCGGCGACCGCATAGAGATAGGCGCGGCAGGCGTTAAGATCGGCGTACATATCCGCCAGCTTGCCCTGCATCAATTGAAATTCACCAATGCTCTGACCGAACTGTTTGCGGTCGTGCAGATAAGGGAGCACCTCATCGAGACAGGCCTGCATGATGCCCACAGGGCCGCCCGAGAGCACTGTGCGTTCGTAGTCGAGGCCTGACATCAGAATTTTTACGCCGTCTCCTTCATTGCGCAGTATGTTCCCGGCGGGGACTTCACAGTCCTGGAACACCAGCTCGCAGGTGTTGGAGCCGCGCATACCCAGCTTGTCTAGTTTCGGGGAGCGGGAGAAACCGGGATAGTCGCGTTCTACAATGAAAGCGGTTATGCCCTTTGATCCCGCATCCAAATCGGTTTTTGCGTAGATAATGTAGACATTGGCGTCGGGACCATTGGTAATCCACATCTTGGTGCCGTTGAGAATGTAACGGTCACCGTCTTTGCGCGCCTGTAGTTTCATGCTCACAACATCGGAGCCGGAGTTAGCTTCCGACATAGCGAGCGCACCTATGTGTTCGCCTGAGCACAGCTTCGGTAGATATTTTGTTTTCTGCTCTTCGTTGCCATTCTTGCGCAGCTGGTTAAGGCACAGATTGGACATAGCGCCGTAGGACAAGCCAACAGAGGCAGAGGCTCGGCTGATCTCCTCCATCACCATTGCGTGTGCGAGATACCCCATGCCGGAGCCACCGTATTCTTCTTCTACGGTCATTCCAAGAAGGCCCATGTCGCCGAGCTTGCGCCACAGGTCATTCGGAAATTCGTTTGATGAATCTATGCTGGCCGCGCGGGGAGCGATTTCCTTTTGGCACATTTGGTAAACCGCGTCGCGCAGCATGTCCAGGTCTTCGCCTAGTCCAAAGTTGAGTGAGGGGTAGCCGGTATTCATAGTGGTGTCCTGTCGTCTTCGTTTGGAGAAGATTTGCTGGTGTCTGTGGATTCTTCCAATAGTGAGTTCTCACAAGTGAGCTGAACTTCGTCCAGGCCTGCGAGCATCTCGTCGATGTCTGCTTTTTGCTGCAGCAGTTTGTTGCGGCGATCGGTGATAGTCGAAATTAAAGAGTGCAGTTGTTGGGCGTTGTTGTGTCCGGGGTCATAAAGATCGATAACCTCAACGCTCTCCTGCAAGGTCATGCCAATTCGCTTGCCGCGCAGAATGAGCTTGATGCGCACTCTATCCGCGGGAGAGTAAAGTCGCTTTTGGCCCTCGCGCAGGGGTTGTACCAGGCCCTTTTCCTCATAGAAACGAATCGTACGGGTCGTAACGCCGAATTCTTGTGCGAGCTGAGAGATGGTGAAGGTCTTGTCTGTCACGCTTTTTGCCCGATCAATGGCGAGTTACGATAGCGAATAATAGCCATAGTTGACGTTAACGTAAACGTAATATTTAGAAATGCAGTTAGTTTGTCCTGATTTGTGCTCTGCAGCTCGGTTCTGGTCCTATTGGGCGACGCGGACCGCGCTATCGGATTCTCCTGCATCAGTCCGGGACAGCGCTTTTATTTGCTATCATCGCGCCTCTAACCAGCCGCAGAAGAGCCCCTATTCGTGTCGCAATCGATTTTGTTACCCCTACTATCCGACGGTGAGTTTCGCTCCGGTCAGGATTTGGCTGATGCTCTGGGTGTGAGCCGAACCGCCGTGTGGAAACAGGTGAATAAACTGGGTCGCGACACCGGGTTAGAAATCGAGTCTGTCAAAGGTCGCGGCTATCGCATTTGTGGAGGCGTAGATTTACTGGAAGAGGCCGAAATACGTAAAACCCTAAGTGACAGAACTATCTCTCTACTGGGTAAGCTGATGGTTCTGGAGAGCATAGATTCAACCAACGCAGAATTGATGCGGCAGGCGCAACAGGGAAGGGCTTGTGGAATTGTGTGCACCGCTGAACAGCAATCGGCGGGTAGGGGGCGTCGTGGCCGGCAATGGGTTAGCCCGTACGCCAGCAACCTCTATGTTTCACTGATTTGGGAGTTTAGTCAGGGCGCGGCGGCACTGGAGGGAATGAGTTTGGCTGTGGGTGTTGCCGTGGCGCGAGCGCTAGAAAAATGTGGGCTGCCTAAAGTGCAGCTGAAGTGGCCGAACGATGTTCTATTTGATGGCGCGAAGCTGGGCGGAATTCTATTGGAAATGACCGGTGATGCGTCAGGTACTTGTCAGGTAGTGGTGGGAGTAGGGCTCAATGTAGTGATGCCTGAGACGGCGGCCCAAGAGATAGATCAGGCGTGGACAGATGTAAAGACAATTGCGGGTGCTTCCGCTCCCGGCCGCAATCCATTACTAGCGGCATTGTTGAACGAGCTGTTGCCGCTCGTGGCAGACTACGAAACTGATGGTTTTGCGGCTTGGCAAAAGCAGTGGCTAGCTCTCGATGCTTTCGCCGATGCGGCTGTTGTCTTGGATACTGGTACCAGTCAGATGGGCGGCACAGCCAGAGGTGTGGATCAGCGAGGAGCCTTGCAGTTGGAAACGGCCACCGGAGTACAGTCTGTATACGGGGGAGAGATCTCTTTGAGGCGAGCATCGTGAGCGGTAAAAACAGGTGTTTACAGCTGGATGTAGGCAACAGTGGCGCCAAATGGCGGTTGTGCGCAGACGAAAAAATAGTAGTGCGCGGAATCTATAGGCGTGATGACGCTGCAACACTAAAGCAATTACTCGCTTGCACTACAGAATTGCAGTCCATATGGATTTCCAGTGTGGCTTCTCCTGAGGCCGAGGCAGAACTGAGTAAGATTTTAACCGCACAATGGCGCGTAGAGCCCTGGTTTGCTCGCACCGAAAAACGCACTGCTACGCTCACTAATAGCTACGATGACGCCACTCGAATGGGCGTCGATCGCTGGCTCGCTATGCTGGGAGCTCGGCAACGTGATAGCGGCCGCTTGTGTGTAATTGACGCGGGTTCAGCACTCACCATAGATATCGTCAGTGCCCAGGGCCTGCACGAAGGCGGTTATATCATCCCTGGTCCCAACCTAATGGAACGCGCCTTGCTGTTGGACACTGACCGTGTGCGATTTGACGAAGATATTGGTTACGCGTTGTCTCCAGGTACATCCACAGCGGAGGCGGTGCGCCATGGCATTGCACTGGCCCAGACCGGTGCGGTGTCTCTGGCATTAGATCAGGTCGGCAAAGAGCCGTTGTCACTGCAATTTTGTGGCGGTGGAGGAGAAACTCTGCTTAAGCTGCTAGATCGCGGAGGTGTTTGGGCACCAGATCTGGTGTTTGAAGGTCTCGAAGTGATGGCCTCTGCCTTATAAGCTGGCCGCATTCAACTTAGTGGCACTTACTGCTCTATCCTAGTCTGCCAGTTCAGGTTGCTATGGTTCGGAGTCCACCGGGGCTTGCCTAACGCAGTTTGCCGCGTTAATTTGGTGGTCGACACTATGGGGAGTTCAACAAATGAGTAATGTGAAATACCACGATTTCCTTCCACAGGAACAGCAAAGAGGAGGCCTCTTTGGTGGTGTGGATTTTGAAGGCTTCGACAGTTGCGTGACGAATATGAATCAGTGGCTGAAGGATAATCCCGTAAAAGTCGTCAACTTTGAAACGGTTACATTGCCCAACATCCATAATATTGATGAGGATGGTTCAGCAGATACAGAACTTCATGTCTCTGGGCATACTGTTTGGTATCAGTTTGTTCGGCTTTGGTATTCCGAGGCGGACTAGCTCTTGCTAGCTCTACCCGCAGGAGTTGGTTGGAGCCGTTGGGGTCAGACCCCGTTAGCTTAAAAAATCATCTCGATTAGGCTCGAGCGTCTGTTGCCACCACTCCCAGTGAGTCCCCGGCCAATTCTGGGAAACGCGTCCCGCAGCATTTTTGTACCAGCTATTCACATGGGGTGAACCCCATGCGCGCAACTTACTTTGAGCATCCGTTTCAGTATTGTATGCGTCGCACACGTCTTGTTTTACTTCCACGCTGCACAGGTCTGACTCGAACTGCATTTTCATGCAGCCCATGATGTAGCGCATTTCACATTCACTGAAAAACACGATACTACTACCCACCACAATATTCGTATTGGGCCCATAGAGGCAAAAGAAGTTGGGGAAACCCGGTATTGTCATGCCCATGTAGGCCTGTGGGTTTCCCTGCCAGGTTTGATGCAGGTCCACGCCGTTGCGCCCCGTAATCTTCATAGGCAGCAGAAACTGATCAGCGTGAAACCCTGTGCCATATATCACTACATCCATCTCATGTAGCTTGCCGTCGCGGGTTCTTACACCTGTTGCTTCGATCGCCTTAATAGCGTCTGTAACAAGGCTGACATTGTCCTGCTTGAGCGTGCTTATCCAGAGGCCATCATCCAGGACCGGGCGTTTACCGCCGGGCGGGTACTTAGGTATGAGTGCATCGGCGAGTTCCAGATCGTCGCCTGCCTGCTCTCTGATGGACTCCTCCAACGCGGCTCGAAGCTCTGCGTTGATTGGCCCGACAGAATGAGGTGCGCCGCTCCAATCTTCTTCTGCACATAGAAAAGGTAGCAATCCATCGTTCGCTCTAGCGCGGAACAAAAATAATCTATACCAGCGCGCGTAGAAAGGGATGTTTCGAAAACACCACAGCTCCTCTTCGGTCATTGAGATGTGGTATTCCTCAGCAGGAAGCAGCCAGGAAGCGGAACGCTGAAACACCGAAAGCTGGTCAGTCTCTTTGGCTATCTCGGGAACAAACTGCGTTGCACTACAGCCCGTTCCGATTACGGCTACGCGTTTTCCTGCTAATGTTTCACCATGATCCCATCTAGCGGAATGAAATGTTGCCCCTTCGAACGATTCGATTCCGGGAATATCTGGCATTGCAGGAGTATTGAGCTGCCCGCAGGCGCTAATCACTATATTGAATTGTTCGATGCTGCTGTCGCCATTCGGCTGTTCAAAGGCAACTTCCCAGTTTTTATCATCGTCGCTGTAAGTGGCAGAGGTAACGGCAGTATCAAGACGCATATGCGTCCTGAGATTATGACTGCTCACCACTTCGTCGAAGTACTCAAATAAATCCTGCTGTTGCGAGAAATGTCCTCGCCATTGATGGTTGGGCGCAAAAATATAGTTGTACAGATGGTTTGCCGTATCCACCTGGCAACCGGGATACGTGTTCTCAAACCAGGTGCCGCCGATCTCAGGGTTTTTGTCCACTATCTGAAAAGGAATACCCGCTTCGCGTAGCCGAACCGCGGCCAAAATACCGGACATGCCGGCACCGATGATAAGAGCCTTAAAATCCTCTGGAATAGAAGAGCTCTCAATAGGAACCCGCCGACGGTCTTCGCCGAAAAGGTTTAGTTCCTCACGCATAAAAGGAAGCCGTTCTTCCGGTATTGGCTCACCCGTTAGATAATTCATGGCTTCGGTGATTAGTTTCTCACCAGGCTCCGTCAGAGAAGGGCAGCCTGCGTTCCGGTAGGTGACGAGTTCTTCTAGTGCCATCGATCTAGCGTCTTCGCGCAGTGGCTCCGTCAGTCCGTCCTCTTCCTCGGCCAACTGGATCACCAGAGGGTGTATTTCCTGACGTAGATGTTCACATGAGCCTTTCAGGTGGACTAGTGCCGCCATGAGGGAGGGAGCGTGAGCTTGAGACAGCGCCTGTGCGAGCTGATCTTCGCTGGCTTGTTCGAGAGTGAGTGTCCAATCCATTTGTATTCCAAGTGATCCGTCAGAAGGGCTACAGACATTAAAGCATTCGGCGGCCGATGCCGCTAGAAGGGACCCACCGTTACAATTTCCTCAGTGAGATGATGTTTTTCTGCATCATCAAATGGTTTGTTCCAGTAGGCAATAATTTGATCGATATGCGTGTGTACAAATCCCACTCGCATGTCCACTCGCTCAGCCTGAGTGTCGCCCACCATTCCCCATACAACATCGTTGTCCGGCAGCATCTTTATGCTGGTGCCCAATACGATTTCAGCAATACCGCCGTGTGTCTTAATCAACGCGCGGTGCGATTTGGACATTGCCTTATAGGCCCTGTCCTCTATCACCAGCCCGCCACACATAAAGGCTGATTCCCGCTGCCAGAAGTTTACGTAACCCACCGCTTGCCAGTGGCTACTGTCCTTGGAGTACAGCGCTATGAAATGTTTAGGGAAGTCTGGGGGGTTGCCACCGAATTTGCGCCGAAATAAATCGCCCACATACAGTTCTGCTTCGTCTGTCTCGATGACTAACAGGACTTGCTCAATTTTTGTTTCGGTTGGCTCGCCTGTTGTAGCGTTTATCGCGGGCGTAGGAGAATTAGTGGAATCTCCTGCGTGCGGTAGTGGGGTGCCGTGGCTGTCAAAATACATGTTGTGGGTGCTGCCTGGCTAGTAGTAGATCTATTGTATCAAGTAAGTCTTCACAGCGAAGAACATGGGTCATTTTCTGGTATCCAATAAGTTTTCGAGCAACTGTTTGAATTCGTCGGGTGTACGCCAGGCATCCCCGCAGACCATGCGCGGTAGTGCATAAACCTCTGAACTCGTATCGACTAAATTTTGCTCGGTGGTGAATGCCCCGACAACACCAAGCTCCTCACCGTATTGTGGAAAGTACTGTTTTTTAAGGTACTCACTAGCGTGCCCGTACGGATAGGCAAATAAGCTAGAGCGATGGCTGGTTCCGGCTAGGCGCGCATTAATAAACTCTGCGGCAGCCATAACTTGTGCCTGAGATTTTTCCAGATCATCGATTGAGTAAAAATCTCCAGCAGAGCCATGCGGTAGTTGCTCGGTTGGGATGACCGAATGCAGGTGATCCCAGCTATGGTTTTCAATAGCGATGAGCCCCTCTTTGGCCGCTTCCGGCCACCAATGATCATCGCTCAATGGCAAACCTTCATAGCAGCCCTGATCGATACTCTTGCGAGCGGTGGGGGAGGCTATTACAAAGGCCGTTAACAAATCCTTGCCTTCTAGTTCTTGTGCCGATAAGTGATCGCGTAAAATATTTGCGAATGAGCGCTGCATACCGAACAAAGGATGATCGTAGTCTTCCCAGTCGAGAATTGTGCCATCATCGCAGCTCAAAGCTATGAAGCGTTCCGGTAGTTCATTACTCTTTCCCGTGGTAAGTGACGTCGCAATCTCTTTGAGAGAAATGATTGGGATACCGCACTTAGCCACTTCGCGTAGATCTTGCGCGAAGGCATGGTGGTCGTTGTCGCTGTAGTCATAGCCACCACAATTCTGCGAGTGGTAGCACAATATCGCGCCGCGCATCAGTAGAGCACACCGTAGGCAGTGTGTTTTTTTCGCGGCGCTCTGTCTGTCATTTTCTTAGTCGTTGGCATTTTCAAAGAAGCTGTCTCATTTATGCTGACTTTACTAAGCTCGGCGCAGTTCTACCAGTGCGTGGAGCGGCTCATTTGTGAAGCCCAAGTCCATGCGAGAGCGAATCTGCCAACGGCATGTTTCCAAATATTGTTTTCGGGTCCCCCGGCAATTTTCTTCTGCAGCACCTCGCATCAAATTTCACGACTAAGCGTATACAGAGCTTGGTATCTTGTTACTGCCTGCTTGTCCCAATAGCGGATATTCAGGACATTGAAAAATGTAGGCACCGCTCCCTGAAAGGCCACTTTCAGAGGCGATTCAGGCACTCTCGGTAATCAGCCACTGAAATATTCGACATTCTTACTGAGCCTTTCCCGGGCTATCTCCTCCAATCCACTCCAACCTATTTGCATCGAGATTACGCTTTCCCTGCAATCCTCTCCGCTCGAAGCGGGACTGCTATTACTAGTCCCGGTCTGATCAAGGCTGGCGTAGCTGCGTAGGTAGAGCAGCTGATTTGTAAGACCTCGGTCTACATTTTTTGAGGTCAGTAACTTCAAGAAAACTATTCAGTTTTTCTTTAGCAGTTCACATCAAGTTTTACGGCTGAACGGGGGACTAATTAATGGGGACAGATTTATTTTTTGGCCTCTATCGTTAAAGATCGCATTTAGGCGAAAGCGGTCCTTAGGCTAACGTCCCTTGACACCTCACAAGGGACATTAGCAAAGTCCTGATTTGACCACTTTGAGCAGCTACGCTAAAGGGCGAAAGTGCAGAATCCCGAGTTATTCGAGTCGGGCACCATTCCTTCCGGACACCTGACTCCGCAGTCTGTGCAGTCCGTTCCCAGATCGCAGGAACTATAGTCATACCCCGGCCCACCATCGTCACAATCGCCGTCGCCAGTAAAGCTACAGGTTTCAGAACAAAGCTCCGGTTGCTGTGGGGGTTCAGGCTCCTGTACGCATGGCGGCATTTCACCTTCAGAGGCGACAATGTATTTCCCCAATAGAGTGTTACAGGCGCGGTCTGAAGCCGTGTGCTCACCATCGCAGTTCGTCGCCTCACAATACGCGTTGCATAAACCTCTCAGCTCTTCTTCCTCCACAGACGAACAATCAGTTGGAACCTCGCAACTATTACTGGCATCCAATGGGCAAGGGTCGTCACTGTCACAAAGGCCGTCAGTATCTGTATCGTCAGGACTATCCAGCGGGCAAAGGTCTTCACTGTCACATACACCATCACTATCTGTATCAGGGCATTGCGCACTGACTGTCATCGGAGCCAGCACGAATAAGAAGGCTGTGAAAATTAAACTGGAAAATAACTTCATAAGACTTCCATCCTTGACTGACATTATTAGATTTCTGTTTTAAACGGCTTTCTTATCTCGCACGAACTACGAAAATGAGAAAGCGCATTTCTTAATTGAGATTAGCAGGTATTCGCGTAGTGTAAAGAATGAATAGGAATCTGTGGTGTCCGCTTTTAGGCGAAAGCGGTCATCCATATCTCTGACATCACACCTTCAAAACTTTCCCCTCCAGACTCAAACCAGTCACTCACTGTCACCACCAGCACTTACCCGTATCTATACCCCTAACGCACAGCCAGTGAGCAAAGTGGCCCTGACATGGGCACAGTAATCCCATTACAAAGCACTCCACAGACAGCCACCCTGGAGCCGCTCGGGGAAAGCAGGGCAGGGCGTTGCATGATCAATCACCGAACTTTTCAATAAGCTGACTGACCCTATACCGACCTCTTCACGGCATCACCCCGCCAGAACCTCTCCAAAACTTTACAATCCACCCCAAATCTATTGCATCCCCAATCCTCTTTCCCTACAATCCCACCGCTTCAAATGGGACTGCTATTACTAGTCCCTGACTGATCAAGGCTGGCGTAGCTCAGTAGGTAGAGCAGCTGATTTGTAATCAGCCGGTCGGGGGTTCGATTCCTCTCGCCAGCTCCATATTTTTGGTTCCCTTCCTGAATTCGAGAAGGTTTCTTCAATATCATTGCTGTTGGTTAGGGTGGACGCTGGCTCATGCCCTTCCCCAGGACAGTACAGGTTTGCAGTACTACCTCTGGCGGAGCCAAGTCCGCCAGCTATTTTGCTACTGAAGTGACTAGAAGCATTTTTTAGCTTCAAAAATGACCCATAAATGCTTTAAAGAATCTGGGAAAGAGCAAATTACTGTGGCGTTTTTAAGGTGTTTTCAGGGCAAAATTGTCCTCGGCCCGCTGCATGTTCTGTTTGATTTTTAGGCGTAAGGGAAAGGCTGTAACAATGGCCACATATGACCGATATTCAGGTCAAAACAGGCTAAAAAATAGCCGGGGCAGCCTTGCCGACAGCCCCTGTTTTGACTAACGGCGGCCCGGAATTTGCATGGAAGCCTAAGTTGATAATTTTATTAGGATAAGCGGTTGACAAGCCGGCGGCCCATCAGGACAATATGCCGCCTTTCGGAGGGGTTCCCGAGTGGCCAAAGGGATCAGACTGTAAATCTGACGCGCGAGCTTCGGTGGTTCGAATCCACCCCCCTCCACCATGACTGAAAGTACTACGAGAGTAGGGCATGGGGTAGAAAACCGAAGGCAGGCGCCGGTTGATTTTCTTGCCTGTTTAGATCGCGCGACAGATTTGAGCGTGCCATTGGGGAGACCTGCGGGCTGGAGGTGTTGCCTCCGTATAAGAGCCCATAGGCCATTTAACGATGGCCCAGAGGAAATAAGTTGCGGGTATAGTTCAGTGGTAGAACGTCAGCCTTCCAAGCTGAATATGTGGGTTCGATTCCCACTACCCGCTCCATTGTTGGAAAAGTTGGTTAGTAAGGTTTGTTAGTAAGAATTACTAGAAAACAATGGTTAGGAAGGATGCGCTCATATAGCTCAGTCGGTAGAGCACTTCCTTGGTAAGGAAGAGGTCACCGGTTCGAATCCGGTTATGAGCTCCACTTATGCCTAACTGTTTTTGTGTTTGTAGTGTGTAAGACGTTTTTTTAATTTAAGAGTTATGCAATCACATGGCTCTGTCCGGTGTAGTAGGAGATTGTTGTAATGTCAAAAGAAACATTTGAACGTACCAAACCCCACCTCAACGTAGGCACCATCGGTCACGTTGACCATGGTAAAACGACGCTGACGGCGGCCCTAACACGGGTATGCGCCGAAGTATGGGGCGGTGAGATGGTTGCCTTTGACGGCATCGATAACGCACCGGAAGAGAGAGAGCGCGGCATCACGATTGCGACCTCTCACGTGGAATACGAAACTCCTGGGCGGCACTACGCGCATGTGGATTGTCCCGGACACGCGGATTACGTAAAGAACATGATCACCGGAGCGGCCCAGATGGATGGCGCGATCCTGGTGTGTGGCGCCACAGACGGCCCTATGCCCCAGACCCGAGAGCACATCCTGCTGTCGCGTCAGGTTGGCGTTCCTTATATCGTTGTGTTCCTGAACAAAGCTGACCTGCTGGCTGAAGATTGCGGCGGTGCAGACTCAGAAGAATACGAAGAGATGAAAGAGCTGGTTGAAATGGAGCTGCGTGAGCTGCTGGACCAGTACGAATTCCCGGGTGACGATACACCCATCATCTGTGGCTCTGCCCTGATGGCGCTGGAAGGCAGAGACGAGAACGAGCTGGGTACAACTGCTGTAAAGCTACTGGTTGAGACTCTGGATTCCTACATTCCACAGCCTGAGCGTGCGATTGATCAGCCCTTTTTGATGCCGGTTGAGGACGTATTCTCTATCTCTGGCCGCGGAACGGTTGTTACTGGCCGTGTTGAGCGTGGCATTGTTAAGGTTGGTGAAGAGATTGAAATCATCGGCATCAAGGACACTATGACAACGACGTGTACCGGTGTTGAGATGTTCCGCAAGCTGCTTGACGAAGGCCGTGCAGGCGAGAACGTTGGTGTTCTTCTGCGTGGTACCAAGCGTGAGGAAGTTGAGCGTGGTCAGGTACTGGCGAAGCCAGGCAGTGTAAACCCGCACACTACGTTTGAAGCAGAGGTATACATCCTGTCGAAGGAAGAGGGTGGTCGTCACACGCCATTCTTTAAGGGCTACCGTCCTCAGTTTTACTTCCGTACCACTGACGTGACAGGTGCTTGTGAGCTGCCTGAAGGCGTTGAGATGGTAATGCCGGGTGATAACGTTCAGATGGTAACGACGTTGATTGCACCGATAGCGATGGAAGAAGGTCTGCGTTTTGCGATTCGTGAAGGTGGCCGTACTGTTGGCGCCGGAGTGGTAGCTAAGATCATCGAGTAAACGACTGCCGTATAGCGGTCGGGGGGCAGTTTTAAACCTGTCCCCTCAGACAAAGCCGAACCGCTTGTTTGAGAGGTTCGGCTTCGTCGTCTAAGTGAGATTTTTAGGCCAGTAGCTCAATTGGCAGAGCAGCGGTCTCCAAAACCGCAGGTTGGGGGTTCGATTCCCTCCTGGCCTGCCATTTAATGGCGGGGGCACGCTTACATAAGCGTTGTCACAAGCAACAAGGTTTATTTGATGAGTGTGGAAGCAACAGCGAGTCGTTTTGATTCGATTAAGTGGATTGTCGTAGCTGCCCTTGTGGCCGTTGCGGTGATTGGCAACAGCTATTACGCCGATCAGTCTTTGCTGTATCGGGTGCTTGGCATTGTGGCCATTTCTATCGTTGCCGCGCTGGTTGCGCTGCAGACGGCCAAGGGTGTTGCTTTTTGGGCCTTGGTAAAAGGTTCGCGTACTGAAATTCGCAAGGTTGTCTGGCCTACTCGGCAGGAAACCGTACAGACCACCATGATTGTGGTGGCCTTTGTGTTGGTGGTGGCAATGCTGCTCTGGGGATTGGATTCATTCCTGGGCTGGCTGGTGTCACTGGCGATTGCATAACAAACGAGATAAGGGTTAACCGATGGCAATGCGTTGGTATGTGGTTCACGCCTATTCAGGGTACGAGAAGAAAGTTGCGACCGTCCTGAAGGAGCGTATTGAGCTACACAGTATGCAAGATCGCTTTGGTGAAATTCTTGTGCCTACCGAAGAAGTGGTAGAGATGCGCGGTGGCCAAAAACGTCGAAGTGAGCGCAAATTCTTCCCAGGCTATGTGTTGGTACAAATGGAGTTGGGTGACGATACCTGGCACCTGGTAAAGGAAACTCCACGTGTTTTGGGTTTCATTGGCGGCAAGGCAGAAGCGCCGGCACCCATTACCGAGAAGGAAGCTGCAGCTATATTGCAGCGCGTTGAAGATGGTGTGGAAGCGCCTCGTCCAAAGACTCTATTCGAGCCTGGCGAAATGGTGCGGGTAGTGGATGGCCCATTCAACGATTTCAACGGCGTTGTGGAGGAAGTGAATTACGAAAAAAGCCGCCTCAATGTGGCAGTGCTGATTTTCGGACGCTCTACTCCGGTAGAGCTAGAATTTGGTCAGGTCGAAAAAGCCTAGATCGAGACGGAGGCTTCGGCCTCTTTAGAAATGAACGGTGGCTTCGGCCGCCACAATGGGGAGCCCCAGTAGGCCAGTTCGGCCAAAGCGGCGTTTGCACCCGGGAGATTAGACATGGCTAAGAAAGTCCAAGCTTATATCAAGCTGCAAGTGCCTGCAGGTCAGGCCAACCCCAGTCCGCCAGTAGGCCCAGCATTGGGTCAGCACGGCGTTAACATCATGGAATTCTGTAAGGCATTCAATGCCGAGACACAAGGCGTTGAGCCAGGTCTCCCAATTCCAGTAGTGATCACTGTTTATGGTGATCGCTCTTTCACCTTTATCAAGAAGACACCGCCTGCTTCTGTTTTGTTGCAGAAGGCTGCGAAGATCAAGAAAGGATCCGGCACGCCCAATACTCATAAAGTGGGTAAGGTAAACCGCTCCCAGTTAGAAGATATTGCTACCCAAAAGTGGCCAGACCTCACTGCCGCCGATATGGATGCTGCAGTACGCACAATTGCCGGTAGCGCTCGCTCCGCTGGCATCGAAGTAGAAGGGGTGAATTAAGATGGCTAAGCTATCCAAGCGCACACGCGCATTTAAAGAAAAAGTTGATCCTCAGAAAGCTTACCCGTTCGAAGAAGCGGTTAATATGCTGAAGGAATTCTCCACTGTTAAGTTCAACGAAACAGTCGAAATCGCGATCAACCTGGGAATTGATGCCCGCAAATCTGATCAGGCTGTTCGTGGTGCGACGACCTTGCCTCACGGTACCGGTTCAGACGTACGCGTAGCCGTGTTCACACAAGGCGAGGCTGCTGAGAAGGCAACCGCGGCTGGAGCAGACTTGGTCGGTATGGAAGATCTGGCTGAGCAAATCAAAGGCGGCATGCTGGACTTTGATGTTGTTATCGCCTCACCAGACGCGATGCGAGTAGTGGGCCAATTGGGCCAGATACTGGGTCCACGTGGTCTGATGCCTAACCCCAAGACAGGTACCGTTACGCCAGATGTCGAAACTGCCGTTAAAAATGCTAAAGCCGGTCAGGTGCGATACCGCACAGACAAGAACGGCATTGTTCATGGCGGAATTGGCAAAATCAATTTTGAAATGGATGCCATCAAAGGCAATCTCGAAGCAGTTCTGGCCGACCTGGTGAAAGCCAAGCCCGCCGCTGCCAAAGGTATATACCTGAAGAAAGTTAGCCTGAGCACGACAATGGGCCCAGGCATCACTATCGACGTAGCGTCGGTAGAAGGTTGATCGAATCGCCCCCAAAAGGGGCGGTTCCTCAAGGCCTCTCAGAGATGGGAGGTATTGTAGATCGGCGCGGGCCCACAGGCCCAACCCGGTCCACTTTGAGGTCTTTTGGACAAAGCACCGGGCATTAGCCCAATTAGCTGAGAACTAAAGGCCATCAAAGACCGTAGGTACCAATGCTGAAGCTTAACTCAGCGGCGATTTAATGTAGGTAAACCCTTTTGGGTGCACCGTAGCCTACGCAGATGGTGAACATGTTCACCACGCAAGAAAGCGCATTTACAATTTTTTGTGAATGCTTAACTTAGCAATCCAGGAGTAATTCCAGTGGCAATAGGACTCGAAGACAAGAAAGCGATCGTAGCTGAAGTTAACGAGACTGCCACCAGTGCACTGTCTCTGGTAATCGCCGATTCTCGTGGCGTATCAGTAGATGGAATGACAGCTCTGCGCAAAGACGCGCGTGAAAACAATGTGTCCCTACGAGTAGTACGGAACACTTTGGCGAAACGTGCATTGGCAGGAACCGAATACGAATGTGTGAACGACGCATTGGTAGGTCCCTCCCTGTTTGGATTTTCAATGGAAGATCCAGGTGCAGCAGCTCGACTTTTCAAAGACTTCGCGAAAACAAACGAAGCCTTTGAAGTAAAAGCATTGGCGGTAAGCGGCCAGATACTGGGTGCAGATCAGTTGGATGTTCTAGCTACGTTGCCTACGCGTGATCAGGCACTCTCTATGTTAATGAGTGTGATGAAAGCGCCAGTAACCAAGTTGGTTCAGACAATGAACGAAGTACCTGGGAAATTGGTTCGCACACTCGCAGCAGTACGCGATCAGAAAGAGGCAGCGGCGTAAGCCTCTGCAGTCGACATAAATCAGCTAATTAGGAGATAAGAGTCATGGCTCTATCAAAAGACGACATTTTAAGTGCAATATCCGACATGAGCGTAATGGAAATCGTTGAGCTCATCGACGCGATGGAAGAAAAATTCGGTGTAACTGCAGCTGTTGCTGTAGCTGCTGCGCCTGCTGGCGGCGGCGGTGACACTGGTGCTGCTGAAGAAGAGCAGACCGAGTTTGACGTAATTCTGACCGCCCAAGGCGAAAAGAAAGTAAACGTCATCAAGGTTGTACGCGCAATCACAGGTCTGGGCTTGAAAGAAGCCAAAGGCCTGGTAGACGGCGCACCTTCTGCTATCAAAGAAGGCGCTACAAAAGACGAAGCCGAAGATGTAAAGAAGCAGCTTGAAGAAGCTGGCGGCTCTGCTGAAATTAAGTAAGTTCAGCATTGATCTGGCTTTGGCCGGATAAGGATGAGGCTGGCGGACGTTTTGTTCGCCGGCCTTTTCCCGCTTTGAAAATTAAGATTTTTTAGGGTTGGATGCGCAGGTCGCGTCCGCCTTTTTTTGGCCTCGATAGAGGCTTGTTGACCGCTCTGTTGAGTGATCAATCGCTAATCAAGCTGGGGAGTACTGATGGCATACTCGTACACTGAGAAAAAACGTATTCGCAAAGATTTCGGCGTGCTGCCGAAGGTAATGGATGTTCCATACCTGCTTGCGATCCAAATGGATTCGTACCGTAAGTTTACCCAGCAGGGCGTTGGCCTTGATAAAAGGGGCGATTACGGTTTGCACGCGGCTTTCAAGTCGGTGTTTCCTATTGTCAGTTACAGTGGCAATGCCGCACTGGAATACGTTGACTACAAACTGGGTAAGCCAGTTTTCGATGTCAACGAATGCCAGTTGCGCGGTGTTACCTACTCTTGTTCTTTGCGCGTAAAGGTCCGTTTGATCATTTACGACAAAGAGTCATCGAACAAGACCATCAAAGACATCAAAGAGCAGGAAGTCTACATGGGTGAAATTCCCCTGATGACGGACAACGGTACGTTTGTGATTAACGGTACCGAGCGTGTAATTGTGTCCCAGTTGCACCGCTCCCCTGGTGTGTTCTTCGATCACGACAAGGGCAAGACCCACTCCTCGGGCAAGTTGTTGTATTCAGCTCGAGTGATCCCCTACCGTGGTTCATGGTTGGACTTCGAATTCGATCCGAAGGATCTG
The DNA here is from genome assembly GCA_047611225.1 of Halioglobus sp. Lineage (GTDB taxonomy): Bacteria > Pseudomonadota > Gammaproteobacteria > Pseudomonadales > Halieaceae > Marimicrobium. The sequence goes on from JBLFWP010000017.1 coordinate 33,341, forward strand.
GTGTTTGTACGTATTGATAGGCGCCGTAAGCTTCCCGCGACTATCCTCCTGCGTGCCCTTGGATACGAAGCTGAAGAAATCCTGGATATGTTCTATGACGTGAACGTTTTCCATCTGGCGAAGGATGGGAACTTCACGATGACGCTTATTCCTGAGCGTCTTCGCGGTGATGTTGCAGCTTTTGATATCAAGGCGGGCAAAAAAGTCGTGGTAGAGGAAGGGCGTCGTATCACAGCCCGCCACATTCGCGAATTGGAAGAGGCGAAGATTAAAGAGTTGGTAATTCCTCCGGATTACCTGCACGGCCGATCGTTGGCCAAGAACCTCGTGGACAAAAAGACTGGCGAGATTCTGGTTGAGTGTAATACAGAGCTGACTGAGGAAAGTATGGCTTTGTTGTCTGAGGCCGGTGTCAAGCAAATCGAAACCATATACACCAACGAGTTGGATTGTGGTTCGTTTATCTCAGATACATTGCGTCAGGACTCCACTAGGAACGAGCTGGAAGCACTGGTAGAAATTTACCGCATGATGCGTCCCGGCGAGCCGCCTACTAAAGAATCTGCCGAGAACTTGTTCCAAAACTTGTTCTTCTCTCCTGATCGTTACGATTTGTCGGCAGTAGGTCGGATGAAGTTCAACCGTCGCCTTGGCCGTGAAGAAGTTGTCGGTAGCGGCGTACTGGATCGTGAAGATATTGTTGACGTTCTCAAGACTCTGGTTGGTATCCGTAACGGTAGAGGCATGGTCGATGACATTGACCACCTTGGTAACCGTCGTGTGCGCAGCGTGGGCGAGATGGCGGAGAATCAGTTCCGTGTTGGCCTGGTGCGTGTAGAGCGTGCGGTCAAAGAGCGTTTGTCCATGGCGGAGAGCGAAGGCCTCATGCCTCAAGATCTCATTAACGCCAAGCCCGTATCGGCGGCTGTTAAAGAGTTTTTTGGCTCAAGCCAGTTGTCGCAGTTTATGGATCAAAACAACCCTCTGTCAGAAGTGACTCACAAGCGTCGTGTTTCTGCTCTCGGGCCAGGTGGTCTGACACGCGAACGAGCAGGTTTTGAAGTGCGTGACGTGCATCCAACGCATTACGGTCGTGTTTGTCCCATTGAGACACCAGAAGGCCCGAACATTGGTTTGATTAACTCTCTCGCCACCTATGCGCGTACCAACGATTACGGCTTTTTGGAAAGCCCATATCGCAAGGTCGTGAAAGGGAAGGTGACAGACGATATCGAGTTTTTGTCTGCGATCAACGAAGCTGAGCATGTCATTGCCCAGGCTTCCGCGACAATCGACAAAAACAATAAGTTTGTGGACGACCTCATTGCTGTTCGTCACATGAATGAATTTACCGTGATGCCACCTGAGCGGGTGGACTACATGGACGTGTCTCCAAAGCAGGTAGTATCTGTGGCGGCTGCACTCATTCCGTTCCTTGAGCACGATGACGCCAACCGCGCTTTGATGGGTTCCAACATGCAGCGTCAGGCAGTTCCGACGCTTGTTGCTGAAAAGCCATTGGTAGGTACCGGGATGGAGCGCTATGTCGCTGCAGACTCTGGTGTCTGTGTTGTTGCTGATCGTTCCGGTGTGGTCGATTCGGCTGACGCCAGTCGCATAGTAGTGCGGGTTAACGAAAAAGATGTGGGCGTTGATGAAACGCCTGTTGATATATACAACCTGACCAAATACACGCGTTCAAACCAGAACACCTGTATTAATCAGCGCCCAATTGTTAAAGAAGGCGATTCGATTGTTCGCGGTGATATTCTTGCCGATGGCCCCTCTATCGATATGGGCGAACTGGCGCTTGGTCAGAACATGCGCATCGCATTTATGCCTTGGAATGGCTACAACTTTGAGGACTCCATTTTGGTGTCTGAAAAAGTAGTAAAAGAAGATCGCTTCACCACGATCCACATTCAAGAGCTGACCTGTATTGCCCGAGATACCAAGCTGGGCTCAGAAGAGATTTCCGGTGATATCCCCAACGTAGGCGAAAGCGCACTGGCCAAGCTCGATGAGTCAGGCATTGTGTACATTGGAGCCGAGGTTGAAGCAGGTGACATTCTGGTAGGCAAGGTGACGCCAAAAGGCGAGACCCAGCTGACACCGGAAGAAAAACTGCTGCGTGCGATCTTTGGAGAGAAAGCGTCCGACGTGAAGGATACTTCTTTACGTGTTCCTACCAGTACCAAGGGTACGGTTATTGACGTGCAGGTGTTCACGCGTGACGGGCTGGAAAAAGACGCTCGCGCTGTGCAGATCGAAACACATCAGCTGGACGACTATCGCAAGGACCTGAAAGAAGAGCACCGCATCTTTGAAGAAGCGACCTATGCTCGTTTGGAAAACCTGCTGAAAGGGAGTACCACTGTCAGCGGTGCAGGCCTCAGTAAAGGGACTTCTCTGACGGCAGCGATTCTTGCTGATCTGGAGCGAGAGCAATGGTTCAAGCTGAAGCTGTCCGATGCCAAGGTGAATGAGGCGCTTGCCTCAGCTCAAAGGCAGCTGGAAGAGCAAGCCAAACTGTTGGAAGATCGGTTCGAAGACAAGAAAGGCAAGCTGCAAAGTGGCGATGACCTGGCTCCTGGTGTACTCAAAATCGTTAAGGTTTATCTGGCGATCAAACGCCGTATTCAGCCAGGCGACAAGATGGCAGGACGCCACGGTAACAAAGGTGTGATTTCCGTAATCATGCCCGTGGAAGATATGCCTTACGATGAGCATGGTCAGCCAGTTGATATCGTACTTAACCCTCTGGGCGTGCCATCGCGCATGAACGTGGGTCAGGTTTTGGAAACTCACCTTGGCATGGCTGCCAAGGGTCTGGGTGACAAGATTGATACGATGATCAAAGAGCAAAAGAAAGTCGCAGAGGTGCGCAAGTTCCTCGAGTCTGTCTACAACAATGGCGCGGGTCGAGTCGAAGACATTAAGTCCTTCGGTGACGAAGAGATAATGGAATTGGCATCGAACCTCTCCGCAGGTGTGCCCATGGCAACACCCGTGTTTGATGGTGCGGCTGAAGAGTCCATTAAGGATCTTCTCAAGTTGGCCGACATGCCTGAAAGCGGACAGTTCACCTTGTACGACGGTCGTAGTGGTGAAGAGTTTGATCGCCCTGTGACTGTTGGATACATGTACATGCTGAAGCTTAACCACTTGGTGGATGACAAGATGCACGCCCGTTCAACCGGATCGTACAGCCTTGTAACGCAGCAGCCCTTGGGTGGTAAAGCGCAGTTCGGTGGTCAGCGTTTCGGAGAGATGGAGGTCTGGGCACTGGAAGCTTATGGTGCGGCCTACACCTTGCAGGAAATGCTGACGGTTAAGTCTGACGACGTAGCCGGACGCACCAAGATGTACAAAAACATCGTCGATGGTGATCATCGAATGGAGCCGGGCATGCCCGAGTCCTTTAATGTTTTGGTTAAAGAAATACGATCTCTCGGTATCGATATGGATCTTGAGAGCGATTAACAAACGCAACATTGGACTCGGTGGCAGGTGTGGCCAATTGGACACGCCGCCTGATAGAAAAAACCTCGTGGAGGAAAGACCTTGAAAGACTTACTTAATCTATTGAAGTCCCAGGGAGAAAATGACGAATTCGATTCTATTCGGATTGGTCTGGCATCACCTGAGCTGATTCGCTCCTGGTCTTTTGGTGAAGTTAAAAAGCCAGAGACTATTAATTACCGTACTTTTAAGCCGGAGCGTGACGGTCTCTTCTGTGCCAAGATTTTTGGCCCAGTGAAGGACTACGAATGTCTGTGCGGGAAGTACAAGCGCCTCAAGCACCGTGGTGTTATTTGTGAGAAGTGCGGCGTGGAAGTGGCTTTGGCCAAAGTCCGTCGCGAACGTATGGGTCACATCGAATTGGCGAGCCCAGTCGCGCATATCTGGTTTCTGAAGTCGCTGCCGTCTCGTATCGGCCTGTTGTTGGACATGACGCTGCGGGACATCGAACGTGTTCTATACTTCGAATCCTATGTGGTAACAGATCCGGGTATGACTACTCTGGAGCAAAGCCAGCTGCTATCTGATGAGCAGTACTACGAGGCAATGGAAGAGTTCGGTGACGAGTTCTCCGCCAAAATGGGTGCTGAGGCTATTCAGGATCTGATGATGCAGTTGGACCTGCCTCAGGAAATCGCCACTCTACGTGAAGAGATTCCGGCCACTAATTCTGAGACAAAGATCAAGAAACTGTCCAAGCGCCTCAAGTTGATGGAAGCGTTTTCCGGTTCAGGCAACAAGCCACAGTGGATGGTGTTGAACGTTCTACCCGTTTTACCGCCGGATCTGCGTCCACTGGTTCCACTGGACGGTGGCCGCTTTGCGACTTCCGATCTTAACGATCTCTATCGCCGCGTCATTAACCGTAATAATCGTCTGAAGCGACTGTTGGATCTAAACGCGCCGGACATCATTGTGCGTAACGAAAAGCGCATGTTGCAGGAGTCTGTTGACGCGTTGCTGGATAACGGTAGGCGCGGTCGTGCCATTACTGGGTCGAACAAGCGTCCTCTTAAGTCTTTGGCTGACATGATCAAGGGTAAGCAAGGCCGTTTCCGCCAGAACCTTTTGGGTAAGCGCGTTGACTACTCTGGTCGTTCCGTAATTGTGGTAGGTCCAACCTTAAGGCTGCACCAATGTGGTCTGCCGAAGAAGATGGCACTGGAACTGTTCAAGCCCTTCATCTTTGGCAAGCTAGAGGCTAGAGGTCTTGCGACAACAATTAAAGCTGCAAAGAAAATGGTTGAGCGTGAGCCACCAGAAGTTTGGGATATTCTCGCCGAAGTGATTCGTGAGCACCCCGTACTTCTGAACCGTGCGCCTACCTTGCACCGCTTGGGCATTCAGGCCTTCGAGCCTGTCCTCATTGAAGGTAAAGCGATTCAGCTGCACCCTCTGGTTTGTGCAGCGTACAACGCTGACTTTGACGGCGATCAAATGGCTGTACACGTGCCGCTCACGATTGAAGCTCAGCTTGAAGCGCGTGCGCTGATGATGTCTACCAACAACATCCTCTCTCCGGCCAGTGGCGATCCCATCATTGTGCCTTCTCAGGACGTGGTGCTGGGTCTGTATTACATGACTCGATCTCGTGTTAATGCCAAGGGTGAAGGCATGCGGTTCGCCAATGTTTCAGAAGTACACCGCGCCTACGTAGGCGGCCATGTGCATCTGCAGGCTAGGGTGAAGGTGCGCATCCATGAAACTGTGAAGACAGACGAAGGCGAAACCAACGAAAGAACCTATATTGCCGACACTACGGTAGGTAGGGCGTTGCTGTGGGAAATCGTACCCGCGGGTATCAGCTTTGATATGGTCAACATCAATATGGCAAAGAAGGCCATTTCCAAGATCATCAACCAGTGTTATCGCATGGTTGGTTTGAAGGCTACCGTAATATTTGCTGATCGTCTGATGTATACCGGCTATGAGTATTCGACTCGCTCTGGCTCGTCCATTGGTGTGAATGATTTCGTTATTCCTGATGAGAAGGCTAAGCTGATTGAGCGCGCTGAGGATGAAGTAAAGGAAATCGAGAATCAGTACTCTGCTGGTTTGGTAACTCAGGGTGAGAAGTACAACAAGGTGATTGATATTTGGTCCCGCGCCAATGACCTGGTATCCAAAGCCATGATGGAGGGCTTGTCCACTGAGTCCGTCATTAATAAGGAAGGTAAGGAAGAGCAACAAGCTTCTTTTAACTCCGTTTACATCTATGCCGACTCTGGTGCACGGGGTTCACCCGCTCAGATTCGTCAGTTGGCAGGTATGCGTGGACTGATGGCGAAGCCAGATGGTTCGATCATTGAAACGCCTATTACTGCGAACTTCCGAGAGGGTTTGAACGTACTTCAGTACTTTATCTCTACTCACGGTGCTCGTAAGGGTCTGGCTGATACAGCGTTGAAAACGGCCAACTCTGGTTATCTGACACGTAGGCTGGTTGACGTCGCGCAGGATCTGGTTGTGACTTCGGAAGACTGTGGTACAGACTTCGGCCTGCTGATGACGCCCGTAATCGATGGTGGTGACATTATTGAATCGCTGGGTGACAGAGTGCTGGGTCGACTGGTAGTGAAGGATGTGATCAGGCCTGGTACTGATGACGAAATTGCCATCACCGCAGGCACTATGCTGGACGAGCTTTGGATCAAGCGTCTGGAAGAAATGGGCATTGATGAAATTGAAGTTCGTTCGCCGATCACCTGTGAAACGCGACACGGAATATGTTCTGCATGTTACGGACGCGATTTGGCACGAGGACATCGGATCAACATGGGCGAGGCAGTCGGTGTAGTCGCTGCGCAGTCTATTGGAGAGCCTGGAACACAGCTGACAATGCGCACCTTCCACATTGGTGGTGCAGCATCGCGAGCAACAGCACAGGACAATATCGAAGTAATGAACGACGGTGTTGTGCGTCTGCATAATCTGAAAACGGTTGAACGTGCCGACGGAAACCTTGTGGCTGTTAGTCGTTCAGGTGAACTTTCAGTCCTGGATGTACGTGGCCGAGAGCGTGAGCGCTATAAGCTTCCCTACGGTGCTGTGTTGAAGGTCAAGGACAATCAGGAAATTACATCTGGTACGATTGTTGCCAACTGGGATCCGCACACTCACCCCATCATTACCGAGGTGGCTGGTACCGCGAAATTCAGCGGTATGGAAGAGGGTATTACCATCACACGTCAGACGGATGAGCTGACAGGCCTATCGAACATTTCTGTGATGGACGCAGGTGAGCGTCCAGTGGCTGGTAAAGATATTCGCCCCGCAATTAGCCTGGTGGACGGTAAGGGCAAGGAACTGTGTCTGGCAGGTACTAACGTGCCCGCTCACTATTTCCTCCCGCCGGCCTCTTTGGTCAGCATGGAAGACGGTGTGAAGATTGGTGCAGGTGATGTTATTGCTCGCATTCCACAGGAAGGCTCGAAGACTCGAGATATCACGGGTGGTCTGCCGCGTGTTGCGGATCTGTTTGAGGCACGAAAGCCGAAAGAGCCGGCAATCCTGGCGGAAATCTCCGGTACGGTTAGCTTTGGTAAGGAAACCAAAGGCAAGCGTCGTTTGGTCATTACACCCATTGACGGAGCGCTGTTGCCTGATGGATCTGATCATTACGAGGCTTTGATTCCGAAGTGGCGTCACATGTCCGTGTTCGAAGGTGAGAATGTTGAGAAGGGTGAGGTTGTGTCTGAAGGAGCACCTAGCCCGCACGACATACTCCGGCTCAAGGGTATCAAGGAGTTGGCGAAATATATCGTTAACGAGATCCAGGAAGTATACCGTTTGCAAGGCGTGAAGATTAACGACAAGCACATTGAAGTTATTGTTCGCCAAATGCTACGCAAAGTAATTGTGACTTCTTCTGGTGATTCCACGCTGATTAAAGGCGAGCAGGTCGAGTACACGAGGTTGTTGGAAGAAAACGAGCGTTTACTCGCAGAGAATCTTGTGGGTGCTACTGGCCAGCGAGAGCTGCTGGGTATCACCAAGGCGTCTCTGGCCACGGAGAGCTTTATCTCCGCAGCTTCCTTCCAGGAAACTACCCGTGTTCTTACCGAGGCGGCTGTTACCGGCAAGCGAGATTACCTGCGCGGTCTGAAGGAAAACGTGGTTGTGGGTCGTCTGATCCCAGCTGGTACTGGTCTGGCTTACCATGCCGAGCGCAAGCGCGCGAAGGAGAGTAAGACTGAGGCAGTTGTATCGGCTCAGGAGATCGAAGCAGCACTGACAGAGGCGTTGTTGGCAGACAGCTAAAAGGCTGCCACATCCCTTGTATGAGGGGCAGAAGAGCGATCTTCTGCCCCTTTTTATTGATTGCGGCATAGAGGCGCACGGTGAAAGGCTGGTGTTGAGAGCTACTATTGCGTTGAGGGCGCGCAAGCCAAGAAAGCCGAGGCTAGATCACCGCCTGAAACACGTCTGGAAATGGCCAAATAGAGGGCCTCGTTGGTCATTCCTGCAGGGTCTTCCAGAGAACTTGTGGCACCGGCCTTCAAGCAGACCTTCAACGGGTTGACTCCTCTACGTAGCGTCTATAGAATGCCGCCTCCTCTTTCGGGGGGTGGATTCCTGCGTTCTGGCATATCGGAGCAAGCGATTTCCTTTCCCTTCGCATTAGGTTGGCCTTGAGGCCATGAAAAAGACAATTATATTTGGAGTTTTTACTAGATGGCAACGATCAACCAATTGGTTCGTAAGCCTCGGAAGCGCAAAGTAGAAAAGAGCGACGTTCCCGCACTACAGAGCTGTCCGCAGCGACGTGGTGTGTGTACGCGCGTCTACACGACTACACCTAAAAAACCGAACTCAGCACTGCGTAAAGTCTGCCGGGTGCGCCTCACTAATGGCTACGAGGTTTCCTCGTACATTGGTGGTGAAGGCCACAACCTGCAGGAACACAGTGTGGTACTGATTCGCGGTGGTCGTGTGAAGGACTTGCCAGGTGTGCGTTATCACACCGTACGTGGAAGTTTGGACACCTCTGGAGTATCTGACCGTAGGAATGGTCGCTCCAAGTACGGTACCAAGCGTCCTAAGTAAGCAAGATCCGCTAGCGTAACCAAGCAAGCGATGTAAGTAAGGCCGATCCCCTGCCTCCCCATTAAGTGCGGCAGGACGGTGTTCGGGAAACCTGAAGAGAAAAAAGGGCAATATCATGCCAAGAAGAAGAGTAGTCGCCAAACGCGAAGTACTGCCAGATCCCAAATTTGGCAACGTGACATTGGCAAAGTTTATGAACCACGTGATGGTGAGTGGTAAGAAGTCAGTTGCAGAGACCATAGTCTATGGTGCTCTGGATATCGTTCAGGAACGCCTGAGCAAAGATCCCCTGGAAGCATTCGACGAAGCACTGGAAAACATTGCCCCCATGGTTGAGGTTAAGTCTCGACGTGTAGGTGGTGCTACATATCAGGTGCCGGTTGAAGTGCGTCCTTCCCGTCGAATTGCACTGTCCATGCGTTGGTTGGTTGAGCATGCGCGTAATCGCGGCGAAAAATCTATGCGCCAACGTCTGGCCGGCGAAATCATCGACGCCTCACAGGGCAAAGGTAATGCCGTGAAGAAGCGTGAAGATGTACACCGTATGGCAGAAGCTAACAAGGCATTCTCTCACTACCGTTTCTAGTAGTTGCGCAGCAATGTGTTGAAGGGGAATTGATAGTGGCACGTAAGACACCAATCGACAGGTACCGCAATATTGGTATCTGCGCTCATGTGGACGCCGGAAAAACGACGACTACTGAGCGCGTGCTGTTCTATACCGGAATGTCTCACAAGATTGGTGAAGTGCATGATGGTGCGGCCACCATGGATTGGATGGAGCAAGAGCAGGAGCGTGGTATTACTATCACCTCTGCTGCCACCACCTGCTTCTGGCAGGGTATGAATTCCCAGTTTGAACAGCATCGCATTAATATCATTGATACTCCCGGACACGTCGACTTCACTATTGAAGTGGAGCGGTCATTGCGTGTGCTCGATGGCGCAGTTGTTGTTCTATGCGGGTCCTCAGGTGTGCAGCCTCAGACAGAGACTGTCTGGAGGCAGGCGAATAAATATGAAGTCCCTCGCTTGGTGTTCGTCAATAAGATGGACCGTGCCGGCGCCGACTTCATGAGTGTGGTTGAGCAACTGGGCGAGCGGCTTGGCGCGAATGCTGTTCCCTTGCAAATGACCATTGGCGCTGAAGAAAACTTCAAAGGCGTTGTCGACCTGGTCAAGAACAAAGCCATTCTCTGGAGTGAGGATGATATGGGCGCCACCTTCGAATATGCAGAGGTGCCTGCAGACTTGGTTGAGCGCGTGAAAGAGATGCGTGAGTTCATGATAGAAGCCGCCGCTGAGGCGAATGATGAGCTCATGGAGAAGTATCTCGACGGCGGGGAATTAACTGAGGAAGAAATCAAAGGTGGAATTCGAAGCCGCACGCTGGCGGGTGAAATTGTCCCTGTTATTGGCGGTTCTGCGTTCAAGAACAAAGGTGTTCAAGCTATGTTGGACGCGGTGATTGACTACATGCCGTCTCCGACAGAAGTAAAAGCGATTGAAGGAACACTGTTAGATAGAGATAGCACACCGGCTACGCGCGAAGCCGATGACAATGCTCCGTTCGCTGCCTTGGCCTTCAAAATAGCCACAGACCCTTTTGTCGGAACGTTAACTTTTTTCAGGGTTTACTCCGGCCGGCTGGAAAGTGGCACCGGTGTCTTCAATTCTGTGAAGGAAAAGAAGGAGCGGGTTGGCCGGATGGTGCAAATGCACTCCAACAGCCGCGAAGAAATTAGGGAAGTACTGGCAGGCGATATTGCCGCGGCAGTAGGCCTGAAAGACGTTACAACGGGTGACACATTGTGTGATCAGGACCAGCCGATTGTGTTGGAGCGCATGGAATTTCCGGAGCCGGTTATTTCAGTTGCCGTTGAGCCGAGATCCCAGCCTGACCAAGAAAAAATGGGCGTTGCATTGGGTAAGTTGGCCCAGGAAGATCCTTCTTTTCGGGTGAAAACTGACGAAGAAACCGGCCAAACCATTATTTCCGGAATGGGTGAGCTGCACCTCGATATTATTGTCGACAGAATGCGCCGCGAATTCAGTGTAGAGGCAAACATCGGCAAGCCTCAGGTCGCCTATCGGGAAGCGATACGCAATAGCTCCGAAATTGAAGGGAAGTTTGTTCGTCAGTCAGGTGGCCGCGGGCAATATGGCCATGTGTGGATCAGATTTGAACCTGCCGAAGACCAGAACGCAGAGGGTCTCGAGTTTGTAAATGAGATTGTGGGAGGTACGGTTCCCCGAGAGTACATTCCCGCGGTTCAGAAGGGTATCGAAGAGCAAATGCAGAATGGTGTTCTGGCTGGGTATCCGCTGCTGGGTCTGAAGGCAACTCTTTATGATGGATCATTCCATGATGTGGACTCTAATGAGATGGCGTTTAAGATAGCCGGCAGTCTGGCTACCAAGAGACTCTCTCAGGAAGGTGGGGCAGTACTACTAGAACCTATGATGCAAGTAGAAGTGGTAACGCCAGAAGTGAACATGGGAGATGTGGTAGGCGATCTCAATAGGCGCCGTGGTTTGATCGGTGGCATGACTGAAAACCCTATGGGTAAAGTGATCGATGCAGAAGTCCCTCTGGCCGAAATGTTTGGTTATGCGACTGACTTGCGTTCGGCTACCCAAGGGCGTGCCACCTACACAATGGAATTCTCAAAATATTCAGAAGCACCCAAAAATGTTGCTGATGCAATTATTTCCAAAAACAACTAACTAAACTTTACTCACAGAGGTGGATAAAAGTGTCAAAAGAAACATTTGAACGTACCAAACCCCACGTCAACGTAGGCACCATCGGTCACGTTGACCATGGTAAAACGACGCTGACGGCGGCCCTAACACGGGTATGCGCCGAAGTATGGGGCGGTGAGATGGTTGCCTTTGACGGCATCGATAACGCACCGGAAGAGAGAGAGCGCGGCATCACGATTGCGACCTCTCACGTGGAATACGAAACTCCTGGGCGGCACTACGCGCATGTGGATTGTCCCGGACACGCGGATTACGTAAAGAACATGATCACCGGAGCGGCCCAGATGGATGGCGCGATCCTGGTGTGTGGCGCCACAGACGGCCCTATGCCCCAGACCCGAGAGCACATCCTGCTGTCGCGTCAGGTTGGCGTTCCTTATATCGTTGTGTTCCTGAACAAAGCTGACCTGCTGGCTGAAGATTGCGGCGGTGCAGACTCAGAAGAATACGAAGAGATGAAAGAGCTGGTTGAAATGGAGCTGCGTGAGCTGCTGGACCAGTACGAATTCCCGGGTGACGATACACCCATCATCTGTGGCTCTGCCCTGATGGCGCTGGAAGGCAGAGACGAGAACGAGCTGGGTACAACTGCTGTAAAGCTACTGGTTGAGACTCTGGATTCCTACATTCCACAGCCTGAGCGTGCGATTGATCAGCCCTTTTTGATGCCGGTTGAGGACGTATTCTCTATCTCTGGCCGCGGAACGGTTGTTACTGGCCGTGTTGAGCGTGGCATTGTTAAGGTTGGTGAAGAGATTGAAATCATCGGCATCAAGGACACTATGACAACGACGTGTACCGGTGTTGAGATGTTCCGCAAGCTGCTTGACGAAGGCCGTGCAGGCGAGAACGTTGGTGTTCTTCTGCGTGGTACCAAGCGTGAGGAAGTTGAGCGTGGTCAGGTACTGGCGAAGCCAGGCAGTGTAAACCCGCACACTACGTTTGAAGCAGAGGTATACATCCTGTCGAAGGAAGAGGGTGGTCGTCACACGCCATTCTTTAAGGGCTACCGTCCTCAGTTTTACTTCCGTACCACTGACGTGACAGGTGCTTGTGAGCTGCCTGAAGGCGTTGAGATGGTAATGCCGGGTGATAACGTTCAGATGGTAACGACGTTGATTGCACCGATAGCGATGGAAGAAGGTCTGCGTTTTGCGATTCGTGAAGGTGGCCGTACTGTTGGCGCCGGAGTGGTAGCTAAGATCATCGAGTAGGCTTGTACTGTGCTGAATAAAAAAACCCGGCCTTGAGTCGGGTTTTTTTATGGATTTTTAAGAGCGGCGCGCTCTGATTCATTAGTAGTCTGAGTTTATGTCCGACAGTTGCTCATTCAGTGTGAGAAAGTCATATAGGACTCCGACGAGGAAGAACCCTCCAGTGAAGAGATACAGAATTCCCGTGAATATCTTTCCCATATAGAAGCGATGAATACCAAAAACTCCAAGGAAGGTGAGTAAGATCCAGGTCAGGTTGTAGTCAACAGGGCCTGAAACAAAGCGCCGCTCCGCCTGACGTTCCATTGAGGGTATGAGGAATAGGTCGATAATCCAGCCGATAAAGAATAGGCCTAGAGTGAAGAACCAGATCACTCCCGTAATCGATTTTCCATAATAAAAGCGGTGCGCGCCGATAAAACCAAAAATCCAGAGGAGATATCCGAGTAAAACGGAGTGAGTTTGCTCGTCCTGATCCATATAATTCTCCCTGCCTCGATAACATTCGTAGCACTATAGTCGGAGCTGGCTCGACCTGGGTCAAGGGTGGTCTATATAGGACATTTGGGCCGCAGTAATGTCGAGAACGCCCTAATGGCCTGTTTAGCCCGCTTATTACCCCCAGAGGCGCTAATTACGGACCATTTCGGGTGTGGTATACATTTTTTTGATTGCTACTAAGGGGTCGATAGATTTGAGTGATAAAAGGGTGCCTGCAATATCATTCAATTATATTCAACACCCGCCTTGACAGGGCAGCAGCTGATCATTAATATTCGCGTTCCTTTTTCAGGGGGTCCCCTTGCGGATCTCTGGTTTTTTAATGTTTGGAGTAAAATCTGGTGCAGAATCAACGCATTCGAATACGCCTGAAAGCTTTCGACCATCGCCTGATAGATTCATCTACGCAGGAGATCGTTGAGACAGCTCGCCGCACTGGCGCGCAAGTTAAGGGTCCCATCCCGCTACCAACCCGAAAGGAAAAGTTCACCGTGCTGGTTTCACCGCACGTGAACAAAGACGCCCGTGACCAGTACGAGATTCGTACCCACAAGCGCTTGTTGGATATCGTGGAGCCCACTGAGAAGACAGTGGACGCGTTGATGAAGCTAGACCTGGCAGCAGGTGTGGAAGTTCAGATTAGTCTTGGTTAACTGCTAGCAGTAACTTAGACAAGCTCACGGCGTGAGCCGTGGGTGTGTAACGCCCCAATGAGATGTTGGGGCGGCCATAGAGGGTTCAGCCCCGTACACTGAGAGGTTAGAAAAATGACTATTGGATTAGTCGGCCGCAAGTCCGGTATGACTCGCGTTTTTACCGAAGACGGCGCATCAATTCCAGTAACCGTAGTGGAGGTATCTCCAAACCGCGTTACTCAAATCAAAGAGCTCGAGAGCGATGGCTATCGGGCGATTCAGGTTACAGCGGGAAGCCGAAAGGCCTCGCGAGTAAGCAAATCACAAGCAGGTCAGTTTACGAAGGCTGGTGTTGAAGCTGGTACTGGTCTGTGGGAATTCCGTTTGGAAGATGCTGATGAAGCTCCAGAGGTCGGTTCCGAACTGACTGTTGAGCGCTTTGAGGTTGGCCAGAAAGTAGATGTAGCTGGCAAGTCCAAAGGTAAGGGCTTTCAGGGCGGTGTTAAGCGCTGGAACTTCCAGATGCAGGACGCCACCCACGGCAACTCACTTTCTCACCGTGCTCCTGGTTCTATTGGCCAGTGTCAAACGCCTGGACGGGTATGGAAGGGTAAGAAAATGGCCGGCCATATGGGCTCGGCAAATGTCACCACTCAGGGACTGGAGATTGTCCGTGTAGATGCTGATCGTAATTTACTGCTCATCAAGGGTGCTGTACCTGGTGCGCCCGGCGGAGACGTTATCGTGCGTCCCGCGGTCAAGGCTTAGCTTAGGGGGTCTCTGACATGGAATTAAATGTATTGAAGCCAGGTAGCACCGAAACAGGAACTGTATCTGTTTCCGATGAAGCCTTTGCACGTGAATACAATGAGGAGCTGGTTCACCAGGTCGTAACTGCCTATATGGCAGGTGCACGGCAGGGAACCCGGGCTCAGAAAAATAGAGCTGACGTAAGTGGCGGTGGTAAGAAGCCCTGGCGTCAAAAAGGAACTGGTCGCGCTCGAGCTGGAACCATTCGTTCTCCGATCTGGCGTTCAGGTGGTGTGACGTTTGCTGCTAAGCCTCAAGACCATTCGCAGAAGGTAAACCGCAAGATGTACCGCGCTGCTATGCGTTCCATCATGTCGGAACTGGCCCGCCAGGACCGCCTGGTAGTTGTTGAGAGCATGGAAATAGATGCTCCAAAGACTAAATTGCTGGCTCAGCGGCTTGGCGAGTACGGGGTTGATAATGTTTTGATTGTCTCCTCAGAAGTAGGTGAAAACCTGTACCTTGCGGCGCGTAATTTGCACAAAGTCGACGTACGCGATGTAGATGGCATTGATCCGGTTAGTTTGATTGGTCACGAAAAAGTGATGGTCACCGTGGATGCTATTAAAAAGTTTGAGGAGATGTTGGCATGAACCAGGAGCGCATATTTCAAGTGCTGGTAGGTCCGCACATCTCAGAGAAGGCAGCTATAGCTGCCGACCTGAATAATCAGTACGTGTTCAAGGTTGCAGTTGATGCAACTAAGTCGGAGATAAAAAAATCCGTAGAGCAGCTGTTTAAAGTAAAAGTTAGCAACGTGAACACTTTGAAAGTTAAAGGCAAAGTGAAGCGCACCAGGTACGGCTCCAGCACTAAGCCTACCTGGAAAAAAGCGTATGTGCGTCTAGAGCAGGGTCAAGATATTGACTTTGCTACGGCCGAGTAAGGAGCAGTATCTAGATGGCAATTTTAAAGAGTAAGCCCACTTCCCCCGGTCGTCGTCACGTCGTCCGAGTGACGGGTGACGATCTGCACAAAGGTGCGCCATACGCGCCCCTTCTTGAAGCGCAGTCACGTAACGGTGGTCGTAACAACAAAGGTCGTATCACTACTCGTCATATTGGCGGTGGTCATAAGCAGCACTATCGAATTATTGATTTTAAACGCAACAAAGATGGCATTCCGGCCAAAGTTGAGCGTTTGGAATATGACCCAAATCGCACAGCTCACATCGCTTTGCTGCTGTTTGCAGATGGGGAGCGTAAGTACATCATCGCACCTCGCGGCGTAAAGGCTGGGGACGAGCTGCAATCTGGTTCTGCTGCTCCAATTAAGCCAGGCAACTGCTTGCCACTGCGTAACGTGCCGGTTGGTTCTGTTGTGCACTGTATAGAGCTGAAGCCTGGTAAGGGTGCGCAAATTGCGCGTTCTGCTGGAACATCGGTCCAATTGGTTGCACGTGAAGGTCAATACGCGACCCTGCGTCTTCGCTCTGGCGAAATGCGCAAAGTACTTGCTGACTGTCGTGCGACTCTGGGTGAAGTTTCCAACTCTGAGCATAGCCTTCGAAAGTTAGGTAAGGCTGGAGCCGCTCGCTGGCGTGGTGTTAGGCCAACGGTACGTGGTGTTGCTATGAACCCTGTAGATCACCCACATGGTGGTGGTGAAGGCCGTACTTCTGGTGGTCGTCATCCGGTTAGCCCTTGGGGCACGCCTACAAAGGGTTACAAGACTAGAAAGAATAAGCGTACTGATAATTTGATCGTACGCCGTCGTGGTAAGAAATAGACACGTTCGTTAAATAACGAGATTTAGAGGAAAGCCATTGTGCCGCGCTCACTGAAAAAAGGTCCTTTTATTGATCTTCACTTGATGAAGAAAGTAGAAGCCGCAATTGAAAGCAACGATCGTCGTCCGATCAAAACTTGGTCGCGTCGCTCTATGGTCGCACCGGATATGGTTGGTTTGACTATAGCGGTCCATAACGGTCGTCAGCATATTCCTGTTCTGGTTAATGAGGACATGGTTGGCCACAAGTTGGGAGAGTTCGCTCTTACGCGTACATTCCGTGGCCATATCGTTGACAAGAAAGTTAAGCGCTAAGCGCTTACTTTTTCGAGGATTAGATAATGGAAGTTGCAGCAAAATTAAAAGGCGCGCAGATCTCTGCCCAGAAGGTTCGACTGGTTGCTGACCAGGTACGCGGACTGTCTGTAGAGGAAGCGCTAAGTGTGCTGGAGTTCAGTTCCAAGAAAGCCGCACATCTCGTGAAGAAGCTGCTTGATTCTGCTATAGCAAACGCAGAAAACAATGAAGGCGCAGATGTTGACGAGCTGAAGGTTTCCACCATCTTTGTCGATGAGGGTAGAACTATGAAGCGTTTGAGTCCTCGGGCAAAAGGTCGTGCTGATCGTATTTTGAAGCGCAGCTGCCACATCACCATAAAAGTAGCTGACGGCGAAAGCTAAGTTTAGGAGAAGACCACATGGGTCAGAAAGTACATCCAACCGGTATACGTTTAGGCATTGTTAAAGATCACACTTCGATCTGGTATGCCGACCGTAAAAACTATGCCAAGCAGTTGATTGATGATCTGGAAGCAAGGGCGTATATCGAGAAGATATTGGATCACGCCTCTGTAAGCCGCATTGTGATTGAGCGTCCGGCGCAGACTGCGCGGATTACCATTCACACCGCTAGGCCTGGCATCGTAATCGGCAAGAAGGGTGAGGACGTAGATAAGCTGCGCAAAGACCTTACTCAAAGAATGGGTGTCCCGGTCCATATTAATATTGAAGAGATTCGTAAGCCGGATCTGGATGCCAAACTAGTAGCGCAGAACGTCGCGCAGCAGTTAGAGCGTCGTGTCATGTTTCGCCGTGCAATGAAGCGCGTTGTGCAGAATGCAATGCGTCAGGGCGCCGAAGGTATCAAGGTTCAAATTGGTGGTCGTTTAGGTGGAGCGGAAATTGCTCGCTCAGAGTGGTATCGAGAAGGTCGTGTACCTTTGCATACCCTGCGGGCAGACATCGATTACGCCACATATGAGGCGGCAACTACCTACGGCATCTTGGGTGTCAAGGTATGGATTTTCAAGGGTGAAGTCATTGGCGATGAAGGCCAGGGTGACGGCACCAAGAAGACAGCAACTAATTAAGGGTTACGCAGATGCTTCAACCAAAGCGTACAAAATTCCGTAAGGCCCACAAGGGTCGTAATCGGGGCCTGGCTCACAGGGGAAGTAAGGTGAGTTTCGGTGAATTCGGTCTGAAAGCTACAGGCCGAGGACGTTTGACTGCACGCCAGATCGAGGCTGCACGTCGCGCCATGACACGTCACATCAAGCGTGGCGGAAAGATTTGGATCCGGGTGTTTCCAGACAAGCCGATTACTGGCAAGCCATTGGAAGTGCGACAGGG